>JBJFHG010000059.1:0-85116 GCA_051893455.1 Bacillus sp. (in: firmicutes)
CTGATTTAAATTGCAAAATACCATCTTCTTGACTATACCAATATTCTTCAAAACTCCCAATTCCGTAATTTTGCAAGAGTTCACCTTGCTTCGTCTCTAGTTGGTCATAACAATAATCGAGGTATTTATCAAATTGCTCATCTGTCATCGGCATTATCTCAATCTCCGTTCAAAGAAAATAAACTTACACTTATCAATTCTACATTAACTGCTTATATTCCTGAATTATCATCCAATTCCTTGCTTCTTTTGACGTGCAAAGGGTTTACTGCCACGAACTTGATCTCACGTTCTTTTAGAATATGAGCTAAATTAAACCAATAATGACCCGTTGGCTCCATTCCCACAATCACTTGATGCATATCTTGAGTTTGCATAAGGCTTGAAATCCAATCAAGGAAATGATCAAATCCTTCTTTCGTATTTTCAAAGTAACAAGGTGATCCAAATTCCAATCCTCTAAAGTCTTGGGCTCTGGCTACATGTTTGAATTTTGCAATATCTACACCAATAATAAGGGTTTTAGAAGTAATTTGAGCAATCTTCTTATTTTGGTTATAATTCATGATGGACCTCCTGATTTTGAATGATTTGTCCTTTTAGCTGGCCAGCCATTCACTTCTACAATAGAGAAAATAATGAAATCTATTTTTTCGTCAGAAGAACTGAGACAGATCAGTTCAATGATATATACGCTGATGCAGTGGGCATTGCACCTGGTAGAAACACCAATCAAATCGAAGCGTTTGAACTAATGTATAAAGAAACACTACGAAGAATTAAAACAGACAACCAAGGATGTATGCTGCGCTGTCAATATTGCCATAATGCACATACGTGGGCTTACGATAAAGGCAAAACGACAACAGCGAATGAAATCCTGACAGACATTGAGAAGTATTGATCTTTTTTAGAGGCTTCTGGTGGCGATGTTACTGTAAGTGGTAGTGAACCTTTGCTCCAAATGCCTAGCCTAATTGCAAATTACACAAAATTATTTATACTCCCTAAAAGTCATCAATATTTTATAATTGTTGTTACACCACGCTCAGTTAATAATGTTCGATGGCTCAGCTCTTCTACCCATTTTTTAGGGTTAAGCTGAAAGTTTCCATACTGATTTTGGTATGTGTAACTACCAATGTTGATTGTGATTGGCTCTGGAACTTTACGAACACGCTGTATATATTCTTCATACCATTGTTGAACAGGTATTTCATAAAGTTCGATAACATCGCCTATATCCATATATTTCTCTAAATAAACGAAAAAATAATGATTACCAAGACCTCCAACTTCATAAATATATGGCATTGATAAAACGGGTTTAACAATGTCACGCCACCATTTATCTGTTTCATACACTGAGAAACACATATCTAATTCATATAGGCCATTATTATTGTAATCCTCTATTTCTTCAGGCATTATAAATGGCCTAGATGAAGCTAAAAATTGAATACTCGACATATAAAAGCCCCCGTTCTCTCCCTTAAACTTATATCTTATATTGTTAGTCCCAATAATTTTACACACTAAATTTTGATATCCTTAAACTATCATAAGTATCTGTCATTTCAAATACCAGAATGGACCACTGGTTTTTCTGTAACCACCTTGTTTTTCTTTATAAAACTGATGTAATTCATCTAGTAAGAAATTATATGATGTTTTAGCTTTGATTATAGTCATTACCTCGTTAAAGTAGCAGCCGTTGTTATATGGTTTATTTTGGAACGTTTATGTTATAATACAGGCGTAAGTAAAGACAGGTTAGACTAACGTTTTGCATGATCACTTTCCGCCAGTGAAAGGTTACTCAAAATCAAAAGTTTTTTCTATCGAGAATCATCCGGTCTGTCGGGCCGTCTTGCAGATGTTATTCTTTCTTGCTGGGAATCCTGCTAAATAAGAAGTTTACTGATTGATCAAAAAACTCTTTAGCAATTCCATTGCCTCCCTCCATCTCCGACAAAGCAAAAGGAGGAGCAACCTATCAACTATATCGGGCCAATTACTTGTTTTATGATTATTATTAACGGAAAGAAGGCAAAAGCTATGAAGAAGAAAGCAAAAACTATTGGAGAAATGACTAACAGCCGTCGCACATGGGGCTTTGATGCTTCTACTCGTATCGTGAAAAATAAGAAAGGCACAGGCTCCTATAGTCGTAAAGGAAAAAGTCCTGGCGACAAGGAGCCTAATTTTTTGCATGAAATAGAAAAAGTGTCGTATCTCCTTTCTGTTGGCTAGAGACGATCACCAGATGCGATATGTATTTGCATATTGGCCATTCTATCCGTCTCCTTCTTTGTTAACTGTTCGTGTAATGATTATGTGTATGATAGATATATAGGGCGAGTGTAAATAGATATTAATGTGTATTTAGCACATAGTGTTATTTTAATTAAATTATCTATCGTTTCAAACAGTCTTCAGATGGATTTTTCCAAAAAAATGTTCGTTTTCCTTATCTCCTGGCAGCCAATATAATGCGCAGTGTTCTAATTGTTCATTTAGCACATAGTGCAATAGTAATAGGTTATATCTTGTTTACATAATATGATTATCTCTCCCTAAAAAAGATGATGCGTTTTTGAAACGCAGTCATCTTTTAGCCCCGGTCTGTTCCATATTGTATTTTATCTGCCAATGCCTGCAATTTTTCGGCATTTTTTACAATGTACGATCGTCCTTTTTTTTCAATATAGCCGGCTTCTAAGAAACGTGAAAGCACAAACAATAAGTGGCGATAGGATACGCCCAGATATTCACATGCCTCCGTGTGCTTCTCCTTATACACTAGGCGGTCAGACGACAACAGGATGAACTCGGCTAGCCTATTGTCAAGCGGATAAGCGTTGCTTTGGGAATATTTCGATGTCATTCTGGTTGCTTTATCACTCAGAAAGATGCATAAATACCTCAAAAATTTGGGGTCGTTCAATAATTTATCCTTACATGCTTTGACAGGAATGGCAAAACAGACCGATTCTGCGGTCGTTTGTACACCTTTTGTGTAGTATGCCTCATTGAGAAGCTCCATCTCTCCGATGAAAGTGCCGGGTTGGATGAACTGCAGTAACGACACCTTTCCGTTCTGGTGTGTCAGATAAACCTTTGCTCTCCCCTCCACCAGGTAATACAAATATTCGGGATAAGACCCCTCTCGGATGACAAATTCCTCCCGTTCAAAGGAGTGCATTTGGATAAAATCATTAATCGGAAAAGAGAAAAGGCCATCGATCGAATGAAGCCCTAAGTATTTGTGTTTTATTTCCTCCGGTAATATGCGCATGCTGCTCCCTCCCATAAAAAACTGAAAAAATATGATATATCTCATAGTATTATAGTGAACGGCCATGCTATTATGCAATGACGGAGGTGCTACTATGAATAATCAACGATGGATGTCGTTGAACTTTTTTACATTCTTTTTCACTTGGGGAATTTTTCTTCCTTATTGGACAGGATGGCTAGTGGAAGCGAAGGGGCTTACAGTTGCCGAGGCAAGCTTAATTATGAGCCTTGGCCTTGTTGCAAGGGGGGCAGCCACTTTATTTGGTTTCCCGTTGGCATCTAGGATATGGAGCACGAAAGGTGTCATCAACCTGCTCACTTTGGGGGCTTTTACGTCAGTTCTTTTATATATCCCTGCCGGAAACTTTCCTTCTTTGCTCGCTGTCACATTGCTGTTCAACCTGTTTTATCCTTCCCTCATGCCTGCCCTAGATAGCACAGCTGGAGTGCTTGTGCAACATGGAGGGCTTCATTACGGTAAAAGCAGATCATACGGATCAATGGGCTTTATCATTTCAGTCTTTATTTTGAGCATGGTGACTGGCGCGTTTGGCGATGCTGCCATATTATGGCTCATGATCATCTGTCTGGCAGCGATGGTTTTATTGGGGCGAATGCCCGCACCGGACATTCTTCTCGCACAGCCGGAACATTCCGGTCATCGGGACAAGCCCTCTATCAAAAGCCTGTTCAAGACCCGAGGATTTCTCACCGTTTTGGCTGTTGTCGTTTTGCTGCAGGCCTCACATGCCTCCTACTATAATTATGGATACATATACTTGCAGGATTTGGGTGTGTCGAAATATTATATCGGTGCAATTATAAATATTGGGGTGCTCTTCGAAATCATTTATTTTGCGAAAGCGGATGGATGGTTCGGAAAATGGAAGCCGGAATCATTACTGGTTCTTGCAGGTGCAGGGGCGACGATTCGCTGGCTGCTCGTCTATTTGTTTCCAAATGTATGGATTTTCGTTCTATCACAAACGTTGCATGCATTATCCTTTGGAGTGGCACATTATGCTTTCATCCTCTATCTCTCCCGAAATCTTCCAAAGGGGCAGATACCGCAGGCGCAAGGGCTTTATTCCGCGCTTGCTCTCAGCTGGGGCACCGCCGTTTTAACCCTATTCGGCGGCTACTTATACGACATGACTCCGGCGCTCGCATTTTTAGGCATGGCTGTCTTTACGTTGCCGGCTACAGTTCTGGCGGTTCGTATAAAGCACCAAGCGGAAGCAACAATCTGATTTCTTCACGAAAAAACAGTGACCAGGCAGCAATGCCCATCACTGTTTTTTCTTTTCTTGTTCCACTTCATGCCAAGGCTTGATGGGCCTATCGGCCGGATATCCATTTTTGCTTCTGTACTGCTTCCTTTCCTCTGTAAAATCCGGCCATGACTTATTGCTGGCAGGATTATTTGCGTAGTTAATGACACATCTTATCTGATCCTCCACACAACCATCTGTCCAGACGCCCATCTCCTTTTCCAGCGTATCAAAAAGAGCCGCTCCATCTCGATCCTTCATGTCTTCCAAAGAATAGACATTCAGGTAATGAATCATTTTTTCAGCGAGCCGGGGCCCTATGGATGGGACAGTCTGGAATTCAGCCAGTGCTTTCACATATTTTGCCCTCTTTCCAGACATACCCGCTTTCTCCTGTAACAGACTGGAGTCCAAGCGGTGGATGTCGGCCAGTGTCCATTTTGCTTTTCTCAGACAAGCTTTTTCTTCAACAGTCAGTGGAAGCTTCGGAACTTTTGACATAAGTTTCCCCTTTCTTTGAATCTCTCCATTAAAGCAAACCACCTTCGCTTTAAAAAGAAGGTGGTTACTTGTTGGATAAGCTATTTAATTATTGATATACTTTTCAAACACGTCGCCGTAATCCTTACGGTTGTATTTGGTATAGGCATCTGTCAGCCATCGGAACGTGAAATCAGTAATCTCCTTATAGGAGTCAGTTAGCCCTTTTTCCTCGATGCGTGATTGCTGAAGCGTTAGCACGGTCTTTTCGATGCTGTTATTGGCATAAGACATGTGAATTTCATCTTCATGTGCCAATTCAGCCATATAGACCAATGCTTTATACAAATCGATCAATTGGTCAATTTGCGATTTCTTGACGTCGATATCAAATACAGCGTTCCCGAGATTGAATTTGATTTCAACATCAAGGTCGATTTTCCCTGCTGTCTCTAGCAATACATTCGAAAACTTATATTGAGCATACGAATATCTTTTTAGGACACGTTTGGATGAAACGGCGTTTTCCCCATCCACATGGATCAATGCCAGATTGGTGAAACAATATTCATCCGCTTTCGTTTTGATCAAAAAATAAATTTTCTCCCCATCTTCATGCAATACGTAGTCATCCGCATCTGTTTTGTCAAAATCGGCCGGAGCGATGATTGTGCCGACATCAGACAATCCAAGCGCATCTGAAGCAAACTTTTTAAGCATTTGTGTATTCCCCCTGTACACTACTTCTCTAGCATATTTTGTTTGTATCTTCCCCTTTCATTATACATAAATCTCTGAAGCAAAAACAAAACCTTCAAAACTTTTCGTGATGAAAAGTTCAAGAAAAAGGGGCTCTCCGAATGGAAAGTCCCTTTTTGGCATCTTATTAGACTGTCTGCGAAGAGAAGTTATTGATCATTTTCTTGCTGGAAGTGATTAAAGCTTCTTTCTTCTTGCTTGCCTCTTCAAAAGTTTCACCTTTTGTCATGATGTATATTTTCAATTTCGGTTCTGTTCCGGAAGGTCGGACGATGACAGAAGATCCATCCTCTAAATCATAGAAAAGAACATCTGCTTTCGGCAAGCCTGTCTCCTGCTCCTTCTGTGATTTCAGGTTTTTCACAACCCCGCTCTTAAAGTCGCGCACAGCACTTACCGGAATGCCGGCGATTTCTACAGGCGTGTCACCGCGCAAACCAGCCATGATCGATTTGATCATCTCTACTCCGTGAAGGCCAGGAATCGTAATGGATACGCAGTGTTCCTGGAAATAACCATACTTTTCATATAATCCGAACAATGCCTCGTACAGGCTCATATTTTTCAGGTAGTAGTAGCTGGCCATTTCAGCTATCAGCATGGTTGCGACAATCGCGTCTTTATCACGGGCATACGTCCCTGCAAGATAACCGTTGCTTTCCTCAAATCCAAACAAGAAAGAAAATTCTTCTGTACGTTCAAATTCTTTGATCTTTTCGCCGATGTATTTGAAGCCTGTCAGCACATCCATAGAATGAATCCCGTTTTGTTCAGCAATGACTTTTGCCATATTCGTTGTGACGATGCTTTTGATGACGACAGCATTTTCCTTCAATGTTCCGCTTTCACGGCGTGATTGGATCAGATAATCCAACAAAAGGACACCAATCTGGTTGCCTGTCAAACTTACGTATTCCCCTGCTTTATTGCGGACAACGACCCCGGCACGGTCGGCATCAGGGTCTGTACCGACAATTAGGTCGACATTTTCTTTTTTCGCCATTTCAACTGCAATTTCAAGGGCTTCAATTTCCTCCGGGTTCGGCGATTTCGCTGTCGGGAAATTGCCGTCCGGTGTCATTTGTTCCTTGACAGTCAGCAGGTTTTTAATCCCTAATCTATTCAAGACTTCCGGCACAAGACGGTAGCCTGTTCCATGGATCGGTGAATAGATCATCCGGAAATCTTCGGCTGCTTCTACATACTTCCGGCCGACAGATTCACCAAGCACTTTTTCGATATACTTCTCATCAAATTCCTTATCGATGATGTTCAATAATCCGCTTTCTTCTGCTTCTTGTTTGGAGCAAGTTTTTACATCATCGAAAATGTCGAGTTGGGCAATGCGTTCAGATATTTCTTTGGCATGCTCCGGCGGCAATTGTGCGCCATCCTCCCAGTATACTTTATATCCATTGTATTCTTTTGGATTATGGCTGGCCGTAATATTGATGCCGGCAATTGCACCCAGTTCCCTGATCGCAAAAGATAGTTCCGGTGTCGGGCGCAGTTCGTCAAACAAATGGACTGTGATTCCGTTTGCGATCAATGTCCGAGCTGCTTCCCAGGCGAATTCCTCAGAAGTTAAACGACTATCATAGGCGATGCATACCCCTCGTTTTGCGGATTCCTTGCCGTTATGCAAAATTAGGTCGCTTAAGCCTTGAGTCGCATAACGCACCGTGTAGATGTTCATATTGTTTAAGCCTACTCCGGCTATACCCCGCAGGCCGGCAGTGCCGAAATCAAGCATGGAGGAGAATCTGTTTTTGATTTCAGCCTCATTATCCAGTAAAGTCGCCAGCTCCGCCTTAGAAGTTTCATCGACCACCGGGCAATTCATCCATTTTTCATATTGTTTTTCATAGAACATTCTTTTTCCCCCATTCAATCTTGTCAAGCTACAAAAGCAACGGATCTACGTTGGCTTGAACCAACAGACAGTATCCGTTCGGCTCAATCGTAAAAGTGTTTTGTATGATCTCCTCTTGCAATAGATCAATATATGGCTGTGACAGGTCGATCAGAAATGCTTCATCCGACCTGTTGATGCCAATGATGATTTTTTCATCTTCATTAAACCTCTGGAACAGATAGACACTTCCATCGGCATGGATCGTAGCGTACTGCCCTTCCTTAAATACGTCATGTTGCTTTCGGATCGCGCCGAGTTTACGGTACCAGTCCAAAAGCTCTCTGTCCTGCTCACCCCATGGGTAACAGCGGCGGTTGAACGGATCTCCGTAACCTTCCATGCCTGCTTCATCTCCGTAAAAAATACAGGGGACTCCCGGCAATGTCATCTGAAGCAAGGATGCCATTTTCATCAGGAGGATGCCTTCCTTCCTCTCATTAAACGTCATTTGGACACCCGCCAACTGTCCTTTCGGGGCATTGCCCAACTCCTTGCCCGCCAGTGCCGTCAATGCACGTTTCGTATCATGAGTACCAATCATATTCATCAGGCAATGGATTACACACATCGGATAATTTTGCATGATTGATGTTACGACCCGATGAAGGTTGGCGGCATCCTTATAGCGTACAAAGTTAATGATCGCATTCATGAATGGATAATTCATGACGCTGTCCAACTGACGTCCCTGGAAGTAATGCCGGCGTTTCCCATATGCTTCCTTATGAGAAGCGTCTTCCCAGACTTCACCGATGATAAGGGCCTCTTTGTCCACTGTTTTCACAGAATTCCTGAAGGCTTCCAAGAATTTATCCGGCAATTCATCAACCACATCCAAGCGCCAACCGGATGCTCCCTCCTTGAGCCATTTGCCGGCTATGCCCTCCTGACCGTTGATAAATTCCATAAAACTGGGTGTTTCCTCATTGACTGCAGGCAGAGTATTGATGCCCCACCAGCAATCATACTTATCGGGATATTCAGTGAAGCGGAACCATGGATAATATTCCGACTCCTTCGATTGATAAGCCCCGATACTGTTATATGTACCTTTTTTATTGAAATAAAGGCTATCGGATCCGGTATGATTGAAGACCCCATCCAAAATAACGCGTATGCCCCGCTTACGGGCCTCCTTCGTCAATAGCCTGAAATCAGCAACATCCCCGAACATTTGGTCGATCCGCGAATAATCGCCGACGTCGTATTTGTGGTTTGATGCTGCTTCAAACACCGGGCTAAGATACAGGCACGTCACACCGAGCGACTGTATGTAGTCAAGCTTTTTAATGATGCCCTTCAAGTTGCCACCAAAGAAATCATTGTTGCAGATTTCTCCGTTCTCATTAGGCGAAAAGACAGGTATGCCTCCCCAATCATCCCTGAGCACTGCATTCTTCTTCGGTAACGTCTCGCCGTCACGAGCAAAGCGGTCGACGAAAATATGGTAATAGATGCCACCCTTGATCCAATCCGGTGTGGTGAAATGTTGATCATAGACCGTAACCTGCCAGGAAGGGGGCTCTGGATCCATCATGATGGGTCCGTCTTCTCCCTTCCCGACAAACATCACTTTATCTAGTCTCTGTAATTGAAAGTAATACCAATAAATCCCTGGTTTCTCGACTTTCTTGGAAACTTCATAAATATCCCGGCCTCCAACGATTCCCTTCCAATCCATCTTTATATAATCATATTGGCCGTTTTCATCATTGATCCATACGAGCGAGACGCTGTTATGCCCGTAAATCCTTGGCAATTCAATTTCGAAATCGACTATAGCCCCATCCGGGATTGCTCCCGAAGGGTTACGGAAGTTCCCCTGCGGATAACGGCAGGCAATCTTGCATTCCAAGAAATCATCCCTCCTGGCCTATTTCATTTTTTGAAGATGCCAAATATTGTGGGCATACTCTTCTATGCTTCGGTCAGCCGCGAAACGCTCTGCCCCTGCAATATTATGAAGGGACATCCTGTTCCACTTACCTTTATCACCATACGTATCCATCAATTGTTTGTGTACCCTCAGGTAATCATCGAAATCGGCCAGACACATATATGGGTCACCGATTCCGTAATCGCCGACAAGCAAGTAGCGGTAGATGGAATCGAAGGACTCCCCATTGAAGCCGATCCTCAGCTGGTCAATGACTCGGCGTATCTTATCATTAGTATGATAGAACCAGGATGCTGTATATCCTTCTTTCATCTTCTGTTCCACTTCAAATGCTTCCATACCGAAAATGAAGATGTTATCCCTGCCTACCGCTTCACAGATTTCAACATTCGCTCCATCCATTGTACCGATCGTAAGCGCCCCGTTGATCATCATTTTCATGTTCCCTGTGCCGCTTGCTTCTTTGCCGGCCAAAGAAATTTGTTCACTCACCTCTGTTGCCGGCATAAGATGTTCTGCCATCGTCACACAATAGTTCTCAAGGAACACAACCCTTATTTTCTCACGAATGACCGGGTCTTTTTCAATTTCTGCACTCAGATGACAAATCAGCCGGATGACCTCTTTGGCCGCCAAGTATCCTGGAGCTGCTTTTGCAGCAAACAGGAATGTCTGAGGAACGATATCGAGATTCGGATTATCTTTCAGATCAAGATATAAAGAGATGACCCTCAACGCATTCAACAATTGCCGTTTATATTCATGCAGCCTCTTGGCCTGAACAACAAACATCGAACTCGGGTCGATATGTACACCCTTTTCCATCATGAGATTGGAAAAGGCTATTTTGTTCCGGAATTTGATTTCCCCCAAACGGTCTAATACCGATTGATCTTTCTCGAACTTCCGGAAATCGCCAAGCCTAGAGGCATCTTTTATAAACTCGTCACCAATGCACTCTCTCAACAATTCCGTCAAGCCCGGATTAGATTGGCAGAGCCAACGTCGATGGGCAATACCATTCGTCACGTTGGTGAATTTTTCAGGCGTCAGCTGATAAAAGTCATGGAACACCTGATCCTTCAATATATCTGAATGAAGCTTTGAGACACCGTTAACCTTTGAGGAGGCAAGTATGCTCAAATTCGCCATGCGCACTTCACCGCCGCTGATGACCTGCAGCCGCTGAATCCTTTCACGCAGTGTCGGGTACTGTTCAAAAACCTGATGACAGAAACGTCTATCCAACTCTTCTATAATATTGAATACACGAGGCAACTGACCTTTTATCAATTCAACGGGCCATTTTTCCAATGCTTCTGCAAGAACCGTATGGTTGGTATAGGTAACCGTCCCCGTTACGATCCTGAATGCATCGTCCCAACTATAATGATGCTCATCCATCAATAATCGCATCAATTCGGGTATACACAAGGCCGGATGCGTGTCATTAATATGGATGGCGACTTTCTCGCTAAGGTTGTCCAGCGTGCCGTAATCCTGCAGGTGGTCGCTCAGAATATTTTGGACGGTTGCTGACACCAAGAAGTATTGCTGCTTGATCCGAAGTGACTTTCCTTCCCAATGATTATCGGATGGATACAATACTTTATTGATCAAATCAGCACTCGTATGTTCTTTCATGGCTTGATAATAATTCCCAGCACTGAATGAGCTCATATCAAAGTTTTTGATATCATTCGCTTTCCACAGCCTTAATACGGAGACGGCATCGGAGTCAGCACCTGAGATCATCATATCAAAAGGAACGGCCTCCACTTCATCGTAATTGTGGTGCCTGATCTCCAGTCCGTTGTCGGTCCATACTTCCTCCAGATTCCCGCCAAACCTGACCTGATAAGACAGATCGTTCCTCTTCTTCAGCCAGACATCTCCGCCCGGCAGCCAAACATCTGGCAATTCTGTTTGCCAGCCATCGACTATTTTCTGTTTGAAAAGGCCATATTCATAACAAATGGAAAAGCCCATCGCAGGATATTGCAGGGTCGCAAGCGAATCCATGAAACAAGAAGCAAGTCGGCCGAGGCCCCCGTTTCCGAGTCCGGCATCAGGCTCCTCTTCATACAATTCTTCAAGCGAATAACCCCATTCATCGAGAACTTCCCTAAATGAGCCTTCAAGCCCTAAATTGTGAAGATTATTCTTCAGGGAACGTCCCACCAGAAATTCCATACTTAAATAATATACTTTTTTCTTCTTTTCGGCCCTCGTCTTATGATAGAAATTGGTTCTTTTTTCTTGCAAAACTTCAAGGACAGTCCGGGCGCATGTCTTATACATTTGAGATTTTGTTGCTTCATCGACATTTACTCCGTAATGGCGGGATAATTTTTTCCTGAATGATTCCTTGATCTCTTGCTTTGACAATTCCACTTTCACGAAACCCCTCCTAATCGTTGTGCCACTCATGCTGCCTAATGGTTCAGATTAAAGTCGCCTTAAGCTCTGGGCATAATTCCTTATAAAGGCTTTCGTATTCTTTTGAAGAATGTTCCCAACTGAAATCGATTTTCATGATCCATTTCACCAGTTCATTCCACCCTTCACGGTTCCAGTACACATGCAAGCCCCTATGGACAGCATCCAATAGTCCGTCTGCCGTATAGCCTTCGAACCCAAAGCCGTTTCCTTCTCCTGCCGAACAATCTTGTACCGTATCCTGCAATCCGCCTGTTGAACGGACAATCGGCACAGTTCCGTAACGGCAAGCGATCATTTGCGCCAATCCGCATGGTTCGCTCTTAGATGGCATCAACAGGAAGTCCGCTCCAGCATATACTTTTCTGGCAAGGTCATGGTTGAAGCATTGCATCGATGTCACTTTACCTTGGTAATGCCATTGCAGCCAATTGAAATAATCTTCGTATTTCCGTTCACCGATACCAAGCACCACTACCTGGACATTCTCGTTCAATAAACGTTCCATCATCCCCGCCACTAGGTCCATTCCTTTATGACTGACTAGACGGCTCACGATTGCAATCACAGGAACCTCTTCATTGACTGGCAGATTGACTAATTGCTGCAATTCCCTCTTATTCTGTTTTTTCTTATCGAGCGAATCGACATCGTAATTTACAAACAGAGATCCATCGGTAGCTGGATTATAGCTTTCTGTATCGATTCCATTGATGATTCCGCGGATTTTCCAGTCATTTCTATGTATGATTGCCGCCAAGCCTTTGGCATAATAATCATCTTTCAATTCCTGGGCATATGTCGGGCTTACTGTATTTACCTGATGGGCACACTCAATGGCTGCTTTCATCAGGTTTACACACCCTTTGTATTCAAGGCTTGATTTTGTTTCTGCAGGCAAGCCCAGTAAGTCACCGATGATTTCGAAGCCCATTTGTCCCTGGTATTCTATGTTATGGATTGTGAATACCGTTTTAGCATGGATATGGTGGTATACATGGTGCATATAAACAGGAATCAAAGCTGTTTGCCAATCATGACAATGGATAATATCAGGATGGAAGCCCAATAGATGCTGGCTGTCGAGTACGGCTTTGCTGAAGAACGCGAACCTTTCACCATCGTCCATGTATCCATACGGGTTGAAACGTTTGAAGTAATATTCATTATCGATGAAATAATAAGTGACGCCATTCCTCACTGTCCTGAATACACCGCAATATTGTCTCCTCCAAGCAAGCCCTACTTCAAAATGCCCGAGAAATTCCATTTGCTCACGGTCTGACTGGGATATACTTTCATATAAAGGAAGTATGACGCGAACATCGAACTGCTCAGGGTTCTCTTTCATGATCGCTTTTGGCAACGACCCTGTCACTTCGCCCAAACCGCCGGTAGTGATGAAAGGCATACTCTCGGAAGCGGCAATCAGAACTTTAATCTTGTGTGCCGGTTCCTGCTTGGTTTGTACTTCATCCGCCATCAACATGCTTGAATCGGGTTTTATTCCTTCTGTTTCCACTGATTTTTCAATGAGTTCCGATACGACCAATTCTGGTTTTGTTTCGGTGATCGCCTTCTTAGCTTCCGCTTTTTTATTTTTTTTTGCGCCTGATTTCCCTTTTCTATCCTGTTTTTTTGCGTTCGTTTTTTTCACAGCCTTTTTTTTCGCTTGGGCCTTCTTCTTGCCCTTCACTTTCACTTCCCTCCCATCAGTAGGTGTGGAGATGAGTTCGGCATTGATTGTTGCTGCCTCAGTGACTGTTGCTTCTGCTTGTTTGGTTGTCGCTCTTTTTGCCATTATGTTCACTTCCTTATTGAGAGTTAGCCGGAGATTGCCTGAACAATCCCCGGCTTGAATGATTTCTCCTAGGTTATTTAGATCATACTGCCTTTCTCAATGAAGAACGGATGAGTTTCATGACCGCACAAAGTGCGTTGATCGCCAATTACGACTTTTCTGTCCATCACGATGTGGTTTAAGGAGGCATGCTTGCCGATCATACTATCCTGCATGACGATACTATTAGTGACTTCCGCATTCTTTTCCACTTTCACTCCCCGGAAAATGACCGAGTTTTTGACCTTGCCGTTAATGACGCATCCGTCAGCAATGATAGAATTTTCTACTTCTGCGTCTGGACCATAAATAGTAGCAGGCGAATCATTCACGCTCGTGTATACCGGCTGATACGGTTTGCCGAACAGTTCCTCCCGGACACCACCATCCAACAACTGAAGATTGCTGTTCATATAGCTTTTCAAGGAATCTATGAAGGTAGCGAACTCTGTAAACTCATATCCTACAATATTGATTTCGTCCATATGGTCCTTCCAGAAATCGAACAAGCGGTTATAGCCTTTTTTCGGAGCGGCAAGGATTTGTTTAATTAGGTATTCGCGTTTAATGATCAGCGTTCCCAAATAAAGAGCTTCGTTCTTTTCGTTTTCATCGGATTCCCTGATTTCCTTTACACGGTTGCTTTGGTCTAATGTAAAGCCGATCCTTTTTGAATTCCATTTTTCTTCCTTTTCGTGCTTTTTGTATAATACCGTTACATCGGCACCGCTTTCCTTATGGGCCTCAAGCATTTCTGTGTATGAGATGGTGCATACCACTTCGCTGTCAGTAATAATGACATACTCTTCATCTGCATTTTCGAGATAATGAAGAATTCCACGTAAAGTTTCAAGACGGTTTTCTGTTTCCCCATTCTGGATATCTTCTCCGTATGGTTGAAGGAGACGGATTCCTCCGCGTCTTCTGGCCAGGTCCCACGCCTTCCCTGTACCAATATGATCCATGAAATTCTGGTAGTTACGGCGTGTGATGATGCCGATTTTCGTAATGCCTGAATTCGTCATGTTGGATAGTACGAAGTCGATCAGACGATATCTTCCTCCGAATGGGACAGAAGCCATAATCCTATGTTTCGTGATTTCCGGCACAAGTTTTTCCCTAATATTTGAAAATACGATACCCAGTGCGCTCATTTTACGGCCTCTCTTCCTTTGAATTCTACGATCCTTGCTTTATCGCTCAAATGCTGGACATTTGCACCTTTATTCACAAGCACAGTTTCAATATTGCTTTTCTCAACAAAGGACGGTTTGCCTTGCTTTTCGATGACCGTGTCCTTATCTATGATTTTCCCTGATTGCACTGTTGCACCTTCTTCTACTCGCACTCTCGTTCCTAAAACAGCAAGCTCACTGTTCTCAGTTCTTTCGTGGCCGATGATTGCGCGTTCGCCAATTGAGCAGCCAACATCAATAATGCTGTACTCGATCAAAGCATCTTCTTTAACGATTGTGTTGCTCATAATTACGCTGTCTTTGATTACTGCTCCTTTTTTGACGGTGATACCGCTGAATAATACGGAATTGATGACGGTACCTTCAATTTCACACCCTTCTGCAATCAGACTGTTTTGGACATTGGCTTCTTTACCAATGTAATGAGGGTTTGCCGGGAAATGACGGTAACTGATTTTCCACTTATGGTCATTAAGATCCAGCTCAGGGTTTTCTCCTAAAAGGTCCATATTGGCTTCCCATAAGGATTGCAGCGTACCCACGTCCTTCCAGTATCCGTCAAACTGATAAGCATAGAGGTTTTCTCCGCCCTTAAGCATAGCAGGTATCACATTCTTGCCGAAATCATTGACAGATTGCGGATCCGCTTCGTCTGCTTTCAAATAACGGAATAATGCATCTTTATTGAAAATATATACCCCCATTGATGCTTGATTGCTTTTCGGAGCTGCAGGTTTTTCCTCAAATTCCAAAATCCGTCCATCTTGATCACTGTTCATGATGCCGAAACGGCTCGCCTCTTCCATCGGAACCGAAAGCACTGCAATCGTACAGTCTGCATTCTTTTCGATATGGAAATCGAGCATTTTGCTATAGTCCATTTTGTATATATGGTCCCCGGAGAGCACAAGTACATATTCTGGCTCATAACGGTCTATGAAATTCATATTTTGATAAATCGCATTGGCTGTTCCTTTATACCAATCTCCGCCTTCAACGCCCTGATATGGAGGAAGGATATGTACCCCTCCATGTGTTCTGTCAAGATCCCATGGTTCGCCGTTATCAATATAATCATTCAGTTCTAAAGGCTGGTATTGAGTGAGGACACCCACTGTATCGATACCGGAATTGACACAGTTTGATAGTGTAAAATCGATAATCCGGTATTTTCCCCCGAAATGTACGGCCGGTTTTGCTATTTGTTTTGTCAGTGCATGCAATCTGCTTCCTTGGCCGCCCGCCAATAGCATAGCTACACATTTTTTCTTACGATACATAACAAGTTCCCCCTCAATATTTATGCTAGATCTTTATTTTTGGATTTTCTTGGTGCCGTAGAACAATTGCCCCTAGCGGAGGCAGTTGTAAGGAAATGTATTGCTCATATCCATGCATATGCCCGACCTTTGTCTTTAGAAGTTTCCGGTTCCTCACACCTGAACCTCCATACTTTTTTAAGTCGGTATTGAAAATTTCCTTATAGCTGCCTTCTTCCGGTACACCGATATAATAGTTATCCCATGTGACGGAAGCAAAATTGACAACAATCACCAATTCGTTTCCTGAACGGTCTATCCGGCGGAAGGACACAATGTTTTTGGTGTTTTCGCTATGGCAGATCCATCTAAATCCATCCCACGATGTGTCCAGTTCCCAAAGCGGCTTCTGTTCAAGGTAGAATTGGTTGGCATGGCTGACGAAAGTTTGCAATTTTTTATGGGCATCGTATTTCAACAAGAACCATTCAAGCTCTTCGGCGTAATTCCATTCGACGAATTGCCCTATTTCCGCCCCCATGAACATCAATTTCTTTCCAGGGTGGCAAAGCATATACAGGATGAATCCCCGTACACCTGCAAATTTGTCATTATACTCACCCGGCATTTTATCCAATAATGACCGCTTTCCGTGGACAACCTCATCATGCGATATCGGTAAGATGAAGTTCTCATCGCAAGCATACATGATCGGAAACGTCAATTTATGGTGATTATGTTGTCTGCCGATCGGATCGATCTGAATATAAGACAGAGCATCATTCATCCAGCCCATATTCCATTTGAAATTGAAACCTAATCCATCACATGAAGGCGGTAATGTTACACCCGGCCAAGCTGTGGACTCTTCGGCAATCATCAAATTATTCGGGAATCGGGTCAGAACCGTATGGTTCAAGATCTGCAAAAATTCGACGGCTTCCAGATTTTTATTGCCCCCATACTTGTTTGCTCGCCATTCTCCATCATTTTTTCCATAATCAAGGTAGAGCATTGAAGCGACAGCATCGACCCTGATTCCATCTATATGAAACTTTTCCATCCAGAAGATGGCGTTAGAAATCAAAAATGAGCGAACTTCATTTTTACCGAAATCAAAAATCCTCGTTCCCCATTCTTTATGTTCTTGTTTTAACGGATCAGTATACTCATAGAGAGGTTCTCCGTCAAACTCATATAATCCATGGGCATCTTTCGGAAAATGAGCAGGCACCCAATCCATTATCACACCGATGCCGTGCTCATGAGCCAAGTTCACCAGATACATGAAATCTTCCGGTTTCCCAAAGCGGGATGTGAGACTATAGTAGCTGCAGATCTGATAACCCCAGGAACCATCATACGGATACTCGGCCAGCGGCATGAACTCAATATGTGTATATCCCATTTTCTTCACATAAGGGATGAGTTCGTCTGCTAAAGCACGATAATTCATATATTTTCCGTCCTCTGTTTTCTTCCATGAACCCAGATGAACCTCATATATGTTAAAAGGACTTTCGTATATGTTCAGTCCTTTTTTGTAGCTCTGCCATTCCTGATCGCCCCAAGTGAACTTCCCTTCAAACTTATATGTGTAGGAAGCTGTCCGCTCCTGCGTTTCCCCATGGAATGCATAAGGATCCGACTTGAACAAGATGCTCCCTGATTTAGTGGTGACAGCATATTTATAAAGCGAATGATCCTCGATTCCGTCAATGAACAACTCCCAAATGCCTTGATCTGTTTTCTTTTTCATCTGGTGCGCCTGATGATCCCAGTCGTTGAATTCCCCTACTACTGAAACCATGACAGCATTTGGGGCCCAGACACGGAAAATAAATCCATCTTTTCCTTCACTGCTCATCGGGTGAGCACCGAAATACTCATAAGCTTGATAGTTTTTCCCTTGATGAAATAGATATTTCGCTAAAGAGAAATCATCCTTTTCTTCTGGCATAGACACAACTCCTTCGTATAGAGCCCGTTTTATTTTGGAATAAACGGATTTCATTTTTAGTTTAAAGTGATTCTTATTGAAATCATTGAATCGCGATTTCCATTTGTTTTCTGCATTTGTAACAGGACATAATGGTGAATCTTTTCAGAGAGGTTCAAAAGCTTTCCCTTTCGGAAGTTTTATTTTGCGGGGTGAAAAACCGGTGAATAGGGAGTGATCAGTTAATCCCAGGACACTAGCCATCATGCTTAAGCCACTGCATTTGAAACTTCTTACTACTTAGCGGGGTTGATCGGAGATCATTACCGGAAATAAGGGTAGTCTTTTTGTTGCGGGACAAGGTAATATACTGCCGAAAACTTGATGTATAAGGAAGGTATTCAAGCAAATGGCATGTAGTGTCTTCAGCATTCTATTACCTGCCCTTGTATTCACTATATTTCATATTTTTATTATTATAATGAAATAATATTTAACATTCTTTGAAAATTACCATTTGTTTTAGATCATGAAAACACAATTACAACACAATTAGGAATAAGCCAGCTTTTTATAAATATTTGTCCGAATGACTCAGTAAATGATTTTATTCTATATAGCATGATAATTTAGTGAGAGGGAAATTGTTGAGTGATTTAAAAATGATAAATGATAATCAAGCAGTACAATGTGAAGTTTCTTAACATAGGTTTCTATAATATCTATTTCTCTATTATGGCAAAAAGTCCTTTCTTCATTGCTAAATTTTCGTAAAATATATGTAATTGTTCAAGAAATCAGTAAATAGATCAACCTCTCATTAAAACCATAAAAAAGACGCCTTCTGCAAAGGCGTACAACCAATCATTTGCGAACATAAAATGTTTCAATCAACTTACCATCGCTTCCGATGATGATGGCATTCAACTGCCCTCCAAACACCGCACCCCCATCTATGTTGATGAACGAGCGATCCTCACTGATCCAGATATCATACCTTTCTTCCTTATGCACGAGCGGTGTCGGAGTGTGCCCATAGACCAGTATCTTTCCTGTTTTGTTTGGATGATCCCATGCCCCTCTTATCCATAAAAAATCACGTTTTTCCGTATCTCTCCAATCAGGTTTGGCCAGATCGACTCCGGCATGTACGAACAGCACATCACCAAACTCATAATAATACTCTAACCCTTTCAGGAATTCCACTTCCTTGCTTCTTTTTTCCAAAATGGCTGCAGCCACTTCCTCTGCGCTCCAATCCCCGTTACCTTCTTCACACAAAAAATCATCTATGGTCTTACCTCCGCCGTTCTTCAAATATATCCGAGTCTTTTCGGCTGGGTTGTCCAAAAAATCCAAAAACATATCCTCATGATTGCCCCTTAAAACAGTGACCAGTTCACCATATTTCTCCTTCATCTCCATCACTTTTCCGACGACCTTCAGTGAATCTGGACCACGATCGATCATATCCCCTATAATGACCAACTCCATCTCCCCGTCCCACTGCTTGAGTATTTCCGTAAAGTACGGGAAATGACCATGGATATCACTCAATACAAATGCTTGTCTCACTAGAGGCACCTTCTTTACTGTATGCTGTCTTTTCATTGTATCATTGAAATCACCAATCTTTAATCCCAAAGGAGGAATCACCCCTTATAGGATCTCCCCCTCAAAACAGCATTTTCTATATAGTATGCATAAAGGATTGCCAGTGAATAGGGAATTTGCCGGCGTCAGAAACATTGAGAACATTAAAACGAAAAGGCAGCCGTCAGAATGCCCAGCACTTCACAGATCCCGCTGGCAGTAGACAGCCACAAATGGTTCACTTTTTGTCTGCATAACTATTAACTTCGAACAGAGGCTGCAATTTTCCCGAAATGTCTACAATCACTTGAAGAAAGATTAAAAAAATTCTAGTATAATAAAAAAAACTACATTTTCGAAGGTGAATAAAGTTGGATTCTGCTTGGTTAATTGATTTACTAATTGTATTTATTCTAATTGTATGCAATGGCATATTCGCGATGACCGAATTGGCTTTGTTGTCATCCAATCCTTCTAAACTTGAATTTGAAGTGAAAAAAGGGAAGAAAAAAGCTGCTTTAGCACTGCATTTTTTAAAAGATCCTACCGAAATCCTATCGACCATCCAGGTCGGTATCACTTTAATCGGCGTCATCAACGGAGCCTTTGGGGGGGCGCGGCTATCGAGCCCAATTGCCTTAATCATGATTTCTTGGGGCATCAACCCAGACATTGCTCAGGGTATCAGCTATGCACTGGTCGTTACCCTGATCACCTATCTCTCTTTGGTTGTTGGCGAACTTGTACCGAAACGTATTGCTCTTGTGGCTCCTGAGAGAATAACGATGCTGGTCATTTCAATGATGAACAGCTTTTCGAAGATCATGCGACCTTTCATCTGGATCTTATCCAAGTCGACCATTTTCCTGTTCCGCTACCTAGGCTTAAAAGAACAGCGGTCCAGTGAAGAGGCCCAATATGAAGTGAAACATCTGCTATCGAAAGGGATGCAGGAAGGGATGTTCGACGATGCTGAAGTGCTGCAGGTGGAAAGGGTTTTCGCCTTCCATGACCAATTCGCCTATGAGCTTATGCAGCCTCGGACAACACTTGAATGGATTGACCTTGAGGATTCGCTAGAAGAGATCACTAGGACAATCACCAAATCCAAACACAACAAGTTGCCTGTAGGTATGGGTAGCCTTGATGAATATCTCGGGTACATTGATGTTCGGGATCTATTAATTAAGCTGCCGCTCTCCGACACAAACCAGTTGACTGAACATATAAAACAGCCGCTCGTTTTACCGAAGCAGGTGGATGCAAGCAGAGTGCTACAGATGATGCAAAAAAACGGCAGCTCCCTTGCATTTGTGCTTGATGAATATGGCGGCTTCCTCGGGCTCATCACCTTATTCGACATCCTTGAAGCCATTGTCGGCGAAATACCGGTCGAAGAAGATGAACCAGAGCTGGTCATGCGCCATGATGGCAGTTACCTTGCTGATGGCCTGCTCCATATCGAAGATTTAAAACGGGCTCTCAACCTGGATGGTTCATTCCCTGGAGAAGATGATTCAGCCTTCCATACAGTGGCCGGCCTATTAATATACTTGCTCGGCGATCTGCCGAAACGAGGCAGCTGCGTCAACTGTATGGGCTATCGTTTCGAGGTTGTGGACCTCGACCGCAATAGGATTGACCAGGTACTGATAGAACCATTAAAAGAAAAAGTACCTGAAGAGTCTGAGAATGAATAAAGAAGACTAAAATGGTCGTCTTTGAACTGCCCCCTAAAAGTTCGAGCCTACGAGCTTTTAGGGTTTTTTTGAAAAGGCCTTTCGCTTTGTAAAAAGGGCTTCTACCATCTCCAAAACTCATTAACTATCATAAACAATTAGAGAGCTGCATGGATGGGTTTCAAGGAGTAGCGACTATGTATTCGGATAATTACCTTTAGTTTAACTTTCTTCAGCATAACAAGAAGACGGTGGAAAAGGAGCAGATAAATCAGATGATACTCAGTGCCTGCCAAAATTCAAATAGGACCATGGTGAAATTTTTACGAGAGATATAATGTCAAAAGACTGCATTTGATATCCTATTAATGGTTCATCCTTTTTTTATACAAGAGAACGCCAGTACAACTGGAATTCTGAGCCTTCTTTTATATTCTTTATCGTCGGTAAAGTTCTCGCGCACAGGTTTACCTTCTCGTAAATCAGTCACTGAAAATCCAGAACTGATTAAAGCTCTAAAATATTGTTCAACTGTTCGGTGATATTTTATCACGATCTCTTCAATCCAAGGTTCTTTTCTTTCCCCATCATGAAAATAGTCATCCACAATCCAATTTTCACGTCTATCACCTGTTTTTTTACTATTAAAAGAAGCTGTGGTAACAGGGTGTTGAACGCTGAAAACAAACTTTCCTCCGTCCTTTAAAGAACCATATACGTGTTGAAACAGATGGTGAATATCAAATACATAATGTATAGCAAATCTTGATGTTACAATGTCATACTTTTCTTTCGAGTAATGATATGATTCCATTGTATAATGATGCACGCTTCCATTAGTACCTGAAAGATTCTTCTTTGCAGCTTCCACCATCTGTTCAGAACCTTCTATCCCAGTGTAAGCTGATGCACCTAGTTTTAATAAATCTTTACCAAAGGAAGCGTCACCGCAACCTAGATCTAATATATCTTTATTTTGAAAGTCGTTTATTAGTTCATAAATAATAGGCGCTTCAATAGCGTTATTAGGACTATCCCTTCTACCTCTTCTTTTCATATAATTCGAAAAAAAATCTCCCTGTTCATAAACGCTCGGTCCTCGAAATTCCATATATTCCTCCTTCGAACTAGTATATGTAATAGACTTCTTAATCCATTAACCCGCTCTCTAGTGGAATGTACTATAAAAAGTAATATATCCTTTCTATTATGGAAAGCAGCACCCCTTATGAAAGAGCCTTTTAGAAAAACATTACACATGAACTATATTGTTTTATCCTTGAATTGTTATAATTGTAACATAATGGTGTGCAATACCTATTAAAATCGGTATAGTTCACTAGAGAAACAATCCATGAAGGAGGAATCATATTTTGGAGTATGCAGGTTTTTGGCCACGTTTGGCCGCTTACTTAATCGACACGGTAGTCATCGTTTTAGGATTCATTTTACTATTACTTTTGTTTTCCCCTTTCTTATTCTTCGATGATTCAAGTATTTTCGCCATATTGATGCCTTTATTTTTATGGGGTATATCTATCTTAGCTTCAGGAGCATACATCGTTCTCATGACCAGCTCAAAACATCAAGCAACCCTAGGCAAGAAAATGATGGGACTTATTGTGACCGATGAAAATGGCAACAGGCTTGATTTCAGCAAATCTGCGCTCAGGTTTATCATTTCCTATATTCTCAGCAGTTTTACTTCCGGTCTGATTTATTTAGTCGTTGCTTTCACCGACAAAAAGAAAGGAATCCATGATATGGTTGCGAATACGGTCGTCGTCCGGAAAGAATCATTGCACGCTGCAGTGAAAACACCAGAAACGGCTGCAGGAAATAGATGGCCGAACGCCTCCTTGTAGTATATGAAGATAGTTGACCAAAAGGGGTTTGGAACAATTCATTCCAAACCCCTTTTTACATATCCTATTACCCGCATGATGCTCCTTCATTTATGACCCGACTCATCCTACTCTCCGTTTTATACGAGCACCGCTTTATCGTTGGTCATCTGTGTCCCCCGGATTCTCTGGAATTCTTCCATCAGCTTTTCTACGGTCAAGCCATACTTTTCTTCCTCGCTGCTCCGGAAAATGATCTGCCCTTTGTCCATCATGATCAGCTTATTGCCAAGATCAAGTGCCTGTTGCATATTATGAGTGACCATAAGCGTGGTGAGATCATATTGAGAGACGATTTCCTTCGTCAAGCCCGTAATTAATTCAGCACGCGAAGGATCAAGCGCTGCCGTATGTTCATCCAACAGCAGTATTTTTGGCTCAGTGAATGTGGCCATCAGTAATGACAACGCCTGTCTCTCGCCACCGGATAGTAACCCAACCTTTGCGTTCAGACGATCCTCAAGCCCGAGATGCAAAGTCTCCAGTTTCTCCCTGAAAAAATCCCTTCGTTTCTTAGTGACACCAAATCGCAACCCTCTTTTATGGGTCCGATTGTAGGCTATAGCCAGATTTTCTTCAATCGTCATCGTTGGTGCAGTACCCGCCATCGGATCCTGGAATACACGGCCAATATCAACCGCTCTTTTGTGTTCAGACAGCCCGTTCACATCTTTGCCGTCAATCAGTACAGTGCCTAAATCAGGCTGAAGTTTGCCGGAAATCATATTCATGATTGTCGATTTACCAGCCCCATTGCTTCCGATAACAGTTACAAAGTCACCTTTTTTTAATGACAAATGTACATCTGAAAGCGCCATCTTTTCATCAGGTGTCCCTTCATTGAAAACCTTATAAATCTGTTTTAATAACAGCAATCGCTTCTCCTCCTGTTTTCCCTTGTGACACGTCGAGCTCCAGAAGCCGCTTCTTTTTCCGTTGCTTCGCTTTCCACTTATCAATGAATGTAGGCAGAATTAAAGCTACAATGACGATTAATGCTGTAATTAATTTCATATCGCCCGTATCCAAGAACTTGGCTTGCATCGCCAATGTCACAACAATCCGGTAAATCACAGCTCCTCCGATGACTGCAAGAGTGGCCCGAATAACCGTTTTGCTGCCGAACACAGCCTCCCCTATAATCACTGATGCCAACCCGATCACAATCATACCGATTCCCATGCCGACATCACTGAAACCGTTATATTGGGCAATGAGAGCCCCGGACAAGGCAACCAAAGCATTCGAAATGCCAAGGCCTAGTATTTTCATATTGCTCGTATTGGCAGAAAAACTTCTGATCATCCCTTCATTATCACCTGTCGCCCTGACAGCAAGCCCGACTTCCGTTTTCAAGAAGGAATCGATCAAAAATTTGATGGTGAACGTCACCAGTGTCATGGCAAGCAAAATGCCCCATCCAGCAGGCAGTACTCCTTCCAATCCAATCGATGACAGAGTGGCGGCCATCACATCCTGAAGGCCGGATGATGTCCAGAACTCACGGATTTTTGTCATCAATGTATCCTCGGACAATAATGGAATATTAGACTTTCCCATAATCCTCAAATTAATGGAATAGAGGGCGATCATCATCAAAATGCCTGACAACAAAGGATTGATCTTCCCTTTAGCATGCAGGACCCCGGTCAGCACCCCGGCTAGGAATCCTGCCAATATGGCCGATAATGTGGCCAACAACGGCGAAAAACCATTTAAAATCATGATAGCGGCAGTAGAGGCTCCAGTCACAAAGCTGCCGTCAACCGTCAAGTCCGGAAAGTCCAATATCCGAAAGGACAAGTAGACACCTAGTGCCATTAACGCATAAATCATGCCTGCTTCTACAGAATTAAAAATCGCACCTGACATACATCTCTCCCTTTCAATCTGGATTCAGTTGCTAAATATCTAAATCATCGTTACCTCTTTAACTATTACGCATTTACTGGATGTCAGCGGTATTTTTCCATTCTTCTTTTATTTCCACTCCCATTTTTTTGGCGGCATCTTCATTAATGACCAGTTTAATGGTTTCCGGATATTGGACCGCAATGTCTTTCGGCTCTTTTCCTTCCTTCAAAATATTGGCGGCCATTTCCCCGGCTTGATAGCCAATATCATGGTATTCAAACCCGTAGGCGGCAAATCCGCCCCGCTCGACTGAATCCAATTCTCCGACAAATAATGGGATCTTATTCTCTTCAGATACGATGATGACCGATTCGAGAGCCGATACAACCGTGTTATCGGTAATGACATAGATGACATCCACCTTTCCGATCAGGGATTCGGCCGCTTGCTTCACCTCGGCGGAAGTCGAAACAGATGCTTCCGTTAATTCAAGCCCTGCTTTTTTCGCTTCCTCTTTGACCGCTTCCACCTGCACCACTGAATTCTGCTCTCCCGGATTATAAATGGTGCCGATTTTCTTTGCTTCCATTTCTTCCGCTATGAATTTGACAGTGCTAGGTATCGCCTCTGGGTTGGCATCTGAAGTTCCCGTGACATTCCCCCCGGGACTTTCAAAGGATTCAACAAGTTTTGCCCCGACCGGGTCGGTTACTGACGTGAAGACAACCGGGATATCTTGAGTGGCATTTAATGATGCCAAGGCACTTGGAGTAGCATTGGCGAAGATTAAATCAACGCCTTTGGAGACGAAATTATTGGAGATCGGGCCAGCATTATTCGGATCAGCCTGGGCGTTCTGGTCATCGTATTCGACTTTTACCCCATTATCCTTTAGAGCTTCTTTAAAGCCATCGGTCGCCGCGTCCAAAGATGGATGTTCCACAAACTGATTTATGCCGATTATATACGTCTTATCTCCCCCCTCGTTGGCTGTCTGTTTTTTCTCCTCTTCCGAATTACAGCCAGCCAGCAATACCATCGAAAGCACACCAATCACAGCACCTTTAGTCCAAATTTTCTTATTCATGAGATTCCTCCATTTCCATAACTTTTTTTATCCGATTATATCCATTGTTGTTATATTACAACTAATTATAACTAGTTCCAATTAAATAGCAAACAAGAATTTTTATTATTTCGAATATTTAGTTAATTATATTAACGCTTTAATGTAACAACGAATACCCACAATGTCAATGCAAATATTTATAAAATTTCGAAAATTAATTGACCATATTGTAACGAATTGGTAAAATATCGTTTGATAAGTGTTATATATATTTGGGCGTTGGAGGTGGTTTTAGTGAAGCCCGGACTTGAGATCGGCCACGCCGAATCTTTGCATATCACTGTTGATGAGTCTATGTTTGCCGCTTTTGGAGGAGAAGTTGTTCATCCTTCTTATTCAACTGTTTCCATGGTATATCACATGGAGTGGGCATCAAGAAAAATTATCCTCCCTTACTTGGAACCCCATGAAGAAGGTGTAGGCGCTTCCGTGACAGTAAAGCATCTGGCAGTTTCCCCGCTTGGTTCAAACGTTGTAGTCACAGCCACTTTAATAGAAAAAAAGAGAAATATGCTCAAAACTTCCGTAATAGTGAAAAATGACAAGCAAGTAATCGGTACAGGGGAGGTCATACAGGCCGTTCTTCCAAAAAAAGAAATAGAAGCAAAACTAAAAGCTTAACAACTATCGCTTAGGGAAATATATGTGTTCCTATAGGAGGTATATGATGCAAACTACTGATTTTCCCACAGACCATACCATGAAATTGTTCGAGCAGATAAACGGGCATGAACAAGTGCTTTTCTGCAATGATCCTGCCACAGGACTGAAAGCAATCATTGCCATCCACGATACAACCCTCGGCCCTGCCCTGGGCGGATGCCGCATGTTTCCTTATCCTACAATGGATAAAGCGTTGGAGGATGTTTTAAGGCTTTCAAAAGGGATGACATACAAATGTGCAGCATCAGATGTCGACTTTGGAGGCGGGAAAGCAGTCATCATCGGAAATCCTGCAACAGACAAATCCCCCGAATTGTTCCGTGCGTTAGGCCAATTCATCCAATCACTCGGCGGCCGTTTTTATACAGGCACTGACTTGGGCACAAGCATGGAGGATTTCGTTCATGCCTCCAAGGAGACCGAATACATAGTCGGCATACCTGAAGAATATGGAGGCGGCGGTGATTCATCTGTACCGACCGCTTTCGGGGTGCTGTGCGGCATCCGGGCAACTAATCAAATGCTGAAAGGGATACCAGACTGTACCCTTTCATCCTATGCGGTTCAAGGGTTAGGGAAAGTCGGCTATAAAGTCGTTGAGCAGCTGCTTACTGAAGGCGCACATGTTTATGTAACGGATATTAACGAAAATGTTCTGCTCTCAATCGAATCCTTCGCAAAGCAGGCTCCCGGAAAGGTGACAGTTGTTTCTTCCCAGGATATTTACGAAACGGATGCCGATCTATTCGTCCCTTGCGCGCTTGGGGGAATCATCAATGATGCGACCATTCCAAGACTGAAGGCCAAAGCCATCGTCGGCTCAGCCAACAACCAATTGCAGGATGACCGGCATGCAATGGAGCTCTTCTCCAGAGGCATTCTCTACGCACCAGATTATATCGTCAATGCAGGGGGCCTGATCCAGGTTTCAGACGAGCTGTACGGCCCCAACAAACAAAGGGTTATGTCAAAAGCCAAACAAATTCATGACGTCCTGACCACTATTTTCAACCAATCCACCAAAGAGGGAGTTTCCACCTTAGAAGCAGCCAACCGCCTATGTGAACAAAAATTGGAAGACAGGAAGAATCAAAACAGCTTCTTTACAGGAATGTCACGCCCTAAATGGACTTTCAGACAAAAATTTATTGCGAGGTGAATTGAAGATGAAGGAACAATTTCCCATTAAGCAAGTCATGGATCACAAAGGATATTTGATTGCGGAAGACCCGGGCATTACGGATACACTGGTTTGGGATATGTATAAACATATGCATCGGATCCGCACATTCGACCGGAAGGCAATCAGCCTGCAACGACAAGGACGGATCGGCACATATGCCCCTTTCGAAGGGCAGGAAGCAGCTCAGGTGGGAAGCGCCATGGCACTTCGAGGACAGGACTGGATGTTCCCTACCTATCGGGACCATGGGGCGATACTGACGTACGGACAAGATTTGGTCACGATGTTCCTGCATTGGCAGGGACGGATGGAAGGATATGTCCCTCCTGAAGGAAAAAACATCTTCCCGCCAGCGGTCCCGATAGCGACTCAGATTCCCCATGCCGCAGGGGCTGCTTGGGCGGAAAAAAGGAAGGGCACCACCAATGCTGCAATCGTCTATTTTGGAGATGGCGCCACTTCCGAAGGCGATTTCCACGAAGGGATGAATTTTGCAAGCGTCTTTCAAGTTCCCTTGGTGTTATTCAATCAAAACAATTCATATGCCATTTCCTTGCCGATTGAAAAACAAATGAACTCAGAAACAATTGCCCAAAAGGCGGTGGCCTACGGCATGCCTTCTGTCCGGATTGACGGTAATGATTGTTTCTCTGTCTATTTCGAGACGAAGGAGGCCCTCGAGAAAGCGCGCAACGGCGGTGGACCATACTTGATAGAGGCAGTCACCTGGAGGAAGGGCGCCCATACAACAGCGGATGATCCGAGCAGGTATAAGGATACTTCGAGAGCCAAAGAATTCCCTGACCCTCTTCCCCGTCTGGAAGCCTTTATGAAACATTATGACTATTGGGACGAAACCAAGGCAATGAATATCCAGGAATCCATCACCGAAGAAATAGATACAGCTATTGTGACAATGGAGAAGTTCCCAAAACCTCCCATCAGCTCCATGTTTGATTATGTGTATGCCCAAATACCAGCCCATCTGCAGGAACAGAAGGATCAGTACTTATCCCAAACAGGAGGTAAATGAATATGGCTATCCGAATTGAAGAAGTATCGGCGCATTCCTCTTCCGCAGAAACAGAAATGACCCTTGTCCAGGCTGTCAATGACGGCTTGCGCATCATGCTGCAAGAAGACGAAAAAACCATCATTCTCGGTGAAGATGTCGGCAAGAACGGCGGTGTTTTTCGTGCAACAGACGGGCTTCAGGCTGACTTCGGCGAAGACCGTGTGGTCGATACCCCTTTAAGTGAAGCTGGCATTATCGGGACTTCTGTCGGCCTGGCATCCAACGGATTCCATCCAATAGCAGAAATCCAGTTTCTCGGTTTCATCTATCCCGCCTACGAACAGATCATGACCCATGTATCCCGGCTGCGCATGCGTACTATGGGCCATTACACTGTGCCTATGGTCATCAGGGCTCCATATGGAGGAGGCATTCATGCACCTGAGATACACTCAGATTCCACGGAAGCCCTTTTCACTCATATGCCCGGCATAAAAGTCGTATGCCCTTCCAATCCATACGATGCCAAAGGTTTGTTGATTTCAGCCATCGAAGATCCGGATCCGGTCCTGTTCCTTGAGTCCATGAAGAACTATCGTTTAGGTAAACAATCCGTTCCTTCAGGAAAGTATACAGTTGAAATCGGAAAGGGAGAGATAGTCCGAGCCGGTACTGATGTCACACTCCTAACGTGGGGAGCCATGGTTTCCGTTGCCGACAAAGCTGCAGCAGAAGCAGAAAAGCTGGGGATAAGCTGCGAAGTCATCGACTTGCGTACCCTTTCTCCTCTTGACCGTGACATCATCGCCCAATCCGTTCAGAAGACTGGCAGAGCGGTGATTATCCACGAAGCCCAACGATTTTCCGGTTTTGGCGCAGAGCTGTTATCGACTATAAATGATACTTCCTTCCTCTACCTTAAGGCGCCGATAGCCCGTGTAACCGGATTCGATATTCCTGTGCCCCTTTACTCCTTAGAACATCACCACTTGCCGAACTGTGATCGAGTCCTTCAAGCGATTAAAGAAACTTATCATTTTTAAGGAGGCATGAAATGTGATCGAATTAAAACTGCCCGATATCGGCGAAGGAATGACGGAAGGCGAGGTCATTCATTACTTTTTTAACGAAGGCGATCCCATCAAGGCCGATGAACCATTAGTTGAAGTACAGACAGACAAGATGGTGGCTTCCCTCCCTTCTCCAGCCACCGGCGTCATACGGTCCATCAAAATCCCGCTTGGGAAAACGGTGCCGGTCGGAACCGTCCTGGTATCAATCGACACCGGCTCCTCTTCAGCAGAAAACTCAAGCGAGAAGCAGAAGACCGTACAATCCACCCCTAAAAGGCAAGAAACCCAACCTTCCACTACCCGAACAACCATATCAAAACGGGTCCTTGCCACACCTTTCACGAGGAAAATAGCTCGTGAACATAATATTGACATTGAACAGGTGACCGGGAAGGACCCTTCCGGCCGGATCACCGAACAGGATGTTTATGACTATCTTGCAAAGCATACTGAAAAAGAGATTCAGCCAAAGAGCTCAATGCCTGATCCGTCGCCTTCATTCGCGGCAATCGACAGCATACCGTTCAGGGGAGTCCGCCGCAAAATATCCGACAAGATGATCAAATCAAAATACACGATACCCCATGTGACTCACTTTGAAGAAATCGATATGACAAACCTGCTGCATGTCAAAAATGAAATGAAGGAATCGGGTACAACGGTTTCCGTGACGGCCTTTTTCATAAAGGCACTATGCATCGCCTTAAAGGATCATCGTGTATTCAACAGCAAACTCGATATGGAAAATGAACAGATCATCCTTCATAACGAATATCATATCGGAGTGGCAACTGATACTGCTGCCGGCCTGATAGTCCCTGTCATCCTGGATGCCGACAAGAAATCCATCAAGCAAATTCATGATGAAATGAAGGAAATCCAAGAGAAATCCCGTAACGGCCAGCTGACGCCAAGCCAATTGGGCGGCGGCACATTCACGATCAGCAATGTGGGACCGATGGGAAGTATCGGCGCCACCCCAATCATCAATTATCCGCAGGCCGCCATCATCGCCTTCCACAAGACAAAAAAGCAGCCAATCATCAACGAACAGGATGAAATTGTCATCCGCTCCATGATGAACATGTCTATGTCTTTCGATCACAGGATTGCCGACGGAGCAAGCGCAGTCCGTTTTACCAATCGGTTCGCCTCCCTCGTCGAACATCCTTATAATCTATTATTGGAGATGATATAAAATGGTCGTCGGTGAACTGACACAGGAACGAGACCTGATTGTGATTGGCGGCGGGCCAGGAGGATACAGCGCAGCCATCAGGGCCGCCCAACTGGGGATCAAGGTAATGCTTATCGAAAAGGATCTGATTGGAGGGATCTGCCTGAATAAAGGCTGTATCCCTTCCAAAATCCTCGCCCAAGCTGCTAAAAAGAAATCAGAACAGGCTCATCTTCACGATATCGGGTTTGAGGTTAAAGAGTCTTTTCATTACGGACGTCTCAAGGACTTCCAACAAAAAACAATCAAACAGCTCCGAAAAGGCATTGAAGCATTATGTGCTTCCAATAAAGTCGAACTGGTCAAAGGGGAAGCCGCATTTTTATCTGAAAATCGTATCAGCGTCTCGCTGGATCACCAATTCGATACATATTCATTCAAGCAGGCGATCATCGCCACAGGCAGCTCATCCGCTTCAACCATAGCTCAAGGCGATCAAATACTATTTTCCGAGAATATGTTCGATCTCCCTTATCTCCCAGATCAACTGACCATCCACGGGCATTCTTACATTGCATTGGAAGCGGCCTTTTCGTACAGCATACTCGGCTGTTCGGTCGAATTGGTCATGGAAAAGGAACCAGAGCTGGACTTAAACATCTATACAGAACTAAAAAGACAAATGAAAAAACTGAAAATCAAACAGCACTCCGGTTATATACTGGCAGGCACTCGACAACAATCAGGCAGGATTATCTCCGAATTCGTATCGGACTCAGGCGACACCATCACATCAGAAGCAGATTTTTTGCTGGTCGATTCAATGCGGAGACCAAAAACAGAGCTTCTTGGCATAGAGCGGTTAGGAATTCGGAGGACCGAGGATGGGTTTATTGAGACGGATGAAAAATTGCAGACGAACGTCCCTTCTATTTACGCCATCGGTGATACGACGATAGGCCCTCAACTGGCTGTCAAAGCAATCAGGCAAGGGAAAGTAGCGGCCGAAGCGATTTCAGGGCTTCCGGTTGTCAATGACCTTTCATTACTCCCTTCCATTGTTCATACCGTCCCTCCAATTGCTGCGGCAGGTCTGTCAGAAGAGGAGGCGAGGGCTCAAGACATAGATTTCAAGACCGGTCTTTTCCCTTTAGGAGGGAACGGATATGCGGCATTATCTGGGCAGGCCATTGGATTAGTGAAAGTCATTGTCGATGCGCAGAGTGACATCTTGCTCGGCATCCACATGATCGGCTCAGGGGCAGTGGAATTATCGAGCACATTCATCCAGGCGCTGGAAATGGCCGCTAAGGTGGAGGACCTGAGCTTTCCGGCATATGCCCATCCAAGCGTTAATGAAGCTTTGCTCGAATCAATAGAAAACACCCTCGGGCAGGCGATTCATCTGAATCCTAAAAAACAATCAGGGCTCGGCAAAGAATATGCGAAGTCCCATAAATGACTCGATGCTCACATAGTAAAAGGCACGGACGCTGTTGTAACAGCGTCCGTGCCTTTTCAATATGAACGGGAAGCCACCTTCAGCTTTTAAGCTGCTTGAGTCCTTCTCCTATACTGTCTATCTTTTCCACTGCTTCTTTCATCATAGTTTCAAAGAGCTGCTTAACGGTCGGCAGATCTTCAATAAGGCCTGCAATCTGCCCGGCGTTGATGAAGCCATTCTCAAAGTCTCCCTCCAAGGCACCTGTGATGTGACGACTTTCCGATGTCCATTCATGGAAAGCTTCTGCACTCAGCTGTTCCTTCTCTATGGAAGCTAACCTGTCGGCATATGGTGTACGAAGCACCCGGCGAGTCCTTCCTACCGATCGGCCTATGATAACGGTTCCTTTATCGTCCGCATCCAAAATCTTTTGCTTATAGGACAGATGGACAGGCGCATCTTTTGTGGCGATCAGACGGGTCCCCATCTGGACACCGCCGGCACCGAGCAACAGGGCCGCAGCCACCCCTCTGCCGTCACCAATTCCCCCTGCTGCCAGTACAGGGATACTGACAGCTTCAGTTATTTGCGGAATTAGAGAAAATGTGGTCGTTTCCAGGCTTGAATTAATGCCTGCCGCCTCAAATCCTTCCGCAATCAAAAGGTCGGCTCCCGCTGCCTCTGCTTTTTTCGCTTGTGAAACAGCAGCAACCACCACCATCACCTTTACACCTTTCTCTTTCAGAAAAGGAATATAGGGAGCCGGATTTCCGGCTGACAAGGAAACAACCGGTATATTGTACGTAATGGCCATTTCAAGCATTGCGTCGGGAGAAGGGCAGACATTTATCGGGATATTAAGGGCGAATGGCTTATCCGTCAATGCAGTTGTCTCAATAATGATTGATTCGACTTCCTTAGGCGTCATTGTCCCGCACCCAATCATGCCTAACCCGCCTGCTTCCGAAACCGCTGATGCCAACGGGGCATTGCTAATGTTACCCATCCCTCCCTGGACGAATGGCACCTTGATCGAAAGCAAGTCACAAACTCGTTTCATATTTATCTCTCCCCGCTGAAATCTTGTTATACACACCTAAATTAGGGTTATTTGACGATGAGTGGATGTTCAGCCGCCTCATAATCACTGTCTTTCTTCGTCAGATCATTGCCTTCGCGGAAAATATCCTCAAAGAATGCATTGGCCGGCTCAGCCAGCGCTTTGTAATATTGGCTGAACAATAATGCAGCATGATTACCACTCCAGTTATCGGGAAGCAGCTCTTTAGGCAAGCCTGGGTCAATAAACAGGAATTTTCTGTATTCATGCACGAGGTTCGTCTGCACAACAAAACATTCAGCGTCTGTCATTTGACCATTTTGGATCATGCTTTGATGAACAAAGAATTGCGGACTATACGTAGAAATGAACTCTTCGTATTTCTTAGCTATATCCTCTAGGGGCCAGCTGCGGCCGACAATGGAAGCATTATCTCTCGGACCCAGGTAATCGGATACAAAAAAGTCGACATAGTCGCCGATCCCATATGTGTCAATCAGCGAATGAACCTCTTTTTCCAATGGGTTCGGGGAAATCCAACAGCCGCTCGTAAAGCTGCCGAAACCGCTCCAGAGCAGTTCTTTTCTCAGTTCATCCCTTAAGTTCCTCTTATCTTCCGGGATTGTGTACATCAATATCCGCCATTTATGATCCCATTCATGCGGCTGCAGCTTATAAATTCTTTGGGCCGCTTCTTCCATCCTGGCGGCACCTCTTGGGGTCAGATAATAATAGCTTTTGTTTCCCTGTTTTTCAGCCTCTACCCAGCCCTGCTTAACCATACGTGAAATTGCGACCCTTACCCCCTGCTCGTTATGACCGAATTCCTTCAGAAGCCTGATCAGGCTCCCTATCCAAACCTTATTTCCGTAATGTCTGATGTACTCTCCATATAATGTAAATATCATAGACTGTGTATTAGCGCCCATTTTTACCCCACTCTTTTTTCACAGATTACAAGAATGATTGCTTATTCAGGATATAACAGAATATCCTCAATATTCAACAAAAACGTTATTCTTAATGAGAGAATCTAAGAACTGTACCTTTTTACCAACAAAGAAATTCCCTGACCGACTCCGACACACATTGTGGCTAAACCGTATGTCAGCTGCTTTTCAGACAGCTCATGGACAAGGGTGGTCAGAATCCTAGCTCCGCTTGCTCCAAGCGGGTGACCGAATGCGATAGCCCCTCCGTTCACATTGACTTTCTCACGGTCGAACTTCAGCTCTTCTATACAGGCAATCGATTGGGCCGCAAATGCTTCGTTCAATTCAATCCGATCAATGTCATTCACGTTCAACCCGAGCCGCTCCAACAGCTTTTTGGTGCTCTCGACCGGTCCGATCCCCATTACGGAAGGCTCCACCCCAGCTATTGCTCCTCCCAGGACATAAGCGAGCGGCCGGCAGCCGGCCTGTAGTGCTTTTTCTTCACTCATCAATAGGAGCGCAGAAGCACCATCGTTTATTCCAGAGGCGTTCCCGGCTGTTACCGTCCCGCCGGCAAACAATGACGGAAGCTTGGCCAATGATTCAAGGCTGCTTTCCGGACGGGGATGTTCATCCCGGTCGATTACACGTTCATTCCCTTTCCTGTCTTTATGGGCCACTGGGATGATTTCTCTTGAAAACACATCCTTTTCCATGGCTGCCTTTGCTTTTTGCTGGCTGGAAAGAGCGAACAGGTCTTGTTCTTCCCTTGTTATTCCATACTTTTTCGCCACATTTTCCGCCGTTTCCGGCATGCTCTCGATCCCGTATGCCTCTTGCAGCTTATCATTAATGAACCGCCAGCCGATGGTCGTGTCGAATAATTCCATATTCCCTCTCGGAAAAGCTGTCTCTGGTTTTCGTGTCACCAACGGTGCCCTCGTCATACTCTCTGTACCGCCAGCAATATACGTATCCCCTTCTCCGCAGGCTATAGACCGTACAGCATACAGGACAGCATCAAGACCTGATCCGCATAGCCGATTGATGGTCGTTCCGCCGACAGAAACTGGCAGACCGGCCAAGAGCGCAGACATTCTGCCAACATTGCGATTATCTTCCCCGGCCTGATTAGCATTGCCCATGACAACTTCCTCAATCTCTCTCGGTGAGATTAAGGGGTTTCGTTCAACCAATGCCCGGATGACTGCTGCACCGAGATCATCGGGGCGAATATCCTTCAGGGCACCCTTATAACGCCCGATAGGCGTTCTAACGGCATCCACAATGACTGCCCTATTCATATCTCCCCTCCTTTTCTATCTCCAGAATACTCATAGACGCCCCTTCCTGATTTTCTGCCCAGCCTGCCTGCATTAACGTATTGCTCCAGTAGCGGTGCCGGACGGTATTTATCCCCGAGCTTTTCATGGAGATACCTTAAGTTGTTGAGCCTTACGTCCAACCCTACCAGATCAGCCAATTCGAACGGTCCCATCGGATAACGCAGCCCAAGCCTGATTGCTTTATCGATGTCTTCCGGCGTCCCGACCCCTTCCTGGAGCATATAAAACGCCTCATTGCCGACAAGAGCGCTGATTCTGCTTGTTACAAAACCAGGGAACTCATTGACTGTCACTGTTTCCTTACCCATCTTTTTGGCAGCCAATTCAACGACTCGAACGGTCTCTTCGGTTGTTTCGAGTCCCTTGATCAATTCCACCAGCGGCATTTTATGTACCGGGTTAAAAAAATGCATCGCCATCGTCCGATCAGGCCTTTTCGTATAGGAACCTATTTCCGTTGGGCTCATAGTAGATGTATTCGTCGTGAAAATACAATGTTCTGGCGCGGTTGAGGCAACTGTTTCAAATACTGCTTTCTTGATTGAGGCTATTTCAGGCACCGCTTCGATCACCAGGTCAGCATCTGCTGCAGATTGCTTCAGATCAACGCTGTACAGGATATATTCTCTTATCCGTGTTCCCTCAGATACTGTGAGTTTCTTCTTTTCCAGCCCGGTCTGGACCAACCCCTCCAACTCCACTTTTGCATTGTTCAATGCATCGCTTGAAGTATCGACTAGCTTTACATCGAATCCTCCTCGGGCAGCTGAATAGGCAATTCCCCTCCCCATGACACCGGAGCCGACCACAACCACTTTCATTGTCATAACCAATACCCTCCCTTATATGCATAAAGACGAACAACGCCCTAAGGCGCTGTCCGTTTCTTTCAAACAGATTCTATAGATTCAGAGGATTCAACGGCCTAGCCCCATAATAGGACAATATACTTTTCGTCTCCGTATATAAATCCAGCGTCTCTATACAAAGTTCCCGACCGAAGCCCGATTGCTTATAGCCTCCGAATGGGGTGCCCGGAAATGCCGAAAACGGACAATTCACCATGACAATGCCGGCGCGTATGGAATTGGCCACTCGTGTTGCCTTTGCCCCATCTTTTGTCCAAACAGCGGAACCCAGTCCGTATTCACTATCATTCGCCAGCCGGATCGCTTCCTTTTCATCCTTGAACGGCATGATGACAACAACTGGTCCAAAAATCTCCTCCTGAACAATCTTCATATCATTCGTTACACCGGCAATCACGGTCGGTTCATACCAGAAACCATCCTCATATCCCGGTACTGCAGCAGATTTGCCTCCGCAAAGAATATTGGCCCCTTCTTCTGCCGCTGCTTTCACATAACGGTCGATGACATCCAATTGTTTTTGGTCGATGATTGCTCCCATATGTGTATCTTTACTGAACGGGTCGCCCAGTTGGATTTTTTTCGCCTTTTCGAGGAATTGTTCCAAGAATTCCTCATATATGTCTTCCTGGACATATAACCTAGATCTTGCCTCACACGATTGCCCGGAATTATAGAAAATGCCGAACAAGGCCCCATCGACGCTTGCAGTCAAGTCAGCATCGGCAAATACGATATTAGGGGATTTGCCGCCGAGTTCGAGCGTGATGCGTTTCAATGTCTTTGATGCCCGCTCCATGATACCTTTACCAACAGGGGTTGAACCTGTGAAGGCGACTTTATCGACAGCTGGATGTTCAACCAGAAAATTGCCTACTTCCGACCCGTCCCCGGTCACAATGTTGACGACCCCCGCCGGAACTCCGGCTTCTAAACAGATTTCACCGAGTGCAATGGCCGTCAAAGGAGTCAGGGACGCCGGCTTGACGACTACTGAACAGCCGACCGCGATGGCCGGAGCAATTTTCCATGCAGCCATCATAAGCGGATAATTCCAAGGAATGATTTGAGCGCATACCCCGACAGGTTCTTTCTCCGTATAATTATGGAACTGGCCAGGGACATTATTCACGGTTCCTCTATGGGCGATGAGTGCGCCGGCATAAAATTCAAAGTCTTCTATCGCTTGTGTAACCTGCCCTTGGGCTGCATGTATAGATTTACCGGTATCCAAGATCTCCAATTCTACTAATTGTTCAAACTTTGACCGCATAATGGCCGCAATCCGATTGAGGATCTGAGCCCGGCGCGAGGCCGGATACTTCTTCCACTTTCCATAGTCGAAAGCATCGCGCGCTGCCTTTACCGCCATTTCTGCATCCTCGGTAGACCCCTTGGCCACTTCTGCTATTTTTTCACCAGTCGCCGGATTGAATGTCCAATAAGTCCCGTCCTTTTTACTTTTGGTCTTCTCCCCGTTTATGATCAAGTGATAGAAATCTTTCTTCCATGTGTTCTTCTCTTCTTGCACCCCTTGTGATTGCATAAATACCCTCCTTATTAACGGCCAATGAATTGCGGTTGCCTTTTGCCGAGAAACGCTTGAACGCCTTCCCTATGATCGGCGGTCATTCCCGCAATCCTTTGGCTTTCTGCTTCTTTTATCAGATAATCTTCCATACTGAGACGATCTGCGTAGTCCAATTGTTTTTTTATAAGGTCTATTGCCTTGGTCGGCAGACTGGCCAACCGTCCGGCAAATTGCGAGAGTCCATCATTAAATTGTTCCGATGGCAGAATGCTTGTCGCTAATCCAAGTTTATATGCCTGTTCAGCCGACACCTTTTCACCTAGTACCGATAGCTCCATTGCCTTGGCCTTTCCGATTAGCTTTTGCAAATGATACAGGTTACCGGCATCAGGTATCAACCCAACATGTATAAAAGCATTGACCAAGCTGGCTTTCTCGGAAATAATCCTGAAATCGCAAGCCAGCGCAAGGCTTAGCCCGGCTCCGGCAGCCACACCGTTCAGCCCTGCAACAATCGGTTTCGGACAAGAACGGATAGCGAGCATCATCGGAATGTAATGATCCCTCAGCACTTGGCCATGATCCATTTCTTCATTTACGACTGACAGATCCTGACCGGAAGAGAATGCCCTCCCCTCCCCTGTTATGACTAGGCACCTCACTTCTTTGTCCGCTGAAGCTTCTTTGACAGCCGAACCGATTTCTCCGTTCATGGCCGGGATGAATGCATTCAAAGTGTCCGGCCGATTTAGACGAAGCCAAGCAACCCCTTGACGCACTCCATAATCGATGTATTCATATGCCATCGGATCTACCTCCCATTGAACTTCGGCTTCCTTCTTTCTTGAAAAGCCCTCATTCCTTCTTTTTGGTCTTCTGAACCAAACAGCAGATAAAAGTTTTTCCGCTCATATTGCATCCCTTCATATAAAGGATAATCAACCGCTTTATGAACCGATTCTTTGATTAGCCGAAGCGAAAGGGGCGGTTGTGCTGCCAGTTTCAGACAGAAAGTAAGCGTTTCCTCTTCCAGCAGTTCAATCGGAGTAATTCGGTTAATGAAACCATATTCCATTGCCTTCTCCACAGAGATTCTCTGCCCCGTCATCAGCCACTCCACTGCCTTCATTCGCCCGACAAGCTTCGTCAGCCTTTGTGTCCCGCCCGCACCAGGCATGACGCCAAGACCCACTTCCGGGAACGAGAAACTTGCTCCTTCTGCGGCGATCAGTATATCGCAACAAAGTGCCAGCTCGAAGCCGCCTCCGAACACAAACCCGTGGACAGCTCCGACGATTGGCTTCTTAACCAACGCAAGCCTATCCCAAAGAGCAAACTGGTTGAGCAATTCCAAGGTGACAGGATCATCCTCCATCATTTCATCGATATCTGCGCCCGCTGAAAACGAACGGCCCTCCCCCTTCAATAAAATGACCCGCACCGATTCATCCTGATCAAATCCTTCCATCGCCAGGACAATCTCCGTCACCATCTCCCTGTTCAAGGCATTATGCTGCTTAGGCCTATTCAAAGTCAGGAGACCGATACCATCCTTCACATCGGTTTTAATGAATTGGCCGGGGCTCATTTCACCTCTTCACCAATCATCAATGTCACAAGCTCGCCGGCAAACCCCATCAAGTCTTTTCCGGAAGCTTTGCCTTCTGCTGACCGCATGCCGTTTTTCAAAGCATCCAGATCCTCATAATACATTTCGCACATCAAATAATAGGCCGCCTCTCCCCCCATCGGTGATCCGGCCATTTTTGTCACGACCATCTTCTGAAGCCCGGGTATTTTTTCAGTCAGCGGTCCGTGAACATTGAAATAATGGTCATCGAAAGTTTCCTTGTTTTCCGGATGTTTATAAAGAGCGATCAGTTTATGCATAGTTATATCCCCTTTTCATCATAGATTTGATATCGGTTTCATGGCCTCAAAAGGATTCTTGCAGCTTCGGCAATACAAAATACTTCTGCAGGCTGTTGGACCGAAAATATTCTCCATTGTCACATATTCCGAATGGCAGTACGGGCAATTGACATGCCAAGAACCATCTTCATTCGATCTAATCGGCGGAGGCGCGATCCCGAACTCCTTCAGTCTCTCGGCCCCTTGAGCCGTGATCCTGTCGGAAGTCCATGGCGGCGCTTTAAGGAACTCCACTCCCACATGACCGAAAAGCATGGTGGCCTCTACGGCTGTTTGAATGTTCCGCCGGATGATTTCAAGTGCCGGACATCCTAGGAACGTCGGCAGGATGGAGATGACGGCTTCAGGCATGTCTTCCCTCTGTTCGATGGATATTCTCTCCACCATCCCCAAATCGATGATACTGACTGTATCGATTTCTGGATCCTTCACAGTTCTCAGTACATCCATGACTTGTTTATGCAACTCGTCCGTTCCACAGCCATCTTTCTTTACCATTGCCCTTGCGGCTCCGTAGAGTAGACTTCAGACATGATCAGGATCGCCTGATCTAAGTCCGGGGTATGGTCGCCATACCTTCCGTTTTGCAAGGGCGGTTGCTCCTGCTTTGTTGGGAGGTCGATGCCTAAAGAGGAGAAAATCGGCTGGACGCTAGCAAGCCACCTTTCCCATAACGCGGATTCGTCTGTGAATAGAATGTTATTTGTTATTTCCTCAGAAAATGGACCAAGTGAGAAATAATCACCGAAATCCGCTAACACTTTGTCGAGTGCTTCCTGCATCCTTGTTTTCGCATCCATAGTTGAACTGAACAGCTGAACGAACCACGTTCGCCAATGCATTTCATGATAATATAACTCCATGCCCACTTTAACCGCTATATCGGAAAGCGGCGGATAGCCTGACATTTTCAAAGCCTCCATCTTCACTTTCTTCGCTGTCGTATAAATATAATTCCTCGCTACTGCATATGCCCAATCATATTGAGGGTTTTCCGTGTATTCACCTGGACCGTTCACCCGTTCGACCAACACACTGTTCATCCTATCCTCCACCTTCCTGCCGTGGGCCAACAGATCAGGCGAGCCATAGCCCATCTCAGAAAGCAACTTATAAAACATCGCAGCATGGCCCATGCTGTCCTGGCTGATGGAAGAAGAAGCCACATCTTCTTCGATATGCGGCGCAAGCCCAAGCCATTCCGACCCGCGGTACGCATACAGGAAATCATCATCAGCCAATTGGAACAATAGGCTTGCCAGTGGATTAAGGGATGAGTCCTTAGTAAGATTCATCATTTCCCATCACCTCCCCAAGACATGATTTCCTTTTCATCAAGGATTTTTTGTTCATACGCGCGCCATTTCTTTTTCAGATAGCCGTATCCCTTTGTCGTCCGGTATTCCTTATTGTCTAGCCGGGACAGCATCTGTTTCTCTTCCGTTGATAGTCTTCTGATATCTGAACTTTTTACGACCCATAGATCCGCTACTGCTTCTCTACGCATAAAATTTTCTTGGGCCATAATCAACGCCATATCCATGTTGGGCGCAAGCAGGCTGAATTGATGCTGGATCGGCGCATTGTTGGTTTTCTTGCTGAATACTTCATATTCCTGATAAAATGTATCCGTTTTATTCAACTGTTCCTCCCTCCTTCCGGTCAACCGCTCGTTTTTCTTAATGCTTCGCGGACCCATTCGTTTCTTTCATATGAGCCTCTGCGCAGCTGCAGCCTCTTCTGTGAACAAGGGCCCTGATTGCGGATGATTGATTTGAAGGCATTCCAATCAGGCTGGGCGTAGATCCATTGCTTAGTCTGTTCATCATATTTCATCGTTTGATCAGGAATCTCAAGCCCCAAGGCCTTTACACGGGGAATATACTTGGTGAAGAACAGCTGCCTCAATTCTTCATTTGTTTTGTTTCTGATTTTGTACTTAATTGTAATATCCTGTTTGGAAGAACCTGTAGTGGCACTTGTGGCCGGCCCGAAAAACATCAGTAGCGGTTCCCACCACCTGTTCAAAGCATCTTGCACCATCTCCTGTTGCTTCTCCGTGCCTTCTGCTAATGCCATAATGATCGCTTCTCCATGCTGGGCATGAAAAACCTCCTCCGCGCATATCCGATGCAAAGCGCGAGCATAAGGCCCGTACGAAGCATTGAGCATATTCGTTTGGGTCATAATGGCTGCACCGTCAACCAGCCAGGCAATCATACCTGCATCGCCCCACGATTTCGTTTCCATATGGAATACGTTATGAAACTTCAAATCACCATTGAATAAATCATTCATGATGTCATCCCTTGTCTTTCCGAACGGTTTTAGTAAATCTTCCGTTACGCGAAGCAGTAATTGGCCATGCCCCATTTCATCCTGCACCTTCGCCATTATGCTCAGTTTTCTTTGTAGTGATGGCGCTTTAGGCACCCATTCTTTTTCCGGAAGCGCTCCCATAATTTCACTGATAGCATGCATGGAAATGAGCTTCACCAGGGCAGTACGGTAATCATTCGGCATCCAATCATCCGCTTCAATTTTCTCCCCAGCGTCTATACGTTCCATAAAACGGACCATTTTTTCCTCATGCGACAATGAGTCGGACTCGACCGGCATATGATGTAATCCGGACATCTTCATCCTCCTTATATAATGCTTTTATAACGATATTATATATATTCGTTATAAGAATTGCAATTATAGTCAGAATATTTTTAAAAATTTAACGTCATCCTCATAAGCTATGATAAATAGATTAATAGGCGCTTGTACAAAAGATTCTTTTTCAACATAACATATTTCATAATGTAATAATTCATTCCGTTATAAAAACGCTCATTATTATGAGCGCTTCAGATTTCATACAAATTCAGTTTTGTCCGTAAAACGATGATCTTGCTCAAATGGCCTGGACCAAGCCTCCATCCACGATCAATGAAGTTCCGGTTACATAAGTATTCGCACCGGAGGCCAAGAAGACCACCATTTTCGCAAACTCTTCAGGGGTTCCGTAACGTCCCAAAGGAATCTCGCTTTGAGATAATTCTTCAATCTGTTCGATCGGCTGATTGATTTTTTTCGCTTTTGAGCGGTTTAGATCAAGCAGGCGATCGGTCGAAATCCTGCCCGGAGCAACTGTATTGATCAAAATACCGTCCTTTGCCAGTTCCCCTGCGAGTGTTTTCGTCAACCCGACAACGCCTAGCCTAAACACATTAGAAAGGAGCAATCCGGGTATTGGTTGCTTAATAGAAGAAGATGCAATATTTATAATTTTCCCCCTTCGCTTCTTCAAGTCCGGAAGCGTCTCACGGATGACACGGACATAGCTTAACAGATTCAATTCAAAAGCATCCTGCCAATCAGAATCGGAGAAATTGGAAAACGTACCTTTTGTCGGTCCGCCGCTGTTATTGATGAGTACATCGATTCCCCCAAATATATCCCTTGTTTTTTCCGCCAGTTTACGGATTTCCTCTGGTTTGGTCATATCAGCCCTGTAATATTCCAGTTGTCCTGGGTATTGCTTAACAAACTCTTCTTTCAGGGCTTGGAGCTTATCCTCACTCCTGCTCGTAATCATCACCATAGCGCCCTCTTTTAAAAATTGCTCTGCCACTGCCTTTCCGAGCCCTTGGCTTGACGCCATCACAAGAGCTGTTTTTCCATCCAATTTCAGTTCCATACAAATTCCCCTTTCGTAATTTGCCTCTCTTTTAGCGAGACTTTCCTTTATTCCTTACACAAACAAAAATCCTAAACAAGTTGACGCACTTCCTAAAAAATAAACAACCGGATAAAGATCCAGTTGTTGAATTATCATTTCTTTTAATTTCTTGAACCGCCGTTAAGCCTTTAGTATACGGATTGCCTTCCCTTCAGAACGCGGGATTGTTCCTGGAGCCTGGATAAGGACTTCCAATGTCACATAACAATCGCTCTTGATTTGCTTTTGTACCGACCGCTTCAATTCATTAATAGTCGGATGATGCAATTCTGCTGCACATTCAGCAAAAATGCGCTCATCTATTTCCACATGAAGCTGCAATGATTCAAGTATGCCTTTCTGTATCAATTTCACCTGATAATGGGGAACCAATTCCGGGAACTGCACCAATACACGTTCAAGTTCCGTGGGGAATAAGTTGACCCCTTTGACTACGAGCATATCATCAACACGTCCCTTGACCCTTGACATTCTCGCTGTTGTCCGTCCGCAGGCGCAAACCCCCTTATTAATGGAAGCGATATCCCCTGTCCTATATCTGACTAAAGGAAGCGCTTCCTTTTTAAGACTTGTAAAAACAAGCTCTCCTTCCTCCCCGTCCTGTACCGGCTGAAGTGTATCAGGGTCGATGACTTCCACATAAAAATGGTCTTCGGCAATGTGCAGTCCGTTCTTATATTCACCACATTCAATCGCCACCCCGGGACCGATCAATTCACTCGCCCCATAAATATCGACCGCTGTGATTGCAAGCTTGTCTTCGATGATTGCCCTCAGTTCATCCGTCCAAGGTTCTGCACCAAAAATACCAAACTCAAGCGATGTCGATTTCGGATCGATGCCCTTCTCTTCCATTTTTTCAGCTATGGTCACTATATAAGAAGGCGTGCAGCATATACCTCTCGGCCGGAAATCCTGTATCATTGTTATTTGGCGATCAGTATTGCCGCCCGACATCGGGATTACACATAAGCCCAGCTTTTCCGCTCCGCCATGCAACCCCAGCCCCCCGGTGAAAAGTCCATATCCGTATGCATTCAGCAGCATATCTCCTTTTCTGCCCCCGGCCGCGGTTATTGCCCGTGCGACCATATCCGACCAATAATCAAGATCTGCCTCTGTATAACCGACAATTGTAGGTTTTCCGCTTGTTCCGGAAGAGCCATGAATGCGGGAGACGGACTCGATTGGCACCGCAAACATGCCGTATGGATATCCATCCCTTAAGTCCTGTTTGGACATGAAAGGCAATTGGGAAACATCTTCTAATTTCCGTATGGCTAACGTACTATCATAAGCGTTTTCTATCTTCCTGCGATAGGCGGCAACATTCTTCATCATGTGATGATGGGTTGCCTGTATACCCGTCAACTGAATCTCTTCAAGTTTCTTACGGGTTGCCGACTCCACTTCCGGATGATACATGCCATCTCCCCCTCAAACCTTGCATTCACGTCATAATATATAAATACAAATCTAATTATTTATCATTGTTTCTGACCGATTCAGGAATTCCTTCACACGGTCGACATATTCCTGTTTGTCATAACCGTTATAAAGGACACTTGCCATTCGGACAGGGTCGCCAAAGAAGAATCGTTCGTAAAGTGTTTGCCTTGAACCGAAGGAGCTCATGCAAACATCCCATGCCAAACGATACAATTTGACGCGATTATAGGCATCGCCATTTGCAGCCTGCAGATATTGATCAAGATCTGGTCGGATGGCTGAATGGAAGTCCACTTCAGAAGGAATGGCCATCAGGCCGCTTGCTCCCATCAGTTGCATGATTTCGGTGAACCTCGGATATATCTTAGGGAAATAATGGCGAGCTGCATTCAATGGGGCGAATTCAGGTGTCATGACACCCCATTTATCAATAGCCGCGTTAGCTTCGGATGCTGTGATATACGCTTTCAATGTTTCTAAGGCAATGATGACTTCCGAGATTTTCTCCTGAATATGCTGAAATTGCCCTATATTGATCGTTTCCGCCATCAATTGCAAAATACCAAGCACAAATTCTGTTTTTGCGACATTTTTGGAAACAACCTGGTGGGTCATGTGTACGACAGCATTGCTTTCTTTATAGGCCTGATTGCATATATGCACATCCCCTAGCGCAAATACCCTTTCCCATGGGACAAGCACGTCATCGAAAACAACGATGGTATCCATCTCTTCAAAGCGGGACCCGAGCGGATGATCGAATGAGGATTTTCCATAATCAAATGATTCCCGGCAGATGAACTTCAATCCTGGTGTGTTGTTCGGAATTGAGAAAGCATAGGCATAAGGATTTTCTGAATCCTCCTGCTTTAGCAATGTCGAAGGGAACACCATGATTTCATCTGTGATCCCTCCTTGTGTTGCCAATAGCCGTGCCCCTTTTATAACGACACCATCAGAGTTTTTTTCTTTGATCCTCGCCGCAATAAACGGATCCTTCAGTTGGGAAGCGCTGACTCCGCGATTCACCTGAGGCTGTATTAATGTATGCGTTAATGACAAGTCATTTTCACGGCAATATTCATAGTAATTGACCATGTTGTCCCTATATTTAGGATCCTGCTTACCGAACATATCGGCAGCCGCCCCGTAAGCCATGATTCCGACATTGATGTAATCAGGCGACCTTCCCATCATACCGCCGGTGTGGACGGCCCACTCTTGCATCATTTTCCGTCTCATGACTAAGTCTTCTAACGTCACCGGCTGGATAAATGATGTGCCGACGCGTTCCCCTGTTGTCGGTGATTGAAAAGTCATATAATCTTTCTTTTCCGGTTTGTGCTGCAGATCGTATAATTCTGCCTGTGTTTTCATCACCCCTGCAAAAGCAGGGTGCTCCGAGATTTTCCCCTCTACTTTCTTGCCTTCAATCCACACTTCCGCCTGGGCTTGATCAACCCGTTCAATATACTCACGACCTGTTTTCGCAGCCATTAACACATCTCCTTTACTCTTTTATGAATCAGGATGTAAGCGATTCCAAATATTGAGATTATTCAGTTAATTTTTCGCACATTTACTGTAACATGTGGTAATCTATATTAAAAATACAAATAATGGTATCTAATGCATACAAAAAAAGTATAGGAGGGTTTCCATTGGACATAAAAAAATTGCGTTATTTTGCCGCGATCGCCCGGGAAGGCCAAATTACAAAAGCAGCCAAAAAGCTTCATATGGCCCAACCTCCCTTAAGTTATCAGTTGAAATCACTTGAGGAAGAGCTGGGGCAACAATTATTTGACCGGAACGGAAAAGCGATGGAACTGACGGTAGCTGGAAAGGTGCTGTATGAAAGAACAAATATACTTCTCCGGTCGCTGGACGAATTAAAACAGGAAGTAAGAGAAGTCGGAGAGGGGCTTCAAGGGACTTTGGCAATCGGCAGCGTCAAATCATGCTTCTCTTATCTTCCCGAAAGGATGCGCAAGTTCAGGGAGTTGTACCCGGGTATCGTATTTCGGCTCAATGAAGGGGATTCCTTCCGGGTAGCCGAACACTTGCGCAATAGGGAAATTGAACTCGGGATTGTCCGTCTTCCCCTTTCCCTCGATGATTTTCATGTAAAACCTTTACTGGCCGACAGCTTTGTTTGCGTCATGAAATCCAAGGATGCCAGACGCCATACTATCTCTTCAGCAGAACTGGCATCCATTCCTATCATGCTTTTGCACCGTGTCAGCGGTGCAGGATTATTTGAACTGGTGACAGATCGTTTCAAACAGAAAGGATATGATTTAAATGTCATCTGCCATTGTCCCGATACAACCATGATCCTTGAATTGGTCAAGTCGGGAATCGGCGCCGCCCTACTTCCTCGCTCGGCCGTCTATTCCTGTTATTCCAGGGATTTATCTGTCCTCGAGTTGGAAGACACCTTCATTGCATCTGAATCGGCCATCATCTGGCTTAAAGAACGGCGGCTGTCAAAAGCATCCCAACGTTTTTTGGAAACCTTCGACTAAGCCATTCAAACGTTTATAGTGAAAACACATAGCCACCAGTAAGGTAATTATTGCCTAAAATTACAAAATATTTGTAAAATAATGAATTTTCATATATGATATCATATATGATTTTATGATTGATGAGAGGGTGAACTGTATTGACGTATGCACGGATAAAATCGCTGTATAAAAGTTACTCCGAAGATGCTGTTATTGAAAATGGCAACGTACATGTAAACGGAACACCAATTGCCCAAACTTCCTTCCGCCCGGGTAACCCGGTCACCGGTACTGTATACGGAACGCTGCTGAACTACAAAGGCGCCCTTGCCGCCATCGGGGAAAACATGCACAAGCCTCCTTACAAACAACCCCCTCAAGGTCCGATCCTTTATATCAAACCGAAGAATACATTCAATCACCATATGGGCATCGTCCATTTACCTGAAGACGCAGAACAGTTAGAAATCGGAGCCTCTCTTGGAGTTGTTATCAGCCGGACAGCGACAGCTTTACAAAAAGAAGAGGCTCTTGATTACATAGAAGGGTATACAATCGTCAACGATATCAGTATCCCTCACGAAAGTGTTTACCGCCCCCCTGTCCGTTTTAAGGCAAGAGACGGATTCTGCCCGATTGGTCCTTTCATCGTTAAGCAAGCTTCTATCAAGTTCCCTGAAAACCTGGCCGTTAAGGTATACATTAACGGGACGCTTGTGCAGGAAAACAATACCGGCAACTTAGTCCGGCCGATTCCTCAGCTACTGGCTGATGTGACAGAATTCATGACCCTTTTCCCGGGTGATGTCCTGTTGACGGGTATACCAGAAAATCCGCCGCTCGCAGGCGATGGAGATATCGTCTCGATTGAAATCGAAAGTATAGGCAGGCTGGATTCCGAAATAAGATCCGAAAAGCGGCTGAAAAAGGAGGAACTCAAATGAAACGGGCCCGTGTTGCATATGGAGGCAATATCCATCAGGCATTCGAGGAAAACGGCAAGCTTCGCTTAACGGATGGAAGGACAGTGACAGAAGATGAAGTCATATGGCTTCCCCCCATCGAAGCCGGAACGACCGTCTTTGCGCTCGGCCTTAATTATGCCGATCATGCCAAGGAACTTTCTTTCACCCCTCCTAAAGACCCGTTGGTATTCTTGAAAGGGCCCAATACGTTCATTGGGCACAAAGGCTTCACCAAACGGCCGGTTGACGCGGAATATATGCACTATGAATGTGAATTGGCTGTTGTCATCGGAAAAACAGCCCGCAAAGTCCAAAAAGAAGAGGCCAAGGACTATATTGCCGGATATACAATCGCTAATGATTACGCAATCCGCGACTATCTGGAAAACTACTATCGTCCGAATTTACGGGTCAAGAATAGGGATACATGCACACCGATCGGCCCTTGGGTTGTCGATGCAGATGATATAGAAGACCCTTCCAACCTTGCCATACGGACTTATGTCAATGGCCGGCTTATCCAGGAAGGCAATACCCGCGACATGATTTTTTCCCCAGAAGAGCTCATAGAGTACTTAAGCAGTTTCATGACCTTAAATCCCGGAGATGTTATACTTACCGGCACACCGGAGGGGCTTTCGGATACTGCTATCGGCGATGTTGTTGTGACAGAGATTGAAGGAATCGGCCAATTGCATAACACAATCATAAGCAGCGACGCCTTCTCAATAATACCGGGATCTGGTCGAGAGCTGCAGGATAGGAGAGGGTAAACTTTGCCCCATCTGATTATTGAATATACCGATAACATTTCTGACGATATCGATGTTAAGTCCTTGTTGAAGAAAGCAAACGAAGTGCTCATCTCTTTTCCTGATGTATTTCCGATAGGAGGCATCCGATCGAGGGCAATTAAACTGGAAGACTACTATGTAGCAGACGGTACCGAAGATGACTCGTTTATTCACGTCACCCTAAAAATCGGTGCCGGACGATCTGGAACCGAAAAGAAAGCAGCCTGCGAAAAGCTGTTCAACACATTTGAAGATCACCTCAACAAGTTGTTTAATGAACGATACTTGGCCCTGTCCCTCGAATTATATGAATTCTCGGAAGCGGGCACCTATAAGAAAAATAATATCCATCAACGATACAAACGATAAATGCCACAGAGAAAAAACGAAAAGGGTATAGCCAGCTGGCTATACCCTTTTCGTTTCAATGATTAACAATCCCTTTCACATCACTTCCTGTATTCGATTTCACGAGGATTTCCACATACTTTTCTTCTTTTGGATCACCTAGGCGGTTCCCTATCCATGTACCGATCATACAAGCGAGAAAGCCGAATGGTATGCTGATGATTCCCGGTGAAGCCAACGGAAATAAGGGCTCACCCGTAAACAGCGCTGCCCCCGGAGCTGGGTTCCACACATTCGGCCCGATTGCGACTAATAAAACAGTTCCCGCCACCCCTGCGAGCATCCCGATTACCGCCCCCGTCCGATTAAATTTACGCCAGTAAATGGTGAACAGAATCACCGGCAAATTTGAACTGGCCGCTATCGTAAAAGCGATGGAAGCAAGAAAAGCCACATTGAATTGCTGAAGAAACAAAGACATTATAATGGAGATGACCGTAATGCCTATAGAAGCAGATCGCGCCATGAACATTTGTTGCTTTTCCGATGCTTTTCCATCCTTCATGATTTCGTTATAGAAATCATGCGAAAAGGCAGTCGCCCCTGTCACTACTATACCAGCAACAACCGCCAAAATCGTTGCGAAGGAGACAGCGCAAATGAATGCGAACATCAGATTCCCGCCGACAAGCTGCGCCAGTAACGGAGCCGCCATATTCCCAGCAGGGTTTGCTGCAATGATTTCGTCCATCCCCACCAATTGGATGGCACTCAATCCGAGAATGATGACCATCAAATGGAAAATGCCCATGATCCACATTACCCATACAACCGATTTCCGCGCCACCTGCGCATTCGGGACAGTCAAGAAACGGATCAGTATGTGAGGGAGCCCAGCAGTCCCTAAAATCAAGCCAAGGCTTAAGGAAGCAGCATCCAACCCGCTTACGTACTTGACCCCCGGATTTAAAAAGTCTGCCCCGAACGGCGTGGCATCTTTCGCCCCTGCAAAAATCGCCATAATATTAAAGTCGAACTTCATTAACACAATCAGGGTCAGCAAAGCGGTCCCTCCGACCAACAAAATCGCTTTAATAATCTGAACCCAGCTCGTAGCAGTCATGCCCCCGAACAGAACAAATATCAACATAACAATGCCCACAATAATGACAGACGTATTATAAGGAATGCCCAACAACAATTTAAAAAGGGCTCCTGCGGCCACCAATTGCCCTAACATATAGAATATGGATATAAATAATGTATTGAATGCCGTGACACCGCGTACCTGCTTATATTTATACCTGGCCGTGACCATATCTCCCAACGTGTATTTTCCTAGGTTGCGCAGAGGCTCAGCAACAAGGAACATAACAACAAGAAATGAAACAAGCGCTCCGAACATTAAAAAGAAACCATCATATCCGTTCAGGGCGAAAGCACCGATCAATCCGAGAAACGTGGAGGCGGACATAAAATCCCCTGCCAAAGCCAATCCGTTCTGCCTGGCCGTCAGCCCCCCTCCCGCTGTATAAAATGATCCTGCTGTTTTTGTTTTCTTGGATGCGTAATACGTGATGAAAAGAGTACCCGCCGACATAATGACAAACATTATGATTATATTAACATCCATATTACAAAGTTCCTTCCTTATCCAATAATTCCTTGATCTTCTCATCAAATAAAGCGGACTTCTTCACATAGGCTGTGCATACGATCCAACACATGACAATGATTGATATCCCGTATGCCCAGGCCAATGAAAAATCCCCATAAACTTTAACATTCAGGATATCCGTGTAAAAAGCCAGGAACGGCAGCAACATCGGATAGCCGATATAAAGCCATGAATATCCTACAATAAACCGTTTTTTCTGCAATACCAATTCCTTGAAGGCCGCAGAATCTGCAATCCTTGCGTAATTCGTCATGCCTTTGCCTGCCGAGAAGTTAGTATTTCTGACTAAATCACCCATCGGAACACCTCTTTCCTATTTTCACTCCAAATATATAGCCACACCCTCATTCATTCAGTCAGTCTTTCTTGAATATAATGGACTTCAGCTCCATCATGTCTTCCATCGCATACTTTACTCCCTCACGCCCTATACCGCTTTCCTTCACTCCCCCATAGGGCATCTGGTCGACACGGAAAGTGGGGATATCATTGATTATAATACCTCCTGCCTCCAGCTCTTCCGCTGCATGGAGGGCAGTCTGTAAATCATTCGTATAGATGCCAGCCTGAAGCCCAAACCTCGAATCATTCACCTTTTTGATTCCTTCTGCAACAGAGCTGATTTTAGTGACGACAACAATCGGCGCGAATACTTCCATGCAAGACACCTTCATATCTTCCGTAGCATCCGTCAAAATCGTCGGCAGCAGGACGGATCCCGAAGTCTTCCCGCCGGTCACGGCCTTAGCCCCTCCTTTGGTTGCTTCAACAATCCAGTTGAGAGCCCTTTGTGTTTCTCTTGGCGATATAAGGGAGGATAGGTCTGTATTCTCATCAATAGGATCACCGATCGATAACGACTCGACAGCCATTCTGAATTTATTCAAAAAAGAGTCATATAGTTCGTCACAGATGAAAATCCTCTGCAGCGAAATGCAAACCTGCCCCTGATAGGAGAAGGCACCTTCCACACATCGGTCAATAATTGCATCTATGTCTACCTGTCTATCGATGATCAACGCAGCATTTGAACCCAGCTCAAGTGTCACTTTTTTCAAGCCCGCTTCATTCCGAATGCGCTTTCCTACCTCAGGGCTGCCTGTGAAGGTGATTTTGCTGATACGGTCATCCATCACCAACTGCTCACCCACTGTTGCTCCTTGGCCTGTAATCACGTTCAGGCATCCATCCGGCAAGCCCGCTTCCTGCAACAATTCTGCTATATAATAGGAAGAAAAAGGAGTTTGCGAGGCTGGTTTCAGCACGACCGTGTTGCCAGCGGCAATTGCCGGTCCGACTTTATGGGCGACAAGATTCATAGGAAAATTAAATGGAGTGATCGCTCCGATGACTCCGATCGGTCTTTTTACGGTATAGCCGATCCGGTTGACTCCGCCGGGCGCGGCATCAAGAGCTAACGTTTCCCCTTGGATCCGTTTAGCTTCTTCTGCGGAAAACTTATATGTCAGAATCGTCCTTTCCACCTCCTCCCTGGCTGCCTTAATTGGCTTCCCTGCCTCCAATGAAATGATGGCGGCTGATTCTTCCTTTCTTTCACTAAGCAATACAACAAGCCTTTCAAGAATTTCCGCCCTCTTATATGAAGGCATTCGGCGCATGATTTCTCTACTGGCGAACGCTGCCCCGATGGCCTCATTTGTCTCTTCTTCATTTGCCAAAGGAATTGTCCCGATCACATCTCCAGAAAATGGACAATTGATTTCTATATAATGCTTTGCAGGTTTCCATTTACCATTGATGAATAATTCTCTCCCATAGCTTAAAGGTTTTGCTAATCGCATATGCCTCTCCTTTCAGGTTCTAAAAAAGGGCAACAACTCGTTGCCCTTACATGTATACAATGTCCCGAAGCATGCATCCTATCAGAATACTTCCTGCTTCATTCAGATGGCTTCAGTGCTAATGAAATAGCGGCGATACAGGGCAACTGATTTACTGGCTCCGGATTAATGGGTAACCTTATCAGATTACAAATTCCGGCTTACGTTTCTTCAATGAAGGCTCTCCTGTTTCCATAGGCCGGCCAGTATGGATATCAAGCACTGTGCTAGCTTCCTCAAACCAGCAGTCCGGAGCTTTCGCACCCCAGAACGTCTGCCTGCGAGGATCGTCCAAATCCCAATGAAGCGGACCGACATCAGGGTCGCATGTCAAATAGTCACCGTTATAGAGCTCAATCCGGTGGCCATCCGGATCCCTCAAATAGAGGAAGAAAGCATTGGATAATCCATGACGCCCCGGACCTCTTTCAATGGACCCCGCATAGCCCATTGATGCCAAAACATCACAGGCATGAATTAATGCCAATGGATCCGGCAGCCAAAATCCAATATGGTGCAAACGAGGCCCTTCACCATTCATGAATGCCTGATCATGGACACCATGTTTCCGATGCAGCCAGCTGGCCCATAGTTTCCCGTTCTCATCAACTGTATCCTCCGAACAGTTGAACCCCAGGTCGTCCACATAAAAATCGTACGCTTTCTGTACATCGCGGACGGCACAGTTGACGTGATCAATCCTTTGGACTCTGGCCCCTTTATACAGGTCGTAACGCTGCAGCAATCTTTCCACGTGTTCCATTTCAGAGATAAATTCGACCGGCAACCCGGACACATCCTGAACTCGCAATGCTTTTCCGACTGCGTGCTGTTCACCTTTCGGCAGCCATTTTGGCTTCAGACCCTTCGATAGGAATAATTGTTCCAAGGCAGATAAATCTTCCTCTTTCGCCACTTTGTAACTGATTGCCTCCACAGTCGCCTCATCTGCTTTCTGCAGCACCAGGCTGTGATGATGGATCTCTTCTAGGCCGCGGAGATATATATGTGTGTCTGTCCTTTCGGTTTCAATGAAACCAAGGGCATCTACATAAAACTTCCTTGAACGTTCCAGATCGTTGACATTGAGGATTGTTCTTGCAACACGAATTATATTGAATGACATATCCGGATTCCCCTCTTTCCCCTTAGTTTGGATCACTTATTTTTTCTATTGGCTGCGGTTTCAGCTTTTTTATTCCCGAATTTCGGGATATGGTGTTCCCCGATCGATACGTGGACAACCTGGGTCTCCGTATAAAATTCAAAGCTGTAATGGCCGCCTTCACGTCCGATGCCGCTGCTTTTCGAACCACCGAACGGGATTCTAAGGTCGCGGACATTCTGTGAATTGACCCAAACCATCCCGCTGTCAACTGACTGCGCCAACCGGATTCCCCTTTTGATATCGTTCGTCCAGATGTAGGCAGCCAATCCGTATTGAACATCATTGGCCATCATAAGAACTTCCTGTTCATCCATGAAAGGGATGACAGCCATGACAGGCCCAAAGATTTCCTCTTGAGCGACGGTCATTTCATTACTGCAGCCCAATAAAAGTGTCGGAGCCACAAAGTTCCCTTCCTCATAGCCTGACGGCATGAATCCGCTTACAATTTCAGCACCCTCGCTTTTTGCTATCTTGATATACCGCTTCACGTTTTCATAATGTTTTCTATGGATTAATGGGCCAACTTCCGTATCAGGATCCAATGGATCTCCGACTGTGATCTGCCGGACCCTTTCTTTCAAGGCTGCGACGAACGAATCAATGATTGATTCATGGACAAACAATCTTGAGTTCGAGGTACATCGTTCCCCATTGAACGAGTATATGCCCCAGATGACTGCATCGATTGCCTTCTCAAAATCGGCATCTTCGAAAATGATAGCAGGCGACTTCCCTCCCAGCTCCATAGAAACCCGTTTTAATGTATCTGCCCCGTTTTTGATGATTTCTGTCCCTGTTGTCGTTTCACCGGTAAATGAAATCATTTGGACATCCGGATGAGCTACGAGTGAAGCCCCCGCCGTTTCCCCGAATCCATGCACAATATTGAATACACCTGGCGGCAAGCCTGCCTCGTCAATAATTTCGGCCAGCTTATTGGCTGTCAGAGGGGACCATTCCGCTGGTTTTAGCACACAGGTGTTCCCGGTCGCAAGCGCTGGTGCCACCTTCCAAGTCTCAAGCATGAAAGGCGCATTCCAAGGAGTGATCAGCCCCGCCACACCGACTGGCTTATGGATTGTATAATTGATGAAATCACCATTCATCTGATACGCTTCTCCAATCAATCGGGTATTGACCATTTCCGCATAGAAGCGGAAATTTTCTGCGGCACGTGATGCCTGTTTCTTTGTTTGGCTGATTGGGAGGCCGGTATCCAACGACTCCAGGTAAGAGATTTCCTCCGCATTCTTCTCGATCAATTCTGCAATCTTTTTGATATAGCCCAGCCGCTCTTTGACAGGCATTTTCCGCCAAGGCCCATGATCAAAAGCTTCCCTCGCGGCTGCCACTGCTGCATCAATATCCTCCTTCACGCCCTCTGCAACCTTATTGATGACTTTGTTTGTGAATGGATTGATGTTATCAAAACGACTTCCATGTGAGCCGTCTACAAATCGTCCGTTAATATAATGCCGTACATCTGTTATCGGATTCAGTGACATGATGGATCCTCCTTTTTTGTTCATCAACCAATGAAATATTGTTCATTTATTCGCCGTTTCCAGATAGCCATACGACTGCAACGTCTCATAGATTTCCCGATTCAATTCTTCTGTGGGCTGCCCCATAGGCGGCCGCAATGCCGGATTGATTTTCCCGATCATACCCATTGCCGCCTTCAATGGACCAGGATTGGTTTCCTTAAACAGTACATCATTCAGGGGCATCATCTTATAGTGAAGATCCAATGCTTTCTCTACATCGCCAGCTTTCCAATAGTTATAAAGGTCAGCCACTTCCTTTGGAGCCACGCATGCGGTGGCACTTATATGGCCTGCGCCTCCAATGGCCAGCATCGGGTAACATAACAGCTCGATCCCTGAGTACAGCAGGAAATCCCGGCCACAGTTCAACAATACGCGGTTGACATGTTCAAAGTCCTTATTCGATTCTTTGACGCCGATTATGTTTTTACAGTCCTCTGTTAGTCTTGCCAACGTTTTGACTTCGAGATTAACCCCAGTCCTTCCCGGGATGTTATAAACAATGATCGGAATATCCACTGAATCGGCAATTGTCTTGAAGTGATCGTAGAGTGCTTGTTGGTTCGGTCTATTATAGTAAGGCACAATCACCAATGCGGCGTCTGCCCCCATCTCTTGGGCCCTTTTCGTAAGATGCAATGCTTCCTTTTGATTCGCAGACCCTGTTCCAGGGGCGACCGGCACCCGCCCATTTGCTGTTATGATAGCTGTTTCCATCACCAGTTCCCTTTCAGCAAGTGTAAGTGAGCTTGGTTCACCAGTCGTGCCGCAGACCGATACACCATGGGATCCGCTTTCGATATGCCAGTTTACAAGTTCTTTGAGAGCCCTAGTATCCACTTCCAATTCTGAATCAAACGGAGTAACGATTGGAGCAATCGACCCTCTCAGCCGTGTTTTCACTTCTTCAAATAACATTTACTGCACCTCTTTTTCTGTATATTCTGAATTTTATATTGACAGGCTGCCTGATCAGCAGCCGCAATCACGATATTGTTCATTTGTTTTTATCTTGTCGTTCAAGAAAAGCTGTAATGGTGTTGAACTTATGCTCTCTCACCATGCTTTCTATTTCTTCAAAAGCAGCCTGCTCCTGCAGCAGCCTGATGATTTCTTCATGCTCCTCGATCGATTGGACAGCTCGTTTCGGTACAATGGGAAAAATAGATTTCCTGACACGGTCCATCCCATTCTGGGCATCAGCAATCTGCCTGATCAGCACTGGATTACCACATTTATCAATGATATAAGCATGGAACTCCTTGTTCAGCTTACCGAACAGCTCCAACTCAAAGTCTTCGAGAGCTTGCTTCATTAGCTTGTTCAGATTCGCCAGTTTCTCGAAATCTCCCTCCTTTAAATGGCTGCTGCTGAGTGCAGTCGCATATCCTTCGAGAATACTCAAGACAGATAACGTATTCATATATTCTGCCTCATCTATACTAGTGACAACTGCCCCGCTGTATGGTTTGTACGTAATCAGACCGTCCGATTCCAATTGCCTGATCGCTTCCCTGACCGGGATAGGGCTGGTCCCGAGATCTTTGGCAACTTGGTCGATGATTATCCGCTGCCCGGATCCGAAAGTCCCATTCAGAATATGGGTCCGCAAATAGTTGTAGACAAATTGTTTTTTGCTTAAAGTTTTCACATTATTTTCCATAGATTTATCATATATGAAATCATATATGATTTCAATCGAATTACAAAATTTTTCAGAAAAATTCGAGATATCCCTTCTTCTCTTCTTTTTAGATCCCGGCACACAAAAACAGAGCAAGGATATTCAATCATCCTTGCTCTGTTTTATAGATAGATTCAATTTCTAAAAAAAAGGAAAACTTGTCCAACCGCGGAAAATTCAATCGTTTGCCACCGCCTTCCTTTATGGTTCAAATCCGGCGATGCGCATCAAAACGTTCGTCCATCATCGGCGTCTCTCTGTCTTCGTCAATAAGTCTTTGATCGGCTGACAATTTATTTGCTCCTAAATTGGGATCGGTATCATTGGTCATGTTTTCAACCACCGGATCGGTTCCTGCCACAGACTCATCAATCAATATCAATACTTTGCCCTCATCCAGTTTTTTTGAATAAAAGCTTCGTTCTTCAGCCGGAATCCCGAAATCCTTCAGCCGTTCCTCTATATTTGTCTCAGGATCGCTCGAAAATACATTCAGTATCTTGTCCATAAAGCTGTCATCCATCGTGACAGTATCAACATCTGCATCAAGTGGTTCACCAGGCTTTCCGAAAAGTCTGTCATCTTCTGCTGCTATAGTGATATCCTGCCCTTTGTACCCTTTGCTTTTCAACGCGTTGACGGCACTGACAATCTCAGGGAGTGTAGAATATAGTCCATATACTTTCATTTCATCATACCTCCTAGTTTTACTCGTTCGCTTTGAATTTCCCCGACTGCTCCCTACCAATAATTCACAATACCCGATTGCACGTCAGAGAAAACATACGAGCACAATTGACCGAGCTGAAAATGGGTTCCCTCTTTACCGTTGGAGCCTACTTCTTCATAGGCAACAAAGTTTGCGAAAACATCCTTATGAAAAGGTCTATGAGAGTGACATTCCCGAGCTAATCAGGACAATACAGACGTATAAGAATTGGGGTACGGAAATCTTAAATCGTTTTTACTAGTCTTGATCGGCATCTCCACTGATATTTCATAGATATCATCTTTTATTTCCGTCCTGGTCACGGACACATCTTCTAATCCAGGTAAAATCATGTTAGAATACAAGAGCACACATCTCCTTTTCGACTTGTTTCTCGTCAATTCAAGTATAAGAAAAGTGGAGCATGTGTGCTCTTTTTTGTCCTTTTTAGTGTGGACACCCCAACATTTAGTATAGAACCATAAATAACGTCTAATTCACACCTAAGTTAGCGAAAGAAAAGGTATTGGCTCTTAAAGACCAATACCTTTTTCTGCTTAATTTTACTTATCAAAGATTGAAGTTAAATAAAGAGCTACGTCTATTATTTTTTCGTCTGTTTCTGCTTCAACTGACTCTCGTTCTTTCGTATAGGAGTAAAGTGTATCTCCTGCACTCAAGTGATCAGAAAGATTCCCTCTTTTGAAGCTTGACTAGTATAGTCTTTTATACTGACCTAGCACTTTAGCTTCTTTCACCTGAAATTCTCATTATAGATTCCTGACCTTCAGTAATTTTTCCAGGATCGTCTTAAGGGAGTGTTCAAACTTCACAAGACCATCAAGCGGATATTCATTCAGCCGTTCCGCCTGTTCAGGTTTTATCCCTATTAGAGTGATATTATTCCCTGTCATTAACTGCACGGCTTTCAAGAAGTCAGTAAACTTCTGCAAACCATTGTCAGGCAGCTCCCCTACTGCTGTCAAATCCACCAAAATTTCATCATATTCACCACTGAATATAGTATGGAGACTATTCTCGGCAATAATGAATATTTTTTCCGGCGTTATGTCACCGAATATGGGTATGTAACCGATTTTCTCGGTTAAAGTTAGGAATGGCCCGGATAAGGCATTCAATTTTTCGATGATCTGTTCCATTTTTTCCTTTTGTTCAAACAATTCAAAATCCGTCGAAGCAACCCTCTGCTGCAACATCTCCATCTTTTCAAGTACTTTTTGGTTAGACCGTTCCTTCGGGGCCAAAATCATATTGGCATTACCTTCCTCATCGGGAGTCATATGGATATCAAATAATGCGATCTGACCCAAATTTGTTATTAAATTGACTTCCAAACGGAATAGTCCATCTTCATCGGCTGTCATCGTAAATAGTTTCCGAATGCTTTCAACATCCATTATATCTATGAAATTTCTGGAACGGATGTCAAACATCTCTTCTGCCAAATGTGAATATTCAAGTATCTTACCCATTTTATTCATTTTAATGAAAGGCAATGGAAGCCTGGCATTAATAGGTTGCATTTACTTTCTCTCCTAAACTGTCACTTTTAAGCCATCTATCCATCTCATCAAAATCAGGTATTACCCACACCTGATTTTCGGGATCAGAATGAAGATTATATTTACCTGCCAATCTGCTTCCAATCAGGATCTGTGGCTTTAACGGCAGAGCAGACAGTTGAGCAACATATTCAGCCAAAATCGGCAAATGATAAACGATTGACACCGATAAGCAAATGGCATCGGGGTTCCAATCAGATGCGATTTTCAAGGCATACTCGAGCGGGAGATCGGCTCCAAAATATTTTATTTCCCAACCGTTTTCTTCAAATAATTGGGCTGCCATTTTTAGTCCAAGGAAATGTTTTTCTCCCTGTACGCATAAAAACATGGCTCTTTTGTTAGCGGCATCGGTCATCTTTTCGGTTGAAGCCATCCTCGCAATCAAAAAATCGCACACAGCTGTTGCCAGATGCTCGTCTGCCACCGATATTTCGTTTGCTTCCCATAAATCGCCGATATGCCTCATAGCGGGAGTGATGAGGGATTGGCGAATGTTCAGATTTCCATTGTTCTCTTCTGCTTTAATGATCTGCCAGGCTTCCTTCGTTTTACCGGAAAGTAATGTTTCCGCCAATTCAATAGCTTTGATCATTTCATCCTCCCTCCTTCGCAATTAAGTGCTCAATCCCCTTATTCAAATAGGTTTTAAAAGTATTTCTTTTATTAGTATCCATATTCCCGTAACGATCGATTAAACTATGCAACATTCGGAAATTTCCAATCAGCAGATAAGTGTCCATCCCGAATTTCTGGAGAATGCCATCCAGCCAAATAGCATAATCCGTAAATATTTTTATATCCTGCAGCTCATAAGCCGTCTGCAAATGATTCAGGTGATGGTGATTATCCTCCCGGCACTTATCTTTGCCTCTCTCGCCATACCTCTCCATCAAAGAAGGATCGTCTTGGTACATCTTTTCTGTAACAGCTTCAACCAATTCAAAATACGGGCTCATTATTGTGCCACCACTTTATATTGGGAGACTGAAGGGATCACGGCGGATAGTTCTTGGTCAGGGTACTTTTTCTCAAGTTCATGAATTCTCTTAAACTCTTCGCTTCTGACCCACTGCAAATAGGTTTCCTTATTTTCAAAGATTAATTGAACAGTCAATTCCCCGGGTTTTTTGTCATTCTGCAGCAAAAGAAAATCAACAAAACCTTTTGCCTGGTCCACTATTTGTGAGCGGTTTCGGTATATATCTATCACTTGGCCACTTTTTTCTTCGTTCACTACAAACGTTGAATGTACAATGTACAAGTCGTAGTCCCCCTTCCAAAAATACCCTTCACACTAGATTCTACATTTAATATGAATATTTTCAATATGATATATACCCTATTTCAAAATAAAACAGGCTACCGAACCAACTACTTGATTTGATAGCCTGTTGAACATGCATTATAGAATTTCATCGACCTGTAAGTCAATTTTTATGTTTTTTTGAAGCTTACGCCAAAACAGGTAAATAACTGAAATCGTGATAAAAATGGCTAAGATGAAGGATATGTTCATCGCCAAGTTGAACCCGATTTTCGCATTCAATATATATGTGAAGACGACTATTGTCATAAAACTGGCCGGAACAGAAGCTATCCAATGGCATTTTTTCTGAAGAGCCAAGTACATAGCGGCAACCCATAAAGCAATTACAGCAGTCGTTTGGTTTGCCCAAGAGAAATATCGCCAAAGAATGTTAAAGTCGACTTGGGTCAAGTAGATGGAAATCGCAAATAACGGTAGCGCAACCCAAATGCGGTTGATTGTTTTCTTTTGTTCGATTTTCAGGTAATCTGCTATAATCATTCGAGCGCTCCTGAATGCCGTATCCCCGGAAGTGATCGGCAAAATAATGACTCCCAGCACAGCAAGGGTACCACCAAACGCTCCCAAAGCAGCAATTGATACTTCCCTGACAACTTGGGCAGCCTCCATCCCCGCCAATACTTGAGGATCGTAGACGCTCATTGCCGCTGCTGCCCAGATCATAGCAATAATTGCTTCCGCTATCATCATGCCGTAAAACACTTTTCGTCCATTCTGTTCGTTATTCAAGGAACGGGATACGATCGGTGTTTGTGTGGCATGGAACCCCGATAGCGCACCGCATGTAATGGTTAAAAACAGAATCGGGAAAATGGAAATATTGTCGGGGTGAAGATTCTCAAATGTTATTTCTGGTATTTCTGTTCCCGATAAGATCAGCCAAATGCCGACCCCTAGAGCACTTATGATCAGTAAGGCTCCGAAAAGCGGATAAAACCTTCCGATAATTTTATCAATCGGTAAAATGGTAGACAAAATATAGTAAATAAAAATAATGACTGTGATGACCGCCAGCGGCATCCAGCCGTCCATCAGATTGTGAAGCAAACTCGCAGGTGAACTGACGAACACAGTTCCGACTAATATCAACAAAAGAATAGAGAATCCGTTCACAACATGACTGAACCCTTTCCCCAGGAACTTTTTGGCCAGTTCCGGCAAATGGGCCCCATTATTCCGAATAGAAATCATTCCCGTCAAATAATCATGGACAGCACCGGCAAAAATAGCGCCAAATACAATCCAAAGAAAGGCAACAGGCCCATATAATGCGCCCGCAATCGGTCCGAAAATCGGTCCCACACCAGCAATATTCAATAGCTGGATTAAAGAATTTTTCCATGTTTTCATTTCTACATAATCGACACCGTCATTCATACTCGTTGCCGGGGTAGGCCGTGAATTTTGAGCCCCGAAAATCTTCTCCACCAATTTACCATAGGTGAAGTAACCCACAATCAAGAGCACAATTGACATGATGAAACTTACCATGTTGCTAGAATTCCTCCTCAATGATCGTTCAATACTTTTACTAATTTTGATTAACTGAAACACATACTGGTACAGTTCTGTTTCATTATATTCTGTACTATTACAATTGTAAACAAAAATATTATATTAATATAAATAAAAGAGCCTAACCGATACTTTTGATCATTCTTACAAGACCGCAGCGACCAGGACCAGAAAAACAACTTGTTGGCATTCGGACTTACTGGACTAAATTAAAGATCCGTGAGCGGAAGAAATCTGCGAGCAATGAAGAGTACAGACATTTTAAACAGACTGAAACCGCCAAACAATCGTTGGCGGTTCCTTTTTTACGATATTTTCTGTTTCTTCTGTTCTTTATTTTTTTCTTCCCAGAAATCAGCGTTTTTAATTCCTAATGCGACCGGGTCAAACACAGGATCCAATCCTTGCTTTTTCTGTTGCTCATAGTCCTTTAATGCCTTTAGCGCCGGTTTGGCCAATAAAAGCATTGCGACAATATTCAGCCATACCATGATGCCAAGTCCGGCATCCCCTAACGCCCAGGCAAGGCCGGCTTCCCTGATGGCCCCATAGAAGGTTGCAGTAAGCAAAACAAGCTTCAATATAAACATCGGGACTTTGCCGTTTCTATTCTTGATCAAATAAGCGGCATTCGTCTCGGCAATGTAGTAATAAGCCATGATCGTAGTGAATGCGAAGAAAAACAGGGCGATAGCCACAAATCCGGATCCGAAACCTGGAACGACAGAGTCGATGGCAGCCTGCGTGTAACCAGGGCCTGGTTCTACATCACCTAGTTCGTTATAGATATAACCGGAACCATCCTTCGTTTCGGTATTATACATGCCTGTGAACAAAATCATAAATGCAGTGGCGGAACAGACTAGCAAAGTGTCGATATAGACAGAAAAAGCCTGAACCAACCCTTGTTTGGCTGGATGAGATACTTCAGCTGCTGCTGCAGGGTGAGCCCCTGTCCCTTGTCCAGCTTCATTGGAATACAAGCCCCTTTTGACTCCCCATGCAATGGCTGATCCAATCAATCCGCCAAAGGCTGCATCCGCTCCGACCGCACTGGAGACAATCAGAGATATAACAGCCGGCAGTTCGGTAATATTCAATGCAATGATGATCACTGCCATGATCATGTAACCGATCGCCATAAACGGAACAATGTACTGAGCCGCATTCGCGATTCTTTTGATTCCCCCAAGAATGATGAATCCTAAAAGCAAAACAATGATCAGACCTGATACGTAAGGCGGTATATCGAATGCATTATTCATTCCGCCGGCAATTGAATTAGACTGAATGCCCGGCATCAGGATCGCCATAGCCAACAAAGCAGCAAGAGCGAACAGAATTCCGAACCATTTCAAGCCAGTACCCTTCTCTATGTAGTATGCCGGCCCCCCGCGATACTGACCATCTTGTTTGACCTTATAAATCTGAGCAAGTGTTGATTCAACGAAAGCGCTTGAAGAACCTATAAATGCAATAACCCACATCCAAAACACAGCCCCAGGCCCCCCGTATGCGATGGCTGTCGCCACACCAGCTATGTTCCCTGTCCCTACACGGCCGGATAAAGAGACAGATAGCGCCTGGAAGGAAGATACCCCTGCTTCTGAGCCCTTTCCTTGAAACATCAGCATGACCATGTCCTTTATATGCCTGACTTGAAGAAAGCGAGTCAGGATACTGAACAACAGTCCAACCCCAAGCAAAACATAGATGAACGGTGTACTCCATAAAATCTTATCATTCAGAAATCCTACAAATTCCTCCATCTTATTCCCCCTTAAAAATCTGAAAATTTAATATATTTATTATATTCAAAAATATAATCGAAGACAAGATTATTAAATACATATAACAATAATGAAATTCGACAAATTTTTCAGCCGATGTTTATCCTTAGAATTTCCGATTGAAAAAATAGGATTGATTCATTATTCCCTGAATATGAATTCTTTTTTCTGTTCTGTATAACCATTTTCAACAAATATACGTTTCGCCTGAAAAACAACTCATCCAATTCATTTGGTCAAGAAAATAAGGATGCATATATTCATTATCTAAATATATGATTTTTCCGCTAGCTGGCAGAGCAGCAGGCAGAAAAATCGAAGCACTTTCCAACTTATGGTTATAATTAAATCGTGTACGATCTATTTTGGAATGAAAGGGGCTTTCCTGAATGACGACAGTATATGATTTTGAGGTGAGGAAGAAAAATGGTGAGATGGTTTCTTTGAAAGATTATCAGGGGCAACCATTAATCATTGTCAATACGGCAAGCAAATGCGGGCTGGCACCTCAATTCAAAGGATTGGAAACTTTATACGAAGCTTACAAGGATCAAGGCCTTGAAATACTCGGATTCCCTTCTGACCAGTTCAACAACCAAGAATTTAGTTCAATGGATGAGACAACTGAATTCTGTCAGGTGAACTTCGGTGTCACATTTCCACTGTTCGATAAGATTGATGTAAATGGCGCAAATGCCGATCCCTTGTTCGTTTTTTTAACTTCACAAAAAAAGGGCTTGCTTTCAAGCAAAATCAAATGGAATTTCACCAAATTCCTGATTGACAGAAACGGACAGGTAGTTAAAAGATATGCTCCGACAACAGAACCGGCAAAAATAGAAGAAGACTTACAGAAACTCCTTTACTGAAGGGAGCCGCACACATAAATGGACATCGATCTGACACTTGCAAGCCAGCTCTGTTTTGCGGTTTATAACGCAAGTTAAATCGGAAAACCATACACAGCTGCCCTCAAGCCTCACGGATTGACATATCCGCAATACCTGGTCCTGCTGGTCCTCTGGGAAAAAGACGGAATTACATTGAAAGAACTCGGTGAACGGACACATTTGGGTACAGGTACCCTAACACCAATGCTAAACAGAATGGAGCAAGGAGCAAAATGACTGGCTTCAAAAAAGCGTTCCCTTACTGATGAACGTAAAGTGACGATCATGTTGCATGAGAAAGCCATACAGAAAAGGCAGGATATCGTTTCCGACATATCCAATATCCTCGACACCTGTAAAATCGACCAAGCTGAATACATCCATCTAATGAAGGCACTCACAAACTTTCGTGAAAAATGGAAGATGGAAAATGATTGCCGTCAGTGAATATGCCCATTAAGCCATTTCACTGTATCGTGATAGACGTCACTTCGGCAATAATCGTTCAGTATTTCATGTCTTGAATGAGGATATAACTTCATGGCCACATCAAGTTGGCCATTTTCTTTGTATTGCTTATACAATCGCTTAATTCCATCCCCGTATTCCCCTACCGGATCGTCCTGTCCGGAAATGATAAGGACAGGATTCTTAGGATCAACCCGTTCCACGTTCTCAACCTTGAAAATTTCTTCCAGAAAGGTCAGGAATTGCCGATAAAACCCAATTGGAAATACATGTCCGCAATAAGGATCGTTCAAATAGGCATCCACTACCTTCGAGTCTGCTGACAGCCATTCAAATCTGCTTCTTTTTTCGAATCTTTCATTGAATCCCCTGAAAACGATTTTCTCCATAGCTCTTGAACGGCTATCACTGGTTACCGCGTCAAAAAGGGCAGCCACATATTTTCCGAGCTTGACGACTTTCTTATTTCCGTCACTCCCTATGAGGATGGTCCCTGATATGGTCCCTGGTTCCATCACCTGTAAATAGCGTTGACTCAAAAAAGAGCCCATACTGTGTCCAATAATGAATATTTCCGTATCGGGATGCTTTTCCCTTATTATTTTCGTCAACTGCAGCTGATCATTAACCATCTTCTGAAATCCATTTTCTCCAATGAATCCGATTTTTTCTAAGCTTTCGGCTGTAACACCGTGGCCTCTGTGATCGGCTGCATACACATTGTATCCGTTTCGGTTCAATATGGCAGCAAACTCCTCATATCGGCCTGAATGCTCATTCATACCGTGAAGCAACTGGACGGTTGCTTTCGGATTATCTATAATCCATCCCCTAACAAAAATCGATTTGCCGTCTGATGCATTAAAGAAAGTATGGTTCTTCATTGGGCTCCCCCGTCTATTCATTCATTTATTAGCTCCTGTCTTTGGAGATTCATCACTTATTATACAGTTGCAGCAACTGTTTAGACAAATCTAGATGTGTTAGTTTTCCCGTTCAATGTATGTTGCATACATAGAGTTACTTATAGTACATTTCCCTCTCGATTTCCTTATTCGCTCTGTCATCTCTTTTTGTCGGTTGATATTCTTGCTTAATCTTCGGCAGTTTATCGACAAAATCACTTGCAATCTCGGCACCTAAAAAAGACAGTAGACTTGTTTGTCTACTGCCTTGTATTCAGTTAGCTGTTTCCGGTGCAACAGCAGGGCCAAAGAATTCATGGCGGATACGTGATTCGTCTATTCCGAGATCATCCAACCTGCCCATTATATAATGCATAAACGGAACAGGTCCGCAGACATAGAAGAGGCTATCAGGCGATTCTTCCACTAATTTCTCCAATACATCCTTGTTGATTCTACCTTTATACTCATTAACGGACGGATTCTCTGCCTCATCATAGTAATAGGACACTTGCAGATTCGGCATCTGCTTCGAAAGATTCTCCAGTTCCTCTTTAAATCCTCTCACTTCTCTATCACGCACGGCATGAGTGATAGTCACGGCCCTATCCTGGTCGCTCTTCGCCAATTCATTCATCATTCCCATAAATGGAGTGATGCCGATTCCTCCAGCAATGAAATGGATTGGCAGTTTTTCCTCTTTCAATAATGTGAATTCTCCAGCAGGAGCTGAGACTTTTATGATGGAACCGATTTCAACATAATCATGCAAATAGACAGAAGATTTTCCGGCTGGGGATCCTGCCTCACCAGAATCTCTCTTTACAGAAATCCGCAGGGCTTCACCTCTGGCTGCATTCGATATACTATACTGTCTATTAATCAAATGAGGCTCATCCGGAATACTTATTTGCACCGACACATATTGTCCAGGAAGGAATTCAGGCAAACTGCCCTCTACAGGCTTCAACCAGAATGACGTAATTTCACTGCTTTCTTTCACCTTATCCACTACAGTGAAATCCCTGAACCCGCTCCATTCACCGGTTTTTTCATACAGTTCTTTTTCAATTGCAATGAAAATATCCGCGATTTCTCCATACGCTTCCGCCCATGCAGAAATGATATCATCTGTAGCTGCATCCCCCAAAACTTCCTTTATTGCTTCCAACAGATATTGGCCGACAATCGGATAATGATGAGGTTTTACCATAAGACTTCTGTGTTTGTGACCGATTTGCCTTACTGCGGACTCTAAAACATGCAGTTGATCGATATACTTAGCTGCAGCATACACAGTTGCTGCCAATGCCCTTTGCTGCCTCCCCTTCATTTGGTTGGTGTTATTAAAGATATCAAGCAGTTCAGGTTCTCCATTGAGCATATTCCGATAGAAAACCGTCGTGATTTCTTCCCCTTTTTGCTCTAATACTGGCACTGTCGCCTTCACGATGTCAATTGTCTTTTGTGACGCCATATCCCTATCCCCTTTAAAGATATATTTAAAATACTTCTTTAATTATAAGCTCAGGGGCAATAAAAGCAATATTTAAAATACTTCTTTTAGTGTCAAATTTCTGAACGATTATGCTATACTTAAACAAACTAAACAGGGAGAATTTTAATGAAATTAACTACTTTTAGTGATTATTCCATTCGGGTTCTACTATACTTGGCAGCCAATGAAGGTAAAATGAGCAGTATACAGGAAATTGCCGATTCCTATCAGATATCCAAAAATCACCTGATGAAAGTCATTTACCAACTAGGTAAAAAAGGCTATATAGAAACACTTCGAGGGAGAAATGGTGGTATCCGACTAGGTCTTAAGCCGGAAGAAATCAATATCGGAAAGCTTGTGAGGGATACCGAAGAAGACTTCCATATAGCCGAGTGCTTCTCCCCCGACCATGAAACCTGTCCCATCCGGTCATTCTGCGCAATGAAAGGTGTACTCAACCATGCATTGCAAGCATTTATGAATGTCCTTGACAGCTACACTTTAGAGGATGTGACCAAAAACAAAGTGATGCTGAAACAGATGCTTTCAAAACAGGAAACAAAAAAAACCAATTCCAATGGGAATTGATTTAATCTGCTGAAATATGCAAGCCGCTTTTGCCGTAACCATCGTAAGAAAGTTTTAAACCACCACTTCTCAAAGTGGGTGTCCGCAAGAATGACTTCTGCCTGTCCTCCATGTCATATAGACAGAGGCTTGTCAGCTTCATTCCTATATTAAACTCCCTATTCCAGCTTAAAGGTTAAAACTTAATTATGCATCACGAACAATGCAGCCTGTATGAAGTATATTACTCCATATCCGGCCATTTTGCAATAGGCTCAAACTGTAAATATCTGTATTTTTTATGATAGCTAGGTAATGCAGGAAATAAAAAACCAGAGGGGTAATCCCCTTCTGGTTATCCGTTTATATAGGCAATGATCCCTTCCTCGTCATCAAGCACAAACTCGATGCCGGCGTACGGGTCCCCATTCATGACATGGCTGATCCAGAATCTGATTGCCTCAACCATATCCCGATGGGCGATGAACTGGCTTCGCCCGGAGAAATGCACTTCGGCCGAAAATCCATAAGATTCATCATCGAACAACAATTCGACTTCTATATCTTCAGGCTTCATTCTTTTCAAGTCGGCCATATACATACAGATGGCATTCGTGACATCTTGCTCCGTCAGCTTCACTCGTGTCATCTGTAATCCTCACGCCCTTTTGGCTTACGCTTGAACATTTGGATGATCCGTCCGACCAATAAAATCACGACCAAGATTCCAATAATATTGACCAATAGGCCGAGAACCGCGCCAAAAGCACCGAAATTACTCAAAAGTCCACCCAAAAGCAACCCTGCAAGACCACCATATAACATCCCTTTCATCAAGCCGCCGCTTGATTTAGCGGGAGTGGAATTGCTCTTATCAGCCGTGCTTTTATTGGTGTTTTGTTTACTTTTCGTATTTGAATTATTGTTGCTGAAGTTTGAGTTATTATTGTTATTGAAGCTTTTTTTGCCTGATTTATACGATTTTGCGCTTACTGTCGTTTCCGTATTATTGAACACAGTATTGCCAATTGGCGCCGCAACCAATGTAATCGTTAACATAGCAGCCATCAGTTTCTTCATCATTTAGTGCATTCCCCATCCTTTTATGTTTTTATAATGCTATCCTACCATTTTATTTACATGAATGGAAGGGAAATGAATAGGACGTATATATAAGACTGCCTCTTATTTAAGTCTTATGACCATCTATTTAGAAGCACTAATTTTTCGGTAAGTCTCAACTTTATGTTTTACACGTTCCTCATTTTGTTTTTTAGATAATATCTTGACAAAGAAGTCTTCCACTTTGTAACAGATTTTTCTGTACATTCCCATTCTCTCCTATTTAATCATTTTTTTTGCTACATAGAATCTTCTGGATAGCCATCCGAACACAAGTAGAGCTGTTCCACCGATAACCCCTCCATTCCTGTCATCTTTATTTTGTTTATACTCGTCGCGTCCCAATTCATAATAGTGTACAAAGATCGATTCTGCCTTTCTATAATCAGCTGGAATAACTAACCTTTTCCCTTCTCTGCCTAGAGAAAGGGCTGCCTCTTTTATTCCAGTGATCTCTCGATTAGAATGAAAACCTTCTTTGTACCAATCTATCCAATTTTCATGAGGAAATGCCGGCTCCTTATAATCAAGCATCTTGAAGGCATCCTCATATCCAAGATTCTTGTACTCTTCCTTCAACTCCCTTTGTGCTTGGTCATATCCTTTTCGGTATGCTTCTATGAACAAGGTCTCCACTTCTGTAGGAACATTCAAGAATTCCTGTTTCCCATCATCATATCCTTTTTCAAAGAACTCTCTTTTGCTGACTTCTTTCCGCTCCTTCTCAGCTTTCTTAAACCCCTTCGTAAATGTTTCTTTCAATTCCGGATGGGAAGCATAATGTTTCGGGATGATGAATTTTGTACCCTTTTTTCCTTGTTCGGTGCCTTCTGAATAAGCATCATTCTTCTCTGATTCAATTTTCGACTGACCCTCATCGTACCCTTTATTATAGGCAGTTTGATAGCTTTCCTTATAATGATGACTTCCGTCAACAGGCATACTCTCTTTTTTGCTTAGATTGTAGCCGTCCTTTTGACCCTTCAGATAACCTTGTTTTTCACCTGCTTTTCTATCTTTCAGTTCAAGATTATATAGTATCTGTTCATCGCTATTATTAATTTTGGTTTTATCATAACCATCCGGAGCCTCACACGGTATTCCATCATCTATCACACCGTTCCCCAAGCCATCCAAATTTTCAGGATCATTCGCCGCTGAATACCCTTTTGAATTCCAGTATGCGACCACCTCATCATACGTAGCAAAATCATTACAATCTTTATCAGTTCTATTTTGATTAGATGAGGAAGGATTACTTTGACTGCTTGTCCTGCTTTCCTTTTTATCACCATTATGATAATGATATCCACTACATAACCCTTTTGCTTTGGATTTCTCGCTGCAATTATGCCCACCTGTAGCGTCAGTTCGTCCTGAATGTGCCTCTGTATCCGTCCCAAGGGAAAAAATTGCTATACCGACAATCAATGCAATCAACTTTTTCATACTTATCTCCTAACGTAAATGAAATATCCATAAAAAACGCAACAATAGTACCTTTTGTTCTTACATATTTTTACTTTTATTTCAATATATTTACATTATCACTTTAGCTAATGAAAAAAAAGCCAAGACTACTAGATAGTATCCTGACTTTTTGCTTATATAAGATTTCGGTTTTTTTCAACTGATTTAGCCTTTTTTCATCGGTTTAAGCAAATTTAGAACAATAAAAGGGGGTGCATCAGCTGCACACTCTGAAAGCCCTCTTTATTGACTGAACAGATTTGATCTTAGTCCTTCTCATCCCAACTCCCGACAGTTGTCATTCATACTCTCTTTGAAAGTCGACTGTGCTCCTGATAGTATCTATCGGACGGACCATTTGTTCAATTGTTTCTCTTTTTGATTCCAAGAAAGGAGGCAAGGAAAGTTTTTCCCCCAAAGTTTCGTATGGCTCATCCCCCATGAAACCAGGTCCGTCTGTAGCGAATTCGAATAGAATCTGAGGGGCGACCGGGGCATATAGTGACTCAAAAAAATAACGGTTGACATGCCCTGAATTCTTCAACCCGAACTCATTCAGTCTATTCGTCCATTCATCCAGCACTTTACGGTCTTCCACACGGAAGGCAGCATGGTGCACGGTGCCGAAACCTTGTCTGGCATTCGGCAGATCCGGATTGTGTTCGACGATAACTTGAGCACCATTTCCCCCTTCTCCAACCTCGAATAGATGGAAGGAGCCTTGCTGGTCGACTTTTCTGAAAAGCAATACCTCCTGCAGCACTCGGCTTAAACGCTTCTCGTCTGCCACGCGGATATAAACAGGGCCCAATCCCGTTATCGCGTATTCCAATGGAATCGGACCTTTTTGCCAAGGGGTGCCAGAAGCTACTCCGCGATCAAATTGGTCGGACACCAGTTGATAGTATTGATTATCAAAATCCACAAAAGAAAGCGTCTTCTTGCCGAATTGCTCTTTTATGCCGGTATGCTCGATGTTCAAACGGTCGAATCGTTTTCTCCAATAATCAAGTGCCTCGTCAGTTGGTACCCTAAATGACGTTTTGCTGATTTCATTCGTTCCGTGTATGCCCTTTGGAATATTCGGAAAATCAAAAAATGTCATATCAGTCCCCGCACTTCCTTTATCATCGGCGAAAAAGAGGTGATAGGTGCGGATATCATCCTGATTGACTGTTTTCTTGACTAATCTCATGCCTAGAACATACGTGAAAAAATGATAATTCTTTTCTGCGCTGCTGGTGATGGCCGTGATATGGTGAATTCCTTTCAGATGGTTCATATTGTTTCCTCCCGTCCCTATTATCTTGAATTTAAGATATTTGATGGTAAAGCTAGGTAATTTCAAAGAAACTACCTTATATGCTCTTGGCCCTGTAACCAATTTTTTTCATTAACTGAATGGTTTCCTTTACTTCAGAAGCATCCAACTGATCGAATAACTCAGCAATCTTTTCTTCATGTTTCGGGAAAATTTCATCCATTAGGCTGATCCCTTCCTCTGTAAGATGAGCAAAAGTGACACGACGGTCCTCTTTACAGCCTTTCCGTACGACGTATTTCTTTTTAACCAGCTTATCGACCACATAGGTGATGCTTCCGCTTGAGATTAAAATCTTCTGTCCGATTACTTGTGTCGGTTGATCACCTTTATGATACAGCAACTCTAATACAGCAAATTCAGTCATGTTTAAGCCATATTGTGCAACATCTCTTTTGATAACTGCCTCTATAGCTTCAGATGCGCGCAGAATCACAGTAAAAGCCTTCAATGTATCCTTGGTAGATGACATTCATAAACTCCTTCCACCAATTTATCTTGAAATTAAGATAAATTTAACATAACCATTTAACTGTGTCAATCAATGTGTCGTACCCTCAGTTTTTATGGAATCAACCAGCAAGGCCCTTCTTTTATCGACAGTTCTATGAACCCGCTGGCTGTACCATAACTGGAGAGCACGTGTTAAAATATCCCCAAAAATTTCTTTCGCTTAATTGGCAGCGGAGCTTCTGTTGCAATATAATGGCCCTGTACCACTTGTTCTGCATTTTTTTGCAGATAGTGGACATATGCCGGGCCGAATTTCTTCTCTATGACTTCAAAGGCTTCCTTCATTTTGAAGTCCCTTCCGGAAGTATTATGGGCATCTGATGCAATGAAATGAACCAGGTTTGCTTCTACCATCTGTAAGGAAAACTTTTGGATCTGCTTGCCAAAAGCTCCGGCAATGCTGGCAGCCGTCACTTGCATGAGCACCCCTCTTTCAACCAATTCGTATACCGCCTCTGGGTGCTCCATCAATTGCCTGTTCCGTTCAGGATGAACAACAATAGGAACGGCCCCTTCGAACTGGATATTGTATAAAAGCTGCTCTGCATATCTCGGGACATGCCCTGACGAAAACTCGACCAACACATATTTGCCTGTGTCATTCACAGTTAAAATTTCCCCTTGCTGCAGTCCTTCTGTCAATTCCCCATATATTCTGCATTCTTGACCTGGTAGTACTTCCAAAGGTATGCCTGCAACAGAAATGGCATCATTCAAATCTTTGACTTTATGTAAAATGGATTGTTTTTCATTTTCGTATCTTCCATTCCTATGATGGGGAGAAGCTACAATCTGCGTAATTCCCTGTTTCACAGCCGCCCTTGCTATTTCTAAGCTCTCTTCCATCGTCCTGGCGCCATCATCCACGCCAGGCAGAATATGAGAATGTATATCTATCATATCCTAGTCCCTCCTCTATTATCTATTATTATATGAAAACATATAGTAATAAACCAGTATCATTCAGAGTTCTTTAGCAGAGTAAACTTGTGTTAATGGGTAAAGCATCATCATTCCTACAGGTTTGATAAGGAGAATCAACCACAACTATGCCCCCAATCTTACACGAAAGCAAAACTGTGCACAGATTCCATCAGAAACAGTTTTTCAAAAAACAAAAAAACTTTTTTGCCTGCTTAAACAGTGAATTTTTTTACGTCCTCCTTTAACGACTCTGAAATATTGGCTAGGTTCTCCAGACTTGACGTCACCTGTGTCATAGTCGCAGACTGTTCTTGTGCAGAAGCGGCCACTTGCTCAGAGGAAGCAGCCGTTTGTTCGGTGATTCCGGCGACTTCTTCTACAGAAGCAGAAACATGATGAATCGTCTCCGCTAAGTCAGTAAAGAACATTTCAATACTTTTCGCATTTCGTTCTGTTTCGGTAATGGCATCGACAATCACATCAAGAGCTTTATTGCTATCTTGAATTTTATGGACTTCTGACGACACCGAACTGGAGGAATGATTCATGAATTCAGCGAGATCTTTCATTTCTTTCTGGATTTGATTAATCACTTCATTGATTTTGGTTGAGTTTTCACTGGATTGTTCCGCCAGTTTCTTCACCTCATTTGCAACTACAGCAAATCCGCGGCCGTGTTCACCTGCGCGTGCCGCTTCGATGCTTGCATTTAATGAAAGCAAATTCGTCTGATCAGAAATTTCTGAGATGATACTTGAGATGTTACCAATTTCTTCGCTTCTCTTGCCTAGTGCTTCAGTCGATGAGGCCGCCTTTTGCACATCTGTTGAAACACTTGTCAATTCCGAAATAGCATGCTTCATTGCTTCTCTGCTTTGTTTTGCAAAATGCCTAGAGTTTTGTGTCTGCTCAAGCATTTTCTCTATCCTTCTTTTACCTTCAAGCGCTTCTTCTGCAGCCGATAGGACTTTTTGTGAGATGACAGCCGCCAACTCAGCCTGTACAGTTGCTCCCTGTGAAATTTCCTCAATGCTGGCTGCCACTTGATTGGACACTTGTTCGGTTTCTTCAGCACTTGCTGCCAACTGCTCAGAAGATGCGGCAATATGCTCAGAGCTCTCTTTGACTCCGGATACTATCTCTCTAATATTTCCGATAAACGCATTCAATGACTTGCCTAATTGCCCAATTTCATCGGATCTCCTAATATCGATTTGCCTCGTCAAATCTCCCCCGCTCGCGGCCAGCTGTTGCAGCTCTGTTTTGACCATAAGAATTGGCCTGCTCATTCTTGCAGCAATAAAGAAGGCAACAAGAATGATGAGGAGCGATACGACCAGCAAGGCTGCAATGTGATTAAGGAATAAAGAATCAATAGAAGCATAAGCTTCTTCGACTTCCATTTCAGTTACAATTGCCCAATCCATACCTGCTGTTGAAACGGGTGCATAGGCAGTTAACACTTCTTCGCCATCTGCATTCTCTATTTGCTGATACCCCTGATTGCCGGCCAGTGCATCCTTCACCGCCTCTGTATTGATTTGTAAGACATTCATTGTTTTGTCTTCGTAGAATCTCAGGTTTGATCGTAACAATCTATCCTGCCCGACCAAGTAGCTCTGTCCCGTTTCACCAAGGCCTGTTGTCCTGTTCATAAGGGCTGATAATCCTGTATCGGCCATTTGTACACCTATAACTCCCAAGACTTTTCCTCCCTGCTCCGTCACAGGGGATGTTAAAAAAGCTGCGTTTTGATCGGACGGTTCATAATATTGATAGTCCGTTACATGATAGCTTTTGAGTCCGTTTTTGAAAGCTTCTGCCAAATTCGATTCTTTCAGAGGCCCTGTCAGCACATTCGTGCCAAAATCAGCTTTACGTTGCAGAGAATAAAGAATTGTTCCGTTTGAATCAAACAAAAATAAATCATAAAACCCATATGTGTCCACGATATTTTGGAAATATCCGTCCAACCCATTGACTGATCCGGCTGAGACATCGGCATCATTTACCGATTGCAAGAACTGCAAAACTTTCTGATCAGTAGCCAGTATCCCGATATTTCTTTTTCTGTCATCATAATAATCGGTAATTGCTTCGTCTCTTGCCTCCATAATGGTCACAAGGTGATCCTCGATACTTTCCTCTAATGCTGCCCGGCTGACACTATCGGAAAAATACAATATGGTTAATAACGGCAGTAAACCTATAAGAAGAAACGACAATAAAAGTCTTTTTCTCAATTTAACCCCTCCCCTAAAATGCTCCTTACTATTTATTTCGACAAATTCTGCTTATAAATAATCACATCAGTAAACTTTTTTTGACATCACGTAAAAATGAGAGAGAAATACAGACCGGCAGGCATATAAAGAGTGAACGTCCTCCCATTAGGACTCTTTTCTGCAAAACAGCCTCCATTATGTAGTCAATCAACGTTATCCAAAAATAACTTAAAAATAGCTACGTAAAATTTTGCGATTTTTCTTTTATTTAAGGTATTATAATAGTGTAGAAAAATGTTATGTGGGGGTAAACATCATGATTTTGAAAGATTTCTTTATTAAGCTGTCCGAGAACGAACTTTTGAACAGCGCTGCGCAAAAATACGGCTTACGTTTGGGCGCCCAAAGTGTGGTGGCCGGAACAACGGTTGAAGAAACGATGGTCAGCATCAAAGAATTGAATGCTCACGGCATTTCCTGTACGATTGATAACCTTGGTGAATTTGTTTATGAAAGATCAGAAGCGACAGCTGCGAAGAATCAAATCCTTGAATTAATCGAAGCCATACATAACCACGGAGTGGATGCTCATATTTCATTGAAACCATCCCAATTAGGTTTGGATATAGATTATGACTTCTGTTACGAAAACCTGGTCGAAATTGTAGCGTCCGCTAAGAAATACGATATTTTCATCAACTTCGACATGGAAAACTATGCACGTTTACAGCCTTCATTCGATTTACTGGAAACGATTTCACAAACATATGATAATGTCGGCACGGTTATTCAGGCATACTTCTTCCGCGCAGCAGAAGATATCGAAAAATTCAAGGACTATCGCTTGCGCATCGTGAAAGGTGCATACAAAGAGCCTGCGGAAGTAGCCTATCAAGCGAAAGAAGAAATCGACAAAAACTATCTTTCTTTGATTGAATATCACCTGCTTAATGGTAAATTCACATCAATTGCTACACATGATCACAATGTTATCAATCACGTCAAACGATTTGTCGAAGAACATGATATTCCAAAAGAGAAATATGAATTCCAAATGTTATATGGTTTCCGTCGTGAAATGCAATTAGATTTGGCAAAAGAAGGGTATAACTTCTGTACTTATGTTCCATTCGGTACAGACTGGTACGGATACTTCATGAGACGTTTAGCTGAAAGGCCTCAAAACCTGAAATTAGTGACAAAACAAGTATTCAACAAAAAGACCAATACAATGCTTGCAGTAGCTGCAGGCGCATTCGCTTTGGGCCGCCTAACGAAGAAAAACAAAAAATAAATGCGAAAACCTCCACTAGAATCAATGTGGAGGTTTTTTATTTGGATAAATTACAGCATAAATACATAGCCTAAACAAGTAAATTTTGATTTGGAGGGAAGCAGATGAACCGTGCCAATAAAGCAAAAAAAACAGATACCCTTCCTCAATCTGATGGCCTTGACGTCGAATTTTCAATCGATCAAGCAGACGCAGATGACATGGAAGCTCTAGAACGCTCTCGTGCTGCAGATGAGCGCGCCCATCAGAGGGAAAATAAGTAAAGAAACACCGGGGAGCTTAATCCCCGGTATCCTATTCGTAATCAAGGTCTCCTCTTGTGGTCCCTTCAGGCCCAAATGACCATAAACCCTTTTCTTGTTCACGAGCATCCTTTGCCAGGTTACGGAACAGATCACTCCATTTGACGTCCGGTGTATAGGTTGAAGGTTCTGCATAGCCATTGATGACCAGATCGGCATTGAACATCTTTTGCATTACTTCTTCCTCATTTTCATCATCTTCCGGCACTTCCATCCAGACAAACCTTAAAAGTCTTCCATATTTATCTTTATTGGAAACATCTCGTTGTAGCCAGACTTGCTTGCCGGTCAACTTCGTCTTTGCATATTCACTCGCCTCCTGGCCATAGTCTTCTATTCTATTTGTAGATTCAGGCGTATTAATTCCGATCAGGCGTATCTTTCTTCCAGCAGAATCCACAAAAGTGTCACCGTCCACCACTCTTCCTACCGTTACTTTATCCATGCCGAATTGAGCAGCCCGTTCTTCTTCAGGCAGGTCGTTCACCAGCGCCCCGCAACCTGCCAATAAAGCGCTTAATAACAGGATTGTCCCCAATAATTTTGTATACTTCCTCATGATGTGTATCCCCTCTTTTAACTTGTCCAATCATTCTTATTTTTTCGTCAAAATATCCCCTGTTCCTAGGGAAACAAAATCTTTTTTTAGTTCTTCTTCCGTTACGATCCGTTTTAAGACCCGATCTTCTGATAATAATACAAAATCCTTTATTCCTATGAATTCTGACTCCGCAATCAGATAATAAATTTGGCCGCTTTCATCGTTTTTCTTTCTAAATCTCTTCAAACTTGCCACTCACCTTGATAATTTATATGAAAAGAATACATGACCATAGAAGGATAAACAATAAAAGATTACTGTGTATCATAAAAAAACGGCCCGAAAGCCGTTTCTGATATTACATATCCGGTTCTAATTTAGCGGATGGTTCTTGATATTTAGTACGATCGAGATCGCCGATGATTTTACTTGTCAAAATACCTGATGTCATACTACCGCTTACATTAACAGCTGTCCGACCCATATCGATCAACGGTTCAACGGAAATCAAAAGGCCTGCCAGCGCAATCGGCAGATCCATTGCCGACAGAACCAGGATAGCCGCAAAAGTCGCTCCCCCGCCGACACCGGCAACTCCGAAGGAACTGATGGCAACCACTACAATAAGCATCAGAATGAATGAAGGACTCAATGGATTGAGACCGACTGTAGGTGCAATCATCACCGCCAACATCGCCGGATAGATTCCGGCACATCCATTTTGGCCAATCGATAGCCCGAACGAACCCGCGAAATTAGCAATTCCTTCTGATACACCCAACTGTTTTTGAGTTTGAATATTCAATGGCAATGCACCTGCGCTGGTCCGGGAAGTAAAAGCGAAAGATAACACTGGAAAAGCTTTCTTCAAATAGACAAGCGGGTTAAGTCCATTCACAAGCAATAACAATAAGTGAACCGCAAACATAATAATCAATGCAACGTATGAAGCACCGACAAATTTGCCAAGGTTGACAATCGAATCAATATCAGTCATTGCCACTGTCCTTGTCATGATCGCCAAAACCCCGTATGGTGTCAATCTTAGGATCAATGTTACTACCCTCATGATGATCGCGTGGAATGCATCCACAATCTTTGCAAACAATTCAGCCTGTTCCGGCTTTTTGCGGCGGATACCCAAATAGGCAATGCCAAGGAAGGCAGCGAAAATGACCACTGAAATCGTAGAAGTTGAACGTGCGCCAGTTAAATCCAAAAACGGGTTCGTCGGAATTAATTCCAAGATTTGTTGAGGCATCGTCTTTCCTTCAATGGTGCCGTACGTTTCAGTAATTTGTTCACCTCTGCTGGTCTCTGCTTCCCCCTGTTCAATTTCGACAGCCTCCAGATTGAATACATTAGCTGTCGTAATACCGATTACAGCGGCAATCGCTGTTGTACCCACCAAGATGCTCAACACAAGAACACTGATTTTTCCAATATTGCCTGTCAATTTCATCCTTGTGAATGCAGATAGAATAGAAATGAAAACCAATGGCATGACAATCATTTGAAGAAACTTCACATAGCCTGTTCCCACTAGGCTGAACCAATCAACAGACATAATCAAAGCATCCGATTGAGGTTCATAAGCGAACTGAAGCAATAGCCCGAATACAATACCAAGCCCCAGAGCAGTAAACACCCTCTTTGTGAAAGATATGTGTTTCTTCTTCATCGCATATAAAATACCGAGAAGGACTAGCATGATTCCAATATTAAGAAGTACCAAACCAACCATAATAAAATTCCTACCTTTCCTTATAAATCCGATAAAAATAATAAGTTTAATTTTATTCTTATTTATACTACATTGAATTGCTTTTTGTCACCAGTAAAAAGGCTTAAAAAATATTTTTATTTGTTTTGATTCCTGGGTTTCACAATTCAAGTTTCAAAACAAGGAAATATGGTAATGAAACTTATATCCTCCAACCAGCAATACGCCGTTCATCCCGTAAAAATATAGTATTTCTATTCCCTACACCATAGAAAAAGATGACAAGTTTACATGATATTTAACAAAAACAGGTCTTTTGACTCAACTTCATTACAACAGATCCGATAATAGTTTATAGGATGTAGAACTTTACTATCATATAGAGAATTTTAACCGCTACTATTTACATTTTTTTCTAATTCTATAATTCTTCAGTTATATTATTTGCCTTTAAATGTTAATTATGTGGTAATATAGGGAATTATCGGAGGTGTTGCAAAATATGAAAAATTACATTTTTCTCGGCACGTTGACTGGATCACTTTTGATTTCTGGGGAAGCTCTTGCTGCTGAACATGCTGTCAAACCTGGAGATTCGTTGTGGGGAATCTCAAAAGCTTACAACATTAAAATTTCTGAGTTGCAGCAAATGAATAAGTTGAAGAGTGCAGTTATTTATCCTGGACAAGTATTAACTATCCCGGGTTCTTTCATACGAGAACCTGTCTCAGACAGCGCAGCAGGAACAGGCCATAGAGCTCCATCCTCTCGAACTTATACAGTGAGGTCAGGGGATACCTTTTCTGGAATAGCCCAAAAATATAATCTGAGCCTGACGAAGCTGAAATCTTTAAACCCGGCCGTCGTGAACATCGATAGACTGTACATAGGCCAACGACTCTACATTTCAGGTACACCTTCACCTGCTCAAAAACAAAAGAATCAAACTGTAAAGATTGAAAGCAAAGCGCCTGCGCACAAAAGTACGTATAACATAAAAACGGGGGATACCTTATCGCGGCTTGCCATCACCCATAATCTGACTTTATCGAAACTTATGAGTCTTAACCCCCAGATTACTAACCCACACCGCCTTAAAGTGGGACAAACTATTAATCTAACAAAGGCTGACAATCTCAGCGGGAACACAGGCAAACAGAAAACTCCCCCGGTAAACCCGGTTACAGGCACTCCCCCCGTTGATTCATATGTCATAAAATCGGGAGATACTTTATCTACCATCGCTAAAAAATTCAATATGACTCTTTCTGCCCTTTTGCTATTGAACAAACAAATCAAAAATGTCAACTCGATTAATGTCGGGCAATTACTAAAAGTATCCGGAAACCCTACCGATTCAGGAAAATCCGGAAAAGACTCAGTTGCTCCTGTATCCAAGTCAGCAGATTCAGTGATTGCTTCCGCTAAAAAATATATAGGAGCTAAATACCTATATGGGGCCTCTCCTTCCCGAACAGACGCATTCGACTGCTCCAGCTATATTATGAGAGTATTCTCTGAACTTGGGATTAGTATGCCAAGAACAAGTGTCGCCCAATCCAATATTGGCAAGCCTGTTGCCATCACGAACATTCAGAAGGGAGATCTCATCTTTTTTGATACTGATCATGATAGAGTCATTAACCACGTGGCGATTGCTATAGACAGCAATACGATTATTCATGCGGCCACCTCCACTGGTGTAGCCATCGCATCGCTCAACACCTATTGGAAACCAAAAGTTGTTAAGGTGAGAAGAATCCTTTGACTGAGACAAGCAGCCGGAAGAACGCCCGAAACTCCCCAAAAAGGAAACTGACAACATAATGAAAACTTCCTTTTGATGAAGTTTTACTAAAAACAACTGTAACGGGAATCTTATAATGTGAAGAGATTTCGAATAAAACCCAAAATGGATAACACTTCCTGTCATAAGTATGCAACTTTTGGTTGTAAATTGCTTGAAATTATGACAGGATAATCATACATGGGACTCATTTTTATTTCTGTTCATATTATTGAGCACTGCTTGGAGGAATTACTACTATGCAAAACTTGCCTAACTGTCCAAAATGCAATTCAGAATACACATACGAAGACGGAGCTCTTTTTATATGCCCTGAATGCGGACATGAATGGACATTGGAATCAGAAGCGGATAACAACGAAGACCAAAAAGTGTATAAAGACGCAAACGGCAACGTCCTAAACGATGGTGACACAGTTTCTGTCATAAAGGATTTGAAGGTTAAAGGCAGTTCTTCTGTCATCAAGATCGGAACAAAGGTCAAAAACATCCGCCTAGTTGAAGGCGATCACGACATTGATTGCAAAATTGATGGTTTTGGACCTATGAAATTAAAATCCGAGTTCGTCAAAAAAATCTAACCAATAAAAAAAGGGCTTTCCTACTGGGAAGCCCTTTTGTTTATCATTATACTCTTGCCCATATCTGTAAGATTTGGCACAGCTCTCTCCTATCCCGCTTCATTTCCCGGAAAGGTCGGAATTCCTCTCTTCCGACATTCTTAATGAACCCCTTAAACAAAAAAACGCCGCTTAAAAGTTAGATATCTGTCTAACTTTTAAGCGGCCATTCAATCCAAGGCTGCTTTTTCTACTTCTTGAAAATGGTCGCTATAACTTCATCCTGTGTCATATCACTTTGTACCTCAAATGTTCCAGGACGCAGATCCTGCACCAAATTCTTTTTTTCGATTATATCAGTGAATGACTTTGTATCCTTTATAATATTCGCTTTTGCCAAAGCCTGAGCTACGTCGGTTGTGGTCATCCCTGAAGTAACCGTCAGCATCGTACGATAAACGATTTTTTCTGCTGCCACCTCAGGTTTTTCCTGATCTGCAACGGCTACTTGAGATTCATTGATTTTTGTTTGCAGCTCTTCTTCAGTAAGAACTACATAACCTTCCGTTTCCAGGTCAACAATCATTTCATCCGAAGAAAGGTTCACCTTTTCAACTTTTTCCTCAACTGAACGAGGCGTCAAATAATAAACGGTACCGACCACGACGGTTGCCAGCAGGATTCCTCCCGCAAAGTTACGAAGTGAATTTGTTGTCATCTCAATCTGTTCCCCTTACAGCAGATTCTTTTTTATACGGTGCCAGCATCTTTTCTACATCGTCTCTATGTACGTTCAATTTCAGTGAGATGGTTTCTAGTGAATATTTCCTTTTGTACAGATCTAGCAGTTGTCTTTGCAGAACTCTTTGTTCATTGTTCATCCCAGTAGCTTGGGCCAAAATTTCAAGGTCCAGTTCAATATTTCTTGTTTTTTCCTGTATTTGATTTATTTCTTTCATCGTAGATGCAAAATAAGCATTTGCTTCCTCTTCCTGTGATGAGTTCTTACCAGAAATGATAAAAGAAATGATGAGCAACACAACGGCTGCCCCCAATAAGATGGCTAATGCCCATACCATCAAAATGTCCTCCCTTATTATAAATCTATTATACAAGTAAACATTATACAGGTTTATCTCCCATATATCGATTGGATTTTTCATGGAAATTCCATTTTGCACATATCTGCGAACAGGACTTTTGGTTTACTTCATCACAAAAAATTCCCAATAAATAATAAAAACATAGTAAATCATGCCGATAAAAACAGATAAAGGTAAGAGAGTCTATTATTATCCTTCAAGTATAGTAAATAAGACAAAAAATAACTAAACACCCCAGTAACTATTCTGATAGACATGTTTTCATATTTTTCCGTATTGATACCCATACTCCAGGTGAAAAAATGCTCTACGAAAGGAAGATAAACATGAGTAACCCAAAGTACCACACTGCTAAACCATTCTTTTACAGGAGTTCAGCGACTCTAATTATGACGGTGGGAATCTGGTTGTACAGCGGTGATACTTCACTGAAATTCTTTAATCCGATTCACGTTGAGGCTTCATCATCCTACATAACCACCGCCAACCTGAATCTGCATTCCGCCGCTTCCACTTCGGGGAAGGTCCTGACAACCATCCCGAAAGGTAGATCG
>JBJFHG010000060.1:0-215965 GCA_051893455.1 Bacillus sp. (in: firmicutes)
GTTTTCATTACCGAACTTATGTAAAAACAACAATCTTTTAGAAAACAGCCTTTTATAAAAAAGGAGAAGCTCAAAAGCCTCTCCTTTTTTCTTATTTGACTTGTACAGCAGCTTTAACAGCTTCCAATACTTCGTCGTTTGTTTTCATTTGAAGCGCTTTGGCAGCCAGCTCTTCCATCTCTGCTTTTGAAAGCTGAGTGATCAAAGAACGAGCTTTCAGCACGGATGTAGCACTCATGGAGAACTCATCCAATCCAAGTCCAAGAAGAAGCGGGATTGCGATTTCATCTCCAGCCATTTCTCCACACATTCCAGCCCATTTTCCTTCTTTATGCGCAGCATCGATTACTTGCTTAACAAGGCGAAGGATTGCAGGGTTGTATGGTTGATACAAGTATGAAATTCTTTCGTTCATACGGTCAGCAGCCATTGTGTATTGGATCAAGTCATTTGTTCCGATAGAGAAGAAGTCAACTTCTGTAGCGAACAAGTCAGCCATAACAGCAGTTGATGGGATCTCAACCATGATACCTACTTCGATTGAATCGCTTACGGCTACGCCTTCAGCAACCAACTTCTCTTTTTCTTCCATAAGAATCGCTTTTGCTTCACGGAATTCACCGAGAGTCGCAATCATCGGGAACATGATTTTCAGGTTACCGTATGAGCTTGCGCGCAGCAAAGCGCGTAGTTGCGTACGGAACATGTCCTGCTCTTCAAGGCATAGACGTACCGCGCGGAAGCCTAGGAACGGGTTCATTTCGTGAGGCAATTGAAGGTAAGGAAGTTCTTTATCCCCACCGATATCCAATGTACGGACAACAACCGGTTTGCCTTCCATACCTTCAAGAACTGCTTTATAAGCTTCGAACTGTTCTTCTTCCGTCGGGAAGTTGTCGCGTCCCATGTATAAGAATTCTGTACGATATAGACCTACACCTTCTCCTCCGTTATCGATAACGCCTTTGATATCTTTAGGAGTTCCGATGTTCGCCACCAATTCCACATGGTGTCCGTCTTTAGAGACTGTTTTTTCGTTTACAAGCTTAGCCCATTCAGCTTTTTGCGCTTCATAGTCTTTCGCTTTTTGCTCATATTCCGCTACCAATTCAGGAGTCGGGTTCACATGAACATCACCGGATAATCCGTCAACGATCACGATGTCACCGTTTTGGATTTTTGTAGTCACTTCTTTCGCGCCCACTACCGCCGGGATTTCCATAGAACGCGCCATGATGGCAGAGTGAGACGTTCTTCCGCCGATATCGGTTGTGAAAGCCTTAACAAAATTACGGTTCAGTTGAGCCGTATCAGATGGTGTAAGGTCTTCAGCAACGATAATTACTTCTTCAGTCACCATGCTTGGGTTAGGGATTTCCACACCAAGAAGATGCGCAAGGACGCGTTTTGTCACGTCGCGGATATCCGCCGCTCTTTCTTTCATGTATTCATTATCCATGGACTCAAACATAGTAACAAACATATCCGCTGTTTCTTTAAGAGCGAACTCAGCGTTTACATTTTCAGCTTTGATTTTATCTTCGATCGGTCCCAACAACTCTGGATCACTAAGAACTAGCAAATGAGCGTCAAAAATTGCTGCTTTATCCGCTCCAAGTTCTTTATCTGCCATATCTCTGATTGCCTGAAGTTCCGCTTTTGATGTAGTGACAGCCTGGTTGAAGCGTGCAGCTTCCTCAGCAGCATTCTCTACAGATGTTTTTGAAAAAGAGAGATCAGGTTCAATTAGACGATATGCTTTCGCAATCGCGATACCATTGGAAGCCGCAATTCCGTTTAGCATTGTCGTCATTATTCAGCAAGTCCTTCGTTCTTCAAAGTTTCAGTCAAAGTTGCGATTGCAGCAGCTTCATCGCTTCCTTCAGCAGAAATAGAGATTTCAGCGCCTTGGCCGATACCTAGAGACATAACACCCATGATTGATTTAAGGTTTACTTTTTTCTCTTTGTACTCAAGGTTGATTTCAGAATCGAATTTACCTGCAGCTTGTACAAGAAGAGTTGCCGGACGAGCGTGGATTCCGGAATCAGCAATAACTTTGTAAGATTTTTGTTCCATAATATTTCGTACTCCTTTATATTCTAAAATTTAAGAGCTCTGACTTAATATGTTGAATAACTTCTGTTTCATTTTACCCATAAGATACATTTGTATGTTAAAAACAAGAAATTTTTCTAAGAACATGTTACTTGTCAGACCACTATTCTTCAAAATGATAGCATTACAATCCGAATGATACAATCACTTTTTTGACATTTTTTGTTGAGATTTGTTGAAAAATCAACTCTGAAAACGCTTCTATTCATAATATTTCTAGTTGAGCATTTTTTTGTCTCCAGCAGTTTACACCTAATGGAAAAACACGAAATATATTCCTCTTAAAAACAGACGCAAAAAGATGCCAAATAATGATTTTGTTGCCAGAATCAGTCTCAATATCTGTATTTCCCACTAAAATAGTGACCATGCCAACAAAATCCAGCCTAAAAATTCCTATTCTACTTTTCGACCGCTTCAGATTTCCAACCTATAGTATGAAGTACCCGGGAACAAATCGAAAGCGCGCTTTCCGAAAGGAAGCTAATGAAAACATTTAATGAACTGGCTAAAGACTATACACCAATGATTCACAAAATTATCCACTCCCTCCGTATTTATAAAGATCGTGAAGAATACTTCAACATCGGATTGGAAGCCTTGTGGGAAGCTTATCTAAAATATGAGGAAGGCAAAAGTACCTTTTCTACCTTCGCATACACGATGATCAGGGGCCGTTTACTTAACCATCTCAGATCAAGCCATATGTGGGAAAGCAAAAATATTTGCATTTTCGACGATGAAGACTTCAGCCCTGTCGGCTCCACGAATGATCAATACTTTACAATGGAACTTTTGGAGTTGTACTGTGATGGTTTGACAGACCGTCAACGTGACTGGCTAATTGAAACATTTGTTCATCAGAAAACATTGCAGGAAATAGCTGTGACCCGCCACGTGAAGGTGTGCGCTGTGAAATCTTGGCGTAGGGAGACCTTGAAAAAATTGCGGAGACGCTTCGGCATAAGATAGTCAACCATCATGACAGCGCTTGCAGATTCCTTTCTTGCGCTGTCATATAGTTCTTCTCATCTCAATTTCGCGGTTCTTTCAGATACGTGTAGATTGTCTCTCCGCCATGTTGGGCGTCCCCTCTGAAATGTTTGAAGTCTTCCCTTTTCACTAGCTGTTCACGGAAAGAAAGAAAATCTTCTTTGCTAATACGCACCTCGGTTAACTCACCTGCTTTTAATTGCTCAAGCAACTGAATAGCCGTTTCTCTATTCATATTCATCACCTCTTCCTAATACTTTATACAAAAAGAGGTGTGCTGAAAAGTGCTTACGTAACCGGCCGGATGCTACTGTCAAAACAAAGCCCTTTTAAGAACTTTTGAAAATTTGTAAAATAGTTGAACTATTACCATAAAAAACAGTAAAATATTTTTCTATTTTTAGAAAAAACCCTTTACGTATATAGGTAATTAGTGCAAACTGATAAGTATATTTTCAAGTAGAATACAAATAAACAGATACTGATTACCAAAAAGATCACTTGTAGATGAATACGTTTGAAAATTGGAAAGTAAAGGTGTGATAACTGTGAAGGTTGCTCAAGTTGGAAATGTGATAGAGTTTAAGGAAGGGCTTGTGGGCATTGTTGAAAAGGTGAATGAGAATTCGGTCATCGTCGACCTGACAATCATGGAGAATTATCGTGACCTTGAACTGGAACAGAAAACAGTCGTCAATCATAAAAACTATAAAATTATCGATTATGCAAACTAAGTAGAACATTATTGTGGATATCCAGAAAGAAGGGGTGCAGCCCCTTCTTTTTTCTGTTTCTATTTTTGTAAAATTAAATGTGATTAAATGGAAGTTCTGGTTTCAATATTGTAAATAATCCAGTTATCCAATAAAATATCTATTGTTGACTTGGCTTTAGGAGGGAACAAAAAAGATGAAAACATGTGCCTCAGACAGTAAATTTCTTCTAGGATTAATCAGTGCACATATCTTTATATATATAACGTATCAAAATACAACTGTCTTCTGGTACTTATATACAGCAACTATACTCGTATTTATCAGCTTTGCCATAACCGTTGAAAAATCGGACAGTGAACAACAAAACTTCCTTAAAAACCTATTGTACGGAGCCGTGAGCGGCTTGATCCTCTATCTGCTCTTCTTTGTCGGCGAGTATTTGATCAACGTTTTAAACATGAATGGATTGGCGAAAGAAGTCGCCTCTCTCTATAAGAAATTCAGTCCGGAAATGCTCTGGCATTACATTGTGCTGTTCCTTTTAGTCATACCTGGCGAAGAAATATTTTGGAGAGGTTTTGTCCAGAAAAAACTGATGACCCGTTTCAGCCCTTTCAGGACCATCATATTTTCCACAGCTCTCTATACCTTACCTTTGCTTTATTCGACGAATAATGCGCTGATTATGGCAGGGATTGCCGGAGGATTGATGTGGAGTGCCCTTTATCAATGGAAGAAAAACCTGCCGGCTGTGATAGCATCCCATCTGGTTTTTGACTTTTTATTGATTATCTTGCTCCCATTTAGTTAATATTCCTTATCGGCAAACAGGATATGCCTATTTTGCGCATATCCTGTTTTTTATGGCTGTCTCCCTTTGTGAGATGAATGGAACCGAACAATCGGTTTATACTAATCTTGAAAAACAGCTTGGAGGACCGGAAATGAAAAAACTACTACTAGCCCTTTCTTTGTTTACCCTGATGTTCACTGGCGGTTGCCAACAGGAATCCGGATCAGACACAAAAGAGAAGCAGATTACCTATACGTTAGATGGTGAAACGATCACAGAAAAAGCCGTCTATACAAACAGCGCGGAACAGCCATACGACATGTACATACTTCCGGGTTATACCTTAACGAGTGAAGAACCCGGTCAAGATCTCTTGTATGTCACGAACCAGGAAGAGATCAGTATGCGAATCCAGTTGTATACTGAACCAGACTGGGAAAGCATCGAACAGAATGTTGCCGCTGAATTGGATTATATCGGTGACATCACTCATCCTGATAATGAACAACTGCAGATTGACGAGGCCAAAATCTTTGAATCCTCGAATGAGGAAGAACGGGTCACCATCTATCTGATTAAGGATGAGGACAATCCGATGAAACTGACTATTTTCTCACCTGCCGGAACAGATTATCGCCATGCTTTTGTTGAAATGGCCAAGACAATAGAGAGAACGGAATAAGTATGGACCGGTATTTTTCAACCGGTCTTTTTTAATCGATCCCTTTTTTCCTGTACAGCAGGAAAAGAAATAGTACGCCGATATATCCAAATAAAGGATAAAGAAAGGCCAACAGCTGGCTGTAAGGCAAATAACTGATGAAATAAGCACCTGCTAGCACAACAAAAATGGTAATGATACTGTGCACAGACACATATTTGCGCAGCTGCTTTTCCATTCCGAATGCATTTCCGACAAGGGAAGTGAATATCTCACCAAAAATGACAAACAAATAAATCATATACAGCGGCTTTGTGACACCCTTCATCAATTCGGCGGTGGGGATATCGAATCGCATCACATCTGGTAAGGAAACCAATGATAGATGACTTGTAAGTAAAATGACCGTCAGACAGATCCCCCCTAACACGCCCCCAAATTTAATCACCCGGACATCCCTGATTTCGCTGGCGACCGGAACCAATACAGCCTGTGAGAGAGCGAGGTTGAACCCAACGTACAATACAGGCGAGACTAGACTGCTCCAAATACTGACATCATCAGGAATATACAAGATATCCGCAACAAAAGTCGGGCGACCTGTCCCATGAACAAAAATCAGAAGGGTGAAAAGGACCATGGCAGGCACCACCACCAAATTAACAGCAAACAGACCTTTTACACCCCTATATAAAATAAACAATGCAAGTCCGACGGTTATGGCGACCCCTGTCATCTTCGATAGGCCAATCTGTTCCTCGAATAGCGACCCGGCTCCCGACAGCATGACCCCATTAACGGCGACAAGCATCAAAAAGAAGATGATATTAATAGAAAGGCTCCACGTTCGGCCAAATAAATATGTATTCAGTTCTTGGTAGGAGTGGGCGTTTATTCGGACGGCAAGCAACATAATTTTCGTCCCTAAAAACACGAATAAGAGACCCGCCAGAAGAATTCCCACTAGACCATAGAAGCCGTTTTTAGTGAAAAACTCAACAATTTCCCTTCCAGTTGCAAATCCTGCCCCCACCACTGTCCCCACATATACTGCCGCAATTTGGACGGCACCAGAAATCCTTGACGGCATTCTATCCCTCCTCCATACATTGTATGAAAGATAATCAAAAAATAGACAGGCTATTCCTGTTATTAATAATCACGCCAGCACCTTCCATCGAAAATCTGATAGAATGCCGGATCAACTGCAAATATGATAATATATTGTTATTGAATATTACCTTTATATATAGGAAGAAACCCGTCACACCAAGAAATCCCTGCAAGCTCATTCAGGCTGGTGTAAACATCCAATTAATTGATATAATGGTATATGTAGTTATTTCCTTTTAACCAAATCTTTTCATATAGATTCATCAACACAGAGAGGGTGTCCCTTACTTATGATCCGGAAAAATATATTGTTGTACACCCTTATAGTCATTGTGCCTACTTGCATCGCAAGCTTAATCTATAAGAATGTAATCGACGATCGAACACAAGAACAGATCCAGAAGACAGCGGAAAACTACGGATATGTCCACCAGGAATATTTAGAGACCTTGGTCAGCGAGGCCTCCAAAAGCCTGGAAGTCCTTTCAATTTCACATACATCATTGTCCAATGACCTGGATACGAATGAACTGCTTCAGGAGATAAAAAGAACAGATAAACGGTATGGAGACATACATATCCTTGACCACCAAGGAAACATTCAGGCCAGCTCCTCGATTTCAAACAATCTTGCGCGTATACCGAAAGAGCATGTAGAGGCCTGTTCGACCTTCAACAAACCTCATATTTCCGAGCGAATTGAAAACAACGGCAGTAAAGGGGCCTATTTCTACATTTGCAAACCGACCATGAAAGAAGATAGGCAAATAAACTCAATCGTATATATGGAACTACGGCTGGATTACATAAAGAATGTGCTCGAGACCCTGACTCCCGAGTTGTCGATGAAGCTGACAGGCCTGACCGGTCCTGAAATCTTACTGTTGAATTCAGACTCCTCGGAAATCACATACGATACCCATGTCATGTTCTCAAGTGTCCCTTGGATATTGCATATCGACTCATCAAGCCTTGAACCGCATAAATCTAACCTGATCAGCAAATTTGTTTTCCTTAGCCTGTTTTTGACAAACATTATCTTTCTGGCCTTTCAGTATATAAAACTGAAAAAAGAGAATATCCGGCAAAAGAAAGAATATGATAATCAAAAATTGGCGATGATCGGAACCTTGGCTGCCACCACAGCCCATGAAATCAAGAATCCATTAACCGGTATTAAGGGGCTTGTTCAATTATTGAATGAAAAATATACCGATTCCAAAGACCAGATGTATTTCTCGATCATCCAAAAAGAGATTACGAGAATAGATGACATCGTCAATGAATTCCTGATTCTTGGCAAACCGAGCGCATCGCCGTTGGAAACTGTGGATATCCGGAGCGCCCTGAACGAGCTCACTCCGATTCTTCAGACTGAAGCGGCATCCCGTCTTGTGAAATTACATCTTTATCCTGGAAACGGGCCGGTGAACATCCATTGCATCAAGGACCATATCAAGCAGGTTATCCTGAATATCGTGAAAAATAGTTTTGAAGCCAGTTCACCCGGCGGGGACATATCGATTTGCTTAAATGCAGATGATCGCAATGCCATCATAACCATCAAGGATAATGGGGCCGGCATGCCCGCTTCTACTCTAAACAAAATATTCGATCCATTCTACACAACGAAAAACTATGGTACAGGATTAGGCCTTTTCATCTGCAAACGGATCATCACTATGTATCAAGGCCAAATAGATATCCAAAGTAAGAAAAATAAAGGGACTACCATCATCATCAGGTTCCCGCTTCAACATTGATACAATTGAGGAGGCCGCAATGAAGACAAGCGCATTGGGGAAGAAACCGGTTCCCAACCAGGAGCAGGTTCCTGCTTTCAAATTTTTATTCATCATTGGATTTTGCCATTTACTGAATGATACCTTACAGTCAGTCGTGCCAGCCATGTTCCCGATACTGCAGGCCGAGATGCACCTGTCTTATACTCAGGTCGGCTTTATCGCATTTGCGCTTAATATCGTATCGTCTCTCATGCAGCCTGTTGTGGGCTGGTATACTGATAAAAAGCCTATGCCCTACGCATTGCCAGTCGGCCTGTTCAGTTCCATGATTGGAATGATCATGCTTGCGATTGCCCCCTCCTATGCATGGATCATTTTATCGGTCATCCTTATCGGTATTGGTTCGGCCATTTTCCATCCAGAAGGATCCCGTGTCGCATTCATGGCCGCCGGCACAAAAAGAGGTCTGGCCCAATCGATCTACCAAGTGGGAGGCAACACCGGCCAGGCGCTTGCGCCATTAATTACGGCCTTTGTCCTTATTCCTCTCGGACAACTGGGCGGACTTACCTTTGCTCCTGTAGCCCTCCTGGCTTCACTGCTGCTCCTCTATATAGCCGGATGGTACAGAAGCCAAATGAACCACCTGCCTGCTAATAAACAGAAGCGGGAACAAGAGAACCGCAATACCTTGTCGGCAACCATCAAAAAATCATTGCTGATCATTTTGTTCATTATTTTTGCCAGATCATTTTACATTGCAGCCATGACCAGCTTCTTTGCTTTTTTCCTACTCGAACAATACGGGTTTACACTAAAGGCAGCCCAGATAACGGTCTTTATCTTTTTAGCCGCCGGTGCGATCGGCACATTTTTCGGAGGTCCGCTAGCGGACAGGTTCGGCAAAAAAACAATCATCGTGTTATCGATGGTTGTTTCCGCGCCTTTGACAGTCATCCTGCCCTATATGGAGCCCGTTGTCGCTTCCTTTCTGTTATTTGTGATCGGCATTACATTGATGTCCAGCTTTTCAGTAACTGTCGTGTATGCACAGGAGCTTGTCCCTGGAAAAATCGGCACGATGGCCGGCTTGACTGTCGGATTGGCATTCGGCATGGGGGCGGTTGGTTCCGTGGCAATTGGAAATCTCGCTGATGCCATCGGTCTGATCACTACAATCAAAATTTGTGGTTACTTGCCATTGCTGGGATTTTTGGCATTCTTGCTTCCTTCTGATCAACAGGTCGCATTCATGCAAAAGGGATAATATTCAAAAATGTATTAGATTCTCCTTCCTCTCATATACATGTTGAACTAGGGTTTCGTTTTAGGGCAGTACTCTGATCGATGCAGCCGAATGAACGCGATTTTATTGATTATAGGGGAGATAGGGGCAGATTATGGGAAGTGTATTATACGGTAGTACTTTGTCCGCTTTATCAACCGGACTTGGTGCCTTATTGATTCTAATCGTATCCAAATCTTTTTCACATCGTTTTAAAGATGTCATGCTTGCCTTCACCGCTGGCGTTATGATGGCGGCCTGCATGCTGAGCCTAATTCCAGAAGCGATGGCTCAAGGAGGCTTCCTTCCATTATGCATAGGCATATATTTGGGCGTCATTACATTAACGGCTCTGGAAACGCAAATCCCGCACATCGATCCATCGCACACTGTTAAAAATTTGCAGTTTGATGAGAAAGCCATGTTGATCATCACTGCCATCACCCTCCATAATATCCCTGAAGGTCTATCTGTCGGTGTCAGCTATGCAAATCCTGCGGGAGATACCGGAAATATGGTTGCCTTGGCCATCGGCCTTCAAAATGCTCCGGAAGGCTTTCTGATCGCCCTCTTTCTGCTGAACCAAAAAATCTCGAAATGGAAAGCTTTCCTGGTAGCAACCGCTACCGGATCGATTGAGATCGTGATGGCCCTTGTAGGTTTTTTCCTGACGTCCTATGTCCAAAACCTTCTCCCTTTCGGTTTGGCTTTCGCAGCAGGGGCGATGCTCTACATCATCTATAAAGAGTTGATTCCAGAAAGCCATGGGGACGGTAACGAACAAAGCGCTACTCAATCTTTCCTGGTCGGTATCCTCGTGATGATTTTCCTGATAAATTAAATGAGTACAAGATCTTTTGGGGCAAGTGTGGTTATTGCCATCAATCGGTAAACAGCATTTCGTAGTGACCAATAATGATTTGATAAAACTTGAACATATTAACACGAAAAGCTGCCTCACGGGCAGCTTTTCGTGTTTCAGTTTCCCTCTTTTTGAAATCTATCAAAAATTGATTATCCCTCTATAGTTCATTATAATACACTGACTTTTAAAATCCTTCGGAAGGTTTCCGGTACATAAGCTAAGAAGCGTTTTCTTCCTTCCTTTTTATATGCAAATGTTTGATATTCATAGATTAATTTGTCCAAATCCTGACTAGCCTCAACTGTTTGATCATGGGTGAATCCGTGGGTTTTCGCCAATATCACCATTTCTTTTCGTTTTCGGCGGATATCTTCTGAAATATCATCCAAAGTCCTTACTAACATTTCTCGGTTACTTCCTCTCTCTTAAAATTCATCATTGTAGAATTATTACAAAAATTCCTTTCATTGTAAACCATATCGCAAAACTAGACAAAAAAAAAGGCAAGAAGAAGACTTTTTTCCCATTTCTGCCCTGTCTTTCGACAAAGAATTTCATCCCTTATGCTTATCAGTTTACTAACTTGCCGATATTGGTATTAAATAGTAACAAATACTAGAATGAAGGTGAACCAAGTTGAACCGATCAGAAAAAGAAAAAGGTTTCTTCCAAAAAGCGAGCAGCCTGTTTCAAAGACAGGCAGATAACATGATTGAGGATAAAAGCAAAACCACACATCTTGTCGACCAAGCCTCGAAAAAAGCCGATGAAAACAAATCATCCATGAAAGGGGTATGGGAAGAGTTTCAACTATTCCTGAAAATGATGAAGAATTCCTTGAAGGGAAAATATAAAATCCCTTACAAAACCATCTCTTTGCTGATCCTCGGCCTGCTTTATTTTGTGAATCCAATCGATATCATACCGGATTTCCTGACAATCATCGGTCTTGCCGATGACGTGGCTGTCCTAGCCTTCATCGCCAAGAACATCCGAAAGGATATTGAAAAATATCATGAATGGGAGCAGCAGCAATTGAACATCATTGATTTGGATGAATCATGAAGCCTTAAAAAGGAGTACAATCCGTGCAGGGCTCTGTTTAACTATAGGAATTGTTTCTACAAAAGGGCATCAAATCTGATGCCCTTTTTGATGCCTTTATCATGAATGCATCTTTCATGCTTCCCCCCGGTTCTCTTCATAACAGCGCATCGGAAAATAGATAGTGAATGTAGTTCCCTCATTTAAGATACTCTCTACCACTATTTTTCCGGAATGCTCCTCAATGATTTTGTAGCTGACCATCAAACCGAGGCCCGTTCCCCTTTCTTTCGTCGTATAAAACGGTTCTCCAAGTTTTTTTAATTTATCGGTTGGAATACCGCTTCCTTCATCTTTAATGACCACTTTGATTTGTTCATCCTCATTGGAATGCAGGGAAATGTAGATGCGCCCTCCATGGTTCATAGCTTCCATTGCATTTTTTATAATGTTGATGAACACTTGTTTTAATTGATTAGGCTCGCAGTATAGCGGCAAGCTATGCGGATGGAATTGCGCCTCAATCGTCACATCGTGCAGAAGCGATTCAGCATTCAATAGATCAATCGTCTCTTTCATGATGGCATTGATGTCCTTCTCCGTATATTGTATCGCCTGCGGTTTCGCCAGTACGAGAAACTCGGTGATGATGGCATCGATTCTTTTCAGTTCCGAATTGATGATGCTGAAATAAGATGAATATTCGTCAGAGACGCTTCCTTGCAGCAATTGAATAAACCCCTTCAAGGCTGTCATCGGATTCCGGATTTCATGTGCGATCCCGGCCGCCAATTCACCCACGACGGACAGTGTATCCGACTTCCTGAGCTGCTCCTGCATTTCAAGTCTTTCTGTCACATCATTGATGATGGTCAAATTGAGCCCTGACACCAAGTTTTTTTTCGTTGAGAACTCCAGATGCTTAATTCTGCTTTCAGGAAATGTGAAGGCAAGTGTCTCTTCTACACTGCTGTGTTCCTTTACCTTTTGGAGCATCTGCTTTAGCGCCCCGCTGTTGCTCGGAATATTCCCGAGTAGATTCATTATGGTGGTGTTCAATAACCGTTCCTTAGAGTGCTCAATGACTTTGATGGCCGCTTCATTAATATCAAAGATCTGTTCGTTTTTCCACAAGATTAGCCCTACAGGCATTTCATCAAAAATCTTCCGGAACCTCTTCTCACTCTTCCTAAGTTTCCTCTCCATTTCATACCGTTCGCTGATATTGCGGAAAATGGTCACGCTCAGACCATCGTCATCCACAATTTTGCTCGTGAAGTCAAGCAGCTTTTTTTTCCCATCCGGCATTTGAAAGAAAAATTCATCCCGTACCTGCTTGTCTTCCTTAAAACGTCGCAGCACTTCGTAAAAACGTTTCCCTTTTTTCATAACATAGTCGTTGAGGTTTTTTCCGATCAGCCCATTCTTCGGGCTGGCGAATGTCCGGCAGGCCGGTTCATTCACTTCGAGAACGATGCCCTGTTTATTCAACAGCATGATCGGATCCATCGCCTGCTCCAGGAGGTGGGCATAAATTTCCTTGCTCTGTTTCAGTTCCCTTTCGATAAGCCTCTTTTCCGTCATATCCTTGAATACACTGATAACCTGAGAGTTGTAATAATTCATATAGGTATTATGTTCAAAGAAGTATTTCTTCCCGGCTACATTGATCTCGATTTCACCATTAATCTTCCCATTCTGGTTGATGACGGACCACTCCTCTACCCACTTGTGCAGATAGGCTTCACTAATATACTCCCTGAAATCATTCCCGGCCATCTCTTCCCTTTTTAGGCCTATTTTAGACAGTAAAAAACTGTTGACATCTACAATCTTGCTCTCCTTATCCAGGACAATAAATCCATCCATCACCTGAAGAAATATATCCTTGAACTGCATTGTGGATATTTCATAGTTTCGTTCTTTTTGTTTGTAGGAAGTGATATCACGCAAAGTGAAAAAATAATGCTGGCTGGAATGAATGCCGCTGAACCGTATATGGAGCGACTGTCCGTCTGAGCCGCCAATTGTCCATTCACCGACCAGGTTCCCTTCCTTTTCCATCATTTCGAGTTGCCCTTCCAATATTTCCTTATTCTCCGTTTGAATAAAATCGATAAATGTACTGTCCTTTATGTGATCCTGATCAATTTGCAGCAGTTCGGTTGCTTTTTTATTAATCTCCAATATTTCATAATCCGCATTTATAATGACTAGAGCTTCTCTAGAAGAAGCAAAGAATTCTCTGTATAAACAGGACTGGTCTTTACAGGCTATATCCTTCTCCCGCCTTTCCTGTACAGATGCCATACCATTTGCCCCCCCATTTTTTAATCTCATTTCATGACTTATTCTACAGACATACAGAAATATCCTATCAAAAAGTATACAAACCAAAAAAAGGAAAAAAGAATCCTTTCTTCCCCTCGGGACGATTAACGAACTCAAGCCCTTCTCCGCAGACAAGCGGTTTCCAAACGTGCTCCATATCAGAAAAAAAGGCGGAAATATTGTCATACTAACAACATTTCCGCCTGTCTATACAAACAGTTCAAATCGATTTTGTGTACATCCCTTGTATCATAGATACGGATTTTCGTCTTTCACTTTTAGTTTTTCCCATCGTCTGTTGATTTCTTCTTTGAAGTCATGCAAGATTTCGGCATTTTCTTCCTTCAGCAAGTGTCTGGACTTACCCATATATTTGAGCCATTCCTCAACAGGAATCCGTTTATTCCTTTTTTCCGGATTGTATGTGATGCTTGTTTCACCGCGTTCCACCTCATATAAAGGGAAGAAGCAGGAATTGACCGCCGATTCCATGATCGTATTTCCGTATCGTTCTTCCGATTTCCAGTTCAGCGGACAGGTGATCAATAATTTACCATACACCGTGCCGACATTTTGTGCATACCATTGTGCCTTGGCGGCTTTTTTTACAAGGTCCTGCGGAAACGCCTCTGAACCTGTGAATACATACGGTATGTTAGTCGCTGCCATAATCTGTGCCGTGTCTTTATGATGGAAGGCTTTCCCCTTCTGCTTCCTGCCGAGGTTGGAAGTAGTGGTCATATGTCCTTTCGGCGTCGAATAGGACATTTGCGACCCGGTGTTCATATATCCTTCATTGTCATATTCGAGCATGATCAGTTTATGGTTGCGCAGCGCCGTCCCGATTGCCGAACCCATTCCGATATCCATGCCGCCGTCCCCGGTAACCATGATGAAAGTCACATCATCTGAGACCTCTATTTCACCGCGGCGCTTCAGTTCAAAAAAGGCTTCCGCCGTTCCTGATAATGTAGCCGGCCCATTTTGGAAGAGATTATGGATCATCGTCTGTTTATGAGAGGAATAAGGATAGGCGGTCGTCACGACATAAGCGCATCCTGTTTGATAAAGGACGACAATGTCCCCTTCTATCCCCTTAAAGAACAGTTCGAGAGCCGGAAAGATTCCACACCCCGGACAAGCTCCATGCCCAGGTGCCAGCCGCTTCGGTTTTGCCGTAAGGGCTCGCATTGGCGGAACCTTCACCTTCAGCTTTCCGTCCTCTTGCTCTTCAACTTTGATGAGGCCGGTTTTAAAATCTTCCGAATGCAATGGCATGGTTATCGGCTTCAGGATGTTCTGATCCCCGCCTTCCGCGTGACCGAAATAATCAAATGTCTTTACGGCGCTTTCTTTCTCGATGGCCAATATTGCTTCCCGGAAAAAGGACAATGCATCCTCTTTATAGAAGTCCTTGCCTCCCAGCCCGAAAATCCTGCTGATGACTTTCGTTTTGTTATCCGGGTCCGATTGCAGAGCCGATTTGACTTCATGAGTCAAATTTGCTCCGTTTGCTCCATACGAATCTGCCCTTTCACCTATCAGTAAAGCTTTTACGCCTTTTAATGCTTTTTGGATGTCCTCGCTCGGAAACGGACGAAGAAGGACTGGGTCAACAACCCCCGCCTTGATTCCCTGTTCACGCAGTTCATCCACGGCATCCTTGGCCGTTTCTGCCGCCGAATTTAGCAACAATAGAGCGACTTCCGCATCTTCCATCCGATATGTCTGAACAGCAGGGTAGTGCCGTCCGGACAATTGAGCATACTCTTTTGCAACCTCTTTGTATACCTCATAGGCGGCATACATCGCTTCTGACTGTTGGTAATGATTATTGATCAGGTCATCGCCATTCATATGTCCTCCGATTGTGACTGGCCTCTTCGGATCCCTCACAAAAGGATATTGGTCATTCGCTGGCCCGATGAATTGCTGTACGACTTCCCGGTCAATGAAATGAGACACCTTGCGCTTTTGATGGGAAGTGAAAAAACCATCATACGCTACAATGACCGGTAACCTGACTTTGGCATGCTCAGCGACCTTCAAGGCCATTATGTTCATGTCATATACTTGTTGCGGTGTGCTGGCTGTCAGGATCACCCACCCTGTATTCAGTGCGAAATACAAGTCCGAATGATCGCCCCGGATGTCCAAAGGCCCGCTGATGGAGCGAGTGACGAGGTTCATGACCATTGGAAATCTTGTGCCCGCTTGAACCGGTAATTGTTCCAGCATATACATCAAACCGTTAGCGCTCGTTGCATTAAAAACCCGGGCACCTGTTACGGCAGCTCCATAACAGATTCCAGCAGAGCCATGCTCGCCATCAGCCGCAATCAAGGTGATATCATGTTCCCCCCTTGCCTTCATTGAATCGAGCAATTGGGCAATCTCCGTTGATGGGGTAATCGGAAAGTATCCCATCAAGTGATAATTAATTTGTGCTGCAGCCAATGCTGCCATTTCATTTCCGGATTCGAACGTAACCGTTTGTTCCGGCATTATTGTTGTGCCATTCATGTCCGTTCACCCCCCGAATAGTAATTGAACATATGTTTCACCGTATGTTCACGCGCATAGTCGAGGGTTTCCCTCCTTTCAATCAAGCTTGCTGTCGGGCATGCCTCTACACATTTGAGACAACCTTTGCAATATTGATAGTCGATCCCTTTCAGGATCATGCTTTTTCTGCCCCGTTTATCTTCTCCTTCTTCCCATACAAAACAATAATCAGGGCAAACGGTATCGCATGCCGCACAGTTGATGCAGGTACTTTGATCGAAAGCAGGGAGGAATCCTTGCCTAGACCCGCTCATGTCCTTCAATATACTGTTGCCGGCACCTTCGATAATCCCTCCAATCATCTGGGTACGGTAACCGAGACCGTGGCTTGCGGCGGCTTGCTGTCCAGCCGATACGCCATTGCCGGTCAGCTGTTTGAAGGACACTTCTTCAAATCCCCTGTTAAAGGTGCGGATATTCGGCTCCACTAGATGAGGATATTTCCTTTCGAATGTTTTTCTGATCACGTTACGCATCACATCAGGATCCAGGAAATCACATATTCTGAATAAGGCACCGAGCATCGCTGTATTCACTTTGGTCTTTTCCTCTACTGCTATCCCCAAAGCATCAACAATGGCCAATTTGCCCCCTCTCATGCCCAAATCCTTCTCGATACTATCAAAATCCCTCGTGCTGTTCACCAGCACAACTCCATCCGGCCGAAGCCCGTGGACCACGTCCACCATTTTATATAAAGCCTCATGAAAGATACCAATTACATGCGGTTCCTCAATCGGGCTGTGGTCTCGTATTTCATGATCCGCTTCTGAGAAACGAATAAAACTTTTGACAGGAGATCCTTTTTTCTCAGAGCCATAAGAGGAAAAGTTGCTCCCGTTCAGGCCAATGCCAAGCACTCCCGCTTCTGCAAGCATCTTTCCTGCCAAGTTTGCGCCTAATCCGCCAATCGACTCTAATCTGATTTCAAAAAAGCCTCTATCATTTTTGTTTGGCAAAAGTGACATGTGTACCTCCCTACTCATAATAACTATTCCATAATTATAAAAGGAAAGGTCATGAGAAAACCATGTCATAAAATCAAACAATCTGTAAATTTTACTGGTACAGATAGAAATATAAAGAAAAAAATCATATGTTTATTTATATAGAAATCGATTAGAAACAAAAACAGCCTTTCTGTCTGAATAGATACAGATATTAGCAACGATATTTGACATCGTTTTGTAAACGATTTTCACAAGATTCGTAACAAAAAAAGGGTATTGAAAAAGAAAATACCCCAGATTAAGAATTCCGGAGGAGCACCATGGATCAACGAACCCCTTATTTTGATAATGCAAAGTTCATTCTGATTTTTTTTGTTGTTTTCGGCCACTTACTGCGCACTTTCATACATGAGCATGAGATCATCTACGCCGTCTATAAGACGATTTACTCCTTTCATATGCCCGCCTTCATCCTCATATCCGGCTTTTTTGCCAAGGGCATCTATGAAAGGGGATATATCGGAAAACTGTTCAAAAAATTGATTGTCCCTTATTTCATATTCCAGGCCATCTATACCGTTTTCTACTATTATTTACGTTCGAAAAACAGCTTTGAATTGGACATGCTGACCCCGCATTGGTCACTTTGGTTCCTATTAAGCCTGTTTTTCTGGAATATCATGCTCTTGCTGTTTTCCAAGTTTAGACCGCTTGTCGGCATAACGATTGCGCTTGCTTTTGGATTGATTGTCGGTTTTTTTGACGAGATTTCGAATACGCTCAGCCTGTCCCGTACTTTCGTGTTCTTCCCGATGTTCCTCGCCGGCTTCCATTTAAAGATGGATCATCTGAAGCAGCTGATGACTCCAAAGGCCCGTTTTATATCCGTATTGCTTTTTACGCTGACATTTGTCGGCTTCTATCAGATGCCAGAAATTGATTATAAATGGCTGCTGGGCTCTAAGCCTTATTCCGAACTGCTGGCCACATCACTGACCGGCATGTCGATCAGGCTCGGGTTTTATGTCTTGAGTTTCATCATGATTGCCTGCTTCCTGTCCTGCGTCCCGACAGAACGATATTTCTTTACATCTCTCGGGAAGAGGACTCTATACATCTATCTTCTGCACGGATTCTTTATCCAGCTTTTCAGAGAAAGCGGATATGCGGATTATTTCGACGATCCGGAAAATTATATCCTGCTGATCGGTGTCACCATCATTCTGACATTCCTATTATCGAGTCAGTTTATTGTTTCAATCGCACAACCATTCATTGAATTGAACACGACGAGAACGAAGACATTGTATATGCGGATCAAAATAATGACTAGCTACCTGATTTCCAGAAAACCAGAACGCATTAAGCAAAGCCGTCCATAGAGACGGTTTTCGCTTTATATGGACAAAGTGTTTACTTTCCCTCTGTGTCTGCCCTCTCAGGCCAATAAGCGTCGTATATCGGTCTGAAAGGGCTGTGGATAAAAAGACACATAATGGAACTTATCCGGTAACTCGGCTTGATTCGACGAAGAAATCCTGTTCATTCCCCAGACTCAATCATTCCCTACATTACACCTCATCCTCATGATCAGGTTTCTTTTCAATATAATAACGTCCCTTTTCCTCCCTTAGTCGGCTTGGTTTAGGAGTTTGCTTAAACAAAAAAGATGCTTCTTCAAGATTACTCCTTAGCTTCTCCTGATATTCCATTGCTGTAATCCTTTTCCCCCTTAGCCGGTTCCCATTGGTCGGCAACGAATAGGAAAGACCATTTTTAAAGACCAAATCACACACCCTATAACCCGTCCGGATTATTTCTGTAACATTGTTGAGCACAAGCCAGATGCATGTATCCCGGCTGGGCGACTCGACTGGAAACAGAATAATCCCGCCATGCAGCGCCAGCGGAAGTGTATATTTGTTCCCCATGTGGTGTTTTGCGGCTTCTTTTGCGCCAGCCAGACTGGATCCATACTGCAGTAATGTATCATTGATGACGTCCAATGGCGGTTTCGATACTTCGATGACCTGGTTCCCATTTACGATAATTGTATGAAGATACCCATTTTTCCTGTACTCTGCCTTCAACAACAAGGTATCCGGCCCAATCAAAAAGTGATCCACTACCATCTTTATCCCCACTCCTCACATATAATCCTTACATCCCCTAGCAAACATTTACAAAAGCATTCCCCCTTTATTGATGGAATGAGAGAAAAAATGCCATAAGAGCTGGATTCAGCCATCTCTGTTTCCTTCCTTTTCTTATGATCTTTCTCTACCATTATGGACAGTTCCAAAATCAGTTGTAAATCTTTTTTGGGTAAAAAGACTCATTATTCTAATAATTTTAGCGATAGTTAGAACCATACCATTTACAGTTTTTCCAAAAAGTGATATTATAATGTTTTTATTGTCATCTTGTCTACTCTATCAGATGATTGATTTATTCATATTTATCCCTCCTCATTATCCGCTCGGTACACCGAAATGCACCTTTCATAAAAATGTCAAAAACCAACCAAAAAACATGCCTTGCCTACTTCCCGAACGATCAACTCCATATTCCTAGCCATTTGTTTCTCACTATGTCTATTGTGGTTATTCTTCTTTCGAAAAAGGGTAAAGTATAAAGAGAGAACTAGGTTCATATAGTGTGCAGCAACTTAACACTAAGGAAAGCTCAAGTGATGTACTTGGGCTTTTCGGCAATCATTTCGCAAATATGAAATTACAGGAAAATCAACTAATTTGCTCTACTTTTTTGATTTTCCCCTGCGCATCAACAGCTTAGAAATCGTTACACTTTGTTCACAACTTAGAGCCAATATTTTTCTGCACAAAAATATACTTCCTTTAAGCAGTTAGGTTAACACTATAAAATCAGTGTTTATCAAAGATTTTATAACTATATTAGTATATTTATTGGTTGCAAAAAATATCCAAGTTTCTTATTTCCACCTATAGAAAAATGCTTTTTTTCATACTGTTTTAGGATTCACATTTTCGTCACAAATACTTTTTGTTTGTATTTTTGGAATCTACTTACTATAGTGATATTGAAGGTATGTGAATAAGCAAACACTATACCCAGATAGTTACAGCGTAACCAGATTCTGCCGATGCACTTTTACTTTGCGGTCACCCTGTTGCTATGCACCACGACAAAAATTCATACGAAGGAAGGGACAAACAAATGAAAAAACCGTGGATCCTTCTGACAGGCCTTTTCAGCAGCATGTTATTTTTGACAGGCTGCAGCGAATGGGCTGTGTTTGATTCAAATGGACCAACGGCCAAAATCCAGGCTGATACCATCACTATTTCGTTTATCATTATGCTCGGTATTATGGCAGTCGTTTATTTCCTGTTTGCTTATATGTTAGTGAAGTTCAGAGCTTCTAAACAACCGAAAGATTACACGCCTCCCCACATGGAAGGAAGTACAAAACTTGAAGTTACATGGACAGTCATCCCGTTCATCATTGTGGCTATCCTGTCCTTCATTACAGTGGATACATTGAACAAAGTAGAAAGCACTCCTGCTGGCTACGAAGATCAGGAACCACTGGTCATTTATGCATCCTCCTCCAACTGGAAATGGCATTTCAGCTATCCGGAGGAAGGAATTGAAACAGTCAACTATGTCAATATCCCGACTGATAGAGTAGTAGAGTTCCGTCTCTATTCTTTCGGACCGATCACAAGTTTCTGGGTTCCTCAGCTTGGCGGACAGAAATACGCCATGAGTGACATGGTGACAAAACTGCAGTTTGTTGCAGATGAACCGCTTTCCATGATGGGAAGAAACTCTAACTTCAGTGGTGAAGGATATGCCCATATGGAATTCGAAGCATTGTCTATGAAGCCTGCCGAATTTGATGAATGGGTACAAGACGTCAAAGCAAATGAGGAAGAATTGACGGAAGAAGAATTCAATGAACTATTGGATACAGCTCACGTCGGCAGAAAATCTTATTCTTCCACTCATTTGGAATTCAGCCCTCCACCAGAAGGACATGATCATGGATCTAATGCAACTGAATCCAATGAAAGCGAAGATGCAGATACAATCTTCGACGAACCATCTGAAGGAGCAGATCATTCCGATCATTAATCGACAGCATGTTAGAAAGGAGCGTTAACCGTGAAATGGGATGAATTTTTTGTAACCGGCGACCCGATGATTTATGCCGCTATGGTCAGTATCGTCGTTGTGTCACTCGGTATTCTTGTCGGTTTAACCTATTTTAAAAAATGGGGCTGGCTGAAAGACGAATGGTTGACAACCGTTGACCATAAACGAATTGGTGTTATGTACATCATCTGCGCCCTCTTGATGTTATTCCGTGGAGGTGTCGACGGATTACTTATGCGTGCCCAACTGGCCATGCCTGAAAACGGTCTCTTGGACGCACAGCATTATAATGAGATTTTCACGACCCACGGGGTCATCATGATTCTGTTCATGGCCATGCCATTTATCATCGGTCTTATGAACATCGTCATACCGCTCCAAATCGGAGCTCGTGACGTTGCATTCCCATACTTGAATGCAGTCAGCTTTTGGCTTTTCTTCGCGGGTGCAATGCTATTCAATATTTCATTCGTAATCGGGGGATCTCCGGATGCCGGATGGTCTGCTTACTTCCCGCTTGCCAGTCTGGAATTTAGTCCGACAGTCGGCAATAACTATTACAGTATCGCGATTCAGATTGCCGGCTTGGGGACTCTGATGACCGGTATCAACTTTATCGTGACAATCCTGAAAATGAGGGCTCCGGGCATGACGCTCATGAAAATGCCGATGTTCACTTGGTCAATCCTGATCACTAGCATTATCATCGTCTTTGCATTCCCGGTATTGACAGTGGCTTTGGCCCTTATGATGTTTGACCGTTTGTTCGGTTCCCAATTCTTCTCCATGACCGATGGCGGTATGGATATGCTTTGGGCCAACCTATTCTGGGTTTGGGGACATCCGGAAGTATATATTGTTATCCTTCCTGCTTTCGGTATTTTCAGTGAAGTCATTTCGACTTTCTCTAAGAAAAATCTATACGGATATAAATCAATGGTCATTAGTATGCTTGCCATCTCGCTCCTATCATTCACTGTATGGGTGCACCACTTCTATACAATGGGTCAAGGCGTCATGGTCAACAGCATCTTCTCGATCACTACCATGTTGATTGCCGTGCCGACCGGGGTTAAGATATTCAACTGGCTGCTTACCATGTACAAAGGTAAGATCCAATTCACTACGCCAATGCTCTATGCTCTTGGATTCATTCCGATCTTCACATTCGGCGGAATTACAGGGGTTATGTTGGCAATGGCAAGCGCCGACTATCAATACCATAATACAATGTTCCTTGTGGCACATTTCCACTATGTATTGATTCCTGGTACGGTATTCGGGGTACTTGCAGGTCTATATTACTGGTTCCCTCTCATGTTCAACTTTAAATTAAACGATCGACTGGGAAAAATCGCGTTCTGGTTCATTGCCATTTCGTTCAACGTGACATTCCTTCCGCTATTCGCACTTGGATTGCAAGGTATGACACGTCGTATGTACACGTATTCCGAAAGCACAGGATTCGGACCTTTGAACTTGATTGCATCAATTGGGGCAGTCGGTCTGGCCATCGGATTCTTGTTGTTGTGCTACAACATCTATTGGAGTATCCGTTACGAACCGCGCTTGACAAAAGGCGATCCTTGGGATGCGCGTACACTTGAGTGGAGCTTGCCTAGTCCGGTTCCATCCTATAACTTTGCGATTACACCGGAAGTCAATTCCGTGGAAGCATTCTGGAACCAAAAACACGGTAAAGAACAGATTTATAAACGTCCATATGAAGAAATCCATATGCCGAACAGCAGCTTCAAGCCATTCATTATGGCCGTGTTCTTCTTCTTATGGGGATTCTTCATGGTATTCAGTTGGTGGATTCCAGCAATCATCTCAGCGATTCCGATTGCTTACCTGTTGTTCTCACGTTCATTTGAGAATGATCATGGATTCCATATCCCGGTGGACGAAATCAAAGAAACTGAAAGAAAACTGCGAGGTGAGACAAGATGAAAATAGATGCCTCTCAACCACTTGAATACAGTACGCAAGAGAATAGAATGAAAATCCTCGGGTTCTGGATTTTCCTAGGGGCGGAAATCATGTTATTCGCAACATTATTCACCGTCTACCTGATTCTATGGAACCGTACCGGAAGCGGACCAGAAGGCAAAGATATCTTCGCTCTCTCCGGAATACTTTGGGAAACATTCATCTTGCTGACAAGTAGTTTCACAATCGGTATTGCAATCAACGCCATGCGTTTAGGCATGAAAAAAGCCATGATGTGGATGATCGGCATCACACTTGCACTGGGTGCTGCCTTCATCGGCATTGAGATATATGAGTTTTTCCATTATGTGCATGAAGGGGCTTCCCTTTCAACGAGCGCCTTTACATCTTCCTTGCTTGTCCTTCTCGGAACGCACGGAGCTCACGTAACGTTCGGTTTGTTCTGGGGTCTGGCCATTTTATGGCAAGTGAAGAAACACGGAATCAATGCGCATACAGCCAATAAATCATTCATCTTCTCACTTTATTGGCACTTCCTTGATGTCGTGTGGATCTTCATCTTCAGCTTCGTTTACTTGAAAGGATTGATGTAATATGGCAAAGTTATTTCCATTCGGACATATAATGGGATTCCTGTCTTCGGTTGTCTTAACTTTGGCCGCATTATCGGTTCTTTGGATCGATGTTGCAACAGGAGTCAAAATGGCAATCCTTATTGTCACGACCTTATTGCAAGCCAGCCTGCAATTGTTCTTGTTCATGCATGCCGGTGAGTCTGAAGATAAAGGCTCCATTTTTACAAACGTTGTTTTTGCAGCCGTAATCGGTTTGATTACCATCTTCGGAAGCATCCTGGCCATGGTTTGGGATTGGTAGATAAAAATAGTATAGTTCCTGCATGAAGCTGCCTGTACGCTTCCTTATTGCAGGCCACAAAGAAAAAACGCACCTGATCCTGCTCATTCAGAGACAGATCAGATGCGTTTTTTCTTGGCTATCTGTGCCCCCTTGGGCACTATGACAATACATTTTCCATAGAAGTAATGGTTTCTTCATTATCCGATAATAATACGCTCTTCTGGGTAACGATATTTCACTTTCTTCTCTTTTCCCCCAAGCATAAGCAGAAACGAAATGATTCCCACACGGCCGATGAACATGAGCAAGATCAGCAGCATTTTCGCAAACGTACTTAAGTCCGCTGTGATGCCCATTGACAGCCCGGACGTCCCGAAAGCTGAACATACTTCAAAAATAATCTGCGTCAGGCTGAACGGCTCTGTGATCGTCAATATGATAACGGATGTGCATGTGATGAACATGGCCAATAAAGACACAGCGAACGATTTACGGATGTCATATTCAGACACTTCCCTCTTAAAAACCTTAATATGCTTGTTCCCTTTGGCAAAATGATAAATGAACAATAGATTCAATGCCAATGTAGTCGTCCTGATTCCTCCGCCTACAGAGCTTGGAGAAGCCCCTATAAACATAAGGACACTCATAATCAATAAGGTCGGTTCGGACAAAAGGCTGACATCAATTGTGGACAGTCCACCGCTCCTTGTCGATACCGATTGGAAAAAGGCATAGAAGAATGATTGATGCCAATCGTCCCCCGCGAATGCCCTATTATATTCAAGTATCAGAATAATAAAGGTCCCTACTACTACTAGACACATAAACGTAACAGTGGTCAATTTCGTGAACAGGGAAAAATGAAACACTTCACCTGGTTTAGACACGAGGAACTCTTTCACTTCAATCAGTACAGGGAACCCAATTGCCCCCAGAATAATCAATACTATATTGATGAATTGAATAAAGTAATCCCCTGCGTACGGCTGCAATGATTGCCCGGTAATATCGAAGCCTGCATTCGTAGTGGCGCTGATCGACATGAACAACCCATTGATGAATGCATCAGCTACGGAATCGTAATACTGAAGCAGATAAAAACCTAAAACGAGCGCCCCGACTGTTTCAATGATAAAGATCAGATACAATACGTGCCTCATTAGATTAACGAGACCGGAAAAATTATATTGATTCTGATCCAGCTGGATCAGACGACGCTCCCGGAAACCGATTTTCTTGCCGATAATCAGCCACAAAAATGTTCCGAGTGTCATTATGCCGATGCCCCCAACCTGGAAGATCAACATCAATATGAAATGCCCTTCGGTTGTGAACGTCTCGGCGATATTAACAGGCGTAAGTCCCGTTACACTCACAGCACTGGCGGCCACAAACAAGGCATCCACAAATGACAATTCGACACCTGGTTTCACTACAAAAGGTATCTTCAATAAAAAAGTGGAAAATGTAACGGCCAGCAAATAATACAGGACGATGATCTGTGCTGGCGTCCACTTGGCAAATACGTTTTTTCGTAAACTATTCATGATTGCGACAATATCCTTTCAGACTTGTAAAAGATAACCTTTATATTGTATTTGCTCTTCGGCTGCTTTGTCCATACATACCGAAAAACTTGTCCATTATAGTATAGCCTGCCATTACCCTACTATGAATGCCTGTAAAACCCATTCACGTCTGGAAAGTAAGTTACCGGTTTTTTTTCCATTAATGCTAATTCATATCTTAATCATGCCCACACATACTACTGATACAGAAGCGAACTCTTCTGTATAAATAAAAAGGAGGAAAGTACAGTGACAAACCGAAACAAACTGCTGGTTCCTGGTGTTGAGCAGATGCTGGACCAATATAAATATGAAATTGCCAACGAATTTGGCGTGACGCTCGGTTCAGACACGACTGCACGCTCCAACGGATCCGTTGGGGGAGAAATCACGAAGCGTCTCGTTCAACAGGCACAATCCCAGTTAAGCAACAATCAATAAAACAGCATAATGAATGGATAAAAGGCTGACGTTAAGTCAGCCTCCTTACATAGTGTACGGCGCTGCCTTGCGGATTCTTCTTTGTGCAATAGCAAATGAAAGAACCATACACATTGAGATTCCGCCAAACACAAGCACCATATATTTGAATCCTATTGTATCAAGGAAAAGGCCGGTACATACTAACACAACTTGAAAAACCAACCGATCAGCCATCCCTTTGAAAGAAAAAAACCGTCCATGCATATCTTTGGATACCATTTGCTGGAACATAGTCGCCGCAATCGGATAGAAAACGCCTGCTGCTGTCCCGAATACAGCGAAGGCTATAATGGACGGGACTTTCACATCCCCAAAATATAGGGAAACCTGGGATATAGCCATAAACAGGGCAGCTCCGAGCATAACAGTGACAGGACTTTTCCTGTCAAAGAAGCGCTTCGCAATAAATGCACCAGCTAGGAAGCCGATGCCCTCCACTGTATATAGCCAACTTTTGATGGTCGGATCGTTTTGCATTTCCCCTATTTCCAATACCATCAGATTAAAGCTTCCAAGGAACAACGCAGGAACCAACAAAAGAACCAACCCCATCAACACTGGAGGCGTATCGTTAAGCATCGGCCAAACTTCCTTGAAACCGCCTTTCACATTATGTCTTGCCTTTTCCTTATGGCCATCTTCAGGAACAGCAAGAAAATAAGTGCATACAAAAATGAATGCATAAGCGATCATCGACAAAAAATACATCTGAAACAGACTCAGGTAAAGTAAAGCCATTCCTGCCAACGCTGTCCCCATAATTCTGGCAACTGTTCCGATATTCATATGAAGGCCGTTCATCGCCAAAAGTTGATCGCCTTTTACAATAAGAGGGATGCACGCCTGCAAAGCCGGCAAATAAAAGGCATTCGCCACTCCAATCAATACCATATAGAAACTCATCCATAAGATGCTGTTCATTTCAATAGCGACAAACATGAACAGGACAGACAGAATCCTCCCCAGACTGGCATAGAGCATAACCTTCCGCTTGGACGTCCGGTCAATCGCCTTCCCGGCGAGAGGGGCAAATACCACCCCAGCTAACATGCCGAGCAGCAATATCAATGATTTATGGAGGTCGGAAGGAACCAGGTGCTGAAGAAACTCAAGATTTCCGATGATGCCGAGCCAAAGACCCAGGTTCGCGATAAACTCTCCGGACATCAAAATCCAGACATTTTTATTCTTAATCATTTTGTATCCCTTCGTGTCTTTTTTGTTTCGTATCTCTAAACAATTTTACTCTCCTCCTTCTGTAAAGTCCATAAGTTTCAGAATTGTGCATCGCAAAAAGGGTATCCTTCCGGATACCCTTTACAAGTATAAATTCGACTGCAGGTTTATGGTCCATATGACCGGAAAAGACAGTCTTTTGCCGCCATTATATACTACATTAAACCTTTTTCTTCCGGTTTGGACTCTTCTTTTTTCTCTTTGGATGTGAGGTATCCGATGAGTACAATCAGAAGCAGGACAATCCAGAAAGTGAGCTTCCATGGAGTTGATTCAGGGAAGTGATGCGGCAGGACACCAAGTTTTTCGTGAGCAAGCGTCATCACAGCCAATTTTACCCCGACCCATCCTACGATAAAGAAAGCTGCCGTTTCCAAGGTTGGTCGCTTCTGCAGCAGATTAACAAAGAAGTGTGCGGCAAATCGCATAATGACAACCCCTATGAATCCGCCAAGGAACATGACAGTGAACTGTCCTCCATCAATATCCCCCACCGTAAACCATCCAGTTGCCGGCAATGTTTTCGCCAATACGACAGCGGCAAGCATGCTGTCGACAGCAAAAGCGATATCAGCCATTTCGACTTTGAAGACCGTCATCCAGAAACCGGATCCTTTTCTGTTTTTAGGAACCGCTTCATATAGTTCATCTTTGTGTGCCCATTTCTTATATAGGTGGTGTGCTGCTATGAACAGCAGGTACGCCGCGCCAATTGCCTGAACTTGCCAAACATTCACTAGGAACGAAATGATGAACAGGCTGCCGAGACGGAAAACAAATGCACCCAATAGTCCGTAGAATAGCGCCTTTCTTCTTTCTTCAGGCGGCAAGTGCTTCACCATGACAGCCAATACGACTGCATTGTCGGCCGCCAAAATTCCTTCCAGCCCGATTAGAACAAGAAGAACCCAACCATATTCCAATAAAATAGCTGCATCCATTTAGTGTATTACCTCCAGTTTTGTGTTCTCCTATTTACCCAATTCTGCGATTGCGGAAACAAAGGTCTTATGTAAAAACAAAAAGACCTCTGCCAGTAAATGGCAAAGGTCTTGCTAAGCATAAGTAAGAATCATGCCAACAAAGCCGGTGGAAACGAATTCCACGAAATGACGACTTTGTTTTAGGGTGAACCCTAACGCTACTCCCCTTTGAAAAGGAAAACCGTATTTGATTTATAGTAGTATTATATTTCAGTCCATGTAATAATGCAACTGATTTTTAAGAGAATCATTTTTTACCTGCTTTTAAAATTGCCATAAAACTGGCGATAAAGCTACCCCATTTTACCGGTTTTCCGTAATAGGATTGTATGAGGCTGAAGAAATGACCGTATTTTCCCTTATACGGGTACCACGGAAGTTCTGTCGCTTTTTTGCCGCTGTCCGACATGATGGCTTTCTGATGGCAGAAGATCTTCAAACCTTCCTCCCCATGATAACGGCCGATTCCGCTCTGTTTTGCCCCCCCGAATGGCAGATGATGATTGGCTACGGAGATGAGGACATCATTGATGACTACCGCTCCTGAAACTAACCGTGACGCGATTCTCCCTGCTCTATCGCTATCGGCTGACCAGACACTCGCATTAAGACCGTATGCTGTTGAATTTGCTTTTTCAATCGCTTCTTCATCCGTCCTGAAAGGAATGATAGGTAGGACAGGTCCGAAGGTTTCTTCCCTGATGATCGCCATATCGTCCCGAACATTCGTCAAAATTATCGGTTTCAGGAACATGCTGTCGTCCTCCCATTCGGAGGGAGCTGAACCATGCTCGAGCACAGCCCCTTTCTGCAAAGCTTCATTGACGTGTTCTTTTACTGTATCAAGCTGTTTAGGGAAAGTCATGCTTCCTATATCGTCGTCCACATCAGTCCCCTGCCTCAATCCGGCCACTTCTTCCTTGAGCAGGGAAAGGAACCGATCACAGACATTCTCATGCACATACAGTCTTTCCACACTCATGCAGACTTGGCCGCTGTTCGTGAATGCCCCCCATGCGGCCCCTTTGGCAGCACGTTCAAGATGGGCATCCTCACACACGATCATCGGGTCTTTGCCGCCCAGTTCAAGCGTGACTGGAATCAGATCCTTCATAGCTTGGGCACCGATGATTTTGCCTGTGGCCACCGAGCCGGTAAAGAAGATATAATCGGGCTTTGAGGCCACAAGGGCTTCCCCCGCCTCTTTCCCTCCATGGACGAATTGGACGACTCCCTCGGGGAAACCAGCCTTTTTGAACAGTTCCTCCATTGCCATCCCTACCATAGGCGTTACTTCCGAAGGTTTTGAGATGACCGTATTACCCGATATGAGAGCGCTCAGAACGGGCACCATCGCCAGTTGAAACGGGTAATTCCATGGGGAAATTATAACGACAGCACCTCTAGGCATATACTCGATCCGGGATTTTTTTCCGATCAGGACGAGAGGTGTTTTCGTCTTTTTCGGATGGAGAACCTTTACCGCCTCCTTCTCCAGACCTTTCAGAAAATCCAACACAGGCATGATGTCGGCAACAAGGGCATCCACCGGCACTTTGCCCGCATCCTTAGAAATGACCTCAGAGGTCTCCTGCAAGCTTTCCAGGATGGCGTCCTTTAGCTTCCTGAAATACGTGAACCTTTCCTCAATAGAAAGGCTGGACCAGCTTGGAAAAGCGTTCCTTGCCTGTTTCATGATTATGGCGATTTCATCTGCCCCTGTTTCCTCCCACAAACCGATCCGTTCCTTTGTGGATGGTGATATAGCTTGTAGCACTGTCTTTTTCACGAAATGTCCCCCTATTTATCTTTATGAATGATGGATCTAATTTCCTTGATTGCGGGTGATTCGATGTGAACAGGACGGTTTTTTCCAAAAGCGCGTTCAGCCATCTCATCCGCTTGTCTTTTCAATCGCCATTTTTTCCGTGTCTGTTTATCGAAAAAGCTATATACGACAGGTATGACAAACAGTGTTAGGAGTGTACTGCTGATCAGTCCCCCAATCACAACTATCCCGAGTGGCTGATTAATTTCAGTACCCTCCCCGATTCCAAGCGCCATCGGCACCAATCCAAGAATCGTCGTCAGGCTTGTCATCAATATCGGGCGAACCCTGTCCAGTACAGACGTCACCAAGGCTTGATAAGTAGGCACGCCCGCATCCTTTCGTTTATTGATATAGTCAACAATCACTATCGCATTGTTTACGACAATACCTGCCAAAACGATGATACCGATGATGGCAGTAAGTCCAAGAGGCGTTCCGGTCACTGTCAAACCAATGGATACCCCGATTACGAATAATGGGACGCTGAACATGATGACGAATGGGTATTTCAATGACTCGAACTGGGCTGCCATCACAAAATAGATGAAGATGACGGACAATACGAGAGCCAAGGCCATCTGGTCCATCGCTGTATCGAGAAGGTCTCTTTCCCCGCTGTAGACAATTTGGATTTCGTCCGTCTGCACTATATCATCAAAGACTTTCTCCACTTTCTCCGTTATATCGCCAAGCGTTGTGTCAGAGGAATACTTCACTGTGAATTGGACCGCATCCTGATTATTGATCCGTTGGATGCTGACCGGGCTTTTCCCGATTGAAAACGCAGCCACCTCCTGGAGCTCTACGAAACTGCCATCGGCTTTTTTCATAGACAGCCTTTTCAGCCGTTCAATATTATTCACAGCTTCTTTTTCATACTGCACAAGCACCGACTGTACTTCCCCGCTGTCTGTTACGATTTGAGAAGCTAAAGAACCCCTTGTTGCATCATTTGTCCATTCAGCGATCTGCGCTGGCACGAATCCGTGCTGAAGCGCCTTTTCACGGTCGATTTTGATTTGGATCTCTTCCACGGTTTCTTCGAGATTTGTGCTGACTTCCGTAATGTCACGGATCGACTGTAGCTCTTCCTGGAGCTTTTGGGCGCTTTCCTCCAGCCTTCCCTTATCGGTATCCCTCATGTTAAACGTAAGCGTGTTCGGGGCTGTACCTGATGTGGATTGAAGCTCCATACTAATTTTGGCGCTTTCATTGACGCCCCCGGCAAGTGTTTCAAGATCTTCCTTCAAAGCATCGGCTATTTGAAAAACAGTTCGCTCCCTATCTTTCAAATCCTTCAATTTTACATAAATCTCTGCCTTGTTTTCTTCTGTTCCGCCATTGAAGGCACTTGATTGTGTGGAGCCGATATAGCTAACATACACATCAACCTCTTCGACTTCGCTCAGCCGGTCTTCAAGAGCATCGACGACCTTTTCCGTTTCCGGGATCCCTGTTCCGTTTTCGAGCTCTACATCGACCGTGAAATAGCCTTCATCTGCATTGGGGAGGAATTGCGTACCGACTGTCGATAGTCCGAATAACCCGCCGATGAGCAGCAATAATGTAATGGCAAGCACGATAATCCGATGATGCAGGCACCAGCTGATCGCATGTTTGAAGAAGCGCATCGGCCTTGTCCTCTGGCGTCTTTCTTCCTCATTCTTTTCAGGCATCTTGAGCCAGCGGCTAGCAAGCATCGGAACAACGGTCAGTGCTACAAGGAGCGACGCGAATAGGCTGAACGTGATCGTTAAGGCGAATTCCAAAAACAGATCCCCGATGATGCCTGTAATAAAGACAACCGGAATAAAAACAACAACGGTGGTCAAGGTTGAAGCAGTAATGGCTCCTGCGATTTCTCTCGCCCCTTGATTTGCCGCATCTTTCGCTGTTTTACCCATCGATAGATGTCTGTATATATTTTCGATTACGACAATTGAATTATCAACCAACATCCCTATTCCGAGTGCCAGCCCTCCAAGAGTCATAATATTGAGCGTAAAGCCCGAAAAGTACATGAGCACAAATGTCAAGATGACAGAATACGGAATGGCAATACCGATGATGATCGGGCTCTTGATGCTTTTAAGGAAGAAAACGAGCACCAGCATAGCCAATAAGCCGCCAACCACCAAAGAAGATGAGATGTTGCCGATCGCCAGCTTGATGAAATCCCCCTGATCGAACAATATATCCACATCCACATCCTTATAAGAGCCGGTTTCTAACAGCTCATCCAACCGCTCCTGGAATGCATCAGACACTTCTGCGGTATTGGCATCGGATTGCTGAAGGACACTGAGCAGTACTGCCGGTTTTTGGTTAGCTCTAGTAATAGTCCCATCATCGGACTGGCGGATATCAACCTCTGCGATATCAGCAATGGTGACAGATTCGCCCGTCCGCGGATTTTGGGAGACCGCCAGCTGTTCGATGTCTTCAGCAGAATATAGGTTGCTCATAATTCTTGTGGTGAGGCTCTTGCCTTCTGTTTCCACTTTACTGCCAGGCATGCTCACGTTATTGGAGGCAATGACATTTACAACATCCGACTGATCCAATCGGTTGGCTTCGAGTTCCTTCTCCTTTAGAACAATTACGATTTCCTCTGCAAAAGTCCCGGACATAGTGACGTTGGCAACACCATTTACCTTCGTCAATTCCAACTCCAGGTCTTCAGCCAATCGTTGCAGTTCCGCCTCATCCTTATCCACACTCAATGTCAATTGTATGACAGGAAATTGTGTCGGATCGAACTTCATGAACCGCGGTTTGTGGGCATCCTCCGGCAAAACGGTTCCCTCGATCCGCTGAAGAACATCATTTTCAATATCCTCCAGTTGAGTGGACCATGAAAATTCAAGCAATGTCAGGTTTGCGCCTTCCTGAGAAGTCGATGTCATCGTCTTTAGCCCCGGTAAGGTGGACAGACTTGCTTCGAGAGGCTTGCCGACTTTTTCCGACACTTCAGTAGGGCCTGCACCTTCATAAGACGTGACGACAACTGCGACAGGCGGATTGATATCAGGTATCAACTGCAAAGGAATATTGAAAACAGAAACTGTTCCGAGGACGAGCACGAACAGCATGGAGATGAGAGTAAAGATTGGTCTTTTGATAGAAAAGTTACTGATATTCATCAACAGGCTCCTTTTATTATGTATATCTTCACTATACCCAACAGCCTATCTCTTTTCAAACCTAACCCCATCGCCATTCAGTTCATTCCAGATACTGAAAAACCATCTGCCTAAAAAGCAGATGGTTCAGAATAGATGATATGGTCAATAGTCCGAGCCATCCTCCACCCTAGAGGATGCCAGCGGTGTTCTCGTCTTCTGGGAAATCCCGATATGCGTTAAGCCGCTGATGAAAGTCAGTACCGGACATAGCAGGCAAAAGAATGCAAATGGTCCGTACTCCATCGTCGACACTCCCAAAACACCTGTCAGGAATACACCGCACACTCCCCATGGTACGAGCGGATTGACAACTGTCCCGGTGTCTTCAAGCACTCTGGACAGCACTTTTTTCTCGTAACCCATTTTTTGATATTGCCCCTCGAACGTCTTGCCCGGCAACAGGATGGACAAGTATTGCTCCCCGACAAAGAAGTTGATCCCGATCGCTGTCCCGCCGGTCGCCAAAATGAGCGAAGATACACTTTTCAGCTTTGACTCCAACGCAGTCAAAATAGCAGGAATGATACCTAGCGTAAACAGCAGTCCACCTAAGCCTAGCGCTATCATCACAAGAGATATCGAGTTCATCATGCTTTCGATTCCGCCTCTGGATAAGACGGAATTCAATTGTTCCACCTTACTTTCCATAACGAATCCTGAATAAAGGATCGTTGAAAATTTAGAGAAGGTCATGGTGCCATCCCATAAAAACGTGACAATCATTGCACTGATGATCCCTGCCGAAAGTGTGAGCATCGCTGAAACTCTGCGGACCGCAAGAATGACCAGCACAGCAAACGGAAGGAGCGCGCTCCAATGGATATAGCTGTCCTCACGTAAAACATCCATGAACAGGGATACTTCCGCAGACTGGCTTCCTGCATCCGGGGACAATATAAAGTACAGCGCACCTGCAATGACGAGCCCCGGCAATGTCGTCCACATCATATTCTTAATATGGTCGAACAATTGGACGCCGACAGTTTCCGAAGCGAGGTTCGTCGTATCGGATAACGGTGACATTTTATCCCCGAGAAATGCCCCCGACACCACTGCCCCAGCCGCTATGGCCAAGGAAGCATCCATAGCCATAGCCATGCCTAGAAACGCTACGCCAACAGATGCAACAGTCGTAAATGCGCTCCCGATGCTCGTCCCGATAATGGCGCAGACGAAAAAAGCAGAAAAGTAAATCGGGACATCGCTGAAGAGATCAAATCCGGCATACATTAACGTAGGGATTGTACCACTTGCCATCCAACTGCTGACGAGCATACCGATGAAAAAGAACAAATAAACAGCCCCAAGACCCGAAGCAGCTCCGCTCACAATGCCTTGTTGCATCTCCTCCATCGAGACTTTTTTGAACAAACCGAAAAGCAGCAATACAATCAAAGAGAGCATCATTGGCAAATGAGGGCTCAACCCCATATAGATGATACCGCCACTTAAGATTACCAACAGGATGATAACCATCGTCACTGCTTCCCATAACGGCAGCTTAATTTTCGCATTCTCTAGCATATATTGAACCTCCTGTCATTTCCTATCTGTAATCAGGAGTACTAATGGTCATAATCAGCAAAGAAACTCCTCTAGATAACTTTTTTACTTAAACGCGTTTAGGCGATAAAGTATAAAGTTAAAATTACAAAATTTCAACAAGTTTGTCAACCGGCCAAATCTTGGACATTTAGTTATCTGGATTGAGATGCTCACTTATAAAACAGAAAACCGCTTGAAGACCAAGCGGTTTTAAGGCTTTATTTAGCATCCATAGGATTATATAACTTCACATCAGGGTTTTTATCTTGGAACCATCGTAAAGCAAAGTCATTTTCAAACAAGAATGCATACTGATCGTAACGATCCTTCACCAGAATGCTTCGAGAGCTGTTCAGTTTCTCGTCGACTTCATTTCCTTCAACCCAACGGGCAAGTTTGTTGCCGACACGTTCCATGATAACATCCGTGTTGTACTCATTTTTCATGCGGTTTTCGAAAACTTCGAACTGAAGCTGTCCGACCGCTCCAAGCAGATATTCCTCCATTGTAACTGTTTTGAACAATTGAATGGCCCCTTCTTGGACAAGCTGATTGATTCCTTTATGGAAATGCTTTTGCTTCAAGACGTTTTTTGCGGAAACTTTCATGAATATCTCTGGAGTGAATTGAGGCAGCTTCTCAAACTGGAACATATCCTTGCTGACTGTAAGTGTATCTCCGATTTGGTAGTTTCCTGTATCATAGAGACCGATGATGTCTCCACTCACTGCTGTATTGACAGTTGCCCGTTCATCCGCCATGAACTGAGTCGATGAGGACAAGTTGATTGACTTGCCTGTTCTGCTCAGATTGACGGTCATGCCCCTTTCGAATTGTCCTGAACAGATCCGCAAGAATGCGATACGGTCACGATGTTTCGGGTTCATGTTCGCCTGGATTTTGAATATGAATCCAGAGAACTGCTCACTGACAGGGTCAATCTCACCTGCAGTCGACATACGCGGCTGCGGAGATGGAGCAAAGTCAAGGAACGCATCGAGGAATGTCTGCACTCCGAATGTTGTTAAAGCACTCCCAAAAAATACTGGTGTCAACTGACCTTCTGCAATCTTTTCGATACTGTACTCATTTCCTGCTTCGTTCAACAGCATGATCTCTTCCAATGTCTGTTCGAAGAGCGGGGAATCCTTTAACGGATGGTCCGCCTCTAATTCCCCGTCTTCACTCAAAGGAAGAAAACGATCTTCCTCCGCTTCGGTCTTGAATTGTTCGATACGGTTGTTGTATCGGTCATAGATCCCTTCGAAATCTTTCCCCATGCCGATCGGCCAGTTCATCGGGTAAGACTCAATCCCCAGCACCTCTTCCAGTTCCGCCAGCAGTTCCAGCGGTTCCTTTCCTTGACGGTCCATCTTGTTGATAAACGTGAAGATTGGAATCCCCCTCATGCGGCAAACTTTGAATAATTTGATTGTCTGGTCTTCAATCCCTTTCGCAGAATCGATGATCATGACGGCGCTGTCCACAGCAGTCAGTGTCCGGTACGTATCTTCACTGAAGTCTTGGTGACCTGGTGTATCCAGGATATTGACTTTGCAGTCCTTATATTCGAATTGCATCACGGATGACGTAACGGAAATTCCTCTTTGTTTTTCAATCTCCATCCAGTCGGAAGTAGCATATTTACCTGTTTTTCTTGCTTTTACTGTACCTGCATCACGGATGGCGCCTCCGAATAAAAGCAGTTTTTCCGTCATGGTCGTTTTCCCGGCATCCGGGTGGGAAATGATCGCAAACGTTTTTCTTGATTGGACTTCCTTTTGAAGTGTATTCATTCTCTACATCCTTATCTCATAAAATCGATCCGTACATAAATCGTTAACTAGAAAAATATATCATATGTAGATGTTCATTGGCTATTCTTTTACGGTATGATTTTTTGCCATTCTTCACCACCTTTTCCTTTCAAGGACTGACTTCTGCACGAAAAAAAGACGGCACAACCTGTACCGTCCGATGTTTGATGCCGAACTTCACCCTTGACTGCACGGGTCCGTGACTTCCGCGTTCAGGCGGTCCGGTTACGGTTCTTTCTGTTTTTCCAATATTCCTTCCCGGCGGAAATCAATATCGGTACCAGTGCCACTAATGCCCTTTTCATTATTTTTTTCATTTCCGTTTGTCCCCTCCTTTTCATTTCCGTTTGTCCCCTCCTTATTGTTACTAACGTACCCGGCCGAAAAAAAGCCAAACTTTTTCTTGCATATTTCTCCCTGATGTGTGGAAAGTTTATAACAAAACCACTAAGAGATAATGAGAGGTGTATGAATGAAATATCTATGGGGATTTTTGGGCATCATTGTCATCCTGCTGATTGCGTTCCTCATGTCCAAGAACAAAAAGGATATAAAGTTCCGGACTGTCCTGATGGCCTTGGCCGTCCAACTGATCTTTGCATTTGCTGTCCTGAAGTGGCCATTCGGAAGGAATGTTTTCCAGAAATTGACGGATGTCGTCAACAATATTATCACCTATGCCAATGAGGGGATCTCTTTCCTCTTCGGGGGGATTTATACTCCTGAATCAGGTATCACGAGTGTATTCGCTTTTAATGTCCTACTCATTGTCATCTTCTTTTCTTCCTTGATATCCGTCCTTTACTATCTTGGCATTATGCAATTTTTCATCAAATACATAGGCGGTGCACTGGCGTGGCTATTAGGGACACGGAAAGCGGAAACATTCTCAGCGACAGCCAATATTTTTATCGGTCTGACAGAGGCACCGCTTGTCATTAAGCCTTATCTGCCTAAGCTGACTCAGTCTGAGCTCTTTGCCGTCATGGTCTGTGGATTGGCATCGGTTTCAGGTAGTGTGCTGGTTGGTTACTCTTTGCTGGGAGTCCCCCTAGAGTACCTGCTCGCCGCCAGCTTCATGTCCGCACCTGTAGGATTACTGTTAGCGAAGATTATTGTTCCGGAAACCGAATTTTCGGAGGAAGACGAGAAATTTGAGATGGCAAAGGATGAAGAATCAGCCAACCTCATTGATGCCGCTGCAAATGGAGCTTCCGTTGGACTTCAGTTGGCCCTTAACATCGGGGCAATGCTGCTGGCTTTTATTGCTTTGGTAGCTTTGTTCAACGGCCTACTTGGCTGGATCGGAGGATTTGTCGGTTTGGACAACCTCTCTTTGCAGCTGATTCTTGGCTATGTATTTTCTCCTTTGGCATTTGTGATCGGCGTTCCTTGGAACGAAGCGGTGATCGTCGGCAACTTCATTGGCCAAAAGGTGATTCTGAACGAATTCGTCGCCTATTCGGCTTTCGCTCCGGAAATACCGAATCTATCCGATAAAACTGTCGCCATCATTTCGTTTGCCCTTTGCGGATTCGCGAATGTATCCTCTCTTGGCATCCTGCTCGGGGGTCTCGGTAAATTAGCGCCCAACCGCCGGACGGACATAGCAAACATGGGAATAAGGGCGATCATTGCCGGTACACTTGCTTCATGCATTAGTGCAGCGATTGCCGGGATGCTGCTCGGATGATGGCATACGATGAAAAGGTTGTCCTTTCACAGGACAGCCTTTTCGTTTCGTTAAGAATATGTCAAAATGAAGCTACAACACCGAAAAGAGGAAACAGAATGATTACTTTTGAAACAATAACTGATAAGAATATTTATATTGCCAAGGAAATGGTGTTATCCAATGCCGAATACAATAAAATGGAAAACGGAAACAAACATAGAAGTGACAAGGAAATCCAACAAGAATTCAGCGGCACAGGGGATAGAAAGCATCTTCTTATCAAAGCGGATGATACATATATCGGGCTCGCCAGCTATTTGCCATATAACCCCAAAGATGGGCATCCGTGGCTAGGCCTGTTCATGATTCACAGAGACTACCAAGGATTCGGATATGGAACAACCGCCTATTTTGCTTTGGAAGAGAAATTGGCTGCAGAGGGATTGAAGACGATCAGGCTTGGCGTACTCGGGAACAACGAAAGGGCGAAAACCTTTTGGGAAAGAAACGGCTTCCGGTTTTACAAAATCGGGGAACATGAAGGAAAGACGCTCATTTGTTTTGAAAAGCACCTACAATGACTGGGATCGTTCCGTATCCCTCCCTGCCAGGAATAGGCTCTTTTTAACCATTTGTAAGTTTCAGATTTTTTATCCAGAAAACCTTGTTATTTAAAAACTCTTATTGTATAATTATTTTAATCAGAAGTACATAAAAATTTATTCATTAGAAAACACCAAATTACGCCAATCTTTCTATTTGATGTTCCCTAATGTGTGAATTTTATTCTCTCAACTGGGATGTAATAAACTAGCATATTAATTTTTGTTTAACTTTTAGGAGGATTTATAGTATGACAGTTACAGGTAAAGTAAAATGGTTTAATGGCGAAAAAGGTTTTGGCTTCATCGAAGTACCAGGCGGAAACGATGTATTCGTACACTTCTCTGCTATCCAAGGTGAAGGCTACAAAACTCTTGACGAAGGTCAAGAAGTAGAATTCGAAATCGAAGACGGCAGCCGCGGACCTCAAGCGAAAAACGTTGTTAAACTTTAATTTTTAACTTCCATAACGTTTATGTTGGCATCACAATCTGTGATGCCTTTTACTTTTAAAAGGCATATCCCAGTATGTGGATATGCCTTGCTTATTAATGGGGATCACGCATGACCCTTTCTTCATTGAGCCGTTGCGGCAAGGTCTGCATTGTCTCAATTAATGTATTCAGCTTCGTCTCGATTCGATAGAGCAAATATACAGTCACCGCGATCGGGAACCCTGCCTCACTGATCAATGGCACAATCTCTTCCACGGATTTCCCCTCCTTTTAATTAAACAGTCCCTGACAACCTCCTACAGGAGGCAGCAGGGACTTTTCATCACACCGTGTAAGAATCAACCTTTCTCTCTACCAGACGAACTTCTTTTTTCTTTTCCGGTTTCCCGCTATTGGCTTTGAATATAGCTTGTTGAATAATCGTATCCATCGCAGCGCTTGCTTTTTGAACATCAACCGGTTCAGTAGGGTTCTCGATGGAAATGGTCATCGATTTTTCCTGATCGGTCGTAAAGATCAATTCCAGTGTTTTAGTGTTGCTCATGTTCCTTCACCTCCCTCCCACCTGTTCTTACTTGTCATTAGTCCTCCAATTCCTGCACATCGGTCTGTTCGACTGCCAGCAACGGCAGATCCTGCAGGCCTGCGATCGCTTTCGCTGATTCAAGCATCTGTTCAGATGTCGCAGCCACATCAATGTTGTTGAAGGATTTCCTTTTCACTACTGGGAACCCCTCTGCGTCTAAACCAGTCTGATACGACAGCCTAAGCTGTTTTGAAATCAATACTGCATTTGCCATTTTCTTCACCTCCCTCATATTTGTTATATAATCAGGGTAAAAGAAAGTAGCATCCAATCGAGATATTAGGAGGATTTTTATGATGTACTTCATTCTGGCAGCTCTATTTGCGGCAATGGCCCTATTCCTTGCCATTAAACAGAATTGGCATAAACAGACGAACCAAGCCCCCTGTCAGGAGTACAAGAAGCCTTGGATTGTCGCCCATCGCGGTGCATCCGGCACTTGTCCGGAAAATACACTTGCAGCCTTCCGCAAAGCTATCAACTGCGGAGCCGACCTGATTGAGTTGGATGTACGGCTCACAAAAGACGGACAGCTGGCTGTAATCCATGATGCGACGCTTGAGAGGACCACTAATGGGCAAGGAAATGTCATTGACTTTACAATGGAGGAACTACAAGTATTCGATGCAGGCTCTTGGAAAGGGGACGGCTTTCAGGGGGAAAAGATCCCTTCTCTGCAGGAAGTGTTGAACGCCTTTGGAAAACAGATTGGTTTTTTAATAGAGGTAAAACCTTCAAACAACTATAGCCTAGTAGCCCAGCGGTTAAAAGAAACAATCGAAGCGCTGCCTGTAACAAGGAAGTCTTTAATTGTACAAAGTTTTGATGAAAATTTTCTGAAGCTGTTCCATCAGGTAATGCCCGACATACCTATTGGAGTATTAATAAGGCATCAGCCTAGGGGCATAAACGAGAAACAAATCGAGCGTCTATCCTCCTATGCATCCTTCATAAACCCGAAAATTACATTAGCCGATGCCCGGTTGATCCAGCTGATCAGGAAGCATGGTGCGGATTGTATGTTTTGGACCGTCGCCACGAAAAAACAAGCGGCCGCTATGCTTAAGCTTTCCCCTTCCGCCATCGCGACTGACTATCCGGAATGGTTCAAGTGATAAAAAAAAGAAGGGCCACTGTATGGCTCCTTCTATGAATTGAGATGACTAAACGCAAACCTGACCAAACCGGCGACCTGATCATTAAAGTGTTCTGGCGCAGTTTCCCCGACAGCGCTGACTGCCATCATCCGGATGGTATGGGAGGCGCCCCATTGCTCCGTCAACAACGCTGTCAGCAAGACGACAGCATTAAGCAGGTCACTCTCCGAAAGTATGCATTTGGTCAATATCCCAACCTGTAACCCATTCCGTTCTTTTGATATGTACAGGCGATGCAACCAATTACCGGTCGTTTGGTCCCCCAGTTTTCCGATGCAGTATTGCCCTTTGCCATCGTCCAGAAACAGGTGCGGCTTTCCATTAAAACAGAGGATTGACTGGCCTTCAGTGAGCCATCTTTCCTCTTTTCCTCCGAAATTCCACCCCTTTTCCCATCTGAAGCCTTTTCCTTCGGTTCCGGCTGATATGGTTCGCACTGCGCCTAAAAAACGGATGCCCCCTTCAGATTCCTCAACAGAGGCATGCCTTTTTGCCAGGTGGCGGGGAGAAAGGAAAACCTGATTCCGTGCGACCTCCGGATGCGGATAAAAGTGCATCGGCACACCGTATACTTCGCTGAATGGCTCTGCTTTGTCACGGCTGAATTCTGTATAAGTGCCGAGCAGCTTTCCATCATGGAGCAACCCGACCTGATCGGCGTATAAAGACGCGAGGTTTAAATCATGCAGAATCGCCACAATCGTCAACCCTGTCTCCCTTTGCAGCTCCTTCAGCAAATCTAATAGCTCCATTGTATGGCGCACATCCAGATGATTTGTAGGCTCGTCCAGCAACAGGATATCCGGTTGCTGAGCAAGTGCTTTGGCCAGCAGGACACGCTGCTTTTCCCCCCCGCTCAGCTGGCTGAACGAATGATCGCGGAGCTGATGCACATTCGTCTGCCTCATCACTTTTTCAGTGACCACTTCATCCTCTGCGGAGCTCTCCCTGAACAAGATGGATCGTTGGTACGGATACCTCCCCATCTGAACAATTTCCCTGACCGAGAAATCAAGTCCCGCTTCATTTTCCTGAGTCATGACTGCCACTCTGCGGGCAAGTTCCTTCGACTTATATTGTGAGATCGGTTTTCCCTCAATCAGGATGCGGCCCTCATGAACATGCAGCACCCCCATCATCAATCGTACAATAGTTGTTTTCCCGCTTCCATTGGGGCCAAGCAGCGCGAAGAATTCCCCTTTTTCCACAGAAAAGGTCAAATCGTGGATAATAGCCGTCGTTGCTGTATATCCTCCCGTGACCGAGTCAAGTAAAATCAACAATCTTCCCCCTTTTATCTAAGGCTTCTTTATAAGTCTCTGTCGCACAAGCAGGTAAGCGAAGAGCGGTGAACCAAGCAGTGCCGTGACCACACCAATCGGCAGTTCACTAGGGGCGATGATCGTGCGTGCAACCAAATCCGCCAACACAAGATAACTGCCTCCGATCACCAGCGAGAACGGCAATACATATTTATGATTCGGTCCCGTCAAAAGCCGGACCAGATGGGGGATGACAAGGCCGACAAAGCCAATGGATCCGGATACAGCGACCGCCGCACCTGTCAATATCGACGCACCGACAAGAATAACTTTCTTCTTCCGTTTTACATCCATCCCCGTGAATTGGGCCGTCTGTTCCCCGAGCGCCATATTATTCAATTCCCTATAATGGCTGAGAATAAGGGCCGATCCGATGACAAAAAAGGGCAGGATCAACTGCACATGACTCCATCCCCTCATCGCCACGCTTCCCATCAGCCAGTACAGTATGCTACTCATGTCTTCCCTTGAACTTAACGCCATCATCAGCGATATAAGGGCGCTTATGAAGGAGGAAATAATGACCCCTGCCAGTATAATCGTTTCGTTGGACAGTTTGCCTGTCGCATAATTGGTAATGATCAAGACTGTGATTAAGGTCCCTAGTCCGAAGAGAATTGCCAGTACGGGCTGTGCATATCCAGCCAAAAACGTTGCAGGTACCGAGAAAAAGATGACAAGAACAGCCCCTAGGGAAGCACCCGATGATACACCGATTGTATAAGGATCAGCTAGCGTATTCCTTAGCAATCCCTGTAATGCCGCCCCGGCCAACGCCAATGAAGCGCCAACTAAGAAAGCCAAAACGACCCGTGAGAAACGGATGTTCCAAATAATCAGTTCAACATTTCTTTCCCCTTCGTAAAGCTGCACTGCGAATATCTTACCAATAATGATCCTGATGCTGTCCGGCACCGATACGGAAACCGCCCCGAACAGTACACCCAATAGGACGGAGACAATAAACAATATCGCAGACACCAATGCCAACAGAAGGACTTTTTTATTTGTAGACATCTGGATATACTGCCTGCGCAAGCGCCTCGACTCCATCAATCAGACGCGGGCCGGGACGGGTTACAAGATCTGGATTCGCTTTAAAGACCTGTTTTTCTTTCACTGCTTTCACCCCTTGCCAGCCATCCCTCGTTAAAACTTGTCCGATTGCATCCTCAATATTATCCCCATACGTGACGATGACTGTATCCGGGTCAAGCTTGACCGCTTGTTCTTCACTGATCAACGCCCATCCATCTATGCTGCCGGCTGCCGCATTGTCTGCACCGATTGAGGTAAGCATTTCATCGATGAATGTATTCTCCCCAGCTACGTATATTTCAGGCTGGGGCGAAATCTCCACCAAGACTGATTTCTTACTTTCAATCGTTGCTGCTTTTTTCTTAAGGACATCCAGGCGATTAGAAATATCCTTGATGATGGACTCCGCTTCCTCATCAGTGCCTGTCACTTCTCCGATCAATTCTATATCGGCATATGCTTCTTCAAAACTCGTCGCCTCCGCACCTGCCACAATAACCTTTATGCCCGCTTGTTCAAACTGGCTGATCATCTCTGTATGGTTTGTTGCATGGGTCTCTTGGACGAACAGTACATCCGGATCAAGAGAAAGGATCATCTCCATATTCGGGTCGACTCCACCCGCTTTCTCTTTTTCGGATACTTGTTCGGGATAAGTATCAAAGTCCGATACACCGACAACCTCTTCTTCAAGCCCCAAAGCAAATAGCGTCTCCGTTGTGCTTGGCAATAATGATACAATTCGCTCCGGTTTTTCCTCAATCGTCACCTCGGTCCCACTGTCATCCTTCACCGTAACCGGAAATGCCTCTTTTGCCACCTGTTCCCTCCCGGCATCGGAAGAAGCTCCATTGGTGCTGTCATCTTGACCGCACCCTGCCAGGATGCCAAAAAGCATCAACCATAGGAACAAGAATACCCCTGTTTGTTTCTTCACTTTCCCCATGCTTTCTTTTCCTCCTTCTGTAATTGTGTTCCCTCAGGATGACCAGCAAATGGAAAAGGGCCTAAACCGAAGTCAAGGCCCTGAAAATATGATATTTTCCATTCCTGACTCCTTTTTCCCACCGAAAAAAAAGTGTGACGGCGATAGAGCAGGTCTCCTGACTTCACATCTTACATCCGCCGTCCTTCCCAAAGTTTTTCAGTGAACGGCAAATGAAATCAAATGATGCTTACAGTAGCGGGGGCTGTACCGGATTTGCACCGGTTTCCCTATTATCCTTCCTGCTGAAGGCACTCTATCGTGTTATTTTGCTGTTTTAAAATGCCCAGTTCCCGTTCCGGAAAATCGGTTCGACAGCTCCGTCCTCTGTGATGCCATCGATGTCCATCTCTGCGGAACCGATCATGAAGTCAACATGAGTCAAGCTCTCATTGGCCCCATTCTCATTTAATTCGTCACGGGACATCGTTTTTCCTCCTTCGAGATTAAACGCATACGCGCTTCCGATCGCCAAATGGTTAGAAGCATTTTCATCAAACAATGTATTGTAGTACAAAATATTCGATTCAGAGATCGGAGAATGATGCGGAACTAATGCCACTTCCCCAAGATAATGGGAACCTTCATCCGTCTCAACCAAGTTTTTCAGGATTTCCTCACCCATTTCCGCTTTCACATCCACAATACGTCCTTCTTTGAATGTGATGCTGAAACGGTCGATGATGTTTCCTCCATAGCTAAGCGGTTTCGTGCTGGCAACGGTTCCGTTCACGCCTGTCTTCAACGGCATGGAAAACACTTCTTCTGTAGGCATATTCGCCATGAAGTCGATGCCGGTCTCGCTGACGCTGCCTGCGCCGCACCAAACATGTTTTTCTGGGAGCTCAATCGTTAAGTCTGTGCCCGGTGCTCGGTAATGTAGCTTTTTATAATGCTTTTTGTTCAGATAGTCAACCTTTTCATGAAGATTATCATTATGTTGCTGCCAAGCCAATACAGGATCCTCGCTATCGATACGTGTTGCTTTGAAGATGGCATCCCACAGCATACCGATCCGATCCGCTTCAGGGGCATCCGGGAACACCATATCAGCCCATGCCTTGGAAGGGACCGCCACGATGGACCAGGCCACTTTATCGCTTTGTATGTATGCGCGGAATTTCTGAAGCGCTTCGCCTTGCGCTTTTTGGAAATTGGCGATCCTTTGCGGATCAATCCCTTTCAAAAGATCGGGGGATGAAGAGATGACGGACAGGAATGCCGCACCGTTTTCAGCCTGTTCGATTCTGGCCGCAGCTGTATGGCGCGGGAATTCTTTAAACACTTCTTCATCGGCATATTCATATTTTAACCGGCCGACCACATCATCGGACCAGTTGACGATTACTTCGGATGCCCCTGCTTCATATGCCTTCTTAGTAACAAGACGTACATACTCGGCACCATCCAACGTCGTATTAATGATCAAGGTTTGACCTTTTTGGATATTGACGCCTACCTTAACAGCTAACTCAGCATATTTATCCAGTTTTTTCTGAAAATCATTCATGTTTTTACACGCTCCTTATACAAGTGTAATTCTATTTTATCATTCTTACGCCAAACGTCCATTATGCAGAAAGAAAAAAGCCGCCGGATGATTGCCCGGCAGCTTGAAAGTTGTATTACAAAGAGGTGATGCTTAAAAATTCCCTTGTTCGTTCTTCTTTTGGGTTGAGGAAGAAATCGGCCGGTTTGGCCACTTCCACAATACGTCCCTCGTGCATGAAGATGATCTTATCGGCAACTTCTTTCGCGAAGCCCATTTCATGTGTGACGATGATCATCGTCATTCCCTCTTCCGCAAGCTCCTTCATCGTCAATAACACTTCCCCGACCAGCTCGGGGTCAAGCGCTGATGTCGGTTCATCGAAAAGCATGATATCCGGTTTCATCGCCAATGCCCTGGCAATCGCCACCCTTTGCTTCTGCCCTCCAGACAACTTGCTCGGATAGACATCAGCCTTATCCTCAAGGCCGACCTTTTTCAATAAATCCTTAGCCTCGGCTGCTGCTTGCGCTTTGGCAACTTTCCTCACCATAACCGGCGCTTCCATAATATTTTCAAGCACCGTCATGTGCGGGAACAGATTGAAATGCTGGAACACCATGCCGACCCTCTGTCTGACTTCATTGATGTCATGTTTGTTTTTATCAATTTCATCGTCTCCGATGATGATTTTTCCATCCTGTTTCTTTTCAAGGAAATTGATGCAGCGAAGCAGGGTGCTTTTCCCCGAACCGCTGGATCCTACCAGGCAGACCACATCACTTTCATTGACAGTCAAGTCGATATCTTTCAAAACATGCAATTTGCCGAAATACTTATTCAGCCCTTCAATTCTGATAATTTCTTTCGTCATGCCTTTTCCCCCTTATCGATCCGATATCGACATTCTTTTTTCCATATAGTTCACCAGCAATGTGAGTAACGCCACCAGAATCAAGTAGTATACCGCAACGATCAGAAGATAGGTCATCTCGTCGAAATTGCTTGATCCGATGGTTGTAGCCACATTAAACAGCTCATCCATGGATATGAAAGCCGCCAAAGAGGAATCCTTTAGACCGATGATGAATTGGTTGCCAAGCGGCGGCAATGCTCTCCGGAAAGCCTGCGGCAAGATGATCCGCCTCATCGCCAATCCGCGTGACATGCCCAGGGAACGCCCTGCCTCCATCTGTCCTTTATCGACCCCTTGGATCGCTCCACGGAAAATCTCAGCAATATAGGCTCCGTTATGGAAAGCGAGCGCAAGTGATGCTGCCCAGAAATCCGATAGAAGAAAAATGCTGCTGATCCCGAAATAAAGGACAAAAATCTGAACAATCAATGGTGTTCCCCTTACAAGAAAGATATACACATCCGAGATGTATCCTAACCATCTGAATCTGGATAATTTTAAAAGTGCAAAAAACAATCCGATGACTATACCGACGACAAGTGCAACCAGAGTCAGCTGCAAGGTCAAGAGCATCGCGTCGAAGAACACGCCCCTTGAATCCACAAACGTATCAATCAAATGCGAAAAACTAGGCAAGTTTCATCCATCCCCTTTATTCTGTTTGGTTACTTATTCCGGTAAAGACGTAATGTCTTCCCCGAAGTACTTTTCGCTCAATTTTTTCAATGTCCCGTCCTGGCGCAAATTTTCCAGCGCTTCATTGACTCGGTTCAGGAGCTTCGGATTGTCAAGCGGCACGACCACAGCCTGCTCGCTACGTTCGATCAGTTGCTTGCCTTCAATGTTGAATCCTTCCATCCTGGCTGATTTTCCTGTGACAAAATCAGTTATGACCGCATCATGCCTTCCTTTGCTTAAGGCATTCAGGGCGATGACATCACTATCGTATGTTTTAATATTATCTGTATATCGTTCTGCTGCTGCCGCATATGTAGAGCCTTTGGAGACGGCGACCTCTTTACCGGCAAGATCTTCTACGGTTTCGATATCACTATCCGGGCGGGTAAAAATTTGAGGACCAGAGTAGTAGTATGGCGTGGAGAACAATACATGCTCACTTCGTTGATCATTAATCGTATGGCTGGCTACTGCGACATCTGCCCTTCCAGACTTGACCCCTTCCACAATCCCTTTGAATTTGATACGCTTCGGAACCGGCTCCAGCCCGAGTTCCTTTGCGATCGCCGTACCCACTTCCACATCGAACCCTTTCATTTCCATATCATCGTTCACATAGCTGAACGGTTTGAATTCCCCTGAAGCTGCAAAGGAAAATTCTTTTCCATTGACCAGCTCCGTTCCATCCGCCAGCTTGTCTTTTTCCGCACAGGCACTTAAAATTAGGCAAATCATAATCCCTGTGACAACTGTCCAAAACCTGCTCATGGCTTCCTCCCCTTTTGAATTTTTGCATAATGCCATACTTTCTTTAACCTATTCGTTAAGTTCCTAAACATTCCAGTAGTTTACTAGATGCATACTCGCGTTCAGGAAATATTGCCCCTATGCCTTGTAAAGCTTTTAATTCCCTAAGACGGCGGATCGGTTTCGGAGCTATTGAACTGACCAAAAAAAAGCATAATCTTACAATTAATGGTATCATTCATAGAAGATCAGTTCAACCGCTGTCTGTTGAAGGAGAGGTATAGTTATCGTAAGTTCGGGCAAGAAATATACAGAAGGCTCACTAGTGACGAAGTCTTTTTGCAGGTAAACAAGGATTCTATTCGCAGTGTAAAGGAGTCATTATGAAAATCCATACAATTGTCCATCTTTTCACGCTTATGCTAGGCATCGGCATTTATTATGTGCATATCCTGCCGCTATTCTCATTGTTCCTTATGCAAGTATCCTTTTTTGTTGTGCTGGTAGTCGGCATCCAAGCGGTTTTCAGAAGGCTCGAAGGCCAGTCCCGCTTCCTGAACAAAACAATCGATAAGCAATCGGGCATTTTACTTTTATTCATCCTTTTCTCTTCTCTTCTCCTGCTAGGTCAGCCTTAAATGATCTGGCCCACTCCATTTCAGACAAGAAGCGATTGAACTGATCTTTGCCTTTTTGTTTCTTAGGGCATTCAAAAAAGCACCGTTTTCGGAAAAGCCCAACTGGACATAACTAGCACTCTTTCAATATATTGAAGGTTGATATAACAGAAAACATATTCACAGCAAAATTGGATCTAAAACGCCTCAAGCTATAAGAGAAGTAGCTAGAAAGATCGCTTAAAAACAAACTTTTTCGTGGCTAGGATATTGACGTAAATCCATTAGGAGGATCAATCAAAAAAGCTGGAGTCAAAAAAAATACCGCCATGGACGGCATACGAATGCTACTATTCTTTTGAAACAAGGAGTCAGTCCTAAAATCGTTAGTGCGCGACTTGGCCATACTAATGTCGGCATTACTCTAGATATCTATTCGCATACTGATTTAGAAATGCAGCAGGATATAGCTTCTAAGTTAGAGCAGGTATTAGCTTAAACCATGGAAAAAGGGAGATCCTATCAAAAAGGAAATCCCTTTTTCACTAACGCCCCGTTACTTTAAGTATTTTTGTTCACATACTTAGCAAGTTCTTCAATTTGGACAGGTTGATAGATTATGACTTTCGAACTCTTACTAAATTGAGTGTTGTACATCGCTTTTGCGACCGTACTTGCTTCTATCCCGAATTTTGTTTTTAATGCATTAGGGAGGAACCAGGCGATCCCCTTATATAATGCTATTGCCATTTTCTCACCAAATCTAAATTCATCTCGTTCGTCAACTAATAGGGACGGGCGGAAAATCGATAATTTTGGTATATCTAATGCCGTTAATTTCTCTTCAAGGTCACCTTTTATTCGTGTATAAAAAAATCGTGATTTTAGATTAGCCCCCATTGCGCTAATGACTACAAAGTGCTGCATGCCTTTTTTCTTTGCTAGACGAGCAACCGTCAATGGATACTCAACATCGATTTGGTACATTCTTTCCTTTGTCTTTGCCTTCTTAATGGTTGTACCTATAGCACAATACACATCATCTACTGCTATATCTGGGTACTCTTCTTCTAAGTTATCAAAATCAATGACGACCTCTTGAAGCTTTGCATGCTTATATAATAATGGTTTTCGAACAAGCGCAATTACTTTTTCATATCGTTCACTTTCTAACAATATTTCTAATAGTTTTGATCCTACAAGTCCGCTAGCTCCCATTACCAAAGCTTTTCTATCATTCACCAAAAACACCTCTTCTAAAGTTTAGATATATCCCCTCACAAAAAGTACCTGAATTATTAATTGATTACTAAAAGAGAAATTTATTTCATCCTATTTTTTGATTCTAGTAATTCTCTGTAAGCTGTAATCGTCTGTCCAGTCCATTTTTTAAAAGCACGTACAAAAGAATTAGAATCTGCATAACCAAGTAAGTAGGAAATATCTCTTGTAGTTAAATTAGGCGTTTGAAGATAATGGAATGCAAGCATTTTTTGAACGGCTTGTAATTGTTGATTAAATGTTGTGTTTTCAGCTTTCAAATTCCGCTGAAGTGTCCTTCCACTAATCCCTAATGAATGAGCAATTTCTTCTAAAGTAAAATGTCCACTCGGAATAGCTGTGAATAAAATTGCCTGTATATTTTGGGAAAAGGATTTCTGCCCGGAAATCTCGTGGATTCTTTTGGAGAACTCCGGTTCTAAATACTCCCACATAATATTGTTTTCAGTTAAAAAAGGGCGTTTCAAATCTTCTGATCTAAATATTAATTGGTTCGTCACGCTTTTTGTTCCACGAATTCCAAAAAAATCTTCAACCTTGAAACTATAATAATAAGGGCCTTCAACTAGAAGTGGAACGATTCTTTCACCCGTCGCCGATCTAAGCAAACTAACAAGCAATAACTGTTCGTTTAACAAGGCAAATCGAGGGAGTTCCTGATTGGGATAAGTAAATGAAAAATGAACACTCACCGTATTGGAGGTCTTATTCATCTCTATTTCAACAGGACCAATCAAACCTTTGTATTTAGCTAAACGCTGAATACCTTCATAGCCATTTTTGGCTGACATTGCGGCCAAAAATGGTGGTATAAACATCTTGATATTTTCAATTGGCTGTTTTCTAAAAGATTGTTGTTTTACATAAGTTCAGTAATGAAAACCAATTGATTGGGAGCGGAAGGTGCGAGACTCCTGCGGGATTAGCGGACCGGGTGAGACCCCGCAAGCGCTTGGCGCTGAGGAGGCTCACCGCCCGCCCCGCGGAAAGCGAGCAACCTGGAGCCTACTTCTTCATAGGCAACAAAGTTTGCGAAAACAGCCTTTCAATTTGACTGAACGCTAGTAATTGCTCGTCCGACAATAAATAATCCAATTCTTGGAGAAGCCGGTAATATTCAAGATTGGTTAAAGTCAATGTCTCTTTCCAAAGCATATTAGGAATATTGGCTTTTTTCAGAACTTCTTCCAAGGAAATCCCTAATGATGCAATAAATTGTTGAAACTGGCTAGTGATCGTAATTTTCACGATTGTTCCCTCATTACATCTTTTCCATTAGTTTATCATAAACTCTATCCGGTAAAATTGTTTTTAAAAAGACAATCGGTTTTGCCCCAAACCCAATGAGATATCGAGTTTTAGGTCGTTTGCTCTGAACTGCTTTTGCAATAGTTTTCGCAATTAATTCAGGATTTGATAACATATTGGAAGAATAGCGTTTTTTCATGCTTTTCGCTGTTTTCGTAGCTAATTCCTCATAAGCTCCTCCTCTTGAAGTTTCCAGCAAATGATCTGCGGCAATAAATCCCCAGTCCGTTTTAATCCCACCTGGTTCAATCAATACAACGTCTATTCCATATTTAGAAACTTCCATGCGTAAACAATCGCTAAAACCTTCTAACGCATATTTTGATGCATGATACCAAGCTCCAAATAGCGTAGTCACCCGACCACCCATAGAAGAAGTATTAATAATCTTTCCAGAGCGTTGTGAGCGCATAATTGGTAAAACCATTTGTGTAAGACGGGCTAATCCGAATAAATTAACATCCAATTGTTTTCTTGCTTCCTCGATAGAAACATCTTCAACAGCTCCATATGAGCCGTATCCTGCATTATTAATCAAAACATCAATCCGACCTTCAGCTGTTACAATTGTATCAACGCATTTTTTTAGAGAGGCTTCGTCTGTTATATCTAAACTAATAGGCACAACGCCATTTTTTTTCTAAACCAGACATTTTATCTAACCGACGTGCCGCACCATATACTTTATGACCTTGTTGAGCTAATAGTTGAGCAGTCTGATAACCGATTCCACTGCTTGCACCTGTAATCAAAATCACTTTCATGAGTGAATTCCTCCTTCTTCAATATAGTTTTCATTTTAGAAGGAACCCATACAATATAACACGTCAATACGTGCCAAAAATAATTCAATTTGTGCCAAATAATAAAGTAGCATTTTCTTGTTGCACAGTAATTATCTATATTATTTGGACAAAAGGTTCAGTTACTATAATGATCCGAGAGGGATTCGACCCCCGCACCCATCCCTGTCAAGTAGACAGTGTAAAAAAAACACTCCCAATGGAATGGTGGTACACTCAACTTGGAGGGGATTTTCCTATGTCGAGAAAAAATCAAGCTAATTCAAACCAATTAAAGCTAACCGTTGTACAAGCTTAATTATGTGGAGACGTTAGCTACCAAAGCATTGCGGATACCTATGGGATTAAAAATTTATCTCAAGTGAAAGGCTGGGTCAAAAAGTTTAACAAAGTAGGCAGTATTGAAGCATTCAAACGGGCGCCATCACGGGGTTTAGGAGCCAAAGGGTATCTAATCCTTTAAAAGGAAGAAGAATTCATTTTAAGTCTGTGGAAGATGAAAGAGATTATTATAAAGCACAGGTTGAATATCCGAAGTATCCTCCACTCTGACCGAGGATTTCAGTACACATCTTATGTCTATCATAAGCAGCTACATCATTTAGGGATTGTTGGCAGCCATTTCCTTAAAGAAACTGTCATGACAATGCCTGTATTGAATCATTTTTCACACCTGAAAAGTGAATGCATGTACCTTTCCCATTTTGAATCCGATGAGGAAGTGATTCGTGCCGTTGAAAACTATATTTATTATTTTTACAATTATAAACGATTCCAAAAACGACTTAGCCACCTAGCACCGATCGAGTATCGATGCCAGATGGCTGCATAGTCTTTTTAGCTGTCTACATGACAGGAATAAGTCCAAACGCGGTGCTTTATTTTGCTCTTTTGATGATCCCAAACAGAAGCCATAAGCTTAAGATCGCGGACGCAATAAAACCCAAAATGCCGAACAAGGGGATATCCAATACTTGCGGCTTCATATTCGTCGTACTGATCAGGCTTGATCCAATCAGTAGCGCTGCGCTGATGATGCAGATGATCAGCTTATCGACCATATGGTCCAATTGCCGGATCGGCTCTTCTGCACCAGTGACATCAAGGTTCACTTTCGCTTGTCCTTTAACGAGCATATTCAGGAAGTCTGACAGATGTTTCGGTATTTCAATTGCTTTCTTCCCGATTTGGTAGATCGATTTTCCCGCTGACTTTGTTTCCTGGAACAAATCGATATTATCCCATAACGTCGTGGACAGATGAGCAGCAGCCAGATCAACGAAGCTCACATTCGGGCAACATACCCGGAGCACCCCCTCGAGTGTGACGATCCCCCTGCCGAGCATCGTGATTCGGGAAGGGACAGCAATGTCATGATGATTGCATATCTCGATCATATCCTGAAGAACTTCTCCGAGATTCATAAATTCAAAATCGAGTTCCCCATATTTTCCAAGCGTTGTTTCGATATCGTTGTAAAGCATGGCATGATTGATTCTTTTTTTGGATTGTCCGATTGAAAGAACGATCGACTTCAATTCGATGATGTCCTGTTCGACAATGGCCATGATTGCTTCCTGAAACAACTTCCTGTCCCTCTTGCTTAGTCTCCCTACCATCCCGAGATCCAGCCAGATGATTTTCCCTTCCCTGATCCAAATGTTTCCCGGATGCGGGTCAGCATGGAAAAAACCATCATCGAGCACCTGCTTCAAGTAATTTTCGGCCAGTTTCATACCAACTTCTTCCATATCATACCCTTTTTCAGCCAAGACGGGGAGATTATCAATTTGGCAGCCTTCGATGAATTCCATGACAAGAATCCTCGACGTCGTCAGCTCATCGATGATTTCCGGGAAAGCGACATAGTGAATGGTCTGATGCAACATATGAAATTGGCGCGCGTTGTTCGCTTCCTTCAGGAAATCCATCTCCTCCTGCGCGACTGACCACATCTCTTCGATAACGCTGTTGAAATCGATGGCATCCCCGGAAATTTCCATGTGCTGAATGAGCTTTGCCGCCTTTTTCAAGAGTGCGATATCCTGCGCCATTTTCCCGTGGATCCCTGGACGTTGGACCTTAGCCACCGCTTTTCTTCCATCTGGCAGCTCAATTCTATGCACTTGGGCGATGGAGGCTGATCCAAGAGGCTTTTCGTCGATGAAGCGGAATACTTCCCCGACAGGCTTTCCGTACTCCTTCTCAATCATCATGACCACTTCTTCAAAAGGCAGCGGCTTCACTTCAGCCCGCAGCTTCATCAGTTCTTCGCAATAAGCCACCGGAAGCATGTCCGACCTCATCGACATGATTTGGCCTATTTTCACATAAGTCGGTCCAAGGTCCTCGAGAATCAGCCTAAGCTTTTCCGGAGTGACGCCCCGGATGATATCATGCCGGCGGAGGACAGAGACTACCTCCCGGAGCCTGACGGCAGAAGTGCTGTCTTCAGTTGTCGGTTTGGACTTTTCCTTCTTCCGCATTTTTTTCTTTCTCCATTTCAGCCAATTTTAATTTGATCTGTTCGATTTCACTCTCGCTCAGCTTTTCCAGTTCATCCAGGAACGAGAATTCGTTTTTGGTCTTTTGCGCACTCTTTTGTACACTTCGCTTCAATTCCTCATTAAGAATTTTTCCCTGTTCCACAGTTAATTCACCTTTTTTGATCAAGGTGTCTACCACTTCGGAAGATTTCTCGACGGTCGTCGCGACTGCCCCGACGCCAGCCAATAACACTTTTTTCATTTCACTGCTAATGCCCATCATAATCCCTCCTGAAAGAAAAAATTGGCCACTGCGACAAACAAATATGACAGCCTATTCTGAATTTATACCCTATATTAATTCTTCAAATCCACTTATCGGATATAAATTAGGCTTTTCTATTCCTAAAAGCGCATAAATGACCTTCTCTATTCATTATCTCATAACCTTATGAACAATCTTTGTGTCATTCTTGGCAATTTTATCATCGTACAGATGACACTTCACGTAATGGCTATGATCGGCCTCTAGCCATTCCGGTTCGATTTTCGCACAGATATCCATCGCTTGGCGGCATCTTGTCCTGAACACACAGCCGCTCGGGGGAGAAACAGGGCTAGGTATCTCCCCCTGGAGTATGATGCGCTCCCTTCTGTCCTCCACATCCGGATCAGGGATCGGTATCGCCGATAACAGAGCCTGCGTATATGGATGAAGCGGGTTCCTGTATAACTCTTCACTGCCTGTACGCTCAACAAGATGCCCAAGATACATGACTCCGATCCTGTCACTGATCTGCTTCACCATCGATAGGTCATGAGCAATAAATAAGAATGTCAGCCCTTTTTCTTTCTGCAGCTTTTTAAGCAAATTGACGACTTGGGCCTGCACCGAAACATCAAGCGCAGAAATCGGTTCATCGGCGATGATGAATTCAGGTTCTAATGCCAATGCCCGTGCAATGCCAATCCGCTGGCGTTGCCCTCCGCTGAATTCGTGAGGATAGCGGTTGGCATGCTCCCTGTTCAGGCCGACCTCCTTCAATAGCTCAAATACCTGCTTCATCCGTTGTTCTTTGTTATCATATAAGCCTTGGACGACCATCGGCTCTGAAATGATTTCAGCCACAGTGGAGCGGGGATTCAGGGATGCATACGGATCCTGAAAAATCATTTGAATATCGCGATGAAAGAGGGAACGCTCTTTCTCCGACATCGCATGGACATTCTTGCCGCGATACAGGATTTCACCTTCTGTCGGCCGGTAAAGACCGATGATGGTCCGGCCGATCGTCGACTTGCCGCAGCCTGATTCCCCGACGATTCCGAGTGTTTCACCTTCGAAAACCTTCAGATCAACACCATCAACTGCTTTAAGCACTTTTCCTTTCCCTGCATCAAAGTGTTTTTTGACCTTTTTCACTTCCAATATGACATTATTCATGGTTTATTCCTCCGCTCCAAATCTTCTCGCTGCACATAGCTCTTTTTCGTAGACCGTGCCGGCTAAATCAATAATTTCTATCTTTTTTCCTGTCATTGGAGCATGGAGCATCTTTCCGTCCCCATAATAGAAGCCGACATGGTGAACGCGGCTCTTGGCTTCTTCCTTCGAAAAGAACAATAAGTCACCTTTCCTGATTGAACTCAACCCTACTTCCATGCCTTGACGGGATTGATCATCCGCATCTCTCGGAAGCAGAATCCCATGTGCCCTGCACATACTATACGTGAATCCCGAACAATCGTACCCGAACGAACTGGCGCCTCCCCACAGATAGTCCAAACCTATGAATCTCTCTCCGCTCGCGACAAAGTCGGCAGTTATCGTATAGTCGCCGGCCATTGTCAAATCAGCCGTTGACATAACGGCTGTCCCTGTCGGCGTTTGAACGATTGATTCATTGCCTTGCTCTTTCATCACGATTAGCTTGGTGCCGAAACTCAATGGCTTCCTGATACCTGCTTGTTCTTCGATCAAGTCAGCTGACTTATTCGAGACAATCACCGGTTTCCCTGGACGGTCCCCTTGCCATGGCTGCAGCTGAGCCGACGGTATCCAGCCTGGGTATCCGAGCGGATGTTTGCTCGTCATTTGCGCCGGGATATGCACTTTCGACCATCCTTCGGCGGTATTAGTGATGAGGACTTCCTCCCCGAACAGCACTTGTGTCTGCACTCGGTTATGCGTATGCAGGTCTAGCTTCAGGCTGTCGTCCATGGAGCGGATCCATCTTCCGACATCTGCTTCACCCGATATAGCTTTCGTATCGGTTTCCCTTATACTTTCAGGTGTGGTCCAAACAGTGGCCACCGGAACATTGATTACTGCTTTCTCCACTAGACTCCCCCTCTTTTAATGCCCGAAATGCCCAGTCCGGGCTGATTATCGAAATATAGATTTGCTCCACGGTAGAGGACGCCTCCGATGATCGGATCATCCTTCAGCATCAGCGGCGCGTCAAAGTCATAGCGGGTGATGTTTTTTTGGCTGGCCGCCAAATGGGCCGCTGCTGTAATTCCGAGCCGGCTTTCAATCATGCTCCCGACCATGCATTCGACTCCGCATGACTCTGCGAGCTGGTTGATAAGCAAAGCCTTCCGGATCCCCCCGCTTTTCATCAGCTTGATATTGATCAGATCGGCACTACGGGTTTGAAGGATTTTGAACGCATCTTGCGGTGAAAATACACTTTCATCGGCCATGATCAGCGTATCCACCGAATCAGTGACAGCCTTTAGACCCTCAATGTCCTCTTTCGCTACCGGCTGTTCCACCAGTTCAATATCTAAAGACAAGTCTTCCATTTTACGGATAGCATTGACAGCCTCCTTAGGAGACCAAGCTTGGTTGGCGTCAATTCTTATAATGATTGCAGGTCCGACAGCCTCCCTGATTGCCACTAGTCTGGCCATATTGTTTTCTAAAGAATCTTTTCCGAGTTTCACTTTTAAAATCCGAAAACCGCTATCTGTATAACGGACAGCATCCTGCCCCATCTCTTCCTTACCGTTGACACTGACGGTAAAATCCGTTTCCAACTCCTCCCGGAAACCGCCCAAATACCGGTATAACGGCAACCCGGCATGCCTGGACAGACAATCATAGATGGCGATATCAATTGCCGCTTTGGCTGATGTGTTCCGTTCCATTGAGCTATGAAGATTCTGAAAGACCGCTTCATGAGAAAGCAGGTCACTTCCTGTAATCAACGGTTTGAAAATACCGTGAATCGCCGCTTCAATGCCAGGCAGGCTTTCTCCGGTGATCACATGGGTAGGGGGGGCTTCCCCATAGCCGACCACCCCGTTATCACAAGTGATCTTCACAACGATGCTTTCTGCCTTCGCCACAGTCCGCAGAGCCGTCTTGAACGGTTTCGTAAGCGGCACCGCCAGCCTTTCCGTTTCGATTGTTTGTATGATCATCTTTATCATCCAATCTATCATTAATGAAAACCAACTATCATCCGCTTTGAAATCGTTCGATTGACGACTTATGTCAGCAAACCCCGCTTTCGATCGTCAATCGTTTACTATCCGTATCCAAAATCGCTTCCGTACCGAGTGGGATGCCGATGTTCGGGGAACAATGCCCTATTTTCAACCCTTTCAGTGTCGGGACATCGATGAAGCTAATATATTCATTGAGCACTTCCTCCAATGAAAAGCTCTTCTCGGGGTGTTCAGGATTGCAATTGTTGAAATCCCCGATAACCAATCCTTTGATGTTCTTAAGTTTCCCGGCCATCTTCAGTTGGTTGAGCATCCGGTCGATATTACGTGGTTCCTCATTCACATCCTCAATGAACAGAATCTTATCCGTTGTGTCCACCTCGAACTCCGTACCGAGCGTAGTCACAATCAGACACAGGTTACCGCCCGTCATACGGGCCTTCACATAGCCCTTAGTGGGAGCCTCAACGGCCGACACCGACTCGTCATAGACGACCGGACCCGGATGAAACAACTGCCGAAAATAAGCAGCCGATAGCGGACTCCATTCTTCCTTGCCGACATCGGATGACAGCATCGGCCCATGGAATGTCACAAGACCGGTTTTCTGACGGATACTCGTATGAAGGAAGGAGATGTCGCTATATCCCCAAAAAATTTTCGGATTGCGTCCGATCAGTCCATAATCAAGGCTGGCAGCGATTCTTGCGGTTCCATAACCTCCGCAGGCGCAGAAGATTCCCTTCACTTCCGGATTTAGAAACATATTATGCAGATCAGCACACCTCTCTAGATCCGTCCCTCCTAAATAGCCTTTCCCGTTTGCAAGATGGTCCGCAAGCTCCACTTTCAGGCCCAGTTCCTTCAAGAACAGGATCCCCTCTTTCATTCTGTCCAAATCAGGCGGGCTAGCTGGCGCGACGACTCCAACAGTATCACCGATCTCCAGCTTCCTTGGTTTTATCAGCTTCATATGATGACCTCCTATTTTGGTATGTAAAACAGAAGGGATGTACCCGAATCGGAACATCCCTTGCCGTTCATCCTAAAAGGATGCTGCCTCATTATTCCTTATCAGCCCACTTCAATTCGAGATAGCCGACCGGATGATATACAATCCCCGTCACCCCATTCTGCAGCATGTAAGGCAAATTATAGAAATGGATCGGCAAGATCGGCATTTCCTCCATGAGGACTTTTTCTGCTTTGTATAATCGTTCGAAGCGTTTTGTTTCGTCAGCCTCTGCTTTGGCCTCCTTGATCAGACGGTCGTATTCTTCATTGCTCCAGCCTGTTCGGTTCATCGAATGGCCGCTCTGAAAGCTTTCTAGGGCATTGATCGGATCGGCATAATCCATCAGGAATGAACTTCTTGAGAATTGGAACTCCAACGCTTTCTGTTTTTCGCTGAATACGTTCCATTCCATATTGGCCAGCTTCACTTCAACCCCAAGGTTCTCGTTCAGCATTTGCTGGACAGTTTCCGCCATTTTTTGATGAACAGGACTCGTGCTGTATGTCAAGGTGATGTCTGGCAGCTTGTCGTATCCCTCTTCCTTCATCCCTTTTTCCAATAGCTTTTTTGCTTCCTCAATATTGGTCTGAAACAGGTCTCCATTTGTTTCCCGGAAGTCTTTTCCTTCATTGTCTTTCAGGCCGTAGGAAACGAATCCGTAGGCAGGCTTTTCTTGGTTTTTCGTCACAAAGTCAACGATTTGCTGTTGGTCGATTGCCATAGCGAAGGCCTTCCTGATCTGTTTGTTCTGGAACGGTTCCTGATTGACATTGAAGCGGTAGAAATATAAACCGCCCTGGTCGTCGACAGTCACCTTATCTTCTTTGTAGAGCTGATCACTTAGCTCTGCCGGTACATCTGTTTTATCCAGTTCGCCATTCTGGAACATCTGGTATTCGGTGTTTTTGTCGTTCACAAAGGCAAAATTCACCCCGTCCAGCTTCACCTTGTCTGCATCCCAATAATTTTTATTTTTGGCCAGCGTAAAGTGGCTGGATTTATCCCATTCCGTCAGCGTGAAAGGACCATTAGAGACAAAGGATTCAGCCTCATTGAACCACTCCGGGTTTTCCTGATCGACCTGCTCATTGACCGGGAAAAACGCCGGATTGGTGATCACGTTCAAAAAGTACCCTTGAGGGCTCTCTAATGTCACTTCCAAGGTTTTTTCGTCCTTGGCGGTGACCATTACATCATCAGCTGTCCCCTCTCCAGTGTTGTAGGCTTCAGCCCCTTTGATGAAATAGCCTAGGAACGAAGAAGCATAGGCAGCCTCCGGATCAAGCATCCGCTTCCAGGCATATTCGAAATCACCTGCTGTCACAGGGTCACCATTCGACCACTCGGCATCACGGAGCGTGAACGTATAAACGGTTCCGTCTTCTGATATCTCGACTGTTTCGGCCATAGCCCCCTCTGGTTCATGACTTTCATTCAGGCGATACAGCCCTTCCATCATATTATTCAATGCTGTCCAGGACAGATTGTCGAACCCTTTCGGCGGATCGAATGAGGTTGGTACATCGCCATTATTCAGGTGCAGGATTTTCTTTTCTTCCTTTGCATCTTTTTTTCCGTCCTTTGTCGAGCCAGCGTCTTCATTCGCTGTGCAGGCGGCCAGGAAAACCATCAGTACGGCAGCAAGCAACATTGGAAATATCTTCTTCATACATCTTACCCCCTGTTATTATTAAAAGATGATGGGTCCACTTTTGCTGCGGCATGCGCCCGGCTGTCAAGCAGCCAACAATCAGCCTTGTGAGCATGCCCAACGGCTGTTTGGTACGGATACAGTTTTTCACAGACAATCATGGCATGAGGGCATCTGGCAGCAAACGGGCAGCCGGCCGGCGGTGAGAACAGGTCAGGCGGGGTCCCCGGAATCGGGCTCAGCTCCATGTTTTCCATATCCAGGCGGGGAACGGACTGAAGCAGCCCCTTCGTGTACGGATGCTGGGGATTATAAAAGAGTTCCCGCCGATCCCCTGTTTCTACAATCTTGCCTCCATACATGACTGCGACACGATCAGCAACCGAAGCGACGACACCTAGATCATGGGTGATTAATATAATACTTACTCCGGTTTTTTGCTGGATATCCTTAAAAAGTTCCAAAATCTGTGCCTGAATCGTCACATCGAGTGCCGTTGTCGGTTCATCGGCTATAAGGATATCGGGCTCCGACACAAGCGCCATTGCGATGACGATCCTCTGCCGCATGCCGCCGCTGAATTCATGGGGATACTGCCCATACCGCATTTCCGGAACTGGTATGCCGACCAGTTCCATCATCTCCAGCGCTTCTTTTTTCGCCGCCTGTCTCGACAGGCCCTTATGTTCGCGGATTCCTTCCGTCATCTGTTCACCGATTTTCATCGTCGGGTTCAAAGCCGTCATCGGATCCTGGAAAATCACTGATATATCAGAACCCCTGATTTTACGCATTTGCTTTTCTTTCAATTTTGTCAGCTCTTTATTTTTGAACCATATATACCCTTCATCGATTGAACCGCTTTCGGGAGGAATCAAACGGACGATGCTTTGCGACGTCACACTTTTTCCGCTACCGGATTCCCCCACAATCGCAAGGGTTTCCCCTTTATACAGATCAAAGGTAACGCCCCGCACCGCATGCACCTTGCCGCCGAAGGTACGGAAGGATACGTGCAGATTTTCCACTTTCAGTATTGGTTCCATCAGCTACCTCCTTAACCTCGGATCAAGCGCATCTTGAAGGCCGTCACCCAAAACGTTGAATGAGAACATTGTCAAGGAAATGAAGAATGCCGGGAAAAATAACCGCCACCAATGACCCGACAATATGACAGGCAAAGCCTCATTGGCCATCGATCCCCAACTGGCCATCGGGGACTGGATGCCAAGCCCTAAAAAACTAAGGAAAGCCTCCGCAAAGATGGCTGTCGGGACAGTCAATGTCATTTGGACAATGATGACGCCCATCGCGTTCGGCAACAGGTCCTTGCGGATGATGCGGGTTGTCTTTGAGCCGAAGGTGCGGGAAGCAAGCACAAACTCGTAATTCTTTACCTGCAGCACTTGCCCCCTGACAATTCTAGCCATCCCGATCCAGCCAGTTATCGTCAGCGCCAGGATAATCGTTCCAAGGCCGGAACCCATAACGACCATCAAAAGGATGACAATCAGAAGATAAGGCAAGCCATAGAGCACCTCCACGATCCTCATCATCACCGAATCTGTTTTCCCGCCTTTGTAGCCGGCAATGCCTCCATAGATAACGCCGATCACAAAATCAATCAAAGCCGCCATCACACCAACAAACAAGGAAATCCTTGCCCCGTGCCATACTCTTGTGAATACATCCCTGCCAAGCCCATCTGTACCGAACCAATACTCGGAGGAGGGTGGCAGATTCTGGTTACTTAAAATTTGCTGATCATAGCTATGCCCTGATATCAACGGGCCCAAAATGGCCATTAAGACGAGACCGGTCAAAAAGACGAGGCCGCTCATCGCCAGTTTATTCTGTTTTAGCCTTCTCCAGGCATCCTGCCAATAGGACTGCCCCGGTCGGACAACCTCCTCGGACTTAGAGGTGTTGCATTCGGCCGGCTGAAACCATTCATCCGGTATGACATGCCGTTTTTTGGGGATCATGCACTCTCCCCCTTTTTATGCAATTTGATTCGCGGATCGAGCAAACCATACAGCAAATCGACAAGGAACAGCATAAAGATAAGTACAGCTCCATAGAAAACAGTCGTTCCCATGATGACCGGATAATCCCGGCTGTTTATGCTTTCAATAAAGTACTTCCCCATTCCGGGAATCGCAAAGATTTTTTCGATGACGAATGTGCCTGTCAAAATGCTGGCGGCCAGTGTTCCTAAGATGGTGACAACAGGCAGCAATGCGTTTCGTAATGCATGCTTAATGACAATCTTCCAGGGAGACAATCCTTTCGCCTTGGCGGTTTTGATATAATCCTGTGTCAGTACCTCCAGCATGCTGGATCGTGTAAGTCTAGCTATGATTGCCATCGGCCCCGTGGCCAAAGCAATGGTCGGCAGCACCATATGATTAATGCTCAGCCACTGGGCGGCGGGGAACAGCTTCCAATCGACTGCCAATTTGTCAATCAACAATGTCGCCAGCACAAAATTTGGGATGGAGATGCCGAGAACAGCGATTGTCATTGTGAAATAGTCAAGGAAGCCATTATGCCGAAGCGCGGCGACCGCCCCTAAAGCCACCCCCGAAATGGTCGCGAACAGAAGCGTCATAAGCCCCAATTCAAAGGAGACAGGAAAGCCGCTGCTTAGCATCTCATTAACATCCTGGGTTGATTTGGTGATGGACGGCCCAAAGTCCAAAGTAACCAATGACTTAAGGTACAGAACATATTGGACAGGAAGCGGCTCATCTAGATGATAAAAGGCTTCCAGGTTCCGCTGCATCGTTTCATTAGTCGTGCGTTCCTGGTTGAATGGCGAACCGGGTATGCTGTGCATGAGGAAGAATGTCAAAGTGATGATCAGCCATAGAGTCAGCAGCATCGCGATGAATCGTTTCAATATGTAAGACTTCATGTTCCCACTTCCTAACGAAATGTTGTCCTTGCAGCCAGCTCTGTCATAACGAGCATCGCCTGATACGCTTCCAGAATATCTTTTGCACCATACTCGACAATGGTCGTGCCGGGAATCAAGTTGGTACCTGGCATCATCCCCGCCCACTCGGCTTCTCCATAATTCGTGAATTCAATCGAGAGCACAGGCTTGTTCGGAGGATGCAATGGCCGAATGGATGACCGTTTGCCTATTGCTTGAGCTGTTTGGAGACGAAGCCGTTCGCCTGCTTTCTTCGGCGTAAGGGAAATGGCGGCCGACCGGGAAGCCGTCTCTTTGACAGCAACTGTGCAGACACCTGGAATCAGCTCCTCAGCCTCCCTTGCCGCTCCGTCATCACCGGCCACCATAATGACAGGAACACCGTAATAACCTGCCACATAGGCGTTAAAGCCAAGTTCTCCGATTTCGGTATCATTCAGATGCATGCGTTTAACCCCGACTGTCATCGTATGCGACATCACACCCGTCATTGAGGCCCTGGCATGGTATCCTAAAAAAATAGCGGCATCATAACTGTCGTCAAGATGCTGGACCATCGAAAATGGCTTGACATCACCCGATATTAGCTTCGCTTCCGGATGCAGATGCTCTATCAGAAGATTGTTCATTTTCGAATGGCTGTCGTTCACTATGACATCCGTGCATCCATTCTCGAAGGCCGCCCCGATGACCGCATTCGTTTCTTCGGTCATTAATCTCCTGCCCCGTTCATAATTATGAGAATCAAAAGATACATGAGTGTAGTCCACCAATCCAGTGATTCCTTCCATATCCACTGACATATATAGTTTCAAGGACTTCTCCCCTCCCCCACCCTATTATTTTACAAGTTTTCCCTGTAATAATATTCCACACATTTTGTCTTAACTCCTTCCCGCCGACAATAATTCCTTGGCATCAATCGACAAACCCGGTTCAACCGGCGAACGAAACGTCAATCATACCTAATCCGGAAACACTATTGTCATTATTTAACAAAATAAGATATACTGTATAATAACTGAACATTACAACAACTTTCGCTCGGAGGGGTGTACCATTACTGAGTACAATGGAAAAGAATTTTTCCATTGGAAAGAAAAGAGGTTAATCATGCCAAAAAGAGCGCTTGTACTGTCACTGTCCGTTTCTGCCGCATTGCTTCTGAACGGCTGTTCGTTATTAGAGACAAAGGAAAAGGCTGAACCGACTGCGGAAGCGAAAACGGATTTTGATAGCCGATGGAAAGAAAGCCCGTTATTCACTGCTGGAGGCTATACAATGATCGGGGAGGTGAACAAGCTCGGTTTCATATATGACGAGGATGTTCGTTTCATTGCCGGCCAAAAGAACAAATACATGTGGCATTTCTGGGGAGTCGACGACGGGGCTAATCTTACTGTTCAAGCCACCCATGAAGAATCCGGGGAGAGGATCACAATGATTGAAGACGAACAGCTCGCCGGAAAAAACAATGGAGCGGATGTCCATCTCTCTTCCTCATTAGGCCTCCCGAAAACCGGTATGTGGGAACTCAATGCTTTGGTAGACGCAAACATTTCGGCAGCATTTATGTTAAAGTCGATGAAAAATAGGTTCTTTTTCAAGTGTTGGGGTAGAGTTTTTGCTCTGCCCCTTATCCTAATGAATCGCCGATGTTTTTATACTGATGGTGAAGGAGGATTCTTGCACGGAATCGGGTGAAATTCCGATATCCAAATCCATTCCGTTTCATGACCTTTGTTAAGTTATTTAACCCCTCTACAAATCCATTCGAGTAATTGAACTCAAAGCGATTTAAGATCTCTCTTTCCCAATTTTGATAGGTTTGGACGGTCTTCCTCAATTCCGGAATTCCACTCTCCTCAACCTTCAGATAGAACTGATGAAGTCCTTTCTGAGTCTCCACAATACCTTTTCCTCCGTTTCTTTTGGCCTCATAAAACCATTCATAAAAGGTTTCCTTGAGCTCATAGGCTTTCTGGAGTTCAGGGGAAAAGCTGAAGTATCGTTGAAGAAGCCACTGATCCTTCTCCGTTACTTTATGGGCAGCCTTATGAAAGATATAGCGGGCTTTCTTGCACTTCTTTCGGTCATACTCATGCCATCTGGCCTGTTCCCGCACGCGCACCCGATCCAACGCCCAGTTCATATACCGCACAAAGTGGAAGCTGTTCGCTACGATGATGGGGCGATTCAGTGCCTGTTGAACCGCCGCTTTAAAGGCCTGGCTCATGTCCATGACAACCACCCTCACCTTCGCACCGTGTTGTCGCAAATAGTCCTTAATGGTGTCCTTCCGACGGTTCGGAAGGATATCGATGGGCTCACGTGTTTTGGCATCCGCGATGATGAGCTGGAACTTTTCCTTGCCCGTATTTCCCTTGAATTCATCAATGGCAATCACTTCTGGCAAGGCTGCCGGCCCCTTCATGGAAGATGGGACAATGGCGTCAAACCGCCGGATGATGGTACTGACTGATGTGTGATATTGAGCTGCGATTTCTATGAAGGTCTTTGCTTTAACGGCCCGTATTTGGACTTGCTGGTTCCACTCTTTTGAAAAGCGTTGATACCGGTCGACAAAGGGATTTTGTTCGGCAAACCTTTTTCCGCAGGTACAGGCATACCGGCGTTTACGGTACTGAAGAACCGTTGGTCGTTCCGCCATTTTCAGATGTCGAACAGACTGGATTCGATAATCATGAACCTTCCCCGTTTCCTCGCCGCATCTTGGACAGATATGCGGTATAAGAGGCATCTCCACTGTTATTTCAAAAACACCATTAGCCTTCACCTCAGACTTTGTCACCCTCACATCTTCTAAACCAGGCAATTTTATGTTAAAATTCAAGAGCACACATCTCCTTTTCGACTTGTTTCTGGACAATTCAAGTATAAGAAAAGTTGAGCATGTGTGCTCTTTTTTTATGTCCTTTTTTACGGACACCCCAACATTTAGTATAGAACCGAAAAATAACCCAGGTATGAGAAAAGCCAGGCAAACAATGTTTGCCTGGCTTTTCTCTATTGGTTGCTTTTGGCCAGCTTCGGTAATACGAACAAAAAGAGCAACAAGACAGTGACCGTAATCAAAATGATCAATATCATCTGAAAATTCCAGATGGAGCTTGAGCTTTGGTACCCATCGTCCCAGCTTGTATAGTTGCGCTCCGTACTCGTGAACATGCCGAGCTTCGTCGTCTTTGCGATGATTGTGTTATTCTGTTCCTCATCTGCCGTAAAAAGCTGATCCTTGAGACCATCATGCCGCACTCTCGTTTTCCCGTCAAAAGTCAGGTTTTTCTGCAACTCCGGCAACGGCTTCTTGTTCTCGTTAACTGACTGATTGTCTTGCAGATTTTTCGTGTTCAACTTAATGTCTTTTTTCTCATACTGGTTCGGTTCCAATGCAGCCGTCACAGCCATGTTTCCCGAAAAAAGCAGCAAAACCAAGCAAATCAAGAAAAATAACTTACGCTTCATGGCTTGCCTCTTGCGATTCATCGGCAGATCTCATTTGTGCGATATACGGTATCAAAGAGAATATAGCCGGCAATACACTCAGAACAACGATGGATGTTACATATCCCTCACTGTTCCCCTGCTGAATGGCCAGCATAACATTAGCAACAGGATGCTCGATACTGAAATTCGGCAACACCAAGTCCATCAAAGGTGTAGTGAAGTAGATGATCAGAGCGACGGTCAGCAATGAACCGATGAACGGTCCCACAAAGAACGCCAAACGGACGAGCGATGTGCATGTAATCAGTAGCATTACTGTTAGGATGCTCCACTTGACGGCCTGTGTATCATGCATCGGATAAATCCTCAAGCCGTACATACTGATGATCAATCCTGTTATTAATGTAATTAGCAGGAATAATGGGATATGCAGCATCATATTTGCCCCGGAGAAATGATGCAGGAAGTAACCGATCAAGATGCTCGATAGTAAAATGACAACAAGCATGAGCACTGGTGGTGTCGGAGCGGTCTGCTTAACGAACTCATTGCCGCTGATTTTGACAGGGTTGGCCAAATAATCATACATGAACGGGTTTTGCTGCCCATCCACAATCGTGTTGTTCAGCAAGCCATTGACATCTTGTTGGATTCTGGTTGACGTGTCGACGTTCACTTTCCAGCGATCGTTCAAGTCATCGGCCTGCTGTTGGACAGAACTCACCTTGCCTTGAAGGTCGCTCGTATAGCCGATGATCGAATCCTGCTGTTCGGCCAGACTATCGACAACACTTGACACCCCTTGTACAGCTGCCAAAGTGCCATCCTGCGCAGCTACCGCAAATTCGCCGTTCAAGTTCTCGATTGGCGCCTGTTCAACAATCGGCGCCTGTGTGGCTTCCGTCAAATTTTCGGTGATGCCTGCTGTCTGTGTCCGCACCGTCTCCAAATTCGTCATAATCTGACTGTGGACATCTGCGTACACGGCTTTAAATGTCAGCAATGAATTTTGCAGATTGGCAGTATAAGCGTCAAAGTCGCCGCCGAACTTATTCAAAGTCTTATCGATTCCCAGTTTATATTCGACTTCTGTCTTTGATTTAACCTCTTTAAAAGCTCCTCTTATGATGCCTTGAATCTCATCGTCAATGATCGAGTCATTGATGATTTCCTCTATCTTCTCTCTATCGGCTCCAGGCTTCTGGGTAATTTCGCTCGCGAACGCGGACAGGAATTGATGATAAGCCATCAGCTCCTCTACATTGCTGCTAGCTATGTTCCTTGCGAATGCTTCAGATAGTGCACTTTTCCGGGCATCGTCCCCTTTCAAAGCTTCCGATGCAAGAGTGGCATTTTCCAGTTCTTTAATTTCTGCTCGGATCCTTTCAGCCATTCTTTCGGCCGCTTGTTTACCGCGACCCTTAAGGTCGTCCATATTAGCTCGGATTGCTTCCATGACCGCCGCCTTTACCGAATCCGCCCATTGTCCGTAGACTGCGTTCGTCTGTTCCTGCAATCGTTCTGGCAGACTCGCAAGCGATGCTTCAAGATTGGCGATTGGTGCCGTCATTTTTTCTTGTTCTTCCTCAGGCATAGCCTTAACAGCCTCTTTCAATTCATTTAAACTGTTTTGGGCTGATGCTAAATCAGGCTCCCATCCCGGAAGCTCCGGAAGGGCCGGCTCCTCGATCGGCGTTTCGCCCTCATCTTCACCAGGTGTTCCCTCCGTCAATCCGTTTCTGGCCGCCAAAATCTCATCCTGAAGAGAATTCAATGCTTTTGTATAGGCTTCAATGCGATAATCGCGGAAGTTTATGACAGAATTTCCTGCAAACGATTGGATGTCTTTTCTATGCTGGTTAAGAATATTATTGGCCTGTTGATCTATAAGAGACGGCTCTAAATTTATTTCCATATTATCTATAGCTGTCTGGCTTTCTTGAAGACTATTCTTCATTGATGAAACTGTTTGGCTCAGCTCATTTGCCCGTTCCGCAAAACCCGGGATATTCTCATAATTCTTGGCATTGACCAGGTCGACGCCTTCTTTGATGACTGTGTTGTAACTATTGACGCTTTCCTGCAATAACCTCATGTTTTCCTGATTGGTTTGGTCCATCAGCTTTACTTGGTTTTCCTGATATTCCCGATACTGATCGACCGCATCAAGGAATGTTTGGAATTGGGCCTTGGTTGCATCAATCTGCTGGATGGATTGTCCGGATGCTTCCGAAGCAGAATCCGTCACCGAAAAAACGCTTTGAATCATCTCCCGTTGGTTCTCGATCTCGCCAGCGAGCGATTGCGAGCTCGGGTTATAGAAGTTGTACATCGTATCCTGGAAGGCTATTTCCTTCTCGACGACAGAATTGAACTTTTGCTTGATATCGTCCATAGATTCCGCCACATAGCCCCAATAAACTCTGGACACACGGGTATTGATGCTGTTTTTAGCTACTTCAAGCTCCTTCTGGACCTTTTCTGCATTTTCCGCATTCAAGCTCGGCTGGATTTTATACGAGATGCTCGCTTTGACTGGAGTATCTTCATTGAAAGTCAGGATGCTCTTGGTGAAATTGGTCGGTAAATAAATAATCGCATCGTATTGTTTTTTTTGCAGTCCGCTTTCCGCTGTGTTCCTGTTCACGACACTCCAGCTATATGGTGAATCCTTCCCCAGAATTCCGGCAACCGTCCGTCCTAGAAATAGGTCATCACCCTGATATTCAGCACCGTCATCTTCATTTACGATGGCGATACTCCTTGAATTCGACACCGATTGCTTCATTGGATCATGTCCAACATACGAAAAGAACATGACCGGCAGTAACAAGATGATGATGATTTTTGCCCCGAGAGACAATAAGTGTTTGGTGCCCAATCTATTCACCTCTTTCCTTCAGATAATGCGGGATTTGAATAAATCTTTCTTTGCCGTTCTCCACATAGTAGCCATAGCCTGGCTGAATTTCTTTTTCGTTTCTTGTGAACGGCAGCGTAAAGATATTCTGGTCGCTCTTCTTCATCAGCAACAGCCCCTGCCGGATTTGCTTCAGCTCCGTCGTTAACGAATCGAAGCCTTTTGAGAATTCATTCGCGTTGCCCGACACAATGACACTGAAGCCCAGGTAGCTGTATTGCTTCATGAAGCCGGCGATGGCGTCCTGCAGTTTCGGATCCGATTGCTGCTGGAACCTTGCATATCCGTCGATCACCAATACCACTTTTTCGAAAACAGGCATGTCCCTGCCTTGCTGCATGCTTTCCATATGCAGGTCTTCTCTTTCCTTCATTAGCGAACCCACTTTGGCCATCCAGCCGGCGATTTCGTCTTTGTTCCGCAGATAATCGATCGACTCATAGTCCTGAAAGCCAGATAGGCTCCGGTCCACACCGTCGGACAACCCGATGATGACCTCCGGATTTTTGGCAAGCATATGAAGCATGACTTTCAGCGCATTGCTTTTCCCTTTTCGGAATTGACCCATCACCAGCACATTAGGGCTATCCACAAGCTCCACAAATACCGGTTCCACTGTTTCCTCACATAGCCCAATCGGCACAGCCTGTTTCTGGTCGAATGGGATCAGCCTTTGCTCGAATGACGGTAATGCCAAGGCCGCCGGCAACATCGGAATAGGATTCGGCTGCTTGCAGTCCGCATAACGTTCATTCAGGGAAGCAACGGTTTCCTTGACAGCCTGAAGGATTTCGAGATCGTTGTCTCCTTCAACAGGCAAATACATTTGGGCAAAGTATGTTTCTTCTTTGCGGATCATAGCCCTTCCAGGAACCGGTTCCTGTTCGAACTGCGGCCTTCCGAGCACACCGTATATTTCAGAACTATCGATCAGGTAATGGAAGATTTTTGTCCGGAAATTATTCATCAACGGCTGGCGGATGGCGTTCACTCTCGTCGCGGTCAGAATGAAATAGATTCCAAGGGACTGCCCATCACGGGCGAATTGAGTGAACACCGCCTCCGAATCGAACATTTCCTCCTTTACCAGGTCATAATTATCGATAACTATGAACAGTAAAGGAATTTTTTCATCCGGATAGATTTCATTGAACAGGCTGAAACTGCTTACTTCTTTCTCCGCAAACAGCTGCTTCCTGTCATCAATTTCCCTTTTCATGAAAGCTAGGAATTTATCAATCTTTCGTTCTTCATCAATCCGGAAATAATCTGCCGTGTGCCTCAATGGCTTCAATGGCAGAAGGGTTCCGTTCCCGAAGTCAAAGATATAATAGTGCAGGTCTTTCGGGCTGTATGCTTTGGCGAACTGCAGTAGCAAGGTCATGGCTGTCGTTGATTTGCCGTATCCGGATGAACCGAATATGATGATGCTGCCGTCATGGATCCATTGATAAGCATAATGGCTCTGCAGCTGTTTCTCCGGTTCATCCTTCAATGCGATTTCAAATTGCTTGCCGTCCTGGCTAATAGGACCCTCCACATACAGGCGTTCCTCCAAAGGAGGCAGCCACGGGCTAGGCAGTTTTTTGATGCCGAGCCTTTGCTGAACGGACTGAATCTGATCTACCACAACTTCAATCTCGGACTTCTTATCCAGCTTCGCTTTCGGTTCTGCCTTCACATCCGATAATTGGACAAGACCGAGGTCGGTGATCAAGGCGACTTCATCCTCTCCCGCAAATGTATCAACCGCATAAGGCGCACCGCTCCATGCCGACTGGAACAGTTCATACAATTCATTATTGCCGACTTGCAGATAGCCCCTGCCAGTTGCTGTGATATTGGCTGCATCACCGTTCTTCAGGATTTCACGGCTGTCATTCTCATCCTGCACCTTCAAAGCAATCCGGAAGCGGGCATTACTCCAAATCTGATTATCAATGACGCCCCCCGGTTTCTGAGTCGCCAAAATCAGATGAACACCGAGGCTCCGGCCTATACGGGCCGCGCTGACCAGTTCCTTGATGAATTCAGGCTCCTCATTCTTCAATTCTGCGAATTCATCACAGATGAGGAAGAGATGAGGCAAAGCGGTCTTAGCCGTTCCCTGTTTATACAACTCTGTATAATCATCGATATGATTAACGTTATGGGCCCCAAAAAGCCGCTGCCTCTTCTTCAGCTCACTGTTAATGGAAGCTAGCGCCCGATTGCTGAAGTTCCTGCTGCCCTCGATATTGGTGATGGTCCCAAGCAGATGGGGCATATTCTTGAATGGCAGAGCCATCCCTCCGCCTTTATAGTCGATGAGCAGGAAAGCAACTTCATGCGGGTGGAAATGAACAGCCATCGACAAAATATACGTCTGCAGCAATTCACTCTTACCAGATCCCGTAGTCCCGGCGACCAGTCCATGGGGGCCATGCGCTTTTTCATGCAGGTTCAAGATGACTTTGTCCGTTTTCCCCTTCAATCCGATCGGGACGGATAACGAATCGGATGATTGGTTCGACAGCCATTTCTCTTCTATCCGCAGGTCGTTTACATCTCTTGTATCGAACATCTGCAGGAATGTAACAAGCTCAGGGATTGAATTGTTCATGCCTACCATATGCTTGAGCGAGCCGAGTGTCCTTGCAAACCGTTCATTGCCTTCGCTCGTATAGGTATCCAGCGTGAAAGGAGTATGGACAGCTTTGCGGTTCTCGATCAGGATTTCCCCTTCCCGATCATTAATATACTGAACAAGCGTATGGAGATTTTCCGTCAAATTCTCTTTCGTATCAGAGACGAAAATCGTGGATATGCCGACATTGGTATGTTTCCCCTCAAGGTATTCCATGATGACATGTTCAGCAATCAGGTTCCGATCGGAAACAATAAAGACAAAATGCGGCAAAAAACGCTTCTTATCCTTATCCTCATCTAAATCCCTTTCCCTGACACTCTGATAGATCGATGTCAGCAATTGGTCCCTGGTCGATTCGTTATAGATGAAGCCCTTTGCATATGAATAAGGCAACTGAAAATGCGGCAGCCATTTCATCCATTTCCATTGCTCATACTCTTCTTCTTTAAAGATGGCCACTAGGCGAATGTCATGGTAGCTATGGAAAAATACCAATTGTCCGATCAGCTGATGCAGCTCGTTCATAACAATGGAATGTTTCCCGACCAAACCGATGCTTCCCGATGACAATTGGATGGCAAGTGGTACGTTCTTGACCTTCTTGTAGAATTCCCGCAGCTGCTGGGAATCTTCAAGCAGGCCATCAATCTCCCGGTTGGACATATCCGAGCTGTTCAGGTTGATTGTGTATGAAGAATCGACATCAGCCTTCCCGATCCGTAAATGCAGAAAGTCCTCATGCTCAAAGGCACGTTCCCAAATCCGCTCACTGATATTCGATACGAAGTTCTTCATTTCCTCGAAGGAAGGATTATGGTAAAACATTACTTCCTGTTGCTTTCTGTACAGATCATCCAATTCCTCACGTTTATCCTCCAAATAGCGGTTATAAATCCTAAACCGCCTTTCTTTCCGCTGCTTGACCCTCTTTTTGTCGCGGAAATATTGAATCGTCGATGTGAAAATGGTGGTGGTGAACATCGCGACGGAGATCAGCATAAATATCCCCCGCGGATTGATCATAGCTACTACGCCCATAACAATCAGCATCACTAAAGGCGGCAAAATGACAAGCCAAAGGCCTCGGTTATCATCTTCCGGATCCTGCCCGGGGAACGAAAGGTTCACCTTATCCTGAGGCAGCTCATAAATCATCCTGGGTGTACGCTGGAAGATCGGATATTTTAGCTTCATCTCAGAAACAGGCAATGCGGTCTCCGTTAAAGAGGTTTGATAATCGCTATCGGCTGAGACGCTAAGTACATCCCCTTCCGCCAAAGTGCAATAAAGGCCTTGCCAAAACAAAGTGTCTCCGTCCTCCAATCGGCACGGTTCAGTCAAGCGACTGCCATTCAGATAGACTCTGCTTCCTTCAAGTTCCGGCACCGCGGTCCATTCCTGTTCGTTCTTCATTAATGACAGCGGGGGAGACTTCAGGAACGGATGAATCGCCTCTGACACCAGGTGACCGTCGGATATTTCATGGTTGAAACGTACTTCCGGTCTGGCTCCTATATAGTAATGTCGCTGCGTTCGCAATTCACCGATTAGAAAGAATAGTGTATCGTTGCCTTGTTCATATATAAAAGGGTGATTATGCCGCAAAACGCCAATTTTCGCGGTTGCCTCAAAAATCTCCCAACTTTCCCCCTCATCTGACCTTTTCAACTGCAGCTGCCCTTTTGGAAGAGGGAAATCGGCAAGCTTGATCATGTCGGACATATCCATTCCGACGGTTAAAACTTTCTCTCCATTCTTCAGAGGAATCTGCTGAAAAGATGATTCCTGAAAGACCCACAAATATTTCATATACTCTCCCCTATTTCTTCCGTAAGACTGCATGCGCTTTTCATGATTGCATAATCAAGGGGTTTCCCCCTCTGTCTCATCAGTCTGCTTATCCTTTTTCCCATCGGCCTTATTGTTTTTGTTGATGTCCGCGGCAGCCGGTTTCTTCTTATCGGCTTCTCCCGCAGCCGGTTCAGTTCGCTCCTCCTGCTGCTGGCCTTCCTGTTCTTCTTTTTGCTCTGCTTCTTCCTGTTTAATTTCCTGCTCAAAATCATCCAGCTCGCTATCGATGCTATCGAGCAATGCCTGCTTATCATCGGATTTCATTTTGTCGTCCGCTTTGACCTCATCCTGGTACTTGAACAATGCAAGCATAATCAAATCCCTGTCTTCTAGAACCCTTGCCAGTTCCAATGCTTCCTCGTTCATGCCGCGTCCTATATATATCCAATAGAGCAAAAGTTGCTCATCGGTCTGCAGTGTGATTGACTTGAAAATGATCTCTCGCTGATCTTCCTGCAACGATTCAAGGACTACATAGGCGGTAGCCAATTGATATTTGATCACATAAGGCATCCCTTCGACATCGTAGCTTTCCAGGACAGTCGCTACTTCGCTGTAGTTTTCCTCTAGAAATGCCCTCTGGCTCTCTACATACGCCTCTTGTTTAGGCTGAAGAAATACTAAGGAATACATCATATAAGCAAACACCGGAACAAAGAGTACAATGGCCGCAATCAATGAGTACCTGTACCATGACCACTTTTTCTTCGGGACTCTCTCAAACTGCTTCTCCTGTTCTTCAATCCTCTGAATTTGCCGCCCAATGACTTTCTCCAACTCTTCCATCGTTTCCGCAGACATGATTGCCTGACTTTCTTTGGACAGTTTCAGAGTCGCTTCATAGTTCAGATACTCAATGAAAGAATGTTTCCCCTCCGTAACCGCGCAAGCAATCGCCTTCGCTTCCTTAAGTAGCCTGGCCGGCTCAACTTCATAGGGAGGAATACTGTTTTTAATACCATAATGCAGTAAGTACGGAGTGTATCCATTATCGAATACTACGTTTTCCGGACTGATGATGGGAATGAGCCTCGTATAAGAATGCTCTTTCGCTTTCTGAATGAGCCTGTAAACAAATACCCACTTGTCATGTTCGGTTTTCGTATGAATCTTATCGAATTCCGAAAACCCTTCAGGAAGTTCGAAACGGATGATGATTTCATCTTCATTGACTTCTATCGTTTTATGAATGTTCGGATTCAGTTCCTTGATCACTTGAACTTCCAATTCGTTTTTCAATTTCAGAAGCGCTCTTTGAAAAACATATGTATGTACGGCAGATTGCTTAGTGACGGACGCTTCTGTCTGCGTTTCTATATAGGACCTTTTTTCCTTTGGCATAAGCTAACTCCTTCTATGCTTTTTAAAGCCCGACATATGACATCTTTCAGGGGTTACAGAACTTCTATATGGTCACCGTTCGTGACTCCGCTCTCCACTAAACTTTCATATCCGGAACAAACGATGTCTTTATTCCTTATCCGTACCCAAAAGCCTGAGTTCGGCATCTCATCGACTTTTTTGATTTTCCACGCTATTTCAATCACTTTTTTGATAGTCAGATAATCCGAGAGGCGCAGATCGACTGTCTCTCCGTTATATCTTTTCATATCTACGGTGATGCCTATATACATATTTTAACCCCCTAAAAAGAACAGCGTTCATAAGAAAAAGCGTTTATGGATGGGAACCAAAAACGCTTCTCCTTTCTCTTTTGAATTCTTATCCGCGGATTTGGCTGGCGATTTGTTGATCAGTATCTTCAAGCACTTTACCGGCACTGTTCAATTGGATGGAAACGTCTTGGAGCAATTCAGCCATTTTGATAAATGAAGGTTTCAGCTCTTCATATTGTGCGGCAAACGCTTCGCTGGATGCACCTTCCCAAACACCAAGCAGATGCTGGATCATGCCGTCCAGGCGAGTTATTTGCTCATTTACCTGTCCGCCCTCATTACTATACCGCTGCGCCATTTCATATAATTCTGCCGGGGTTACTCGAATTAATCCTGCCATTTCTTCTTCCTCCTTAGATAAATCAATAATATGTTTGTAGTGAAGTCCTGCAACAGCCGGGTTATATCAAGCTGAACACACAAAAAAAACAGCCCCTCACCACAAATCTATGAATCTCTCCAATTGACTGGAAAGATAGCAAACTATGAAGCGGAACGCCCATAGTATCACCCAACAGGCAAATATAATGATTGCTTTGTACCTAAATAATGGAGTCTATGTTGTGGTATGATGTATGCAGAAATATATGTAATAATTGAATCCCTCACCTACTTTCTACCATATATTAGAATTGCATTTCAATGAAAAGTGGAAGACTTCATACAAAAGGGGAGTAATATCCTATTTTTTCAGAAAATATCATAAGTCATTAGGAAGATGTTATAGGTAATATAACCCATCCGCTCCCCTTGCTCATCCAGTTTTGTCCAGCTCCGCCCCTTGAAGATTGTCCGCCTTGCAGGTTCCTATATACTAAAAAAGACCGGCTATTGATTTCTCAATGCCGGCTGTAAGGATTGGTTATTCTTCCCCTTCAAATTGCGCAAGTATAACGGCAAAACGGTCTTCAATCTTCTTCAGTTCATCATCGTTGATCGTATGGTTTATAATGATTGAGAAAACCAGTTCACGTCCACCCTTGGCTGTCACATATCCGCTCAAAGAACTAGCTGAAGTGATGGTGCCCGTTTTGGCTATAACATTGCCTTCAGCTTCCGTCCCTTTCATACGGTTTCGGAGGGTCCCCCCGACCAGCCTGTTGCTGTTTCCTGCGACAGGCAAGGAAGTTCTGTATGCTTTGAACCACGGTTTGGACTGTGCCTTCACGAGCAATGAGGTCAGGTTATTAGCCGAAATCATCGCTACATGCGAAACTCCCGAACCATCTCTCATCAGGATCGATTGAGGGTTGATTCCAAGATCGTCAAAGGCATCTTCAACCATCGCCAACCCTTCCTCCCAACTGCCCTCTTCCCCCGCTTGCCGGCCAACTTCTTTCACAAGTGTTTCAGCTATGGTGTTATTGCTCAGCTTCATGAAAGGAATCATGATTTCTTCCAATGGGGCAGATTCATGCACATTAAGAAGCGTTGCCTTGTCTGGAGTTTCCCCATCCAAGATTTTCCCATTCCATTTGATTCCCTCTGAATGGAGAGCTTCACTGAAAAGATTCGCAGCCAGGCGCTCTGGTTCCCAAACCGCTACCCAAGTCTTGTGTGCCGTAGCACCGAGGGGAATGCTTCCCTCGACAACTATTATATTGCTACCATGTTCCCTTTTGATTTTTATTGTCTTTTTGCTGTCTGCATCACCGGTTTTAGCCTTATTCACCACTTTCACGTAGCTGTTTTGCGGTTGGACCATGACAGCAGGCTGTACTGCTGTACTCTTTCCCGGCTGCAGCTGGACAATAACCGTTCCGGCATCATAATCTGAATCGGGGGAAACCGTCAACGCTGATATTTGCGCCCCGTAATATTCCTGTTCATCTGTCCAGGGGAGATCCATTGACAATCGCACGTCATCAAACCAATGATCATCTGCCACTATATTTCCTTTTATGCTTTTAATGCCTTTACTCTTCAGATTGGCTGCGAAACCCTCAATATGTTCTGCAAGCAGCGTCGGGTCCCCTCTTCCTTTCAGATAGAGATTTCCCTTCAGTTGTTTTCCCTGCACTTTTCCGTCCGTCAAAATTTCAGTGGTAAAATGGTGGTCGGGACCAAGCATCTCCAATGCAGCGGCAGCAGTGACCAGTTTCATGCTTGAAGCAGGCTGAAGACGTGTATCAGCATTATGTGTATAGATTTCCCTGCCATCTGAAGCATCCCGGACACTGATGCCGACGATTCCGCCTTTCAGATCCTCATGTTCCAGAAGTACGCTGATTTGCCCGCCCAGTTCTTCCCCGCTGGCGACGGCACTTTCCCGCTCTCCTTCTAGCTGTCCGATCGGCATAATCGCAACCAATAACAGCAAAAACGCCAGTGCATACAGTCTCATACTCTTTCTCATGCCAAACCTCCGTCCCATTTTATGAAGTACAGACATTATGGGGCCTTCCTCCCCTCCCGTATACCTAACCTACAAACCATCTGCAATAAGCCAAAAAACTTGAGGCTTTATGAACCTCAAGTTTCATACTTTCAGTCTTGGAATTGTCAACGAATGCCAGCTTTCCCCGACCAATTGTTTAGCAACGTAGACAATCTGTCCCACATGATAGGAGTAATGATGCATCTGTCTTTCAATCGCCTCTATGACCGTGTGGTCCTCCCCTCTGATGCTGACTGTCTGCAAGAGATCCGAAACAGCTATTCCGTTCAGTTCGTTCATAAATACAGTCCAGCCCTGTTCCCAACATCTCATCATCTCCTGCCGACCTGTAAAATGATGGTGGAACTCTTCATCACGATGGCGATCTTCCTTTTCACCGTCCGAAAAAAAGAAATCCGTCCAGCGTGATACCATGTTTCCGCTCATATGTTTCACTAAAATAGCAATGCTATTCGATTCTTCGTTCTCCCTCCAAAACAATTCGCTGTCACTAACTTGACCCATAGCAGCCTCTGCAGTCCTTTTCATGTTCCTGAATTGCTGATGCACTACGCGAAGGTATTCTTCCCCTATCATTCGTTCCACTCCTTTCTGTTCGTTAACCTTTTTATTTCTCCAACTGGACGCCAATTCCCTTCCATTATGAACGTTCCCTATCAAATTTCCGTGAGAAAAAGGGATTTCTGCCGACAATTGAGTATATGCAGCCCCTTTTTGCCTGATGATAAGCCAATTCCTATCACTTCGTATCCAACGATCGCCTGAATGGAAAACTTTAATCGTTTACAAATCCGTTAGTCTTGGAGAATAATTTTTTATATTCCAAACAGGATTGGAGGTGAAACAGGGATGGAATGGATTGTCTATGTAAGTGTTGCCTTGGTTACAGTATCATTTTGTCTACTCGTGTATCATACGGTACAAACATTAAAAAGAACGGAGAAAACGCTCAATAGAATCTCTTCAACACTGATAGCCATCAAGAAGGAGACACAAGGTGTCACACTAGAACTCACTATGCTCTTGAAAAAAACAAATGCGTTAGCAGATGACTTCCGGCGCAAATCACTGGACCTTCAGACAGCAACTGCTGCCGTTAAGGATATTAGATTGACTGTTCAAGAATTCCAGACAGTCATCCGAGAGATTTCAGAATCCGTGAAAACTTATTCACTAGAAAGCCAAGAAAAGATTTCCCGCCTCTTTCAACTGGGGCAGATTATACAGGAAGCAAAAAATGCATGGCGTAGAAGGAATACATAAAAATACAATTGAAAGACAAAAAACCGGCACTTTTGCCGGTTTTTTGTCAAGCTTTTATTTAATGAATAAGACACGATCTTCAATAGGTGAAAATTCTTTTTCCCCTGCCGGAGCGGTCGGTTTACCGAAAGGCATTTGAGCCGTTAATTTCCAGGATGATGGGATATTCCATTTTTCTTTGACCTCATCATCAATCAATGGATTGTAGTGCTGTAGGGTCGCTCCCATATCTTCAGCCGCAAGCGAAGTCCAAACGGCATACTGCAGAATTCCTGTAGCCTGCTCAGCCCAGACTGGAAATTTGTCGGCATACAGCGCAAATTCCTTCTGCAAATGTTCAACGACTGCCTGATCGCTGAAAAACAAAATCGTCCCGTATCCTGCCTTGAAAAGATTCATTTTTTCTTCTGTGCTGGCGAAGGAATCGGCAGGTACAATTTTGCGCAGTGTTTCAGTCGTGATATCCCAAAGCTTTTCGTGGTGCTCCCCTAAAAGGACAACTGCCCTCTCGCTTTGTGAATTGAATGCCGTCGGCGCATGTTTCACGGCCTCTTCCACGATTTCTTTCAAGCGTTCATCGGAAACAGTGGACTCGCGGCTGATTGTATAGATGGATCTTCTTGATTTCAATACTTCATAAAAATCTTTGCTCATTTAAATGACCTCTTTCCGTATTTTAGTTAATGTATCATTTCAAACTGGATGATGCTGCCCGAATGATCCTTAACGCGGATGGCTGATTCCCCCGTCGTAAAAGAATAGCCGTACTCCGCCAACGAGTTCTTCAATTGCTCAAGTGCGGCGGTGTCGGCAATCGGAATCGTATATGAAGCGAGCCCGACTGCATTTTCCTCCGGATCAGGGACACCGCTCCCATTCCATACATTGATGGCGATATGATGATGGTATTTCCCTGTGGACAGAAATAAAGCCTGACCTCCATAAGAACAAACCTCCTCATACCCTAGAGCATCCCTATAAAAGTCAGCTGCCTTGGTGAGGTCTGCAACATGCAGGTGGATGTGCCCGATCACTGTTTCGGCAGGAAGCCCCGCCCATACGTGGCCCTTTCCAGCTTCAAGCAAGCCTTCCCCGTCTAAAGGAAGTGTTTCCATTCTGACCTGATCATCTTGCCATTCCCATTGTTCTCTGGGACGGTCATGATAAATTTCAATCCCGTTGCCATCCGGATCGTTGAAATAAAGCGCCTCGCTCACGAGGTGATCGGATGCTCCCCCAATGCTGTATCCTTGCTGTAGCATATGGCGTACCAACCCTCCCAGCGATTCTCTAGTCGGCAGGAGGATGGCAAAGTGATACAACCCAGAAGTTCTTCCTTTATTCATATGAACCCCTTCTGGTTGCCTTAAGGTAACCAGCGGATTTATGCCATCGGCAGAAAGCTCGGCGCTTTTGCCTTCCATTTTCTGCAGTTTAAATCCAAGCAGGTTCGTATAAAATGGAATGGATTTCTCCAAGTCACTGACGTTCAATGTGATTTGTTTTATATATTTATTAGGCAAAGTATGGAATCCCATTTTCCCCCTCCTTTCTTTTATCACTTACTATATGTAAGTAACTATATATTATATAATTGCATTATTCAAGTAATAAGGTTTCTGAATGTAATAATTTTATTTTTAGAAAGGATACGCTATAATAGCACAATAGGAGTGATGTAAATGTTCGATTCACAAATATGTCCGCAGTTCGAAAAGGCCATGAACATCATCAGCCACAGATGGGTGGGTCTTATCATCTACCAATTATTGAATGGCGGTCCGCAGCGTTTCGGGCAAATTGAGTCTTCCCTGCCGATCAGCGGGAAAGTCTTATCCGACCGTCTCAAGGAACTCGAACAATCCGGAATTGTGAAACGTGAGGTTTTCCCCGAGACACCTGTTCGGATCGAATATTCCCTTACAGATAAGGGACTGGCATTAGAACCTGTCCTGACAGCCATTCATGTGTGGGCGAAGGAATGGGGAACCGGGGATTAACACTGATAAAAGGCCGGGGCATAAAGCCTAGGCCTTTTTTGCGGTCAAATGGGGCTTTTTGATCATTTTCTATTTAGTCGTATAGGACAAGCCGGCAAGCGGGAAAGCTGTTCGTAAGGAGGCTGGTTGAAATGGAAGTCTTTGAAGCTTTAACGTTGATGCTCAGTTTCGGGATGTTTGTAATCGCCATTCTTCAGTTCCATAATCATGACAAAGATTCTTGAACACGCTGAAAATGCGTGTTTTTTTGTATTCCAACTAATAAAACAAGGGGCTGTCTAAAAAGTCCTAACGAGTTAAATGAAACCAAATTGAAAAGCCAAGAATGCTGTTAAATCAACATTCTTGGCTTATACTTTTCTAGAGGATTCATCTGAATAGTTACTTTTCGGAAAGCCCCTTCAGTCTTTAGTCAATCCTCTATACTTCCTGAGCATTGGCAGACTATGACCGGTTTGTTCGTAAATACACGCATTTCCAGCGTGTTTTTGTATTCCATCTAATAAAACTAAAACCGCCATATAGGCGGCTTTTATTGATTGGAAGGTTTGATGTTCATCAGCTTGTTTTTCAGGTCTTCTTCCATATTGGCAAGCTCAAGTTGGGCTTGCTGTCGTTTTTGTCTTCCTTCCGATTGGATCCTCAAAGTCTCTTCCAATGCGGAAATCAGATTGTCTTGGGTTTTCTTGAGCGTTTCGATATCGACCAGCCCCCGCTCATTGGCTTTTGCTGTTTCAATCGTGTTCACCTTCAGCATTTCGGAATTTTTCAGCAACAGATCATTCGTCGTCTGTGCAACATGGTTCTGCGCATCGACAGCGCTTTTTTGGCGCAGCAATGCGAGTGCGATCGCCACTTGATTTTTCCATAATGGAATGGCTGTCATAATGGACGATTGTATTTTTTCGGCCAATGTCTGGTTCGTATTTTGGATCAGACGGATTTGCGGAGCGCTTTGGATCGTGATCTGCCTGCTCAGCTCCAGATCATACTTCCGTTTTTCCAGCCGGTCGATGAACTGAAGCATATCATTGACTTCCTGTACGTCCATTTGATCCCCGGACTCTTGGGCTTTCTGCCGCAAGGCCGGCAGTGTTTTATCATTCAGCTCGTCCAACTTCAGCTCTGCGGCAGCTATATAGATATTGAGAGCCTGAAAATACTCTTTGTTCTTTTCGTAAAGCTGTTCAAGCATACCGACATCATTCAATAACGTGTTCTTGCAATGTGTCAGCTGGACAGCAATTCGATCGATTTGAACACTTGTCTTCTGGTATTTTGATAATGTCTCCTGAACAGAACTTTGGATTTTTCCGAAGAACCTGGATACGAAATTCTTCTTTTCTTGAAGTTCGTCCGGTTTGACGCTATCCAGCCGCTTCATCAGGTCCGTCAATATCGCCCCGACTTCACCAATATCCTTCTTTTGTACCTGATCAAGCATAGCATGCGAGAAGTTCATCAGTTTCGACTGGGCCTGTGTTCCGTACATCATCATGGCCCGCTGGTCTGCTGGGTCGATCTGCGCTGCCAGCTGGATTGCTTTTTGCCTGTTTTCTGCCGGCAATACATCTATCAGCTTCTTCGGCTGCTGGTCTGCTTCGGTCTTCTGCTGCAAAGTCTGTCCTTGTTCCGTTTCTGTTAAACTGAAATCCCCGAAAGGATTCGAAAGCAGGTCATCAACCGTATCTTTCTGTCTTTCTGTCATATTCCTTCCTCCTTAACGCTTTGAATGCGGTCCTTCGATGTGTTTATTCTTGTCGATGGATTGTTTTGCGACATCTAGTTCAATCCGTAACGAATCTATATCATTCGCAAGCAGTTTCGATAAATCCTTCCCGATCGTCTCTGCCATTGAAGAGATAGTCTGCCGGGTGTCATTCAAGGAAGATTGGATTTCCTTGGTCTTCACCGGCTGTTTCGTCAAGAAAGCATACTTTTCCGTCAGTTCGACCATGGAATCCAGATGCGAATAATAAAATGGCTCGACCTCGTAGAAACGGCGGGGTTCATTCTCTACGATGGATTGGATTTTTTTAGCAACCTTGATAACATCGTAATTTTGTTTGATTGTAAAGACATTGCCCACAGAAAACATTACCTTCTGCAGTCTGCCAACTTTTAATTTCGCTTCATTTATTTGTTCCTGGATATAACGGTATTCCCTGCGGGACAAGCCGCTCTTTTTGATATTTTTATTTGAAAATCCCCATTTCAGTCCAAAGAAAGTCAGAAGCCCCGCGGCCAGGCCTGATAGCATCGAAAATCCGAAAGGCACCCCGAAAGCCAGCCAGCTGACCAGGACAGCCAACAGGAAGGCAGCAACCCCCGCTAAGAGCTGAAATAAAAATAAGGCAACTGAAATAACTGATTTCATCTTCATCTACTCCCGTCAACTTGCTTATCTAACATACGTCCATCAAGAGAGAAAGTTTCACTCTTATGTATTAAATTGATTCCCATAAAAAAGAACGTTTACTTATATTATAGCAATAAACGGTCTTTTTACCTATAAGACGCTGGTCTTAGCGCCCTTAAACCTGAAGGATCCTATCTCTCTTCATTATAATAACAAGTTATTAAAGAAGTGTGAAATGACAATCAACACTTATAGCCACCTATACAAAGTATTAAAAGAAGATAATCTGCCCACCCTACCACAGCTTAATCTTTTATGAAGCTGTAAAAAAGCAGCCTTGACCGGCTGCCTTTCATTAAATATCATCCGGGTTACGACCCGTTCTCTCATTACAGTTCAACTGATCGATCGTAAGCATATCCTTAATGGATAGCTCAAATTCAAACAGGTCGGCATTATCGCGGATCCTTACGGGCGAGACTGATTTTGGAATGGCTATGACGTCGTTTTGGATATGCCAGCGAAGGACGATCTGCGCTGGGGATTTTCCGTATTTTCGGGCCAGTGTTTCCAGTGTCGGATGCGTCAGCAGACGGCCACGGGCCAAGGGCGACCACGCTTGCACGAGAATCCCCTCCTGTTTACAATACTCACGCAGTTCGACCTGGGTCAATAGCGGATGCAGTTCAACCTGATTGACCATAGGTTTAATGCGGGCTTCCTGCATGAGGTCCTCAATATGATGCTGATGGAAATTGGATACCCCGATGGCCCTTATTTTCCCCTGGTCATACATTTCCTCTATCGCCTTCCATGTCTCTTTATACTTGCCGCGGATTGGCCAATGTATTAAATACAGGTCGATGTAGTCTATATCCAGATTGGACATGCTCTGATGGAAGGCAGCCAATGTTTCTTCATAACCCTGGTCACTGTTCCACACCTTTGTTGTGACGAAAATTTCATCTCTCGGAATGCCTGATTCCCTGATTGCAATGCCGACTTCTTTCTCATTTTGATAAAAAGCGGCCGTATCAATCAGACGGTAGCCTTTTTCGAGCGCCGCCTTAACGGCTGTGATCGTCTGCTCCCCTTCTTCCATCTTATAGACGCCCAGACCAAACCCCGGGATCTGCACGCCATTATATAGTGTAAATGCTTCCTGAATATGCTTTATCATAGTTTCTCCCCCTCTTGATGTCTTTCATCGCCCAAAAACCCGTAAGCAGGCTTACGGGTTTTCCTTACACCTTCTGATTGTTGCGCTCCGCTTGCTGGCCGATCGCTTTCACCAAAGTCTCTGTACTTTCCGGGACAAAGCTTTTCAGGACGCCATTGATCATCCCCGCCATGAAACCCCCTCCGGACATCTCCATGAACCCGGTCAGGCGGCTCGATTTCCCATCAATCGCTTCCACCTCAAATTTCGCTTCACCTTCCACACTTTCGTTCAATCCCTTTAAATCAAATGTTATGGAACTGGGTTCGATACGGACAATATGATCGACTTTCATTTTAATCTTTTTCTTCATAAACCCGAAATCGCCGACAAACTCCCATGTGCCTTCGTATTCATTGATTACTTCATGGGCTGTATAGCCTGGGATCAACGGGGCAAAGCAATCCAAATCCTTCACAAAATCCCAGACTGTTTCTTGTCTGGCCTGTATGACTATTGTTTCTTTACCGCTCGGCATACCGTATCCACCTTCCCCTAACAAGTCTATAACCTTACATTTCTCTATCCGGCCAGTGAATTCCTTCAAACAAACGCGTCAATCCATAGGACAAAGTATACATTTTTTCAAACTCAATTGTTTGCATACCCCACCCGTGCCGAGATAAGCCTACCTGTTTCTAAGATTTTTGTTTTTAATCCTAACATCCTCTCATCAGTCATCCTCATGGAGGGACCTGAAATACTGATTGCTGCACATACGTTTCCCTGGTGGTCAAATATGGGGGCCGCAATGCAAATGATGCCGTATTCGTTCTCCTGCAGATCAAGGGCGTAGCCTTCTGATTTTACTTTGGCCAGTTCTTCCATGAAGGCATCTTGGTCTGTGATCGTGTGCTCCGTATGTTTCGGCAACCCTTTCCTATTCAGGATGTCCTGCACCTCCTCTTCACCGATATGCGCCAATATCGCTTTACCGACCGATGTGCAATGCATCGGTGCCCGTTTTCCTACCTTGGAATGCATGCGCAGCGCCTCATTGCCATCCAATTTCTCGATATAGACAACTTCCCCGCGATCATAAACGACCAAATGAATGACTTCATTCGTTTCCGCTTCCAATTCTGTTAAATAAGGCTTGGATACCGCGCGCAAATCAATGGAGTCCAACAGTTTGGAACTGACCGCCAAAAAGGCATACCCCAATTTATAGCGTCCCGTCTGCTGATCCTGTTCAATATAGCCATATGCCGATAATGTAGAGAGGATCCTATGGACCGAGCTCTTGTTGATGTCCATCTGATTGGCGATTTCTGTGACGCCAAGACCGTCCCTGCGGTCGCTGACCAGTTGAATGATATCAAGCGCCCGGCTGACCGACTTCACCATATTTTCTCGTTCCAAATCATTCACCTTCTTAGTATCATGAGCGAAGAAGGGTTTCCGAAGATCGAAAACCCTCCTAAACGATCATGCCATTGATATTCCGAATTTTTCTTTTGCTTCCAAGCGGCGACGGTGTAAGATCGGCTCTGTATAGCCACTCGGTTGGCTGTACCCTTCGAATACCAGCTCACAGGCGGCTTGGAATGCAACCGAATCGTTGAAGTCAGCGGACATCGGGCGATAGGCCGGATCCCCGGCGTTCTGCTCATCAACTACTTTAGCCATCCGTTGCATAGTTGTAAGCACCTGTTCCTTCGTGCAGACACCATGGTGCAGCCAGTTGGCGATATGTTGGCTGGAGATCCTTAGCGTCGCCCGGTCCTCCATCAAACCGACATTGTGGTAATCAGGAACCTTCGAACAGCCGATCCCCTGTTCCACCCAGCGTACTACGTACCCAAGGATGCCTTGTGCATTGTTGTCCAGCTCCTCCTGAATTTCTTCAGCACTCCAACTGACAGTACCAGCAAGAGGGATTTCAAGAATCTGATCCCGAAGGTCTTCTGCTTGGCTTATCAGCTCATCCTGGACTGCCTTCACATCCACTTGATGATAATGGATGGCGTGAAGCGTTGCTGCTGTAGGCGATGGCACCCATGCTGTGTTGGCACCCGCTTTCAGGTGGCCGATTTTTTGTTTAAGCATTTCATCCATCAGGTCCGGCATAGCCCACATCCCTTTCCCGATTTGAGCGACGCCCTGGAATCCGCTTTTCAGCCCGGTGAAGACATTCGACCTTTCATAGGCCTGTAGCCAAGTGGATGATTTAATGTCACCTTTCCGGATTACAGGCCCCGCTTCCATTGACGTATGGATTTCATCCCCTGTCCGGTCAAGGAAGCCTGTATTGATAAAGACGATCCTCTCTTTCACTTTTTCGATGCATGCCTTAAGGTTAAGGGATGTACGGCGTTCTTCATCCATAACCCCAATCTTCAGCGTATTGCGCGCAAGTCCCAGCAGGTCTTCAATGCGATTGAACAACGTATTGGCAAATGCCACTTCCTCAGAACCGTGCATTTTTGGCTTCACGATGTATATCGACCCTTGTTTGGAATTTTGATAGATACCGGTTCCAAGCAAGCTGTGTTTGGCGATCAGGCTGGTCATGACCCCATCAAGGATACCCTCCTGGATTTCATTGCCTTCACTATCTAGGATCGCATTGATTGTCATGAGGTGGCCGACGTTCCGCACGAACATCAGCGTACGTCCAGATAGGCTGAATTCTTCCCCAGCCGGGTTTTTATAAACACGGTCAGGATTCATTTTCCTTGTATAGGTTCTGCCGCCCTTTTGGAAGCTTGCCGTAAGATTGCCTTTCATGAGCCCTAACCAGTTTCTGTAGACAAGCACTTTATCTTCAGCATCAACCGCTGTGACAGAGTCTTCACAGTCCATGATGGTCGTGACAGCGGCTTCCATGATGACATCCTTGACACCTGCCAGATCCGTCTTCCCGATCGGATGTTCCCGGTCGATCTGTATTTCGATATGAAGGCCATTATTCTTCAGCAGAATCGTTTCCGGTTTTTCTTCCCCGCCGTAATACCCTGCGAATTGTTCCTGGTCTTCCAGATTAGTCCGCTTACCATTGGATAGGACAATTTCGAGCCGGTCTTCCTTCACTTCATATTTCACTGCATCACGATGGCTTGCTCCGTTGAGCGGCGCTGCTGTGTCTAGCACCTCCCTCGCATAATCGATGACCTTTTGACCGCGTACTGGATTGTAACTGCCGCCTTTTTCCGCACCTTCTTCTTCCGGGATAGCATCTGAACCGTATAGCGCATCATACAGGCTTCCCCAGCGGGCATTAGCTGCATTGAGTGCGTATCGGGCATTATTGATGGGCACTACCAATTGAGGTCCGGCCTGAAAGCGCACTTCATCGTCGACATTTTCAGTTGTGATTTCGAAGTCAGCCGTGTCTGCTTCGATATACCCGATTTCTTTCAGGAACTGTTTGTATGCTGCCTGATCAATCGTATTATTGGATCGGTGCCAATCATTGATTTTGAATTGAATTTCGTCCCTGCGTGCCAACAGCGCTTTGTTTGCAGGGGTAAGGTCTGCCACAAGGTCAGACAAGCCATTCCAGAATGAATCCGGATCAACTTGGCTCCCCGGTAATACTTCCTTATTGACAAAGTCATAAAATACAGCCGCCACCTGCAGATTTCCAGCTTTCACATAACCATTCATGAAATCTCTCCTTTTTGTATGATTGTTCCCCTCGGTTGTTCGCTATTACAAAACAGCGTTTCTTATTTAAGTTATAAGAACATCATATCCATTTCAAGGATTAATTTCAACAATTTTCAATTAATTAAAACAATAGTTTCCTGAAGAAAGAAGTACGAAAAGCTTTGGCAAGAGTACGACCATTTTTTATAGTGTTGTTTGTGCGTATGTATACACGACTGTTTAAATATCATTTATAGATGAATGCCTGGGGCGCAATTACTCTGAAAGACGATTCTTCTATTCAATTACCGCATCGATTCTTTTGGACAAATAGTTTAAATTCTTCCTGTCCATTCCAAACCTCCTCGCTCTCTCTTTTTTCCATAGACAGTTCATCAAATAGTAGCAAAAATCATTCAATCTGCATTTCAATATATTTTTCTAAATGGATTAGTTATTGATAATTCACATAAACCTAAACAAATTACGACCATTTTGAATATAACTAATTTGGAAAGGGGTTAAATTTTATGATAATAAAATCTACGCTTCGCCCAATAAAGCTCATAGATTCAATTAATGAGGAGGGTAAGTCAAAAATAGCCCAATCCGACCCACAAATTTTATTACTGAGCGACAATAAAAGATATATAATAAAGTTCAAAAATAATCCTCAAGGGAATCAAATGCTCATGAGGGAAATGGTTTGCACAACACTGGCTGCGCACCTTGGACTACCGACCGTTCCTTTTGAGATTGTGGATATACCGGAAGAATTCCTTCTCCAAAATGAGCTAAAAAAATACAATTTTGCACCCGGCCATCAATTTGCAAGTTTATATATAGAAAACTCTATGGGGCTTTGGTTTAAAACAGAAAAAGAACAGATTGTGAATCGCAGTATATTAGCAGGCATTTTAATCTTTGATTTTTGGTTGAGGAATATTGACCGGGATGAAAGTAATATACTGTTAAGCCCAATGGGAGAGTCTAAGTATTTCATAAATATGATTGATCACGGCAATTGTTATCCAAGCAAAAAGGAACTAGAGAAAATGCTTACCGAACCCGGAAAGTTAAAACTTTCCAATGTGCACAAGTGGTGTCTATCCATGTTGAATGATGAAATTGAACTTACCTTCTTTCTTCAAAAAGTCATGAAAACACCGGATAGCTTCATCGTAGAGTTAATTGATTCCACTCCGGCGGATTGGTTCATACCTGAAGAGATAAAAAAAGAACTTCTAAAGGATATTTTAGAAGCTAAACAAGTACTGGCCGACATTGTAGAAGTACTGAGCAGTTATATCAATCCATCAAATCATTCAACCTGAATACCAATCAAACAACAAGCTCTCCCACATTCATTTACCATTTCTCTATCTTAAAACAACGTTGATGAAATTCAGGTATATTGATAAATGTGTATCCTTTTTTTATTAAATGCTCAATTATATTCCGCAACGATTTGACCGTCACCTCCCTGGGTCCACTTCCATATTCATCACCATCATGTAAAAGAACAACGCTTTCAGAAAGCAAATGTTTTTTAATCCGGTTTTCCAACAAAGTAGGCTCATTAATGGACCAGTCAAGACTATCCACATTCCACAATACAGATGTAAGCCCTGAATCCTGGATAATTTGCAAAGAAGTATCATCAATATTACCGTATGGCGCCCGAAATAATGTCGGTTCCTCATTAATAATTTCTTTTATAACTTGATTGGTTTCCGCTATTTGATCCGACAATCCCGATGATGATATATCAAAGATTGAAGGATGATCCCATGTATGATTTCCTATTGCATGGTTCTCTTTTCTCATACGCCTAATAATATCAGGATGCTTTCTCACTGCCTCACCTACAACAAAAAATGTCGCTTTAATATTATATTCTCCTAATATATCAAGAATCTGATTTGTATATGGAGAGGGACCATCGTCAAACGTAAGGGAAACCATCTTTGGGGGAATTCCTGCCATTTCAATACACCTCTTTCAATAAAATGGGACAAACGTATTCACTCCTTTTTCGACGCTCCATATACTATATTAATCAAAGATTTTAATCGTACCTTAACGAATATAGTTATATGCCTTTTTTAGATGAAAGGAGAGGACCCATGGTTTCTATTATTACATGCACAAAGAGAGAAACTTTTATTGATAATGTTTTGGATAATTACCAAAAGCAAGAGTGGGATAAAAAGGAGTTAATCATCATTCTCAATAACGATTCAATGAATCTTAAAACATGGCAAGAAAAAGCACGTTCGTTCAAAAACGTCTCTGTCTATCAATTACCAGAATCCGTTTCATTAGGCCACTGTATAAATTTCGGAATAGAAAAAGCAAAATATGACCACATCGCTAAATTTGATGATGATGATTACTACTCCTCTAAATACCTGGCACAGGCTATGACTGCCCTAAAAGAAAAAGATGCATCGATTGTCGGGAAAATTACGACATATCTATATTTTGAAGATCGTGAATTACTTACTATTCATATGCCAAATTATGAGAATAATTACTTGCCGGAGAATATGAACTTAAAGGGAGCAACGTTAGTATTTAAAAAGAGCGTATACAACAAAGTGAAGTTTCCGGACAGAAACTGTGATGAAGATGATATTTTCACTATGGATTGCCGTAAACACAATTTTAAGATCTATGTAACTGACAGACAGAATTTCGTCTATATACGAAGGGATAATCCAACACATCATACTTGGAAGCAGTCTTTTGATGCTTTATTAAAATATTGCACAGGTGTGAAAACAACAAACGATTATAAATCATTCGCCGGTGAATAAGTGATTATTCCAGAACGTTCCCGTTCCCTTCCATTTCCGGTCTGTGAGACAAGCCTAGTGAAAGCCTCGTACAGTCTCCACCCGGACTATTCATTATGATATTGTAAAAAAAGCAATTGAAACAATTTTTATAATATGGTAAGTTATTGAAGAATTGAATACGACAGTTCGTTAGACCATCCTGTCGCTAAACAAAACTAGGCATTTACACGTAACTATACGTTCATAGGGCCTTCTGTGCCCTTTTTTTGTTATCAGGCAAAAGAGACGCGTAGCTTACTTCGTGCGCCTATTGTTGCGCATGAAGGGGCACGCGTCTTTTTTACGTGTCTGTGCTTCCATTAAGGAGGATTATGATGTTCATATTGAAAAGTGAGGTTCAATTCGATACCGCCCATTACTTAAGTGGCTACATAGGCAAATGCGCCAACCTTCACGGCCACCGCTACCGGCTTGTAGCCAAGGTAGCCAGTGAAACGCTTCATGAGGAAGGCCAGCTCCGCGGCATGGTCGATGACTTCGGAAACATAAAAAAGTCATTGAAACGAATAGAGGATCTCTTCGACCATAAACTGCTGATTGAAGAAAATGAAGAAGGACTGAAAGTGGCCAGACAACTGCGTGAAGGCCCGACCGACTTTTCCATCTTCCTTGTGCCGTATCGTCCGACGGCTGAAGAAATGAGCCGCCATATTTATCAGCTGCTGAAAAATATGAAAGTGGACGTGTATGAAGTGGAACTGTTCGAGACTCCGACCAACAGCTGTACATACAGGGAGGTGTAAGGCATGTTCCGCGTGATTGAAAGGTTCGTCTCAATCGATGGAGAAGGCCCTACCTCAGGGGAACTTGCCGTTTTTATCCGGTTTGAAGGCTGCAATCTCCGCTGTACATGGTGCGACACCGAATATTCTTGGGACGGCAGCTATGCCTATGAAGAACAGACTGCCGAAGAAATCTATCAATATATAAAAGACAGCGGCGCCCGGAATGTCACACTGACGGGAGGGGAACCACTTTTGCAGAAAGATATGTTTTCCCTGCTCGATCTCCTTACAAAAGATGATTATTTACTCATCCATATTGAAACAAACGGAGCAATGGACATCACTAAGTACAAAAAGCGGTATCCTGCGAGCAATCTCATCTATATTCTCGATTACAAATTGCCGGACAGCGGCATGCAAACCACGATGAAGGAGATAAACTTCAGCCTCGTCGACAAGCAGGATGTCTATAAATTTGTGATTGCGAGTGAAAGGGATTTGCTGTTCGCATACGGCATCGTAAAACAATTCGACCTGATTGATCGCTGCCAAGTGTACTTCAGCCCGGTTGTGGAATCGATCGAACCAAAGAGAATAGTAGAGTTCATGATTGAACATAAACTTAAGGATATACGCCTGCAGGTCCAGGTCCATAAAATAATCTGGCCAAAAGAAATGAGAGGAGTGTAACAATTGGAAAACAACAAAGCAGTCGTCGTCTTCAGCGGCGGACAGGATTCTACCACTTGCCTGTTTTGGGCGCTTGAACGATTTGATGAAGTGATTGCTGTCACGTTTGATTATGGGCAACGCCACAACCTTGAGCTAACATGCGCTTCTGCCATTGCAACAGAACTCGGTGTCGAGCATCACACCCTTGACATGTCCCTGTTGAATCAGCTTGCGCCTAATGCCCTGACACGGTCGGATATTGAAATAACCGAGACTGAGGACGGATTGCCTTCGACATTTGTTGAAGGACGGAATTTGCTGTTCCTCTCCTTTGCCGGGGTGTTCGCCAAAGGAAAAGGAGCCAGGCACATTATTACGGGAGTATGCGAAACGGATTTCAGCGGCTATCCGGACTGCCGCGATGTATTCATAAAATCACTGAATGTGACAATGAACCTAGCAATGGACCACAAGTTCGTGGTGCACACACCGCTCATGTGGATCGATAAGGCCGAAACCTGGGAGATGGCCGACAAATTCGGAAAGCTGGACTACATCAGGGAAAAGACACTGACTTGCTATAACGGAATCATCGGGGACGGGTGCGGAGATTGTCCGTCCTGCAAGCTCCGAAAAAAAGGATTGGAGACCTATTTGATAAAAAGAAAGGTGGAGGCATAATGAACGAAGGAAGAATAAAAGAGGAACTGGACGGGATTTCATTGCTCGGGAATCAAGGGACGAAGTACACGTACACATATGATCCCTCTATACTGGAGTCATTCGACAATAAGCATCCCGATAATGATTATTGGGTGAAATTCAATTGCCCGGAATTCACCAGCCTTTGCCCGATCACCGGTCAGCCTGATTTCGCGACAATCTACATCAGTTACATACCAGGTCCTAAAATGGTTGAAAGCAAATCGTTGAAGCTGTATCTCTTCAGTTTCCGGAACCATGGAGATTTCCATGAGGACTGTATGAATATCATCATGAAAGACCTGATTGCTTTGATGGAACCTAAATATATCGAGGTTTGGGGGAAATTCACACCGCGAGGAGGCATATCGATCGACCCTTACTGCAACTATGGCAAACCCGGCACGAAGTTTGAAGAGATAGCGATGCACCGGCTGATGAACCACGATATGTATCCTGAAACGATTGATAATCGCTGATGCTACAGACAAATAACTGAATTACAGACAATGAAGGCCCCGGCATGATCGGGGTCCTTTGTTTTGTATAAAATGACCATTTTATTTTTCATTTTGACAAAAATAGTTGTCAAGACAGAAAAGTCAGACTACTATAAGAAATAGAGGTGACACATATGAAAAGCCGTTTAAAAGAATTAAGAGCCCGTGATGGTCTGAATCAGACCCAGTTGGCGAAATTGACAAAGGTTTCGAGACAGACAATCAGCCTCATCGAACGGGAGGAATTCATTCCTTCCTTATTGATTGCTGTCAGGATCGCCAATGTGTTTAAGGAACCAGTCGAGAAGATATTCATATTCGAAGAGGGGGAAATATGATGAGAGTCTTATTGTCATTATTAGGGGGAGGAATTGTCGGGTTCGCTGCCGCGTACGGAATACTGAACTTTTTTGCATTGGATTTCAGCGGCTACACCGAACCTTTCATGCTTTTGCTATTGATTGCGATTGCCGGGATGGTCGGCTGGGGCCTGATGATACGGTCACAAATACTGAAGTGGGGTACGACAGTATATGAGGGTGAAAAAGAAGACGAGATGAATCAGCTGGTCTATACAAAGCTTGCTGATTTTTCGCTCTTTATCAATACCGCCATCGTTTTGTCGCTTCTCTCGCTAAGCATCACAGCTGTAGCTGGATTGCCGGTCCCCTACGCCGCCATTTCCATCATCCTCATCGCCATTTGCTATCTTTTATCCGCAAATATGGGTCGTTTAATGAAATGCTTATATCCAAATAGGCAAATACCTGAACCGGGCGAGCCCGATTTCCCGACAAAATTGCTTGCTGCCGCTGATGAAGGAGAAAAGCACATCATGCTGCAAGGCTTGTACAAATCCAATAATCTGTTGAATTTGATGATGATATTGGCAATCATCACCGCTATCTTCTATTCGGTTTCGACCGAACAATCACAGCTCTTCTCGATTGTCCTCATGTGCTTTGTCCTGATTCTCGTAAACGGGAAGTACTTTTTATCGATCCGGAACAAATAACAGAAAAGGAATGCGGACCGATTCCGCATTCCTTTTTGTTGCGCTATTCTTCCTTCTTTCTTCTCTTCTGCGACCGGCGGATGAAGTACCAAATCAGGAAGCCGGCCAGCCCTAATGGGATCCATATCGGTAGATATCCAATCAAAAATACCAATGTTGAAGAACCGAATGCCCATAACATATGAAGGGATTGGATAAATGCTTGCTTAATTTGATCCCAAGTACGGAAATCACCGGTGCTTCTCCATTTTTCCCCGTTCTCTGTATAGTGGATGTTGACTGTCGACATGCTGCTTTGGTTAGACAGATAGTTCATTTGGCCTTTCAACTGTTCAATCTCAGTCTGCACTTCCCCTAAGTCCTCGGAAATTTTCAGCAGGTCCTCTGTTTTGCTTGCCTTTCCCATAAATTCATACAGTCTTTTTTCCACTGCTTCCCGCGCCTCTAATCTCGCGGTAAGATCAACGTATTCATTCGTCACATCCTCACCGCTCACACTTTGATGATCGATTGTGATGTTCTTTTCCTTGCCGACCATATCCAAGAAGGACTGAAACGATGCTTGTGGGATACGCACGGTGAGCACTCCGCTTATCTCCCCATCTCCGTTCACCGATTGTTCTTTAGAGACAATAAACCCTTTTTTCGCTGTCACGTCCTTTTCAATTAAACCGACAAACTTGTTTGCATCCTCCACACTCAGGCTCATGTCGGCTGTATAAACAATCATTCGCTCCGGATCACTTGCCGATTGTGAGCGTTCCTCTGTCCCGCTTTCTGTCTCATCCTGTTTAGCGGACTCTTTATCGTCGCTGACAGCCAGTTCATTCGCCGAATTGGATGATTCACCCGTTGTAGCATATTCCTTTAGATCGTTCTCCGCTGAGCATCCGGCCAGTAATAACACCAGCAGGAAGCATATTCCTAAATAATACCGCCATTTCATCTCCTATTCCCCCTTTGGAATTTAGACGACAGTCTTTGAAGCTCCGTTACATTTTTATGTAGAATTTTTAAGTTAACGGTATCCAAAGCCGCTTCAATACCGTGCCATCTTCCTCGATGAAGTCCTCATCTTCTCTACCTCCGTGCCCGATAATCATCCGGTAAGATGCTTCGTTTTGTTGTTCACAAACGAGAAGGGCCTCCTTGATTCCAAGTCGGCGGGCCATCCCTAATGCCTGTGTCAGCATCCGATTGCCGTATCCTTTCCCTCTATACGATGGCCGTATGCCATAGCCGATGTGGCCGCCTTCTTCCAAAAGCTTCTTCGTCAATTGATGGCGGATGTTCACCGCCCCGATCACTTTACCACCTTCGACAAGCCAATAAGTGGAATTCTTAACCCACCCGTCCTTCAAGCTGGTTCCTTTTTCCTCTCTATGCAGAAAATCCAGCAGTTCTTCGTAATGGCCTGAATAATTAGCGATCACCCACGGGATCATCGTTTCCCCGCTCCGCTTCCACTCTCTGTGGAATTCGGCAAAGGCCTCCCGATGTTCCTTTGTCGGTTTCATAAGCTCTGCCACGTTGCTTCCCCTCTCTATTGTCTTCCCATTCCTGCCAACAGTCTGATGATCATTGCAGCCGGCAGCTCCTTGCATTGTTTGAACCCAATCCCCGCCCAGAAAGACATATACCCAGGTATCCCTGTTTTGCGAAGCGGCTGTGTCATCCGATGAATGTGCGGATACGCGGCAGGTGCTTCCCCGCTGAACCGAATGGCGAAGTCATTGACCAGCCCCCTAGCCCTCCTTCCGGTAAATGCCCTCGTCAGCATCGTTGCATGAAAGGCAGAATCCTTCAAAGCTTGGCGGTGCTGTCGATTCGTTCCACTCTCAGGACACAGCAACAGTGCCGTTCCTACCTGCACAGCCACTGCGCCAGCCTGCAGTGCCGCTTCAGCAGCATCAGGGTCCATGATCCCCCCAGCCCCGATCAGCGGGACTTCCGAACAGGACTTTACTTGTCTCAATGCCTCCAACAGCGGGAACTCCTCCACTTTTGAATCACCATTGTAAAAAGCAGCCCGATGCCCCCCAGCCTCAATTCCTTGAACACAAAGTGCATCAGCACCTGCCTGCTCCGCCATCAATGCTTCCTGCTTATTGGTGACCGAGATGATGACATAAATATTCTGTTTTTTCAGCGACTGGACGACATCAACCGATGGACATCCGAATGTAAAGCTTGCAACCGGCACCTTTTCCTCCAACACTACGGCTATCTTTTCTTCCCAGCCGTCATCATCATAAACAGCTGCGCCTAAACTAACGCCTATCTGCTCGGCTAAATCTTTGAGTTTCTCCTCATACTCTTCAACCGCCTGTTCATCAATGTTTTCATCAGCCGGAACAAAAAGATTTACCCCGAATGGGCGGTCAGTCAGCAGCCTGGTTTCCGCTATCTCTTCCCTGACCATGTCAGGCGATTTGTCCCCAGCAGCCAAAAAACCTAGTCCCCCAGCATTTGAAACAGAAGAAGCCAGCTTAGGATTGGCAATTCCTCCAGCCATTGGCGCCTGTACAATCGGATATGTTAATGTGTCCAGCGTATGGATCCCCATCCCTTCATTCATTCCATTCAAGAAATTCGATTCTGTTCCCGAACGGATCGGCCGCATAGAATCTGCTCGCACCAGGAAGCTCACCATCCTCTATGATATGTACTCCATTCAAAAGAAGATGCCTCTTCAGTGCTTCCAGGTTCCCCACTTCAAAAGCTGGGTGTGCCTTTGTTGCCGGGATAAAATCATGCTGTACCCCGATATGGATTTCGTATGGCCCGAAACCGAACCAAATCCCTCCCTTTTTTTTTAGATTGTCGGGCTTCTCCAGCTCTTCCATTCCCAGAATCCCATTGAAAAATGCTCTCGCTTTCTCTTCGCACCCCACCGGTGCTGCCAATTGGACATGTGCAATCGATTGAAAAGTATATTCCATTATCCATCCCTCCCATTTGAATATTACCATAATCAACCAATAAAATAGTTCCGTTTTTTTAAAAGAGGATCTTCAGGAAAACGGATTCTTCTAATCAAAGACAAGGGAAGGGAACGGCACAGGTATAGGTAAGCGACGGTAACCAAAAAAGAGCATCCACCCATCGGCGGCGCTCTTTCCTGCATGTATTCATCGACTGTTTTCTTCCTTGTGCTCCCTGTCGATGTTCCATAAGGCATCCCGGCTTCCGAAAAAGATTTTCCGGATATGAAGAGCAATCTCTTCCGGTTGCTGTTTCATCCCCGTCTCGAGCCAATGCTGGATCACCCCGAGCTGAGCGGATACCGCGTATGCGCTCAATACATCAAGCGGAACGGAAACGACCACATCATTGAGGTTAGCTGTGATGTTCTTTTCCATATCGCTCCGCATCACCTCTTTCAGCTTCATCTGAAAAGCGGGATCGCCGTTCGGTCCAAGGAGAACCTTCATGAATTCGGCATTTTCCTGTACATATTCAAACAGACTTACCATATATATCGAAGGTTTCGTCAAGAGATCCCGGTCCTGCAGTTTCTCTTTCGGCATCGGGCTGACGTCTTTAATTTTTTTGATTTCAGCAATCAGCTCATTTGCATTCTGCTCCAGTAAGTCGAATTTATCTTTGTAATGCAAGTAGAATGTCCCTCTATTGATATCGGCTTTTGCCGTGATGTCACTCACCGAGATGGCATCAAATCCCTTTTCCTCCATGAGTTCCGTCAAGGCATCTCTTAGCATTCTCCTCGTTCTCATAACCCGCCTGTCCACTTTCTCCCCCAAGTTTATGGCCCCCTATCCAAACTTTCCGACATAATCAACAATAAAACCAATTCTGTCCATAATGTATTTCTGTGAGCATATCACTTCTTGTTTCCCTATACTGTTAAATTATAATAGCCTACATGACCTTTATCAAACAGACCGTCTATTATTTTTTTATTATATGAAATATACGAACAATCTACAAAAAGGGGAATATGTAAATGAAGAACACACAATCCAAACAGGAGATTAAACCTGATTATATCGTCATCGGTATATTGTTGATCGGGGCTTTTGTTGCTTTTTTATCCAATACACTCCTGAATATAGCATTGCCGTCGATTATGAACGATTTTGGAATCAGTGAATCGACTGTCCAATGGCTGACGACAGGTTATATGCTCGTTAACGGGATCATGATCCCTTCGACCGCTTTTTTAATCCAACGGTACTCAGCCAGGCATCTATTCTTGGTTGCCATGACGCTGTTTGCGGCAGGTACGATAATCGGGGGATTTGCCCCATCGTTCGCACTGCTCTTGTCCGGCCGTATGATCCAGGCTGCTGGGTCTGCCATTATGATGCCGTTATTGATGACCGTCATGATGAACAGCTTCCCAGTTGAAAAACGAGGATCTGCCATGGGGATGTTCGGCCTTGTCATGGTGTTCGCGCCGGCCATCGGCCCAACCTTATCGGGATATATTATTGAACATTATGAATGGCCAGTCCTATTCCATATCATCTGGCCGATTGCATTGTTAGTCATTTTGATCTCTTTCCTTAAATTGAAGGACAAAAAAGAAAGGATCGATATCAAAATCGATATTCCTTCTATCATCGTCTCTGCGCTCGGTTTCGGAGGAATCCTTTATGGGTTCAGCTCAGCCGGCAACAAGGGCTGGAGCGCTAATGAGGTTGTCCTATCGTTGATTATTGGTACAATCAGCGTTGTTATCTTTATCCTGCGCCAATTCAAGCTGGAAAAGCCGATGCTCGATTTCAGGGTATACAAACACCCCATGTTTTCATTATCATCCGCCATTACAGTGACAATCAATATGGCGATGTTCTCCGGCATGTTGCTGATGCCAATCTATTTGCAGATGTTAAGGGGGATATCACCGCTCGATTCCGGTCTTCTTATGCTTCCGGGCGCTTTGGTGATGGGGATCATGTCACCGATCACCGGGAAACTATTCGACCGGTTCGGAGCGAAAATACTCGCTTTTGTTGGTATCACCATAACAGTCATCACTACGTATCTCTTCACGCAACTGACGTTTGAAACAACATATACACATTTAATCATTTTGTATACGGTCCGCATGTTCGGTATGTCCATGATCATGATGCCGATCATGACCAATGGCATGAATCAATTGCCTGCACGATTGACGCCGCACGGGACAGCGATGAACAGTACATTGAATCAGGTTTCCGGCGCCATCGGTTCATCATTATTGATCACCATCATGTCTATCAGACGGGATAACAAGCTGGAGTCTCTCACTGCTGAGGCAATGAGCCAGACAGGAGGGCAACTATCGGAACAAGCACAGATGCATCTAATCGGAAAAGCGACATTGGAAGGAATCAATTTCTCCTTCCTGATCTCGACATTCATTTTGGTTCTGGCACTCGTACTGGCTTTCTTCATCAAACGCAGCACGCCATCTGAAGAGAGGTACTCGGACGTACAGGCAATGACCAAAGACGTATAAGGAAGCAAGAAAAAACTGCCTAGCTTCTAGAAGTGAATTTAACTGCAAACAGCATCGGCAGATTTGAACTGCCCCTTAATAGTTAATCACCAACCCAACTTTTAAGGGGCGTTTTTTATTTTCAGACCTGTTTATATGTATGGCAGCATTTCAACGGACCAAGATTAGCGGAAGAAGACTACAATCATTATAAAATGTAAATCATGAAACATCTTTCTAGTGTTGGCCGTAAATTATTTAGTAACAGTGAAAGGAGGAATTATCATGTACGAATATAAGTTTGTTAGAGTTGAATTTAAGAGATTATCAGGGAAACCAGCTCAAGATTATCGAGAAGTAATTAAAAATCACGCAACAGAAGGTTGGAGATTTGTTCAAATTTTCGCTCCTGACTTCGTAACTTCTGGAGTTGGGGTAGGCACTTACTATGAATTAATTTTCGAAAGACCGCAAAGTACATAAACGAACAGGGGCAGATAAAACCGCTACGGTAACCTTCACGACATCCATTTCTGTCCCGTATACCTGCGGTTCTGAACCAGAGGGTAATCCTCAGCTCAATAACTTACGCTTCAATAATTATAATTCCCTTCTTGCATCACTTCATTGGAGCTTTTCCAGTGGTCGAATTATTTCGTAATACGTGTTTTGAATTCAAGATTATTCTTATAATCTTTCGAGAAGATACCTGCATAAAGATCCAAAAGATAACAAATAGACTCATTTGTTGTGAAGCTCGCTATTTTAGGCGACGGTGCTTACTATTCCGATGCCGCTTGCGAAACCATCGCATCAATTTACGCCAACAAAATACACACATCGTCGTTTCAACGAAAAATAACGGTATATGGAGCTATGCGCAGAAGAAGCCGCTATAAACGGTGATTACGAATTAGCCTTGCAGGCATTCACAATCAACCCGCTCATCCCTGGCGGTGAAACAGCCAAACGTGTTTTAGATGAACTATTAATTACCGATAAAAAACACCTGCCGCAATTCGCCAAAAAAATTGCAGAATTAGAGTAAGCAGGTATTAGTGTAAATGACAAAATCGCTTTCGTATATAATCTACTAGGATAGGGACAAAAACTTTGTCTGAAATTGAATAGCCGGTGAAATTTTACTTATCGTAAAAACCTCACCGGCTATCAGTAGTCGAAGCGGCCTGCCAATTCCCTTAGAATCAATTGACAACTTTCTGGCATGTAAACTAGGTATTTAGATTCATTTTCCCTAATATTTACATTCACTATGTGGACAACTTTCCTGATACGTGCCTATAATGAGTTATTCTTAATTGCCTCGTCACTCGCTTTTTGGTCAATTTTCTGTAGAAATGAGGAAAAGAATGTGAATATCCTATTGGGGATTTTCAAATCCACATTGGCGCACAAAGGCAGCATGGCCCTCGTACTGATTATGCCTGGAATTGTTGAAATCATCCAGCCGGACACGAATGTCCTATCCTATATCACGATGATTTTTCCAATGTTCATAGGTGTCAGCATGTTCCGGTTCGCACAGGACATGAAAACGAAGAACGAAACAAACTAACTAACAAGGAGCACGCTTTAGCGGCTCCTTTATTTCGTTATTGTCCTACCTCCGACTCAACGATTAAAAAATGCGGTTTTTTCATCAAATAATGGTAAGCTTTTTCATCTACTTCCTGCATCCGCTGTATAGGCTGGGGTTCGAATATATCACGGATTGTAAAATGACGATTCAGTTCTCCCGTTATTTCTCGAAGCGGACGCCGGTAAAAGCTGACCTCAATCGTGATCTCCGGCTTCTTCCAAGTATCGGTAAGCTTTTCTACAGCAAAGTAATCGTTGCAGTGAAATTCGTGGAAGTCCATATACGGGTGATGGACAGAAAACAACAACCGCCCTCCCGGCTTCAGTATACGTTTGAATTCTGCCAATGTATTGGACCAATCCTTGATGTAGTGCAGTGTAAGGGAGCTAAGAATCAAATCAAACTGCTTATCACCAAAAGGCAGCTGTTTTTCCAGGTCATGTACGAAAAATTCCGCTCGGTCCCCCGCTTTCCTCTTGGCAGCCTCGATCATCTCCTCGCTCATGTCGATGCCCGTCACCTCGGCACCTCGATTGGCCAGCTTTTCTGAATACCAGCCAGCGGCACAGCCGGCATCCAGCACTTTTGTTCCGGACAGGTCATCCTTCAATTTGCTCAGCATCGCCGGCCTTTCATAATATGCATTGTATGGATTATCATGATCCACATCTTTTTCGTATGTCCCGGATAATGCATCATATGTCTCTTTCGTTGTTTTGCCCATTTCCTTCTGCTCCTCTCCGATTAATCCCCTGCTACTTAATAGGTTCCAGCATTTCAGGCAGGTTTGATTTAGCCCTATATATTAATTCAGACACGGTGACACATCGGTATCCATTTTCATACAGATACTCCATTAACTGTTCAAAGGCAACCACAGTCTGCGATTCCTTCGTATTTTCTGTCCCGATCCAATCATGGAATAAAATGATGTTGCCTGGTTGCAGGCCTTTCTTCAATTGCTGAACCATTTTGGATGCCTTGGGCCGCTTCCAATCTTTCGGATCCTGCTGCCAAGACCACAACACTACCTGCTTTCCGTTCTTCACGGCCGCATCGATAATGTGCTGATTGTAATAACCGCCTACCGGCCTGTACAGTGTCGTCTGATACCCCGTATGCTGCTCGATGATTTCATCCGTTTCTTTCAGCTCTTCAGACAACTTGGCTGCAGAGATCCGGTATTTATGGCTGTATGTATGGTTCCCGACTTCATGTCCTTCCTCCACAACCCGTTTCAGTACATCCGGAAAATAGTTAACCTTGTTACCGGCAACAAAAAAAGTCGCATGGGCATCATACTTCGCCAATATATCCAAAATTTTTGGAGTGAACACCGGATGGGGCCCATCATCGAAAGTGATGGAGACTATTTTCTCTTTCAATTGAAAATCCCAAATGACTTCCCCAGTTTTTTCATATGCCTCCCGTGACTTCCCACGGGCTTCCGCCGTATCGTGGCAACCGGTCCAGCCTAAGACGACCATGATTATAGACATCCACAAATATTTCCTCACTTTGCACACTCCTAAACCATCCTATTAAGCATTAGTTTATGGAAAAACAGTGAGATTATTTATTGCCGACAAGATAAGAAAGAATCCCTGGCACCCTTTCCCTGAAAAAACGGTAATCATGTTCGGCATCGGGAATGATAGCTGTCTTGACCAGTTTATTTTTTTTCGCGACCAAATCCCAAATCGATTGATTGGAATTCAAGAAACCAGTGCTTGTACGGTCTGACTGCGGATCTTCCTTCGTCCCGCAGTCAAAGTACATTTTAACAGACCCAAATTCGCTGTTATACAAAAGTTTCTCCAGTTCCTCCTGATTCCTGAAAAACGCCGATGATATGCCGAAACAACCAGTAATAACTGTCGGATATAGGGTTGCTATGTATAAGGACACCAGTCCACCAAGTGATATTCCTCCTATATAGGTTTGATCAGGGATTGTCGGAAATCGTCCATCGACGAGAGGTTTCAATTCCCGTACCAAAAACTCGGCATAGTCCCTTCCATTCCCTCCATATCGGTTGTCTTCCCCCGTTAAATCCTTGCTGTATAAGCCGGTTTCCCATGGGCAATATTCCCCCATTCTCCCTTCCTTTGTCGGAATGCTTTCAATCGCCACTACAATCAGACCTGTTTCATTATTCTTCAAATAATGTTCCAGGTTTAACGATACTCCCCCAATCGCTTCATCATCATGGAAAACATTTTGCCCGTCATGCATGTACAGCACTGGGTATCGTCCCCCAAGCTGATCCGGTACATAGACTTTCACTGTCCTTTCATGTCCTAAGGCAGTGACGTTAAAAGAATGCAGCATCCAGACACCTCTTTGTAAAGTATTTTTCGAAAATTATAACACAAAAAGGACGAACCCGATTACATCGGATTCGTCCCCGTTCATCATTCGCCCAAATCGACGTTATGGTATACCTGTTGTACATCTTCCAAATCTTCAAGAGCATCAATCATTTTCTCGAATTGAGCCTGTACATCGGCTGGAAGCTCCATTTCGTTTTGCGCAAGCATTGTCAATTCAGCCACAGTGAATTCTGTAACGCCCGCTGCTTTGAACGCTTCCTGTACAGCATGGAATTGATCTGGCTCAGCGTATACGATGACTGCTTCATCTTCTTCAAGGATGTCACGTGCATCAACATCAGCTTCCATGAGGATTTCAAGCACCTCATCAGCACTTTTGCCCTCAATTCCGATAACTGCTGTCGCATCGAACATGTAGGCGACAGACCCGCTGACACCCATATTTCCGCCATTCTTCCCGAATGCAGCGCGTACATCGGACGCTGTACGATTGACATTATTTGTCAATGCGTCAACAATAACCATTGAGCCGTTCGGGCCGAAACCTTCATAGCGTAGTTCATCGTAATTTTCATCTGAACCGCCTTTCGCTTTTTCAATTGCGCGGTCGATGATGGCTTTTGGCACATTGTATGTTTTTGCTCGTTCAAGCACGAAACGCAATGACTGGTTCAATTCCGGATCAGGCTCACCTTGTTTTGCGGCAACATATATCTCACGTCCGAATTTAGCATAAATCCGGCTTGTATTTGCATCTTTTGACGCTTTTTTGTCTTTAATATTGTTCCATTTACGGCCCATGTTTTTCACTCTCTTTCAAACGATTTCTATCTATTTCTTTACAACGCTTAAATGAATAGCAACAGGTACTATTATAACGCAAATTACTGATTTGTTAATAGCTTGCTTTAACAGCTTGCATCAAAGATTATCAAGGGCATCACTGTTCATCCATTTAGGTTGGCTAAAAGCTCATACCAAGACCAATTATTACCACAAGAAATAGTATCTTCCTCTTTCATCCATATTTTTTCATTTTTCTAGTCGTTTACAATCTTTTATGCTGACTTTATAATATAAATCATTATTTTAAAATAATTTAATCGCAAAAGAATGGAGTGAAGCAAATGGAACTGTTAGGAATCCTGATCATTATTGCAGGCTTTGCATTAAAACTGGATACAATAGCAGTCGTCGTTGTTGCCGGCATTTCAACTGGGCTGGTGGCCAAGATGAACATTGTAGACATATTGAACACATTAGGAGAAGCCTTTGTATCAAACAGGGTCACTTGTTTGTTTTTGATTACAATTCCTGTTATAGGATTGTGTGAAAGGTATGGATTGAAGACAAAAGCGGTTATGCTCATTAAAAAAGCAAGCAGCTTATCAGTCGGAAAACTATTAAGCGGATATACCCTGATGAGAGAAGCGACCATCGGAATGGGTGTGACACTTGGAGGTCATCCACAATTCGTAAGACCTTTGGTAAGTCCGATGGCAGAGGGTGCAGCCATTGCCAAGTACGGTGAAAAGGTTGATGAAAAAGATATTGAAAAAATAAAATCCTATGCAGCAGCTTCTGATAATATCGGTAATTTCTTTGCCCAAAACGTATTTATCGCAAATGCAGGTGTATTGTTGATTGCTTCTACATTAGAAGGGCTTAACATACCTGTAGATACTCTGCAAATTTCGAAAATGGCTATTCCTGTAGCTGTCATCGCGTTTGTATTCTGGATGGGACAAAATATCATGCTGGATAGAAAGATGAAACAAAAATATTCTAACAATAAAGAGACCGGCGAAATGCGAGGTGAACAATAATGGATTTAACACAAATCTCTAATATGTTATTAGAATGTTTCTATATTATAATCGGATTATTCATGGGGATCACGATGGTATTCACGATTAAAGATAAAAATCACAAGACAAGAATCGGGACAGCCTTGTTCTGGGGAATTTTGTCGGTCATATTCATACTAGGAAACTATATCCCTAGTACAATCGTTGGTCTATTAGTAGTAGTGATCGCCATCTTATCAGCAACTAAACAAATCAATATTGGGACACTAAAACAATTGGATGAAACATTCACTACATTAAAGGCAGAAAAACTGGGGCTGAAAATCTTCGTTCCTTCCCTATCCATCGCCATTATCGCCATGCTGGTAGCCTCCTTCACTAGTTTCCCCGGAACTGTTGCCATCGGGATTGCTGCATTGTGTGCGTTAGCTCTGACATTCGCCATCACAAAAGCAAAGCCTAAAGAATTGTTGGAAGATACAAACAGAACATTCCAATCAGTCGGTTCATTCGCCATTCTGCCTCAATTATTGGCTTCATTGGGCGTTTTGTTCACAAGCGCGGGTGTCGGCGACAAGATTGCTTCCATCATCTCCACTGTTATCCCGACCGGTAATACGCTTGTTGGTGTGTCAACCTACTGTATAGGTATGGCCTTATTCACCATCATCATGGGTAACGCATTTGCGGCATTCGCCGTTATCACTGTCGGTATCGGTGTACCGTTTGTATTCGCAATCGGCGGAGATCCAGTCATTTGCGGAACCCTTGCCCTGACAGCCGGCTATTGCGGTACATTGTTGACGCCGATGGCTGCCAACTTTAATATGCTTCCCGCAGCATTGCTTGAATTGAAAGACAAAAATTCAGTCATCCGCGCGCAAGCCCCGATTGCTGTCACTTTATTGGTTGTCCACATTGCGTTGATGTACGTGTTAGGATTTTAATAGATTGTAATTCTTGCCCGGCTAGGACCCCCTTCCGGGCATTCCATAGACTCTTGAATGATTACCCTAATAACAGAATTGAAAACGGCGTTAGGAGGACAAATAGATGAAAGTATTACTAACAGGATTTGATGCATTTGGAGGGGAGCCGGTGAATCCGGCTGAAGAAGCAGTGAAGATGGTCAGTGACCATATCAATGGAGCGGAAATCATTAAAATCATCATCCCTACGGTTCAGACAAAATCCGTTCAAGCAATCGAGAAAGCAATCGAAGAACACAACCCTGATATTGTCATCTCAATCGGTCAGGCAGGAGGACGATTCGACATAACTCCTGAACGGGTCGCAATCAATATCGATGATTATAGAATTAAGGATAATGAAGGAAATCAGCCGATCGATCAAGTGATCCGGACAGACGGCCAATCAGCCTATTTCTCGAACTTACCGGTTAAAGCTATGGTAAAGCATATGAACGATCATAACATTCCGGCAACTCTATCAAACACGGCAGGAACTTTTGTATGTAACCATGTTATGTACGGTATCCTCTACATGATCGAAAAGAAATACCCTGCAATCAAAGGCGGCTTTATCCACATCCCTTACATGACTTCACAAGTGATGGATAAAAAGAATATGCCGTTTATGTCACTGAATGATATTGTAAAAGGATTGGAACTTGCCATAGAAGCATGCGTTCTATATGACAAAGATATTGAAGAGATCGGCGGGGAAATTTGCTGATGAACCGGATCCACCTATTTGTTTACGGTAGCTTGAGGGAAGACTTCTTTAACTACACGAAATATTTGGACGGTATGGTCCTAAAAAAAATGGCTGCCAAGCTGGAAAATATGAAACTGCACCATATGCCCTACAAAGGATATCCAGCCCTAACTCATGGAAAAGATATAATCTTGGGAGAAATAATGGTGCTCCGTGATGATTGCTACGACGATGTTATGAAGGCTGTGGACGAAATGGAAGGCTTTATCGGCGAGAATGATCCTGACAATGAATATCATAAAGTCATTCTTAATGTCATCAATCTTGAAACAAAAGAAGAAGAAAAATGCTTTGTTTACTTTTATAACAAAGATAAAGATCCATTATTCGACAACCAAGCCGTCTACATTCCGCACGGGGATTGGAAAGAGTATATGATCAGTGAAACGGCAGACAAAGAACAGCTCGTATTGTGCTGATATAACGCAACCATACACTTCATTTCCAGACCGCTCCTCAAATGACCACCATCCACCCTTCAAAGAAAGGCCCAATTATAAATCATATTGAAAGAGCCCCAAATGCTTGCAAACAGCATTTGGGGCTTTTTCTGTAGTTCATCTTCATGACACTTTATTAAACTCTGCCCCTTTAACGAACCAAGAAGCAATCAATGCAACGATACATGCGATCATAAGGAATCCAAAGGCATAACGGATGCCGGCCCCATTTTTCGCAAAGAATACGAACATAGGGAAAGGCAGGAACATAATCATGTTCCTGCCCTTTTTTATGGAATCAAGACGATTTTGCCAGTCGTCCTTCTGCCTTCCAACATTTCATGCGCTTTTTGTGCGTCTTTCAGCTTGAATGTTTCTCCGACAACCACTTTCAATTGACCCTCTCCGATCCAAGTAAGCAGTTCTTCCACACTCTTGCGATAGAGCTCCGGGCGCTGCATAATCCGGACGAGCCAAAAGCCAGTAACAGTCGTATTTCGGTGCATGAGGATGGTCGGATCAAGCTTCGTTTCCTCCATCCCCGCTTTTCCGTAGATGACCAGCCTTCCGAAATTGGCGAGGGAATTCAGACTTTTGGTGAAGATTTCTCCTCCGACCATTTCCAGGATCACATCGACACCTTTGCCTTCCGTACTTGCCATCACCTGCTCCTGCCAGTCATTTTCCGTGTAGTTGATACATGTATCAGCGCCGAGTGAACGGGCCATATTGAGTTTTTCCGTATTGCTTGCCGTTGCAATCACATGACCAGCCCCGAAGATTTGGGCCAGCTGAACCGCGAATGTGCCTACCCCTCCGGCTGCGGCATGTACAAGAACCGTCTCTCCTTCTGCCATCTGACCCGATGTTTTCAGTGTATGATAAGCAGTCAGTCCCTGCAGAAGAATCGCAGCAGCCTGTTCAAAACCGACTTCATCCGGTATCCGGATCAACTGGCTTTCATGGAGCAGAATATATTCAGCATATCCGCCGTCCTCCGTGAGGGCGACCACCCGGTCACCTTTGGAAAAGCCCGCCACTTCAGGGGATACTTCTTCAACAACCCCTGCTACTTCAGCCCCAGGAATACATGGGAGCGGAATCGGTGACAAGTAATCACCATAACGCTTCATAATATCCGCAAAATTGATCCCGGCTGCCTTCACTTTTACAAGCACATATCCCGGCTTTATCTCCGGCATCGGTTGATCGATATATTCAAGCACATCGGCTTTTCCATATTCACTGAATTGGATTACTTTCATATTTATCCATTCCCTCCTTTATCTTGTCATATATCACTCCTTACTAAGGTTCTTTCCTCATACTAAAAAATCCTGCCGAATGACAGGATTGCATACTTTTTGATTATGGCCTGGTTATGAGGAAAAATTAAATCGATTTCTTCATACCGCACTGGCGGCATTCACGGATGAACTCATAATCCTTTATAGAACTTTTAAATTGAGCATTTCCACAATTATCGCATCGGCCGGATTGGATGTCCGGATAGTCTTTATATGAATATATGATGGAAGTATCATACCCTTTGTGCTCTTGGTTGTCTCCAGACATATTCATCACCTTCGCTTTTTCTTTTATCATACCAAAAACAACGCTTTCCTAAAACTCATTTTGCCGGTTTGACCAATTTGATTGTCCCTTCAACAGCCTGCTTCGCATACTCGGCACGGACGGAATACGTACCCTCCTGCAGTTGTTTCGTCATCTGATCCGGTTCCACAGCATGCAGATCGATTCCTTCCTTAAGGGAGAATTCAGCAGTAGCCGTCAACGTTTCTCCCGCTTTCAATACATGGTCGACATACGTTTGGATACAGGCATCGGGAGTAATATCGCCAGTCCCTTCCGCTTTCATATCCGCATTGTAAAGTGAGATGGACAATTGCCCATCACAAGGGACCCCCCCGAATTCAAGATCCTTATCCCCTGTATTGGTAACCTGTGCCTTGATTTTGATTGGCTCACCCAATTGATAAGTGCCGTCAGTGAATGTTTTCACCTGTTCTTTTGCAGACTCGATATCGGCATAGTTCACTTCAATCGCAAAATCCAAATTCTCCACTTGTTCCGTAATGACGGTCGGTTCGATCGTCCACTCCCCCTTTTCGGATTTTTCTCCGCTTTGTCCGCATCCTGACAAAAGAATAACTAATGTAATCAAATAAATGAGTTTCTTTAGCATGAAATCAAGTCCCTTCAAAACGAAAGATGTACTTAAAGTATAGACGCAAACGTGAAGTCAGTAACTAATTTTTCCCATTTTCGTTCTGAAGTCCTAGCGTTCCATTTATTAATTCTGACGGGAATTGATACGCTTGACTGATAAGACAATGGCACTGATGTATCCGTATGATAATCTGGATTTATTCACTTTCAACTATATCCTTCATTACGCTAGGAATGATCGTTCCGATATCGCTTGCGACCATCCCTGCAGCTGAATTTCCTTCAATCCATCGGTCAGCGCAGGCACCATGAATATAGACCGCATTGGCGACAGCCGTCAGTACATCATCATGAGTACAGATGAATGCCAGGATCATACCTGTCAAGATATCACCTGAACCGCCTTTAGCCATTGCAGGATTACCAGTTTTATTTACATAACAAGTGCCATCGGGAGCCGCTATCACCGTATACCTTCCCTTCAGGACAGTGATGACCTGGTGTTCTGCTGCATACGCTTTTGCATACCGGATCCTGTTTTGTTGAATATCTTTGACCGGAATGCCTGTCATTCGGCTGAATTCACCCGGATGTGGAGTGACGATTATCGGACCTTGATGCGGCAGATAGGTTCTTCTGTAGAGCGCGCCCGCATCAATCAGGACCGGTATTTCTCCTGAAGTCAGTGATTCCAAAGCCTTATCGATCTGCTCAATGTCCGATAGGCCAGGCCCGATGGCTGCCGCTTTTACACCTCTTGGGATTCGTCCATTTGCCGTCTCATGGAGCCCGTCTAACAAATAGGTGCATTCAGGGACCTGGCCGGCGATGATGGAAGCGGCAAAACGGCTGGTCGCAACGACTAGTTTCCCTATACCTGACCTCATAGATCCGATACTGGCCAACATAGCGCTTCCAGGCATCGCATCCGATCCGGCAATAAGCAGCCCCGTCCCGAATGTGCCTTTATGAGAATCTCCATCCCTGACCGGCAAGGTGGCTTTTACATCATCCCCTGTCCACACCCTGCAAATCGACGTCTGCGGTATCCCTATATCAAGTGCTTCCGCTTCGCCGTAAAACTCTAGGCTCCCCTCTAAGAATGCCGATGGTTTGTATCCATGCAAACAGAATGTCACATCCGCCCGGAATGCTTCTCCGCAACTCCCGCTATCAGCCAAGACACCGGTTGGCATGTCGATCGCATAGCGTATAGCACTCTGATCGTTCGCCCACCGTATAAGTTTCAGGACATTCTCCATCATCGGTAAGCGGAAACCCACGCCAAACAAAGAATCGATTATGACATCATAAGCGCCTGTTAATTCTGAAACACCGTAACCGCAATTTTGATAGTAACGGTAGTGCCGTTTGGCAGTCTCTGTTGCAGGTTCTCCAAAAGGGAATACTAAATGGACATCATATCCATTCATTTTCAAGTAACGGGCCAATACAATTCCATCTCCCCCGTTATTGCCTCTACCGGATAAAATCAGGATTTTCTCTCTTTTCTTGATCCGTCCGCTGATTGCCTCATAAAGGGACCTTCCGGCATTCTCCATAAGGGTTTCCGTACTAAGGCCATCCATTGCGGCTCTCGCATCCGCCTGCTTAATTTCAGCAGCTTGATATATATGCATAAACTCCACCTCCAACACTATTGAACCAAACATTCATATTCTCATTATACGCTTTTGCAATTGAACTGAATGTCAGCGATTCCACAATTGTACTGAAAAGAATTTACCAAAAAATATGAAACTTTTGCTTAGGTTGCTCCGTACAAAAGCTATACGAAAAAATAGTGGCCTGAGAATTTTCCTTATTCACTTTATATAAGTTGTATCCGTTTCGGAGCATAGACTATTCACATTGCTTTATACCTACCAACGTGACCAAAAGGAGTTGTGAAACATTGCTGAAGAGATTATTGGCAGCAATCGGTAAAGGCGCCTCCAAGGTTGACCTGCAGCTTTCTGCCCATGAATTTCAGCCGGGAGAACTGATAAAAGGGAATATTTTGATTACAGGCGGGGACGTCAATCAAAATATCCAATCACTGGATGTACGCCTTTTGATGAACCTTCAGCTGAAGGGCGGAAGTACGACTACGGAACTGATCAATATCCCCATCCTTGAAGAAGACACGATATATGCCGGTGAGAAACGAGAACTCCCTTTCCATTACCGGATCCCGGACAATATTGGGTTTTCGAGAAATACGGTATCCTACTATTTCCTAACCACACTTGACGTCGAGAATGGAGTGAACCGAAAAGATATCGATAAGATCATCATCTCACCACCTCTAATGATTCAACTCTTTTTTGACAGCCTGATAGAGATTGGATTTCAGGAACGGCTGGATTCAGGAAAAATAGATTTAAAAGGTCAATATTTCCGTTTTACTCCGGGCGACAGCTCAAGCTCTCCGCTGGAAAGCATTCAATGCCGGGTCGCAAAGGAAGGAAACGGTATGCGGGCCTGGATTGAAACAGTCTTTAAACCCGAACCCAAAACGGCCGCCCGCTGTGAGCTCACATTCTCAGAAACAGAACGGCATGATAAACAGGCCATTTCCTCAAAAGCATTACAATTGATTGATCAGATGATAGCCTTTCCGCATCGGTTCTCTGCGCCATTCAACTACTTTACCCATGTACATGAAGGGAAAGTATCCAAGCTAAAAAGCGCTTTGTCCGGTATGGCAGGCGGCTTTTCCGTATTCTTGCTCGGCGATCTCCTAGCGGAAGAAAACGATTGGCCGACGGAGTCTTCTGAATGACCAATTAGGTTCCACAATTAGTGCCATCCGACCAGTCACCGGAAAAAATGCACAAAGACTGTGTTTTCGCCCGGCAAACGATTTCCAGACTACATAAAAGACCTTTCCGACAATGGGAAAGGTCTTACATTATTTATAAACCTATTTATAATAGCAAAAGTACGCATACTTCACTGTGCTTCTAGTAATAGTTCCTGATAAACAGGCTGTTCTTTCAGATGATCATTAGTAGGATTCAAAATCCTTATTTCACCATTACCGATCATACTTTTCATTTGGGTAATGTAATTCGCAAGCAAGGTGAAATCTTCGGCCAACTCGGCAAATGAATCGGTTGCCCGGTAGTCGAATTCATCCAACTGTCCCAAAACAGCGTTCCTTTTGGTTTTCGCATCGTTAACCGATTCAAGGAGCTTGTTGTCCTGTATCTTCGGCAATTCCACCAAGTCCTTAACCGAATCCAACAACAAGTTGGTTTCATTCGTTAAGGCAATCGTCATCATTCTTGTCATATTAAGCGCATGCTCGATGTCAGTATCAAGAAAATCCTCCCTGATTAGACCATTCGGACCGGGCTCTAAAAACGATAGCGACTCACTGACTGCCCGAAGCTTCATTTCATATGTTTCAACGGACACTGCCAACAAACGGAGAAAAGGTATGTGGAAATCATTATAGAAAGACTTAATCGCCTCCCCCGTCTCCCCGAATAGGTACTGATCCAAGTTCACAATGGCCTGAATATCATTTTCTATGTCTACAAGTTGGTTTTTCTGGCTTTTCAGCGCAAGAACTGTTGTTTCAATCACATGTCTTAAAGCATCAACATCCAAAACCTTCAACTGCCGAGCGCCCCCTTCTATCTAGCGAGGGAGCAGGTACAGCATTTGACTTAACAAGAACGATTTCTTCCAAGCCCCCATTTAATATTTTGTATAATGTCCATTATATTTCATGGAGAAAAATAAGGTAAATAGGATAAATGAATGAATCACGTACCATACAACTAAACATTAAGACCTACTGTTCATTAACCCATCATTATTAGAAGGCTTAATAATACTTCCGACAATAAAGGCCAAAAGTGCGCATATGATCGGCAATACAACCGTATGCATGCCATATGCATTCGGATAAAAGCGATCGAGCAGGATATAGGTAGACATGCCGACTATCATCGAACTGATGGCCCCGTACTTATTTCCTTTCTTCCAATAGAGCCCCAAAACGACCGGCCAAACAAAAACAGCCTCCAGACCCCCAAAGGAAAAAAGATTCAACCAGATAATTAAGTCAGGTGGGCTTAAAGCGAACAGGAACACGCCTGCCCCCAAAAGGGCAGTTACCATAAAGCTAATGGTCTTTACCCTTTGATTGGATGCGTCAGGTTTGATGAAATTCAAATAAATATCCTTCACAATTGTAGAACCAACCAAGATCAGCAAGGAATCGACCGTAGACATGATGGCAGCCATCGGAGCCGCCAAAACGATGCCGGCGACAAACGGAGGCAATACCTCAAGCGTCAACATAGACATCACCATATCCCCATTCTCGATGCCTGGCATCACCGCTCTTGCCAAAACACCGATTAAGTGCATGCCGAGCATCACTGTCCCAATTACGATCGTGCCGACAATGATAGCCTGATGCATGGCTTTTGAGCTTTTGTAGCTCATTGCCCTCACTGTGATTTGAGGCAGGCCAATGACTCCTACCCCGACTAAGATCCAAAAAGATGAAACATATAATGGCGTCAAATCCTGATCTGCCCCGAACGGTGACAATAAGTGAGGATTTTCGGCCATCAGGTCGGCCATGATATTGTCCAGTCCCCCTCCTGCAATGATGGTGGCAACCAACAGGATGATTGTCCCTATGAGCATGACAGTGCCCTGGATGGCATCAGTCAATGCCACCGCACGAAACCCTCCGATGACGATGTACACGAGTACAGCAACAGCAAAAATAACCAATGCGCCTTGATAGGAAAGACCAGTAATCGACTCGATCAGCCGGGCCCCGCCGACCCATTGGGCTGCCATTGACGAAAAGAGGAAAATAATGATGCTGGCAGCAGATAGAAGTACGACAGTATTGCTTTTATATCTTTCTTTGAGAAAGTCAATCAGTGTCACTGCCTTATACCGCCTAGCAACAACAGCAAATTTCTTGCCCAGCACCATGAGCACGAAGTAGCCTGAAGCCAGCTGGGCCATCGACAGCAATACCCAGCCAAGCCCCCTGGAATAGGCTACCCCTGGTCCTGCCACAAAGCTGCTCGCACTTCCGTACGTGGCCATCATTGTCATTGCCAGGACAAAGCCGCCCAGTTGCCGCCCTCCCAGAAAGTAATCCTGCAAAAAAGATGTTGAGCCAGCCAACTGGCGGTTCGACCAAATGCCAACCGTAAAAATTAGCACCAAGAAAATCAATAAGGGGAGAATCACAACCCAATCCAAACTCATTCTTCCTTGTCTCCTTCTTCAAAAGGGATATCTGTAAATAAAGTCTTCACGCAAGTATATACAAGCAAGGTCACTACTACAAACCCTGTAATACAGCTGTAGAAAAACCAGGACGGAAAACCCATTATGTAAGTATAATCTTCCGGGTCGCCCGAGCCGAGTCCATATGCAAATCCAAACCACCACAGGAAATTAAAGATAACGATCCCAACACCAATTAATGCCTCTTTTTTTGATATTTTATCTAATAGATTCTGTTTCATAGCTACACCCTCCATTCAAACAATAATAGATTATCATAAGTATCTCTCCAGCGCTTTTAAAATATTGTTTCATAAGCACAGAACAGCCCCACGCTAAACAGCACAAAAAAGACGAACCGGATAGTGGTCCGTCCTAGAACTTATTTAGATCGTATGATAATAACGCCGGCTTTCCCGTACGGGGATCCTGAACAATCGTAGCATCAATCTGAAAAACCTCCTGAAGAATTGCTGGATTCACCACTTCCTCGGCAGCGCCGGTCTGAATGATTCTTCCTTGCTTCATGGCCACCAGGTGATCTGCATAACGGGCTGCATGATTCAAGTCATGGATGACCATCACAACCGTACACCCTTGCTCCCTATTCAAAGCCTCCAGCAACTGAAGGACCTCCAATTGATGGGCTAAATCCAAATAAGTCGTTGGCTCGTCCAATAACAGCAAATCAGTTTCTTGGGCGATGCTCATAGCAATCCAGGCCCGCTGTCTTTGTCCCCCCGATAGTGCATCGACAGGATAGTCTGCAAATTCCGCCAACCCCGTCATTTCCATTGCCCAATCAATCATTTCCTTGTCGCGCCGGGATAACCGGGAAAAGCCGGATAAGTACGGTGTGCGCCCGTATCCGACTAAGTCCCTGACGCTCAATCCTTCCGGAGCTTCCGGTCCTTGCGGCAAAATCGCCATCTTCCTGGCAATTTCCCCGGTCGGCATCTTATGGATTGCTTGACCGTTCAAGTACACAGTACCTGACATCTGCTTCTGTAACCTAGCCATAGTCTTGAGCAATGTTGATTTTCCGCAGCCGTTCGGTCCGATGATCGCTGTTACTTTATTTGCCGGAAAAACGGCATCCATTTCCCGGATGATGACCGTCTTATCGTAACCGACGGTCAATCCCTCCACTTTCAACATGTAACCGCACCTCTTTATTTCGATTTCATTAATAGATAGATAAAATACGGTGAACTGACCAGCGCAACTACAATACCGGCTGGCAGTTCCATAGGCAAGATGATATTGCGGCCGATTGTATCAGCGATAAGCAGGAGCAAAGCTCCGAATAAAGCAGATACAGGCAAAAGAATAAAATGTTTAGGCCCGACAATCCGTCTTGCAATATGGGGGGCAATCAAACCCAGGAAAGCAATTCCGCCGCCTGCCGCAACCCCCAAGCCGGATAAAGCGACCGCCAGTATCAACAGCACCAGTTGATCGCGAAGGACTGGAATCCCCAGCCCCGCAGCCACTGCCGGTCCCAGATTCAAGAGATCTAATGTCCTGGCCTTATACAGGGAGAATGGAATGAGTAGCAATAACCAAGGAAGGATCGCCCACACATATTTCCATTGTGTGGCCCATAGGTCTCCTGATATCCAAACAATAGCCTGCATAAAGTCAATCGGATCCATCTTCAGCTGCAAAGCAATCAATAATGCGGTCAATCCCGCATTGATCCCGATGCCGACCAGGATAAGGCGGATACTTTCAAAACCGCTACTCCATGCAAGCAGAATGATGGCTGCCGCTGTCAGCAATGCGCCGCCAAAAGCAAATAATGGCAGTATATATGCATTATACGACCCGGCTCCAGCAGCGGCAGTCTGGAAATAGAATATATAAAGGACGACCGCGAAACCAGCTCCGGCATTGATTCCAAGAATACCCGGATCGGCAAGCTCATTTTTCGTGATGCCCTGCAGAATAGCCCCCGATAGTGCCATAGCTGCACCGACCATAATGGCTAATATGATTGCGGGCAGACGCAGATCAAACAGCACCAGTTGCTGTTTCGCCGTGCCATTTCCCAATATCGTCTGCCACACTTCGGCAGGGGAAATAGAAACTGCGCCTGAATTAAGACTGATCACGGCGACAGCCAAGATAAGCAGCAGGAGGGTTCCAGTCGTCAGCAGCCCTTTTTTCATCTGAACGATACCCCCTTTCTTCTTCTCACCAAATATAAGAAGAAAGGAACCCCGATAATGGCAGTGATGGTCCCGACCGGGGTTTCATAGGGAGGATTGACAAGCTTCGCAGCCATATCCGCCATCATCAGCAATGAGCTTCCCAAGAGTGCCGAAAGCGGCAGCCAATAACGTAAATCGGTTCCGATCAACATCCTGCTGATATGAGGAACGACTAACCCGATGAAACCGATGGCGCCGGAAACAGCGACAGAAGTCCCCGTCAACAGCAGGACTGCTATAATCCCAATCACACGAACAGCCTGAATGCGGATCCCGAGCCCCCTAGATACATCTTCACCTAGAAAAAGGACCGTCAATGGCTTGGCAATCACCAGCACGGCTGCAAGGCCAAACACTCCTCCGGCCATCAGTATTTTAACAGAACTCCATTCAATCGACGAAAGTCCGCCTGCATACCAAAAGGACATATCTTTGGCCACATTGGCATACAAACCGATGGCTGTCGTCAATGAGCTCAAAAACATCCCGAGCGCAACACCTGCTAGCGCAAGTTTCACCGAGTTCTGCCCGCCCTTAGAAAACGCAGCAAGACTGAACACGAATGCGACAGCCACCCCGGCTCCGATTATCGAAGCAAGTGCAGTGCCTGCATTGGACATGGTTGGATAAATCGAAAGCACCAGCACCAAAGCAAAAGACGCTCCATGCGAGACGCCAAGCAGCGCCGGTTCAGCAATCGGGTTCCTTGTTAGCACTTGCATAATGCATCCTGAAAGAGCTAAGAATGCTCCTACAAGCGCCGCCGCCACAGCCCTTGGCAAACGGATATCCCGGATGATGGCATGAGAAGCTTGCGATTCGTCAAAAGTAAAAAGTGCCTGTATGGCAGTGTCCAATGTATAATGTTTTGTCCCGTACATCAAAGAAGCAACGAACAGAAAAAGGATCATGGCCAGACTGATGCCGAGGAATATATTGTGCTTTGTTATATTATTCCGGTTTGGACTTAATTTGGTCATACTCATCGTTTATTCCTTTGTGATAATCTATAAAAATGAGAATCATTTTCATTACATCTTAGTATAAAAGAGAATTTACTTTTATGACAAGGAGATTCATGAAAATGCCTTTGATTTCCAAACAGAAAGGACTATTCTGTATGAACAGTTTTTTTAATACTTATTGTCAAGTCTCTGAAGACGACACATCTGCCGTCCAATTCGAAATAAAGGGAACAGAACTTCTGGTCGAAGAAAAAGTGTCCCGTTTCCTTCATTCCATGAAAGAAACCTATGAGGCTGATGATTTTTGCCTGCCGGCATCTTTTACAGGGGTTGCGTTGCTGGGACCGTTGGCATGCATGATGATTGAATCTGCCAAACGGAGGTGTTTCAGGGAACTTAGCCTCAAGAACTTTTCTTTGCAGCTTGGGTTACTGAACGGTTCCTCTCCATACTTACAAGTGAAGATAGACAGCCATGCGCCGACTAGACCATCAGAAACACTGCAGCCTATGCTGGCCGAACATCTCACTGCCAATTTAGTGGCGCCGATTGAGTCGATTGCCAGCCAATCAGCAGTGAAATCATCTCTTATTTGGCAACAGTATGGAGCCCGGCTTCTTACAATCATGGAAGCTTACCGGAAAATAGAAACAGATGAAAGCGTGCATATTCGTTTAGCGGATTATCATAACTATGTGGCAAAGGTCTTGCCTGCTTGCCTGTTCCATTTACGGAAAAACCCTTTTCTCCATACTCCCGAATACATCGATAACCCCTATCAGCCGGGAGAAAAAATGATGATCCGTTCCGGATGCTGCATGTTCTATAAACGAAAAAATGGTGTTACATGTTATAATTGCCCGGCTATGTCCCATTCAGACAGAAATCCACTGAAAAAGGATAGATGATGAAGGTTTGCGCAAACTAGCACCCGACCATCTTTTACCTATTGACGCAACCATTGATAATGATTATCATTTATAATGAGAATTGGAGGTCTAAAAATGAAAACAAAATACATACAGATTTTACTCGCTGCCCTCTTACTTCTGGTTATGACCGCATGCGGAAACAATGACGCCTCAAAGGAAGAAAGCAGTTCAGATACAGAGGAAATAACATTGACCGATGCCATGGGTGAAGTAACCATTCCATCAGAGCCGAAGAATATTATCGCTACCTACCTGGAAGATTCCCTCGTTTCACTTGATGTCATACCGGCGGCGCAATGGTCCATCAGCGGTGTACCCAATCAATACCTGCAGGACAAGCTTGAAAACGTGCCATTGATCGAATGGAATGTGCCGCTTGAGCAAGTAATTGAAGCTGACACAGATCTGCTTATTTTCAGTTCGGCATCCGCCATTCCGTCAGGACAATATGAAGAATATAAGAAAGTGACTTCTGTTTACGTTATGGAAGATCAAGATTCGACTGATTGGAGAAAACAGATCAGCCAGCTAGGACAAATATTGAACAAAGAAGATAAAAGTGAACAAGTCCTTGAAGAATATGAAGAAAACGCCCAAAAGGCATCCGAAGAGATCAAAGGAGCCATCAATGAAGAATCTGTCGCAGCTATTTGGGTGACGGGCGGACAATATTTCCTGATGGAAAAAGGGCGCTTTGCAGCCAATGTCCTTTATGAAGACCTTGACCTTGCCGTTCCTAGCATGATTGAGAACATGGATGCTGCAGCCGCAGACGGAACATGGAGCCCGGTATCATTGGAGGCGCTGTCCGAATTGGATGCCGACCATGTATTCCTGATTGCATCCGAAGGGGAAAAAGGAATCGAAACATTGAACAACAGCACTGTGTGGCAATCGACTCCTGCTGCCCAAAATGAGCATGTCTACGAAATCGCCTATGACGGAAGCTGGACGGTCAACGGCAAAATCGCGAGCGATATGGTGATTGAAACAGTGAAAAAAACAGTCATAAAATAATATAAAGAGATATGTTAAAACCCCCTCCACGTGCGGAGGGGGTTTTAATATCACATTTTCATAAATATTACGCACCCTGGCAAGCCGGTTCCCATCTCCCTCATGGATGACGGCGATAACCTGCTGGGACAAAGCGATGTTATAACCTATTTGTTTTCTATTTCCCCGTCAATCTCGGATTCCTGAACAGACATCGCATCAGCAATCTGCCCAAGCTCCCCCTTCAGGTTATGTTTGCCTGTGTAATTGTTAATTGCATCGACCAAATCAAGCCCTGTCGTTTCCTTCAATGTTTCCTGAAGGCTCGCCATGATGCCTGTAACCGATCCGGCCATGTTTTTTATCCCATTGCCGCTGCCCGTATCAATAATTTTGATGCTTTCAACTTTACCAAGCGGCGCCGCCACTTTTTCAGCATACAACGGCAGTATATTCAAAATCATTTCCAGTTTTGCCGCTTCTCCATACTTCTCGAATGCTTTTGCCTTTTCTTCTTGGGCATTCGCTTCAGCAAGCCCGATTTCCCGTATGACCAGAGCATCCGCTCGCCCGCGTGCTTCTTTGGCGGAGGCTTCTGCCTGGCCATCGAGCTTCACCTTTTCGGCATGCGCTTTCGCTTGAGTAGTGACTTCGTATTGACGCGCTTCTGCTTCCAGCTCCGCTTTCCGTTTCTGGGCTTCGGCTGATTTTTCCATGGCATAGGCATCGGAATCCGCCTTCAGGTTTATATCCGCCTGATATTGACGCTGGCGTCTTTCCGATTCTTTCTCCTGCAGTTCGATCTGCTTCACACGTTCGACAATCTCAATTTGCATTTCCTGCTCCTTCACTTGCTGTGCAACCTTTGCCTTTTGGAGGTCATAGGACATATCAGCTTCCGCTTTGGCACTGTCCTGTTCCTTTTTAAATTCGGACATTTTCAACTGGTTATGCTTACTGGCCTCAGCCACCTGAGTATCCCTTTCGAGCTCGGCACGCTTTGCTTCTTGTTCATTCTTTGCCTGTTCGATACGGCTTTCCCTTCTCGCTATAGACTCTGCGATTTCCGCTTCCTTCTGGACTTCTGCAATACGGTGCCTCGATTGATATTCCAAGTACTTATCCACATCGATATAATCACGAACATTAAAAGAACGTATCTCAAATCCCAACTTATGCAAATCCGGTTCCGCCACGCTCTTCACTTGCCTGCTGAATGCTTCTCTGTCGCTGTATGCATCCTCAACAGTCATCGATCCCAGGATGGCCCGCAAATGCCCATCCAGAATCGAAGTGATCTCTTCACTGACATGCTCATGGGATTTCCCCATAAAATTCTCTGACGCTGTCGCAATCATATTCAGATCGCTTCCCACTTTGACGACTGCATTACTGATCGCGCCAAGACGAACTTTTTGTTTCGTATATACTTCATTGGCTTTTACAGTCAGGTTATATGTATTCAGGGTCATTCGCTGGGACTGTTGGATAAAAGGCAATACCAGTGTTCCTCCCCCACTGACCACTTTGATTTTTCGGCCACCTCCCAAATTGCATACATTCTCACCCGAGCCGAGCATACTTCCGGTGACAATCAACGCCTCCTCTGAACCGACCGTTACATATCTGCTGATCAGGAAAAACACCAGCCCAACCAATAATACTGCCAGGCCGACCATCAGCCACATCGCCATATTCATTTCCATCCTTCTTCCCCTCCATTTACATAGTCGAAATAATCAAAATTCTCATTGTACTTGATGACGTAAAACACATTCTCTTTTACTTCAATGATTAACACTTTTTCCCCTTGTCCGATTTCCTGATGATCATAGCTTTTGGCTGTCCTCGATACGATGCCGAGCGGTGTCCGAACCAGCACCTCCCCGACAGAATAGGCTGGGATCCTAAGCGTCACTTCTCCCAGTTCACCCTGCAATTCTTCAATCTTGAACGCGGTCGAGCTTTCCATTTTGGATAAAGGGATGAAGACAAAGATATTCAAAAGGATCGTCACACCCAGCGCTAATAATGCAGCGACCGATAGGCTTAAGGCAACAGACAGATTGGTGTAGGCCAACAGGATGTATCCGAAGGCAGAAGCCACCCCGGTAAAACAAAGGATCGTCGTCAAATTGAAAAAATCGCTGTCCAGACCTAATGAAACGTCGAATAAGCCACCCAAAAATAAGTTCAAAAACAAAAAGATAAGCGTTCCGATGAATACATAGATCAAAATCGTTTCGATTGCCTTTCCCCCCTTCCTATACTCTACGATCTGCCTTCCCTATTCTATACGATTTCCTTAGAAAAAAGTTTCATATTTCCCCATGAAAACCAACAACATCCAGAAGACTCACATTTTACTATGCATTTGTAACATTTACCATTGTGATATCCCCAAAAATTTTGCTAGTATAACGATAACATCATAATGAACCTTTAAGTCAGTCCAGAGAGGCTGAGAAGGTGAGCGTATCCACATTGGGACTAGTCCCATGTTTTTTCGGGGAAACCAGACCGCTTGCCATGTCCGCAAGCGGTCTTTTTTTCGGACCGGCTCACCAAGGTTACTAAAAACTTGGGAGGACGTTAATAATGCAAATACAAGATAAAGATTATTCATTCCAGTCAGTTCCTTTGGGCAAACGAAACGGATTTGTGAAAATGCTGGCCGTCATGCTTGGCCTCACCTTCTTCTCCGCCAGCATGTGGGCAGGAGGATCACTTGGAGAAGGAATGACATTCAAAGAGTTGCTAGGTGTCATTTTCCTTGGGAACATCATTCTTGGGTCATTCACCGGAGCCCTATCATACATTGCCGCTAAAACCGGTTTATCGACACATTTGCTTGCTCAGTATTCTTTCGGCAAAAAAGGCGCGTACATCAGCTCCTTCATGCTCTCAGCCACTCAAGTCGGCTGGTTCGGCGTGGGACTTGCTATGTTTGCGTATCCGGTGCACCTTGTTACGGATATCCCTGTACCGGTCTTGTTGGTTGTCTCCGGTGTATTGATGACTGCAACAGCTTATGCCGGCATGAAGGCTTTGATGATTCTAAGCTGTATTGCCGTTCCTGCAATCGCCATCCTTGGCTCCACAAGCGCGGGTATCGCGATTCATGATATGGGCGGATTAAGCCCCCTGCTAGCGTATAGGCCTGAATCGTCTGCGATGCTAACTCTGTCTGCGGCCCTGACGATCACAATCGGCTCGTTCATCAGTGCAGGCACATTGACACCCGACTTTGCGCGCTATGCCAAAAACAGCAAACAAGCCGTCACTGCAACAGCCATTGCCTTTTTCCTAGGTAACTCACTGATGTTTCTGTTCGGTGCGATCGGCGTGATTGCCACCGGGCATAATGATATTTCCAATGTCATGCTTTCACAAGGGTTGATCATGCCCGCCATCTTGATCCTTGGGCTGAATATCTGGACCACCAACGATAATGCCCTATATGCATCAGGACTTGGATTTGCAACCATTTTCAAGAAACCAAAAGCATTCATGGTCATCGTAAACGGTATACTTGGAACGTTATTGGCGACCATATTGTACAACCACTTCCAAAGTTGGCTTACATTGCTTGGTTCAACATTACCGGCAATTGGAGCCATCATCATCACTGACTTTTTCTTTGTGCAAAAACGCAACTACACAGCTTATGATAAAGCGGACATAAAAAACATTCATTACCCAGCTGTCACGGCATGGGCAGTTGGGATTTGTGCCGGATTATTCCTGCCGGGCATTTCTTCATTGAACTCATTGCTTGTGACGGGAATCGTCTATTTCGCCGCAGTGAAACTGGCGAAGACAACCGCAGTTACCGAAAAGAACGAGGAGGAACTATTATATGAAAAAGTGGGTTAATGCCTCCATATATGGACGTGAAGGACTTTGGGACATCGTCGTAAAGGACGGCCTGTTTCTTTCCATCAAAGAAGCAGGCAGCCAAGATGGCCTCGACTGTGAAACAATTGATCTGAAAAAGAATCTGGTTTCCGCCCCATTCATTGAGCCGCATATCCATTTGGATACGGCATTGACAGCGGGACAACCAAAATGGAATGAAAGCGGCACATTATTTGAAGGAATCCAACGCTGGTCCGAACGTAAAGAAACACTGACGAAGCAAGATGTCAAGGATCGTGCCACAAAAGCTCTGAAGTGGCAAATAGGAAACGGAATCGGGCATGTACGCACCCATGTGGACACGACCGACCCTTCGCTTACCGCATTAGAGGCGCTGTTGGAAGTCAAAGAAGAAATGAAGCCATTCGTCGATCTTCAGATTGTTGCCTTTCCCCAGGAAGGATTGATTTCCTATCCTAATGGGATGGAACTCGTGGAAGAGGCACTGAAAATGGGTGCCGATGTGGTCGGCGGCATCCCCCACTTCGAATTCACCAGGGAAGACGGCGTCCAATCGGTTCGGGAAATATTCCGTTTGGCGATGAAATATGATAAACCAATCGATATTCATTGTGATGAGATTGACGATGAACAATCACGGCATGTGGAAGTCGTGGCACGTGAAGCCATCCATAATGGCTATCAAGGCAGAGTGACAGCCAGCCATACAACTGCGATGGGCTCTTACAATGATGCATACGCCTATAAGCTTATGCGTGTATTGCGCCTGGCTGAACTGAATTTTGTTGCGAATCCGCTTGTGAACATCCATCTGCAGGGGCGTTTTGATACGTATCCGAAACGCCGCGGATTGACACGCGTAAAAGAACTGGACCAAAATGGCTTGAACGTCTGCTTCGGGCATGACGATATTATGGACCCTTGGTATCCGATCGGAGACGGAAGCATGATGCAGGTTCTTCATATGGGGATGCATGTCACACAAATGATGGGCTACAGCGATTTGCTGAACAGTATCCGGTTCATTACAGACAATAGCGCGAAAACACTCGGCCTTGCGGAGTATGGCATAAAAGAAGGCAACCCTGCCAACTTTATCGTCTTGAACGCAACAGACGGTTATCATGCCTTGCGCAAACAGTCGGAAGTACTGTATTCCATCCGAAACGGAAGAACAATCGCAAAAACAGAACCGAAAGAAACAACACTGTTTCTTTGACAGACCAAAAAGGCTAAGGTGTATCACCTTAGCCTTTCGCCGTTCCCTATATACGCCCTTTTTTTTGTTTCAGTAAAAGAAGGAGATAAACTCGCTGCATTGCCTACATCAATCCTTTACAAATATAGCTAATCAACAAAATTCTATCGCAGTTCAAATCACCTTTTCCCCATTTATATCTGAATATAATTATAAAAGGAATATACGATATTAATAAAATATTCCTCCGCTGACCGGCTATATTAATTGCCTCTATTTAGACAAGTAAGGAGAAATCAACTTAATATGAGTTTCACCCACACAGAAACGGGTATTTAGCTTATATTCCCCTTTCAAAATGTTAATGAACTTGGCTCCAATTCCAAAACACCCCCAGCGGTTGATCCCTGGGGATGTTTTTTTTTGAATTCCAGCCATTTAGGAATCATGTTTTCATTTCTCCTATTTCGGGAATTACCTACTATTCCCGAATAGCAAAAAAACAGAAAGAGGTTTTATAGATGGAAGGAATTTTATACGCACTTTTACCTGCGGTCGCTTGGGGGAGCCTAGTGCTTGTCAGCGAAAAATTAGGCGGCAACCCGAAGTCCCAGACGCTGGGCATCACAACCGGATCGCTTCTGTTTGCCGTTGTCATGTTCTTCATCCAAACGCCGGACATGGATACAACCATTTGGGTTGTCGGGATCATTTCAGGTGCCGGATGGGCTGTTGGACAACTCAATCAATTCAATAGCGTAAAGAACATAGGGGTCTCCAAAACAGTCCCTATATCGACCGGCCTGCAACTGCTAGGTACGACCTTTTTCGGTGTGGTTGTCTTTCAGGAATGGTCCGGTACGACCACTATTATCATAGGTCTGTTCGCCATCGCTGCCATCATTGCAGGGGTTGTCCTAACTGCACTCGGACAAGGGGAAGATTCACAGGAAGGAAACAAAAAAAAGGGAGCAATATTCCTTGCCATATCCACTGTCGGCTTTGTCCTCTATGTGGTCATCGTCCGTTGGTATGATATCGACGGATGGGCCGCCATCCTGCCTCAGGCAATTGGGATGTTCTTTGCGACAATCCTTATGTCCATCAAGCGGATCTCCTTCAACAAATATGTAGCCAGGAATATCTTGACAGGCATCATGTGGGCGATCGGAAATATCGGCCTGTTGTTGGCGAACCCGAAAGTCGGGGTGGCGATCGGTTTCTCTTTTTCACAGATGGGGATTGTCATTTCCACATTGGGAGGCGTCTTTTTATTAGGTGAAAGTAAATCAAAGAAACAGCTTACTTTCATCATCATCGGATGTGCCTTCGTCATCATTGGCGGAGTACTGTTAGGGATCACCAAAGAATAAGGAGGAAATAAAATGTATAAGAGTCTGAAAGATAAAGTTGTATTCATTACAGGAGCCGGCACAGGATTAGGCAAAGCAATGGCGGAGAGGTTCGGCAAAGAACAAGCGAAAGTCGTCATTAATTACCATTCGGATAAACATAACCATGAATCAATCATTGATGCTATAAAGACATCGGGCGGCGATGCTGCCGCGATACAGGGTGATGTGACGAAAGAAGAGGATGTCAAAAGAATGATAGACTTCACCGTGGAAACATTCGGTTCGCTTGATGTCATGATCAATAATGCCGGTATGGAAAATCAATATGAATCCCATAAGCTGCCGCTAGAGGAATGGCGAAAAGTAATCGACCTAAATTTGACGGGTGTATTCATTGGATGCCGAGAAGCACTGAAGTATATGGTGGAAAACAACATTAAGGGATCGATCATCAACATTTCCTCTGTCCACGACCAGATCCCTTGGCCGCAGTTCGCCCATTATGCAGCCAGTAAAGGCGGGGTGAAACTATTAACAGAAACATTGGCTCTAGAATATGCCCCATATGGTATCAGGGTCAACAGCATTTCTCCTGGGGCGATCAGAACACCAATCAATACTGAGAAGTTTGCAGACCCGGTGACCAAAAAACAAGTGGAAAGCATGATTCCTCTCGGTAAAATCGGCGAACCTGAACAGATCGCATCCTGTGCAGTCTGGCTGGCATCAGGCGAAGCAAGCTATGTGACAGGATTGTCTCTATATGCAGATGGAGGCATGACCCTTTACCCCAGCTTTCAAGGAGGAAATGGGTAAACTAAAAAGGAGGCCGCCAACAAAGTCGGTGAATGATTTTGTTGGCAACCTCTTCCTTTTTTCAGACATCCATTCGTAACAGCTCTAACTCCTGATTGCCATTCCATGCACCCCCGTTTCCGAAATACTCGGAAACGAGAACATCAAAATGTTTACGCCGAGATATGAATGGCACCCTCACCATTAGCACTAAATCCAATCTCATTTAGGCAAACGGTATTTTCGATACCTGCGGTACATAACTGATGCTTTTCCAAACTTCTTTATACGGAATCTTCACAATAATCAAACCTTCCAATGTTGTTTCCCCGCGTGTCCACCTTAAGAGACCCATGATACGTTTCAAAAGCATAGTCGTGCCTGCCCTGTTAGGCCCAATGATCGACAGGGTTTAGACAGGTCCAACATCAACCTAAATGTTTGTATGATACAGGTCAGCAGGGACATGCTCCAAGCGACAGGATGTTCAGTCTCCATCTCAACAATGATGCCTATCAAGATAAGCGGCCCCTATCATTAGGTCCCGGTAGAGATGCTGTAGACAAGCTGCCCATCAGCCAATATGTAAGGATGCTTCTCCTCTAACTATTAAATTTTAACTATATTTAAATAAAAACGATCATACTCTTTTCCCTATCATTTATTATCTTTCAAAATTAAATATATCTATCTCTTCCAATATTAGTCCCAATTGTGTTGTCTTTTTTGCAAAAATAGCAAATCCGTATCTATGTCCTTTCAATCGATAGATAATTAAAAAACTGACTCCTACAATAATAGTAGGGGCTATTAAATAATTGATTAAAAGGAAGTGAGGAACATGGATGTCTTGGAATTAGCTCGTATACAATATGCGGTTACCACTATCTTCCATTTCATATTTGTGCCGCTTTCGATCGGGCTTGTTTTTCTTGTGGCTATCATGGAAACTTTATATTTTTTTAAGAAAAAACAAATTTACCTGGATATGGCCAAGTTTTGGGGCAAAATTTTCCTCATTGGCTTCGCTGTAGGTGTAGTGACAGGGATTATCCAGGAGTTCCAATTCGGGATGAACTGGTCCGAATATTCCCGGTTTGTCGGTGATGTGTTCGGGGTTCCATTAGCAATCGAAGCTTTGCTTGCATTCTTTTTGGAATCCACCTTCATCGGCATCTGGATGTTCGGACGGGACCGGTTGCCAAAATGGGTCCATCTTTTGTCCATCTGGCTCGTATCAGTCGGAACAATGCTTTCAGCTCTATGGATTTTGTCAGCGAATTCATTCATGCAGGAACCTGTCGGAATTGAAATCATGGACGGAAAAGCTGTATTGACCGATTTCTGGGCATTTATCACAAATCCTCAGCTTTTGGTCGAGTTCCCGCACACAATCTTCGGTGCTCTTGCTACTGGAGCATTTGTCATTGGCGGCATCAGCGCCTATAAGCTTTTGAAAAAGCAAGATACCGAACTGTTCAGGAAATCATTCCGCATCGCTATGATCCTGGGCATTATCTCCGGGGTGGGGATCGCCCAAACCGGACATATGCAGGCTCAGCATCTGATGGAATCTCAACCGATGAAAATGGCAGCAAGCGAAGCTTTATGGGAGGACAGCGGGGATCCGGCAGCCTGGTCTATCCTTGCCAATATTGATGAAGAGAAGCTTACGAATAAATGGTCCGTCAATATCCCTTATCTTTTGAGCTTTCTTGCCTACAATGATTTCTCCGGTTCTGTTGAGGGTATGAAAACCCTTCAGGCACAATACGAACAATTATACGGTGCCGGGGATTATATTCCTCCTGTCGAGGCAGTGTATTGGAGCTTCCGCGTCATGGCCGGTTTCGGGGGACTAATGATTATCCTATCGGCACTTGGTCTTTTTTTCACTCGAAAAGGACGCACACCTGGCCAAAAATGGTATTTGCGGCTTATGACAGCAGCCATTGCCCTGCCATTCATCGCCAACACGGCAGGTTGGATCATGACCGAAATCGGGCGTCAACCATGGACAGTATTCAGCTACTATACAACAGCTCAATCCATCTCGCCTAACGTGACATCCGGTCAATTGCTGACATCCATCATCACCTTTTCCGGTGCCTACACAATTCTCGGCGTCATCTGTTTTTTCCTGATCATGAAAGCCGCGAAAAAAGGACCATATGGGCACAAACAGGATAAACCGGAAGTCGATCTGTTCAACAAGGAGGCGTTTAAGTCATGAGCCTGAATGTATTGTGGTTCTTATTGGTTGCTGTATTATTCATCGGTTTTTTCATTTTGGAAGGTTTTGATTTTGGTGTCGGTTTATCGACACGGTTTTTGGCCCGCAATCAACAGGAGCGAAACCAGCTGATCGATACAATCGGTCCGTTCTGGGATGCAAATGAAGTTTGGCTAATCACTGCCGGCGGCGCCATTTTCGCCGCTTTCCCTGAATGGTATGCGACTATGTTCAGCGGTTACTACTTGCCGTTTGTACTGTTGCTGCTTGGTCTGATTGTACGAGGTGTTGCTTTCGAATTCCGCCACTCGGTCCATGAAAAGTGGGTTAATTTCTGGGATTGGATGATTTTTATCGGCAGCTTGATTCCCCCATTTGTGCTTGGGCTGCTGTTCACAAGCCTTGTGAAGGGAATGCCGATTGATGAGGCCCAAAACATGTACGCAGGCTTCACCGACTATTTCAGCCTCTATTCCATTGTCGGTGGTATAGCAATCGTTTTACTTTCCCTTATTCATGGACTCACTTTTATCGGTCTCCGCACCGAGGGGCCGATTCGGGAAAGAGCGCGGCTCTTGGTAAAAAAATTATTCATATACTTGTTCGCTGGATTAATCCTGTTCGCCGTGCTGACCTATACAAGCACCGATCTTTTCACCGTCCGCCCGGCAATGACATCTTTATTGCTTTTGCTGGCGGTTGTGACAGCGGTATTGAGTTATGTATTTGCCGATAAAAAACGGGAAGGGCTTGCTTTCACGATGACTGCCCTTACGATTCTTGCCACTGTCTCTTCTTTGTTTGCAGGCCTATTCCCAAGGGTGATGGTCAGCACACTCGATACAGCCTACAACCTGACCATCACTAATGCGGCAAGCGGACCGTATACATTGAAGCTCATGACGATTATATCAGTTATTTTCTTGCCGCTTGTTCTTACTTATACAGTCTGGAGCTATTATGTATTCCGCAAACGGATCAGCCCTGATAAGATGGTGAAACATTCATGATGACAAAGAGATTATGGCAATTGAAAGGCTTGAAGCGAACAATGCTTTTTTTGGCGGTCATTGCCGTTTCACAAGGCATCGCGATCATTACGCAGGCTTTCTTTCTTGCCATGGCCATAGACCATTTATTTCATGGGGAGAGCTTACGCCAACAGCTCTTCCCTATTCTTTCATTTACCGGTGCCTATATGCTGCGGTACTTCCTTTCATTCTTCCGTGATCGGTGGATGGAGCGCTACACTGCCGTCTCAGGAAACAGAATCCGCGGCCAACTATTGGAGATCCTCTTCGCTGCAGGTCCTTCTTTCATCCGGCAAGCCGGAACAGGAAAGTTAGTGACAATGATTGTTGAGGGAATTACGCAAGCCGAAAATTACATAAAACTCTGCCTGCCAAAAATTCTTAATCTGATTTGTATTCCTTCCCTGGTTGTCCTGTATATGCTGAAGACCGATTTGACTTCAGGCATTATTTGCACCCTCGTGGTACCCGTACTGATCTTTTTTATGGTGCTGCTCGGCATCGCCGCCAGAAGAAAAGCGAACAGGCAGTACAGTTCCCATCAGAGGTTATCGAATCATTTTGTCGATTCTTTAAGGGGACTGGAGACCCTCCGCCTCCTCGGGCTCGGAAAACATTACGACAGGAACATCATGACAGTTAGTGAACAATACCGTTCCTCGACGATGGGGACATTGCGCGTTGCCTTTTTATCCACATTCGCGCTTGACTTCTTCACATCTCTATCGATTGCTGTCATTGCCTTGTTCCTCGGCATCCGCTTATTGGAAGGGTCAATGGAGCTATTTCCGGCGCTTACTGTTCTGATTCTGGCCCCCGAATTCTTTTTGCCGATCCGTGAATTCGGGATGGATTATCACGCAACGCTAAACGGGAAAAACAGCTTGGAGGCAATCTATGAAATAACAGACACAGAGCTTCCAGGACAGCCCGAAGCAAGCGGGATGGACACTTGGACAGAAAAGTCCGCCATTGCACTCCGGAAGTTGTCTTACAAGTATGAACGGGCCTCCGATGACAGTCTAAAAGAGATTGACTTCTGCTGGAGGGGTTACGGAAAAATCGGCATAATCGGCGGCAGCGGCTCCGGCAAATCCACTTTGATCAATATTCTCGCAGGCTTCCTTCAGCCACATGGAGAATGCATTCAGATTAATGGAAAACACATCGAAGGCCTGCATGATAGTGACTGGCAGAATAGTGTGCTTTACATACCGCAGCATCCTTACATTTTTAACGATACACTGCGAAATAATATCGCATTCTATACACCGGACGCCACCGCTGGACAAATATGGGATGCCATAGACAAAGCAGGCTTACGTGAAGTTGTCGACTCCCTACCGCATGGACTTGAGGAAATAATTGGAGAAAGCGGCCGTTCGCTGAGCGGCGGTCAGGAACAACGGATCGCTCTTGCCCGCGGTTTTCTCGACGATCGCCGGCAAATCCTGCTGTTCGATGAACCCACTGCCCACCTAGACATCGAAACCGAATATGAGCTGAAGCAAAGAATGCTTCCGATGTTCCAAAATAAACTGGTGTTTTTTGCAACCCACCGCCTGCACTGGATGAAAGAAATGGATTACATCCTGGTCCTGGAGAATGGAACGCTCGTCGAATCGGGCAAACCTGATGATCTGCTCGCAAAGAAAGGAAAGTATTGGGAGTTTATCCGGCAGCAATCAAACAATCAGGAGGTGCATTATGCATAAGAAACTGAACCCCTTCCGGATATTCAAAGATTCATGGGTTCTTCCTTATTTGAAGAAAAACAGATATTTACTTGCGCTTGTTGTGATCCTCGGCACGGGGACCTTCTTTTCGGCTGCCGCCCTGATGTTCACTTCAGGGCATCTGATTTCCAAATCGGCGGCAGTGTCGGGAAACATCCTGCTTGTTTACATACCAATTGTGCTCGTTCGTTTCTTCGGGGTGTCACGGCCGGCTTTCCGATATGCAGAACGCCTGACGAGTCACAGTATGACTTTAAAGATCCTTTCCCAAATGAGGGTCCGCTTATTCCGGCTTTTGGAACCGCAGGCATTGCTTATGAAAGAACGTTACCGGACAGGTGATTTGCTTGGGATGCTGTCCGAGGACATTGAACATTTGGAGGATATTTATGTCAAAACAATCTTCCCGACCCTGATTTCCCTAGTTTTGTTTGTCTTGATTGTATGGGCACTTGGCTATTTTTCCATTCCTTTCGCTTTATTCATGGGGCTAATGTTATGTGTATTGGTCGTCTTCTTTCCGATTGTTTCATTGCTATGTACACGCGCTCGCCAGGCTAGACTTAAAGACGCCAAAAACGGCCTCTACAGCAAGTTGACCGATGCTGTCATGGGCAGCGGGGAATGGATGATCAGCCACAGACAAAAAGAGTTCATCCAAGACTACCAATCTTATGAACTAAGAGTCGATTACTCACAAAGGCAATTATCCTCCTTTAACAGTTATCGTAATCTTTTGTTTCAGTTGTGCACAGCGGCCATTCTGATTGCCATGATTTGCTGGTCCGGCATCCAGGCGGAGCAAGGATCCCTCGCCCCTGTCTGGATAGCAGCTTTTGTGCTCGTTGTCTTCCCGCTGATCGACGTATTTTCACCTTTATCCGATGCCATCAGCCAGATTCCTGGATATGAAAGCTCACTTACCCGGCTGAATAGCTTGGAAAAAACGGAGGACAAGCCTTGTCTTCTGGCAAAAGAACAACTTGAATCGCTTCGCTCTTGCTGCTCCCTGCCTGTAACTTTCGAGCAAGTCACTTTTTCGTACAGCCAGGATACATCACCCATATTGAAAAACATATCCTTATCGGTCAATGCCGGTGAGAAAATGGCCTTATTGGGGAAAAGCGGATGCGGCAAAAGTACACTGGCCCGTTTACTGCTCGGGGCTTATCCGCCCGTAAATGGCCACATATATATTGGGTCCCACATGGTTTCAGACTTTGGGGCCGACACGGTGAAAGTCGTTTCTATCTTGTCCCAAAAGCCGTATTTATTCGATACAACGGTCATGAATAATATCCGTCTCGGCAATCTCGAAGCCACGGATGAAGATGTATATCAGGCAGCGAAACAAGTGGGCATGCATGAATACTTCCTGTCCCTGCCACAAGGGTACGGGACAAGGATGCAAGAGCTTGGCGGAAGGTTTTCCGGAGGGGAGCGCCAGCGGATTGCATTGGCACGCATCTTACTATCCAAAACACCGATAGTTATTCTCGACGAGCCGACTGTGGGACTGGATACCTTTACGGAAAGAAGATTACTGGACACAATCTTTGATGTATTACGGGACAAAACTGTGATATGGATCACCCATCACCTGGCCCATGCGGAAAAAATGGACCGGATTCTGTTCCTTGAAGATGGAACTTTCATGATGCAAGGGACACATCAAGCTCTGCTGAATGGGAACCGACGATATCGGGACCTTTATGCTCTTGATTGTCCGGAACCGGAAACCTTCTACTAGATATACAGTGATTAAGCGGGGCACTCTAGGCAAAGTGCCCCATCTTTTTATGCCAAATTACATATTCTCTCCGCCATCGACATATAGACCTGAATATCCACAAAAAAAGATGGTCCTTTTGATGCTTTATATTACAGATTTCATTTGATATAAAGCCTGCGGGTTTGTAATCGTTTCAACATATTATACTTGACTATCCTATCATTCGGTGTTAATAGCTCACACATCGATTTACAACTTTTTACATATTGTTTAGACTGATTATTCAGAATACAATCGATTCACATCTAAGACACACATCATCGCAATTTAGGATAAAAGGGAGGAATTTGTAATGAAGTTCGGTAAAAAATTCAGTATGGCACTGACAAGCGGCGCCCTAGTGTTCGGCCTGTTTGCTGCCACCCCACAAGCAGCCAGCGTCCCAGATATTGCAACAGGCAGTGCCGCTGACAGCGTAAGCAAGGCTGCCGGTGACACGATTAGGGTTATGATTAAAGGCTCTTCTTCCCAATTATCAAAAGCCGAAAAATCTGTGCACTCGAAAAAACGGGATTTCGGAAAGGACGGATTCTCGGCAGAGGTCAGCAGCAAAGAGTATGAAGAACTTAAGAAAGATTCATCCATTGAAGTGGAGAAAGTGGACATCGTCAAAATCGCACAGGTCGACCAAGCGAATACCCAGGCAGAAGTAGCCGCCACCCCTTCCACCCGCGTGCCTTGGGGGATGAAGGCCATCTATAACAATCCTTCCTTGACCAGCACTTCAGGCGGTAGCGGCATTAAAGTGGCCGTACTGGACACCGGCACCTATACTTCCCACCCGGATCTAGCTTCTAATGTAGAACAATGTAAAGACTTCACTACAACGTCCACATATGTGAACAATTCTTGCGCAGACCGAAACGGACACGGTACACACGTTGCCGGAACCGTTTTGGCTAATGGCGGCGGAAGCGGCATTTACGGAGTTGCCCCGCAGGCGAAGCTTTGGGCATATAAGGTCCTTACAGACAGCGGCTCCGGTTATTCCGACGATATCGCTTATGCGATCCGCCATGCAGCCGATCAAGCGACAAGCACACGCTCAAAAGTAATCATTTCCATGTCACTCGGTTCAAGCAGTAATAATTCACTTATTTCAAGCGCAGTAGATTATGCATATGGAAAAGGTGTTCTTGTTGTCGCAGCTGCAGGTAACAGCGGATCTGCCGCCAACACAATCGGATATCCGGGAGCCCTCGTCAATGCAGTAGCAGTGGCCGCTCTCGAGAACGTACAGCAAAACGGAACATACCGTGTGGCAAATTACTCTTCCCGCGGAAACCCGAACACTGATGGCGATTATGTCATCCAAATCCGTGATATTGAAGTCTCTGCTCCAGGATCTGCTGTTGAATCCACTTGGTATAACGGTGGCTACAATACGATCAGCGGGACATCCATGGCCACTCCGCACGTTTCCGGTCTAGCCGCTAAAATGTGGGCATCTAACACTAGCTGGTCAGCTTCGCAGCTTCGGACTCAACTCCAGAACAAGGCAAAAGCAAATGACATCAAAGGCGGAACCGGTGCAGCAACAGGGGACGATTATGCATCCGGCTTTGGTTTCCCTCGTGTCAATTAATAGCTTTTTTTAGAAAGAAAGGAGACAGCCTTTAAATTGGCTGTCTCCTTTCTTTAAATATGTGCTTTGCAAGCTATAGACACGACTTATTGGAAAGGGAATATGCCTGCTACTTCCCGGCTGCCGTTTCTTGTTCAATTCGCTCTTCTGCCTGTATGATCAATTCCTTATAAGGTGTGGATGGCATCGGATCGATCATGCGGGACGCTTTCCTGATTTCCTTCAGCGCTTCTTCATGCTGCCCCAACTCAAGATAACAAAGAGCCTTATGGGCGAACATCTGATAGTAAATCGAAAGATCGAACGGATGATTCAAAAATGGCTCGTCCGGCATTTCCTTTGCTGCATCTAAAGCTTCCTGATATTTTGCCATTCCGTACAGTGCAGCTACTTCATCCAGCTTCCGGAATTTTCTGTATGCCACTTCTTCTTCCTGACTAAATCCATAGTCCCTTTTGAGCGCCTCTGTCAATAATTCCATACCCTTCTCATATTCTTTCTTATATTGAATATAATCATGGATTTTCATCGTTTCCAAGTACCATCTGGAATAATTATTTTCCGCAAACTCGGCATATTGCTGAAGTTTTTTCATGTATGTTTGTTTTCTCTCTTCATCGTTTTGCATCATGGCATCCAGAATCGCCACCCGGTACAATTCATCCACAAAATAATAGATGCCCGTCTCCTGCAAGAGCGACAATGATTCCTTTACCTTTTCTTTCCCTTTTCCATAGTCTCCGATCGCATAATAGAGGATCGCTTCATAATAATTCAGCTCCACTTTTGTCGTCTCCGATAAATGCCAGCCATTATCAACTATTTCATTTCTGATATGTAAGATCATATCCAGCGCATGTTGGTATCTGCCCTTATGGAATTGGACCAAAGCCCGGATGGATGCCATTTTTGCATACTCATTATATAAGTGAATCGTCTTGAAGACCTTCTCGGCTTCATTCATGTACCGGACGGCCGCTTCTTCTTCGTGCAGCAAAAATAAAGAGCGGCTGTATAGCTCCAATAAACGACCGGATTCATAGTTCTCACCCAACTGCGACAGCACTGGCTCAGTGATGCTGCAAATATTCTTCGCAAGTTCCTCAGAATTCAGCCCGCTATCCTTCCAGCTACTTTCCGCACTCTCCAAGACCTCCCTGACCCGTTCGATTTCTTTACGATCGACCAAGTCTGCTACGGTCACCCCCAATTTCTGAGCGATATGCTGAAGGCTCTCCATTGAAGGCTTGGCCTTACCGTTTTCGATCAGGCTCAGCATCCCTTTTGTCATTTTTTCTTCTGCTACATCGGTCAACGTCAGTTTTCTCTGTTTTCGAAGAGTACGTATCCGTTCACCTAAAGATTCCATCCTAATCGCCACCTTTTGTTTAATTATATTAAACTTTCTGATTGCAGGCAACCGCATACTATGCTAAAATGAGTTTAATTAAATTAAACTTGTTATATTTTTACAGAGAGGAAGAGTGATTAGCATGCAAGAAAATGAAAAAAAGCTCAAAAAAGCCCGGCAACATCTAGGGACTTTTCTAATCAGTAAACTGATTTCTTCATTGGGGGCAAGCATCTATTCGTTCGGGATCAGCTTTTATATCCTGTCAGCGACCGGTTCAGCTATGTCGTTTGCAGTCAATCTGATATTGAATATACTGCCAAGGACCCTATTAGCACCGGTAGCCGGTTATATGGCGGATACATACAACAAAAAAGCCATTATCATCATCTCACAACTGACCAGTGTCTTGACGATGATCGGCTTGCTGATATTCAGTTTTACAGAAGGACTTTCCATCCCGGCCATCTACACAGCATCTGTTCTTATAGCAATCTCTTCCACTTTTTCCGGAATCACTTTCACCGCCAGCATCGCTAATCTCGTAAACCCGGAAAATATCCAAAAAGCCGCATCCTTCAACCAGATTTCCCTCTCGCTGGCCACTATCGGAGGCCCGACATTCGGAGGCTTGCTTTATGGTTTTGTGTCTTTGCCTGTTTTCATCGGCATTTTCATCATCGCTTACCTATTTGCCACCATTTTGGAATCAACCATGAACTTCAGGTTATATACGAACCAAACGGCAGATGACGATTTTTCTAAAGAAGGCGTGATCGCAAGCATTAAAGATGGAATTCGTTACCTTCGCCGCAACGAACTGATTTCGAGAATTGTCGTCGTTGCGCTTGTAGTCAACTTTCTCTTTGCAGCATCCCAAATCGGCATTTCTTATATTTTGATTGAGATGAAAAAGGTGGATTCGACTCACTTTGGGTTGGTGGAAGCTGCAGAATCATTCGGCATGCTGGCCGCTTCGATTTTTGTCGGTACCCGGGCAGCATTCAAATCACCGATTGTGGTTTCGAAGCGGAGCATGATCGCGATGGCCGGGTGTATGGGACTATTGGCATTGCCGGTGCTTTTCCCGCTCAGCTACGGAACAATGATCTTCTATTATGGAATTGTCCTGCTCATACTGGGTGTCATGGGTATTTTCACGAACACCCCGATCAGTGTGATTATGCAGACGGTGATTGACGAAAAATATAAGGGACGCGTGTTCAGCCTTATGGAAACAATGGCGATGGCCCTCATGCCTTTTTCCATGCTCCTATTCGGATTCTTATATGATTTCATCTCTCCTCACTATATTTTAATCACTTCTTGCTTTGTCACGATCGGTTTTATCATTCTCTATATCCCTTCTTCTTTCGCAAGAAAATTTGCCACAACCGAAGAAGCTGTTGCAGGCCAATAAACGAAAAAAGGGACCTTATCATATCGATAAGGTCCCTCTTGATGTACATCAGTTTTTGGAGCTGAAGAACAAAGTGATGGATAACCCGGCCCCAAATGTGACTACTGAGGCAGCTAATGTCCCTCCTGCTGGCCAACCAGGGAAAATAACAAAAGTGGAACCGATGATCAAACCCATGATCACGGCGTAGGTCATATAATGATGGTGTTTCAAAAGGTAACTGATCACTTTACTGCTGATGATGAATCCGACAGCGACACCCAGCCCTACAACCATGATAATCGGCAAGTTCAGGCTGGACAAAGCGGCAATGACCGTTGAATACATCCCCAACAACAACAGGATAAAGGAGCCGCTAATGCCCGGGAGCAGCATCGCCATACTGGCGACCCACCCAGATAGAAACAGCCCGATAGTAGACGGAATTGTCAATGTCTCGATAATATCTACCTTCAGCGGATTCAAGAATGCCAATGATGCCAAAAGTATGGCAACCACAAACAAAATCATATAATGTTTAGCCGTAAAAGAAGTTTTCACATCTGCTTCCTTTACAATCAGCGGAAGAACACCAACAATCAGCCCCAAGAAAAAGAACTGCGTGGGCGCGTAATGATGCTCCAGAAAATAATCAATGACCCTGCTCAGAAGAAGGATAGCAGAACCCATTCCTATTGCAAGAGGAATCAAGAAACCTATGTGTTTCTTCCATTCACGGCTGAAAAAGCCGCTGATTGAACTTAATAGACGATCATAGATACCCAGAATAAAGGCAATCGTCCCCCCGCTTACCCCAGGAATCAGATCGCTGATCCCCATAACGATACCGCGGTATATATTTTTCCATTCCAAAGCATGTTACCTCCGTTACTTACAAAAGATACATCTTATTATACCGATGAATCGGACAAAGAAAAAGACCTTGAGAGCTCTTTTAAAAAAGGAGTGTCAAACGTAAGTGGTGATTTTGATGCGTTCGGATTCTTGCTATAATTAGCATAAGAACAAACATTCGCTCACTTTTCATTTGAACACATTATTCTATTCGGTTCGGCAAGGTTAAGGGGCGCCTTGAAGATATCGTTGAAATTGACGAGACCTATTTCAGGAGTTGTTTTTAATGATAAATAGAGAAGAAATCTTTGCTTATGTGAAGAAAAAATTTACAGAGCAAGACTACCCTTGGTTGAAGTATCCAGATTATGCAGCATTAAGACATAATAGGAATCGTAAGTGGTATGGACTAATTATGAATGTACCACGTATCGAATTAGGCTTATCAGGAGAAGGCAGTGTCGAAATAATAGAAGGGCGATCCAGGATTAAATAGTCTACTAAGGAATGAAGAAGGGATTTTGTCCGCATACCATATGAATAAGGAAGATAGGAATACAATCGTTCTGGATAGTTCTTTTCCTAAAGAAGAGATCTATAATTTAATTGATTGGAGTTATAATTTAACAAAATAATTTATTCATTAGAGATGCATTGTTTAATTGCATCTCTAATTTTGATAAAAACAACAATAAACAGTACAAAGCTTTACGTTACATTTTTTAAGTACGCTATTTTCTTAAAGTCTTTCTCGTTATTCTTATCAGCCCGATAGCTATCCATGGATGAAGCTTCATATACGCGCATATATTGCAGCGGCGTCAATAAGTAATAGCGGATGTCCCCTGTTTGATGCATTTGCAGATCTGTAAGCAACACCCCTGCAAACGACGGTAATGTATCGATTATGCCGAATTCCACAGAGTAATCTCCATTGGAAAATTCATGCTCATGCAAATCCACCAATCGGTATTCTAACGACAACATGAGTGCCGCTACCCGATCCCAGTCATGAATCGCGGTTTCCGCAGGCGCTTCCCATCCCCTTTCGTCTCCAGGGATATGAATATCCAGATCCTCCGTGCCCCAATCAGTACCGGTGACGACCTCAAGCCCGACAGATCCCATCAACAAAGGAATGACGCCGATCTCATTCAATCCCTTTGCTATTCTCAGAAATTCATTGAATTTTAAGTTCTTTTCCATTACGTATACACCTCCCTTTAGAGCTGCTTATAACAGCGTAACGAAACTATGACAACCATATTACAAACAAGACATATATTTCTATATTTTAACATTCACAATCCATCATTATATTATTTTAATATAATTATTTTACTTCGTTGCTTTATGATGAAACACCAATGACTGGTAGTTATATAATATTCAACAAATAATAGATAATCCACAAAGCTAGTCTACTATACCTAAAAAAACCATTAAAAACCTTATATACCACCAATAAAATTCAGAATAAACAGAGCTTTTCTCCTATTCTATTAAATGTAATCTAAATGTAATGTTTGTTACTTATTCTTATTCTGTATTGACTGGTTTTTATAAACTTATCAGATTATAATTTTATAAGTAAAATAAATTTAGAGAGAAAACCTTGGAGGAAAATGAAAATATGAAAAAACCAGTCATTTTGACAGGAACAATCCTTAGCTCACTACTTGCCACTAGCATGCTCCCTGGTCATGATGCCCTAGCTGCCCCTGCCGAAACAACAAACTATAAACATGTGTTAGCAGAAGCTGAACTTACTGGCCCTTCTGTTTATGTTCCCTCCGAACAAGTTCTTAACACTACAATCTATACTGTTAAATCTGGAGATACACTAAGCAAAATTGCTAGTACATATAACACAACTGTTTCCAAATTGCTGTCTTTGAATCCGAACATCACAGATGCAAACCGTATTTATGTCGGACAAAAAATCACGGTATCCGGAAGCACCAGCTCATCAGGCAGCACATCTTCAAGCAGTTCAAGCAGTTCAAGCACATATACAGTCAAATCTGGTGATACCCTTTCAAAAATCGCCTCAGCAAACGGAACGACTGTATCAGCAATCATGAGCCTGAACCCATCCATCACAAATGCAAACAAAATCTATGTAGGCCAAGTAATCAAAATTAAAGGCGTATTGTCAGGTTCTACAGGAAGCTCTTCTTCTACAGGAAGCTCTTCTTCCAATTCATCCAGCGTCAGTAAAGCGGACCAAGTTATTTCTGTCGCTAAGAAATACTTGGGAGCTTCCTACTTGTACGGCGCAAGCCCTGATCGCACAGATGCTTTTGACTGCTCATCTTTGACGCAGCGCGCCTTCAGAGAAATCGGCGTAACCATCCCGCGTACGTCAGTAGCCCAATCCAATACTGGGAAAACCGTTTCTCTATCTTCTATACAGAAGGGTGATCTTGTCTTCTACGATACAAACTATGATGGGACAATTAACCACGTTGGAATCTACATGGGCAATAATCAAATGATCCATGCATCCAGCAGTAAAGGTGTCGTAATTTCAGATATCAATACCTACTGGAAACCGCGTATGGTCAAAGCAACACGTGTATTATAAGATATAAAAAAAGCGATGCTTTAGGGCATCGCTTTTTTTATATCTTACAGCCGATTGATGACATTTCTTCAGCTTTCCTGTCCTGACTGAAGTTCGTTTGATGGTTTTTATTCCAATCAAACTTCCTGTAACCCCAATCCCTGTATGAGAAAACGCCAGTTTCAAAAGATAATATATCCCTATGCCCAATAGGCAATCTATGATCAGAAACTTTTTGATGGTCGAGCCCCGAATCGTATAAAAAATCACTGGATTTCCCTGAAGCAATACATATGGACTCCTTTTTCACACATATATGACTGGGTATGTGGATCCTATGCATAATGGAGGCATTTTACCGTCCTTACTGTCTACACTCTTTGTTCCGTTTACAAAACAGGTAGGACCAAACCCATACGATACAGGCAATAGCCAATCCCATCTATTGAGGAATCCATTGATGCTGTTCGGGGAGAAGCCAAATGAAAAGAGAAGCAAGGATGACTGCTGGAAGAAGAACAATAAACCAGACCTTAACGACCGGATTCCGAAAGCTCATATCAAACCTATCCATCGTACTCCTCCTCTCATCTTCTAAACTATAACAGCAGGAAACCATTCGTTTCGCTGCTGTCCTCTATTACTTATCCCTTGATTTGTGTTTTTCAGGCCAAACTTTTCTTTCCATCGTTTCATAAAAGCCGAGTAGCTGATGAATGACCTTCGAAGAAGGTACGATTCGGTAACAGATGTAGGCGCTTATCGTTGCGATGGCCGCACCTGCCAAAATATCCGCCGGATAATGTACGCCAACCCAAACCCTTGACACTCCCACCAAAAAGGCCAGTATAAGCCATATGTAACTACCTTTTTTCCTGAAGAAAACAAATGTCATGCAAATCGAGAAAAACAGGATTGTGTGGTCACTCGGAAATGAGTTATTAATCTCTTTTTCTATTAATTGGCTGACACCTGACAATTCTGCGAAAGGATTTTCATTACTATGTAATTTTCCTGCCAGCTTGCCGGTTATTTCAGCGGCCACAAAAGCAATTAAAGCGCTGATGGCCATGATTCTGTTGTTCTTTGTCCTTGTGAACCAATACATAAGCAGCATGCCAGCTAACAAAAAAACGGTATATTCCGCTATAAAAATAAAGATCGGGTTTACATATTCATATTCTTTGCCTAAGTCGTTAATCATTCGAAAAAGTGTTACATTTGTTTCCCATTGCATGTCCAAATCTCCTTCATTCGTAATCTCACTGCTGTGAAAGTTCAGACTGTAATTGTACCTACTGGGTAAGATTTGTACAAGTGGAAACCCTTCGTTGCATCACAGGCCCGGCTCCTCCAAAGCGAGATGCTTCGTGCAATTGAATAATGTGCATTCCCACGTTTCTTCTGCCAGTGATAGAATACTAAGGGATGTGTTGCCGATGTTCTGTTTCTCCCACCGTCCAGGGAAAAGGGATTTCAGAGTGATCCCGATAAGAGCGCCATGACTGACGACCAAAACCCGCTTGTCTGGATGCTGTTCCACAGCCTCCATCATAAATGCCTTGCTCCTGAGCAATACCTCCTCTGCGGTCTCCATACCGAGGTCCATTCCTCGCCACTGCTCTCCCCATTTCTCCACTCGTTCGGCTTCGATGGTCCCTTCAATCTGCCCTCTGCCTTCTTCATTCAAAGGAATATTGGAAGCGCCTTGTGCCCTCTTCTCCTTATTCCAATCTGTAACGCCATGCCTGATGAATCCGATTGTCGTCAAATCACCCACTCCTTTACTCTTCACTCATATATTCGCTTGTTTGTTCCTGAATTCCTCCGTGCTGCTCCCTATGCGTGCTATAATGTAGGAGTCGTTATGACAACAGGATATAGCCCTAAGATGAGAACATCCAAACAAAAGGTGGTTTTATGGTGAGGGATTATGCAATATTTGATTTAGACGGGACTTTATTGGATTCAATGCATGTCTGGGAGACAGTAGCGGATGATTATTGCCGCAAAAACGGGCTAGTGCCTCCTGCCGATTATAAAGAACGGTTAAAGACAATGAGCCTTCAGGAAAGTGCGGAATATTTAATTGATGTGTTTGCCTTATCCGCTACACCACGTGAAGTAGTCGATGAGATCATCAGCCTTGTGGAAAGGCAATATACGGATCTTGTCCAACTAAAGCCAGGCATAGAAAGCTTCCTGACAAAGTTGGATGCCAGAAAATGTATTGCTACCGCTATGGACCGCAAACCAGCCGAAGCGGCCCTGCGCCGGCTTGGCGTATTGGATCATTTTGATTTTATCCTTACCTGCCAAGAGATTGGCAGCGGAAAAGACAAGCCAGGCATCTTTCTGGCTGCGTGCAACAGATGGGAAACGCCCCCTGCCGAAGTTGCCGTATATGAAGACTCCCTGCATGCCATCCAAACCGCTAAGCAGGCTGGATTCTATACGATCGCCATCTATGACCATACATCCCACTCAGAAAAAGAAGAAATCAAGCGGATCTCCGATTGTTACTTTGAAGATTGGACCGAGGCTTCCTCCTTTTTGACTTCATGAAGCTAGACAACCGCTAAAAGCAGACTAAAGTCCAAACCCTTTACGGCTTGGACCTTAGTCTGTACCTATTTTTCAAGCATCTTCTTATCCTGAGACTGACAGTCAAGCCAGGACAAGCCGGTTTTCCCTTCCTCAGCCATTCACGACCGAACCGCCGTTTACATGGATGGTTTGCCCACTGACATAGGATGAATCTTCACTTGCGAGATATACATAGGCAGGCGCCAGCTCTTCTGGCTGCCCGGCGCGCCCCATTGGCGCATTTTGACCGAATTCCGCTACTTGTTCGGCAGGGAACGAAGCAGGAATGAGCGGTGTCCAAATCGGACCTGGGGCTACAGCATTCACACGGATGCCTTTGGATACCACACTGTTGTTCAACGCTCTTGTAAAGGAAACGATGGCCCCCTTTGTAGCGGAATAATCAATCAGTGTCGGATTACCTTGATAAGCTGTGATACTGGCTGTATTGATAATATTGCCGCCTTTTTCAAAATGCTTGATAGCAGCTTTCGCCATATAGAAATAACCAAATACATTGGTCCGGAATGTTTTTTCCAGCTGATCGGAGGAGATGCTAAGGAAATCCTCCTGCACATGCTGTTCAGCCGCATTGTTGACTAAAATATCCAGCTTTCCGTATTCTCCCACCGTCTTCTCGACAGCTTGCATACAGAAATCCTCTGAGCCGACATCCCCTGTAATCAGCAGGCATTTTCGGCCCTCCGCTTCAATCAGCTTTTTCGTCTCGTCTGCGTCTTCCTGTTCCCGTTCCATATAGATTAAGGCAACATTCGCGCCTTCCTTGGCGAAATAGACAGCGACAGAACGGCCGATTCCGCTATCGCCACCCGTAATGATGGCCACTTTATCCTTTAACTTGCCGCTTCCTTTATAATAAGAAGCCTCAGTCTCTGGTTCAGGCTTCATTTGTTTTTGTATGCCCGGCTGTATTCTTTGCTCCTGTGCCGGCAACTTACTAGGTTTTTCACTCATTAAGATAATCCCTCCCGAAGAATATTTGCTATGCTTATCTATTCCACCTGGATTTTCTGTAAAACATACTAGTGAAGGATTAGTCAAAAAGAATCAGAAAACAAACTTATAGATTCTGCTTATTTCGATGGATGAAACGTCTAATGTGTATAAGTTTTCGCCATTTTCCCTAAACCACCCCTATCGGTTATATAAGTTGTGTGGTAAGGTATACTTATATATCCGATCCATATTCTTGTCTTCTCTGCCTAATAGGCACCAGGACAGAAAGGGGACCGAAAATGAAAAAAAGTGAAATTACCGATATGCTGGATAACTTGCTTTTTTACCATGACGTAGAAATTACACATCGAATCGGCAATTTTCACCTCATGTATTCAGTCGGCACCAGGGAATTCATCATAGAGGATGCGCGGAGCGGCGAAAGAAAGAGCTTCCGCAATAAAGAGGATTGTACTGCTGAAATGGAAAGAATTATAAATAATGCAGTCGAAAACATCGCTGAATAGCGTTTTTTTTTGCCTTTTTAAAATACAAAATAAGGGCCGTCTAATAAGTCCATTTACGAGTTAATTGAAGCCAAATTGAAAAGCCGAGAATGCTGTTAAACCAACATTCTTGGCTTTTACTTTGCTTAAGGATTCATCTTAAAAGTTACTTTTCGGACAGCCTCTTTCTTCTTCACTTTTCCCAGTTTTTTGTATAGACTGCCTGGTAGGCATTGCAGATCATATTATACACAGTCGGACAATGATCCTTCATATAATCACGCATCTTAATCCATTCTGCCATGCAATCTGATGCCGTATCAACCCAATCATCCACCCTCTCAAGCGTCAACAGAGCCTCTCCGTCATAAAGGAATTCAGTCAATAGCCCATTATTTCTGAAACAGTAAGCTGTCAGAACATCTGCTTCTTCCTTTTCCGTTATTTCTTTTATCGATTGTTCTTTCGTCGTATGGATACCTGACCACTTGAGCGCCTGTACGATTCCCATTATGAATTCCCGATCGGTACATTGGAGAAGAAAAAGGCAGTAATGCTCTGCTTCCTTTTGGTTGATTCCTCTATTTTCTGCCCAAATCATAATTTGTTCATACAGTTCTTGTTTGTAATTACCCTGCTGCACTTCTACCACCCCTGCTATGTTGTAAACAGTCCTATTCTAGCAGATATAAGAAAAAAACGTGGCACATTCGCTTGTTCACAAAATCACATTTATCTTCAGATCCCATTAAAATAAAAGGACCTTATCCTGAACCAATTCAGTTTGTAAACCGCTTGTCTTTTCATTCTCGCCCATATTGCCAAATCGGTGATGGCCACATGCAACAAGAGATTACGTGTGGAAGATTCCTCAAAGAATTTCCTTGTCTCGTAATATTCAGCTTATCCAGAACCGGATGGCAAGTTTTCCCCATAAAATATCTCATTCATTTCTTTTTCGAGCCGTTCGGTTATCGACTCGATTTCTTCATTGCTCAATTCTTCCTTCTTATAGCCGAACAGGTAGTTGTCAATATCAAATTCTTTCAATTTGCATTTTGTATGAAAAATATTTTCCTGATAAACATTGACATCAATCATATCAAACTGCCTTTTGATCTGCTGCGGGATGAAGTTTTGGATAGAATTGATGTCATGATCAATAAATAGCTTATTGCCCTCTTTGTCCCGTGTGAATCCGCGTACACGATAATCAATTGTCATGATATCCGTATCAAATGAGTGAATCATATAGTTCAAAGCCTTCAGCGGGGATATTTCTCCGCATGTCGAGACATCGATGTCTGCCCGGAATGTACTGATTCCTTCATCCGGATGGTACTCCGGGTACGTGTGCACCGTAATATGGCTTTTATCTAAGTGCATAAGCACATATTCTGGATATGGGCCGGGGGTTTCGGCAAACGCCTCTTTTGGCGCCTCTCCGACGGGCTCCTCCGAAATCAGCATCGTGACACTGGCTCCCTGCGGAATATAGTCCTGCTTGGCTATATTCAGTACATGGGCACCAATAATATCCGAGACATCGGTCAAAATCTTAGTGAGCCGGTTCGCGTTATATTGCTCATCAATATACTCGATATAGGCTTCCCGTTCTTCTTTAGAGCGCGTATAACAAATGTCATACATATTGAAGCTCAGTGATTTCGTCAAGTTATTGAAATTGTGCAGCTCAATACGCTGTTTGGGTGTTAAAGTCATCATTTAGTTCTCCTTGTTTTTGGACTATTTGTCAACTTCTTGTATCCTTTCCCCATCTGACAGCGGGGAAAACAGTATTTTCCCGACACATGGCATATCAAGCGGAAAGGCAGTTCATCTATAAACAACATACGCTCCAAAAAAGATGGAATGACAGTGGAGGACAACTATTTCGTTGCCAAAACAGAAAAAACCGGCAGTGATCACCGCCGGTTCCGGTTTGTATAGAAATGTTTTTTAAGATTGGGCCGTAATAAAGAGGCCTGATAACGCTTTTACTTGTTTTCTTCTGAAGAATCCTCGCTGTCTTCCAAATCATCAGGATACACGACCTGATCGTATTCTTCGTTTGTTTCTGCATCAATCAAGTGGAATGTCGCTTTAAAATCATCTTCATCCACCCCGCTGAATAACTGGTAATACAGAGATTGGATGGCTATTCCTAACATAGCAAACCCTTCAAGTCCCGTTTCTTCTTCCCGATTGATGGTAAACGTGAAATCAGTGAAATCTTTTTTGGCTTCCACCTTTTGGATGGATGATAATTCTTCATCCGTTTCCAATTCGTCCATAGTTTCCTCGATGCCTGTTGCCATTTCAGCCAGCATCTCTTTATGCGTGGATTTTGACATCTTATAGGTCACAGAGCCATCTTCATTCTCGGTTACTTCCTTCACTCCGGAATTTTTAGCTTCCTTGATGATCTCCTTTTTATCCTGGTCTTCGAAATAGGAAGCAGGCAAGGTCACTTCTACGTTCAAAAGTCCCTTATCGACGTTTACCGTATCTTCCTTTTTGGATTCTTCCTCCGATGAGCAAGCAGCCAATACAAGCACAAGCAGGAGCATTAGCATATATTTACGTTTTCTCATGATGTTTCCCCCTCATATAGTATACCTTTCCATCCTAACATTTTTAGATGGGGGATTTCTGCATTTCTTGCTTTTTTCAAAATAATGTGCGAAGGACCCCATACTTCCTCATATTTATGGTTACTCCTTCCCGACCAAACCGAAAATCAGAAAGGCCTATCCTTCGCGGGAAAGATGTCGCTTCTTCCTCCGTTCCTGCACCCATTTTTTCGCAAAAAAGTAGCCCATCACAAAACTGATTACCACGGCCGACAATACCAAAACGAGGACAATCATTTCAATTGCGGAGAACTTCGACAGTTCTTGCCAGGATAACCCGTTTTCCAGGTTGTCAATGACCAGATTCATCCCTAACATGCCTGATATGACGCTATAGATGGTCAGCACCTGCAACAGATAATTCGTCCTCCGTGATTCAAGCCTCTCATGATTCTGATACAATGTCTCCAAAGAATTCTGCAGATAACTGTGCAGAACTTCAATCTGAAATACATCCTTCACCATGTTAAATGTATCTTTACCGAATGAACTGCTGTTCACCTCTGGAAAGTAGTAATTCGCTGAGAAGCGGGTAATTTCAAAGATATTGTCTTCAATTTTTTCGGTATCGGCAGCAAGGCTGAGCAATGATTGGTTATGCATCAGCTTCATGAGAGTGATTTTATAAAAATAGTACAGCAATACAGAGTAATAATGTTTCCCGTACATTTCGTCCATAAGCTGGTCGATATTCTCCGGGTCTTCTGACTTCGTCAGACAGAAATACGCATACTCACTAATTCCATAATACGTTTCATCCGCCCAGCGATCAAAGACAGCTGCCTCATAATACCTGTCCAGGAACTTCGGATTGCTGGCTCCGATATAGGGGTTTCCTTTTTCATCGAAGCCGTACAGATGCCCAATCCGGTACAGATCCTCTTTTGAAATATCCTCTTCCGGATTCACATATATGAAACTGATAGCGTACATCCTTTCATCCATAAAGAACGGCAAACTCCCGAAATAGGGCGTCGTCTCCTCATCTTCATGAATGAATTGGCGCAGTTCGGTGCTTAAGCATTCAAAGATAAAGTCCTTGATCCTTTCGTACTTGTCCTCCCCGACAACAATCGTGGAGGAATCATTCTCGCCGATTGATTCCATTTTCCGAAACAGATTACCGAACTCCATGGCTTCCGTATAGGTCAAATCACCTCTCGTCTCCACACGTATTGTCATGATTCCTATATTAAAAGGACATAAAATGATATCGATTGAAGGGATCACAAAATCAGTTTGTACAAATTTTGCGGTGAATTCTCCCTTAAGATTCAACACTTTAGAGAATCTGAGAATATAGCGATCGTCCTCCAAATCAGAGGGGAATAGGATTTTTTCGATATTTGGAAGGAAGAATTGTTCCATTCTCCTATGAGAGACCGTATGCTTCCCATAAAATCGGTTTTCTTGATCCAAGTCTTTCAGGTTAAAAAAATCATACCCTTTATCTAGCATGGTTTGTTTCATCTCGTCCCGCCGTCCATTGTTTAATAAGAACGGGAACAGGAATTGAAAATGCGCAACTTCTGTATCCATTGGCTCACCCTCTTTATAAACTAAACTCCCCCCTATATACCCCAAATCAAGAAAAAACATGCAGCTCTTCTATAGGAAGATAACTCTATATGAATCAGGAGGACTGCCTTCTATTGATGAGCATAGAAAAAGCGAAAACAACTTCCTTTAAAATGTAATAAATTGAAATATTTATATGATTTTACTTTTTATGTTATTATGGATGAGTCAACTTTTGCTTTGCTGCTTCGAATTTTGTCATAGTATTATGGTAGAATAATGTATAAACGAATGACCTACAGCAACGATAGGTCGTACATAATGTTAGGGGTCTTGAGTTATGAAAAATACGTTGAATCTTGCTGGAGCTTTTGTCGGTGTCATTGTAGGTGCAGGTTTTGGATCGGGTCAGGAAATCCTTCAATTTTTCTCGAACTTCGGTGTTTACAGCTTGCCCGCCATCGTGATAGCTACGATTATCTTTATCTTCATAGGAATGCAAATTGCCCAATTAGGGAGCCATATTCACGCTACTTCCCACAAGCAAATCATCAATATGATCTGCGGCCGCTACTTGGGGACGGCTGTCGATGTTCTTCTTTCCTTCTTCCTTTTTGGCGTGGCTGTCATTATGATTGCCGGAGCCGGAAGTTTGCTGGAACAACAGTTCAATATTCCTGCCTTTTACGGAGCTTTGGTGATGGTCGTATTGGCCGTACTGACGCTCTTGCTGAAAACGAATAAAATTATTTCGATCATCAGCTCGTTCACGCCAATATTGCTGGTTTTCATGGTGATTGTAGCTGCATATTCCGTCACCACGAACGGAATTGATTTTTCTGAGATGCGGATGTATGCAAACGCGGATGAAACCGCTGCTTCCCACTGGATCGTCAGTGCCTTACTATATGTATCCTTTAATATTGGTGTCGGTTTCTCTATGCTGTCTGTCATCGGTGGTTCTACGGCAGACAAAAAACAGGCGGCCCGGGGCGGAATACTCGGCGGCTTCCTACTCGGCCTTTTGTTAGTGCTCATCAATATCGGCATGATGGCCGATTTCAAGAATGTACAAGCGGTACCTATGCCGACCCTACATCTGGCTAACAGCCTTTCGCCTGTATTCGGCAGCCTTTTGGCCATCCTTCTTTTTGCCATGATCTATAACACTTGCGTGGGGATGTTTTACGCATTCACCGCCCGGTTTATCCGAGCTGAAACCAAATTGTTCAAATCATCGGTGGTCGTCGTTGGTGCAACTGGATTCGGTTTGAGCTTTGCCGGCTTCACTACATTGGTGAACACCATCTATCCTCTTATGGGGTACCTCGGTTTCATACTTCTCGGCGGTGTCCTGTTCTCATGGTTCCGTCGCCTGCATGATGCCCCTGAGCTATTCGGAATCGGCGATACACAAAAAAAAGATATGGAAAATGTTTCATAAATCGACGAAGGAGCTGTCTAATAAGTCCATTAGCGAGTTAAGTGAAACCAAATTGAAAAGCCAAGAATGCTGTTAAACTAACATTCTTGGCTTTTACTTTTCTTAAGGATTCATCTGAAAAGTTCTCGGACAGCCCCTTCGTTGTCTGCCAATTAAATTCAGCCCAAAAAAGAATTGCAACGTGTTGTCGCACTGTCAATGATTACACGCTCTTTTTCATTTGTGATGCATAATCGCTTGATGTGCGGATTTCAATTGTCAGCCTGCCATTCGAATGGATTGTACGCAGTTTGAAGGGAATCCCGCTGTTGTTTTTGAACCGAAAATCCAGCCCGCCATATGATACTGTCGCATCACGCCCTGCAGGGACATAGCCAATATTGAGCGAATGATGATGCCACTCCACGTAATCTACGGCCAATTGATCCACAGCATTGAATAGTGTTGAGGAAGTCTGGCATACCCCTCCTCCAATACCCATCACCTTTTTCTTATTAACGATTTCCGGTGCCGGCTGATATCCTCTCTCTGGCGTTCTAGGACCCACCACACCATTGAATGAAACGATATCCCCGACTCCAACAATGACACCATCCAAAGCCTTGGCCGACAGTTCTATATTCTTCGATCTGCCTGTGTCCGCCGCATTGAAATGGGTCGAATAGGAAGCGATGACCGTTTCATCCATCCTTGCAACCTCCTCCGCTACATAGCCGCTGGCCGTCACAGTTAAAGGCAATTCCACTTCACCTCCCTCGTCTGACGCAGCCATAAGTCTGGATACAAGTTCACCCTCATCTAGGATAATCTGAGGGGACCCCTTGACGATTTGCCCATTCACATCGACCCGGTCAGCTATCTGCCGCTTGTCATATCCTGGTGTTCCGTCCTTCCCTCTAGCCAATTCTCTGGCCCAAGTCTTCAATATGTTCTCATAAGCCACCGGATCAGTCTTAAAGCCCATCTCTTCCGGCTGAATCACCCTCAATATGCTGCTTGTTTCCGGATCTACAACCGTGATTTCAACCGGCTCCTGCACGTGTACTTCCCGTTCATCCTCCGCTTTCTCTTTTTCTTTCTCAACGACCTGATTTTCTTTGCTAGTCTCAGTATCTCTGTCGGCACTCTCCCCTGAAGAACACCCCTGCATCGCCAAGACACAGAGCAGCAAAAACGACATAAACTTCCATTTTCTTTTCATACTCCCCCACATACCTTTACTGTGTATTAGTCTAAAACCTAACCGCTGATGAAAATCATCCATATACAGTCATATTCATACCTCACTAAGGTTATGACCGATACCAGGAATACGTGCAGATTTTCCGCTCGAGACGACTTCCCTATTATGATTCTCCGATTTACTCTATGATTTCCCTCTAACATTCATGAGTATTTTGTTTCATCTACTAAAGTATTAGACGCAAAAGAGTCGAAAAAGTTCCAAATTTTTTTTGATCTATCAACTTTTTTGATCAAATCACTTGAAAGTCAAAAAAGGTCAAAGTATAATATGATTAAGGTCAAAGAAAGTCAAAGTCAGACAAACAGACCTGTACTAATTGATGTTTATTTAAGGAGGAGTATCAAATGCTATGTGAAAAATGCCAACAGAACCAAGCGACAATTCAATTGCAGCTTAGAATAAACGGCCATCAGGAAAAGCATCATCTGTGCCCTTCTTGCTATAAAGAAGAACGTGCCAAATTGGGCACAGCTCCCGGAATGAATTTTGGTTTTGATTCTTTCATACCGAACCAGCCATTCTTCGGAGGCATGAATATGCCAGACCAGGAAAACTTGATGGGAAATGAACCCCCGACCCGTGTCCGGACCGAACAGCCACAAACGGCAGGGCTGCTTGACCAATACGGCCGTAATTTGACCAATACAGCCAAAGCCGGATTGATTGACCCTGTCATCGGACGAGAAGAAGAAGTAAAACGCGTCATCCAAATTCTGAACAGGCGCACGAAAAACAACCCGGTTCTGATCGGGGAACCCGGTGTCGGCAAGACTGCTATTGCAGAAGGCCTGGCCCTCAAAATTGCCGAAGGGGATGTTCCCGCAAAATTGAAAGCCAAAGAAGTGTATTCCTTGGATGTCGCTTCCCTCGTAACCAACACAGGTATCCGAGGACAATTTGAAGAACGTATGAAACAATTGATTGCGGAATTGCAGTCACGCAAAAATATCATCCTGTTCATTGATGAAATCCATCAACTTGTAGGTGCCGGTTCAGCGGAAGGTTCAATGGATGCAGGCAACATCCTTAAACCGGCTCTGGCACGCGGTGAGCTCCAATTAATCGGTGCTACTACACTTGCAGAATATCGCCAAATTGAAAAAGACGGCGCTTTGGAACGACGATTCCAGCCGGTTGTTGTCGATGAACCGACCATTGAGGAAACACTCGCCATTCTGCAAGGATTGAAAGACCGCTATGAAACGTATCATGGGGTCATATACCCTGAAGAAACATTAAAAGCAGCCGTTGAATTGTCCAACCGTTATATTCAGGACCGATTCCTTCCGGACAAAGCCATCGACTTGGTCGATGAGGCAGGCTCTGAATTGAATCTGGCAGCCGAAGCACCAGAAGCCGAATCCGTCCAACAACGGTTGGCCGACATCCACAAAGAGAAAGAAGCTGCCTTGAAAGAAGAAGCTTATGAAAAAGCGGCAGCACTACGGGATGAAGAAGCAAAATTGGAGCAAATACTTGAATCTGGCCATACGGAGAAACCGATTGTGTCCATTTCCCATATTCAAGAGATCATCTCCAAAAAAACAGGCATCCCTGTCGGAAAAATGCAAGAAGATGAAGCAGAACGCATGAAACATCTTCAAGAACACTTGAGGAAGAAAGTCATCGGCCAAGAGGAAGCAGTTGAGAAAATAGCAAAAGCAATCCGCAGAAGCCGTGCCGGATTGAAAGCAAAGAACCGTCCAATCGGATCATTCCTATTCGTAGGTCCTACCGGCGTCGGTAAAACAGAATTATCAAAAGTGCTTGCTGAGGAATTATTCGGCACAAGAGATTCCATGGTCCGCCTCGATATGAGTGAATACATGGAAAAACACAGCGTATCCAAATTGATCGGGTCTCCTCCTGGCTATGTCGGCCATGAAGAAGCCGGACAATTGACCGAAAAAATCAGAAGAAATCCATACAGCATCATATTGCTGGATGAGATTGAAAAAGCGCATCCAGATGTTATGCATATGTTCCTGCAAATTCTTGAAGATGGCCGGCTGACAGATAGCCAAGGACATGTCGTCAACTTCAAGAATACAGTCATCATCATGACAAGTAACGCCGGGATCAGCGACAAACGCACTGTGGTCGGTTTCGGAAGTGAAGAGGGTCAGGGGGAAGCATCCATTAAAGAGGCTCTTCACCACTACTTCAAACCGGAATTCCTGAACCGATTCGACAACATTATCGAATTCAATAGCCTGACAAAAGACCACCTGATCACAATTGTCGATCTGATGTTAGAGGAAGTAAACGAAATGCTCAAAGAAGAAGGTTTGACTCTGGAAGTGCCTGTTGAAGTCAAAGAAAAATTGGCTGATATCGGCTATGACCCCGCTTTCGGAGCAAGACCGCTTAGAAGGGCCATCCAAGATCACCTGGAAGACGGAATCGCCGACCATATCTACGAGCAACCGGAAACCAAGGACTTGAAAGCCGTTCTCGATAATGGCCATATCCGGATCACTGCCCGTTAAAAAGCAAAAAATACACCATCCGCCGTTTTGCGGAGGTGTATTTTTTTGTTCTTAAACAGTCCATTCCGTATGTACTTATCTGCCTGAAAAATAAGTGCGCATGACCTGCTCGGCTGCATCCTTCAATAATTCCGGCCCCTTCTCCATCGCTTCCTGCAGAGACATCGGCCTATTGATGATGCTTTGAATGCTGGTGACGCCATACTTGTATAATTCCCCGATACCTGAACCGACTGAACCGGCAAGCACAAACACGGGCAACCCAAACTCTTTTGCCAGCTTCGCTACACCCATCGGTGTTTTTCCGGACGCAGTCTGGAAATCAGTTTGGCCTTCACCTGTGATGACGCAATCAGCGCCTGCCATTTTGCGGGCCAAACCGGCATATTTCATTACCACTTCGATTCCTCTTTCAGTGCGTGACGGAAAAAAAGCCTGGAATGCAGCACCGATACCGCCTGCAGCCCCCGCCCCCGGCTGTTCATGAAGTCTGAGCCCGGTTTTCAATTCAATCAGGTCTGCCAAATGGGACAGATTCCGATCAAGGATCCCCACTTCCTCAACAGATGCTCCTTTTTGGGGCCCATACACAAAAGAAGCACCATTTAGGCCTACGAGCGGATTCTGAACATCCGAAGCAATCACGAAATCAGATGCAGCGACACGGACATCAAAATGGGTATCATCTATCTCCACTGCTTCTCTAAGTTCCCCCCCTCCGTAACCGATGCTTTCCCCGGAGCTGTCAAGCAACCGCATCCCCAAAGCCTGCAACATGCCTGCTCCTCCATCGTTCGTGGCACTGCCGCCGATCGCCAGAATGAAAGAACGAAAGCCGTCATCAAGCGCCTTCTTAATCAATTCCCCTGTCCCATAAGTGGTCGTTCTCATCGGATCTAGCTCGTTGTCATCCAACAGACAAATACCGGAGGAGCTCGCCATCTCAATGACGCAAGTCTTGCCATCACCAAGAACCCCATAGGCAGCATCCACCGGACGAAGCAAAGGGTCTGTCACTTGTACAGGGATCAGTCTCCCGCCAGTGGCGGCCACTAAACTATCCATTGTCCCTTCCCCCCCATCCGCAACCGGCATAAGGACTGTCTCAGCTTTTCCAAGAGCCGCCAGAACACCCTCCTCGATTGCCTGAGCTGCGGTAAAACTGGACATACTGCCTTTGAATGAATCTGGCGCAATGACGATTTTTAACATACTGATCACTCCTTGTCCTTTTTTCACCACCATACTGTGCCATATGTAAATAAGCATCCCAGTTCTTAATACCGGGATGCTTTTAAACAATCTATATCAATTCCCGCGCATATCGCATACTAATCAAACAGAATAGAGGACTTGCGCTCGTTCATTGGGATCATTTACTTTCGGAAGCATTTGCTTCACATCTGCCCCCACCAAATCGCCATCTCTGATTACCCCGAAGCGTGTGCATATCTCCTTTTCCTCAATCAAACTCGTAGTGAAAATGATTGTTTTCCCCTGCTCTTTCCAGCTGTGAAGCTCCTGCCAAAATAACCGGCTCTGTTCATCTCCCATCATCGCTGTAGGCTCGTCCAGAATCAAAACATCCGGCTCATGCAACAGAGCGATAGCCAATGTCAATCGATGTTTCAACAGAGACGGAAGCGTGCCCACGGCGTTAGTAAGATACGGCTTCAGTTCAACAAGCTCCGCGACATCTTCTATTCGCTGTTTAAGCTTCTTTCCTTTCAGGCCATACAAAGAACCGAAGTATTCCATATTCCCGTAGGCAGTCAATTCCATATACAGTGCATCCGCCTGTTCCATATATCCGACCCGCTTCATGATTTCCAGACTCGGCAGTTTCATACCAAGCAATCGGATGTCACCTGTTGTCACTTTATCGAGACCAGCCAGTAAATTGATCAAGGTTGATTTCCCGGCCCCTGAATCTCCAAATATACCTACTATTTCCCCTCGGCCTATTTGAATATTGAGACCTGAAAAGACTTCTTCCTCCCCATATCGCTTGCTGACCTCATGCACTGTAAGTACCATTCCTTCTCTCCTCCAAACAGATATAACTTTTGTATATGGACTTCTAGCCAGGTCTGGCTGTTAAGTAAAATGAAATAAAAACAGCGAGCAACTAACCGAAAGGGCCCGCCGAATCGGCCGAGCCCCTAAAATCAATACATGGACCGGTCCTGCTTCTTTCCACCAGATGGTCCATTAAATGAGGCAAAACCTTCATTTAGCGGTCAAGTTATTTCGCTGCCCCTTATTATACACCTTATAAGTCTTAAACCCCATCCCTTTTAAAAATTCAAACAACCAATCAGTATCCGTAGTGGAAATCGTCGTGTTATTCAGTCCAACGCTAGAAGCATACACTTTTAGCGCCACTGAGGAAGAATTTGTGACGGATGAAGAGAGAGCGATTGTCGTTGTCGTTCCGGCTGTGTAGGAAGAACCTGAAACATTATCAAAATTGGCGCCGTTCCCGCTTACCGGGCTGCCCCACTTTGAGCCGCCGATAAAATCATATGCAGATATTTTCGTAAATTCATTACCATTCGGATGCCGATAGATTGATTTCGCATATTTCACTTCTGCTTGTGCCCATTTTCCCAAGGAATTGATTGATGAGCCTTGCAAAGCAGGAAAAGTCACCTTCTCCGAAATCGTCAGCGAAGTCGATCCGGAGCCTTCCACCCCTCCTCCCTTAAAGGCCGTTTTCATTTGAAAAGAGGTGGCGGCATTCTTTGATCTGCTTAGTGTAAAGGTTGTCTTCACCCCTTTTATCGAGTGGACCTGGGCGAGATTCGTCCATTTTGTCTCATAATCCGTTCTCACCCATGTATATCCGATACAGGCTATACAGTCAGGTTTTATTGTAGAATCCTTTTTAAGCTCCTTTATTGGGTGTTCATTTTTGTGGAAGGCCATATTAATCGGTTTATCTAAATTGTTCAGGAGGTTATACTCCATTATGTTCAGGAGAGATTCCTTCTCCATAGAAGCACGATCCTGCAAATAATAACGATCAAAATCAAATGTTCCCGTATAGTTAGGGGTACTAATGACAATGCTGTAGGGGATTTTGTAAGAAGCTTGCTCTGTATACTGGTTCATTAAATCAGGAGGAGGCAAGAAGGTGAGCGTCTGGATCTCTTCTATCGAATCGACCACGGCGGAGAGCACTTGAGTATGGTTGATGGTCTCGAACAGTTGGACACAGATTTTATTCCCCTCCGTCTCCAGTTCCTGTTGAACATCTCGCAACGTATATGCATATTCTTTATTATGCAGTGACTCCGGGTCAGCCAATCGAATGGTATGCACAGGGTTTTCCAGGATCCCCAGTATATTCGCTTCCCTTGATTCTTGCACGAGTGATGCTTCAGGTGCTTTGGCAAAAGACGGGGAAATCATGGATATAACCAGGAATATCGTCAACAAACAGGTGAAAAACCTACTGTACTGCATAATACCACTCCCTACATATTAGTATATATATCATAAAGTAATGCAAGGATTTTACAATAAGAAGAAAAACCTATTTCTCTGGTAAATGAGAGGAGCCGCCGCCGTGAACCCCACTCCCATTACATTACTCTGTCTTATTATGATATGTATAACAGTAGCCTGCCTGCATTTGTCATATTACAAACCAAACGAAAAAACGACCATCCAAATCGATGAAATCACACAGATACAACAATTCGGCTATTATTACATCACGATTCGTTTCAGACCGTTTGGCATAAAAGACCAAACGGTCATGGAGAAGATTTTGTTCAATCGCGTGGGATTCTCTGAGCAATATTCTATTCAGGACTGTGAAGATAATAGCATTCTAAATTGGCAAAAACATAGGCAGGCAGCATTGCCAATATCCTTATCACCCGGGAAATCATATGCCGTTGTCACTGTTTCCACCGATAAACAGCTGTTTGATCCGGATACAATTTGTTTCGTCTTCGGTGACGACCGGACATACCATTATGCACGTTAAAAAAGGCCCGTCCAGCTATTCCAGACAGGCCTAAAATTTATTTTCGTGACGCTGTTGGAACGATTTGCATTTTCGATTGTTCCTTCAAACAATTTCTTCTTCAGACCCTATGTATGTCGCCGGCACCCTAGCTAGTATACCTAGAGATTCCCATCCTGAAATTTAAATTTTCAATACAATCCCTCCCTTTTGACAAATGGAATAGGCTTGGAAATCAATCGGGCTATCCATGGTGTCCTACTGTAAAAACCTTGGTGGCCATGATGAGCAAAATAATCAACCAATCCGGAAAGTCATTTATTGAAATATATAAAATTATTAAAATAATTTGAAATAATAGTATGAAATGCCTGTCTTTTATTAGTTCAGGGTGAACGAAGCAAATCAGAAGGGATTCTTAATGACGGTGGGAGGTCACAAATCGGCTAGGAGTACATGACCACGTTGTCATCACAGCTCAGAGAGGTGGGAGGGCGTTGAACAGGGCGTTGATATTCTTATAACGGCCTTTCACTCCTTACATGAACTGCCCTCGTGATTGGTATTATACGGAAAATAATCGCTGGTTTTTAACATTTCTATTTTTCTTCTAAGTGTTTATAGGTCTAAAGAATTATAAAACAGTACATTTTGAGTATTCATTCCTATTTGTAACAATAATTGACACGTGTTACCATTTAATTATGATTGCTAAGTATAGGGGGGCTGCTAAAAGTGTCCACTTTAAGTTATTTATATGCTGAATTGGCTTTAAAAAAAGAACAAATCATTAAGCTTCGTACAGCAGAAGGGGAATTGGACGGTGTCCAAACCGAATTTGTCCATCATCAAAGACTAGTACACGAACCGCAACTTACTGCCCACACTTGGATGGGTCAGCTTGCGGATGAATTCTCCGATCTCAGAGAGGACATCGAACGGGCATACCAAGATCTCTCACTAACCCAATTGAATTCCGTGTTAGAGGCCATTGACCAAAAAATCAGGACGCTTCAAGCCGAAATTGGGAGTCTCGAAAATAGGATCACTGCTGAAAAAGCACGGCTTGAAAGAGAACGGCTAGCAGAATTGAACAACAGGAGGTAAAAAATTTGAGTAATGAAATCAAAATTCGATACAGCGAAGTGGAGAGTGCACTAGCCAAAATTGATCAAGCCCTATCTTCTATCGATGCAAACCCGCCAAAAGCGGACAGCGGAGGAAATCAACTTGACCTGGTAAACAAAATACTTGAAATTAATGATCAACTGGCAGCGGTCACCGAGCTGTATAAGGAAATTTTACAGGCAAATAACCAATCGGTCCGTGAAAGCATCCAGACGCTGAAAGACACAGACCAATCGCTTACAAAATCAATGAAGTTGCATTAAAAACCTCCCATCTTAGAATGGCAGACCGGCCGTTTACAGCCTTTTGTCCAGAAGGTTTTGTCATTTTTGAACAGAAGGCTCCCGCTTCCCTCATAATGCCCAAATTACATCACTCGGCCACCCCTTTACTTTTCAGAGGGGTTCTATTGCGTTCCGAAGCAAGAAAAAAGGGGGATGCCGAGCATACCCCCTTTTCTTCAACTAGCTTTACTGCCGCTTGTCGGTTTGTTCGGCAACAGCAAGGAAGCCCTTCTTTTGTTGGTTGCAATGATGTAAACGGCCGCCACAACAATCAATACTGCGATATAGGAACCGAGATTGAATATGCCTTTATCGGCGTACCATACAATAGAATACCCTATCGCCCCCGCAAACAAGGCATAATAGGTGAAGGGAAACAATGTTTTTCTGATGACGATTCCCTCCTTGCCGATTAACCCGACAACTGCAGATGCAGCCACCACATTATGGACACATATCATGTTTCCAGCTGCCCCGCCGACTGCCTGCAAGGCAACAATCCAGGTCGGCGCAACACCGATTTGGGAACCAACATCATATTGGAACAAGGCAAACATCATATTACTTACTGTATTGCTGCCCGCAATAAAGGCACCGAGCCCCCCGATAAAAGTCGCGAAGAAAGGCCAGAACTCACCGGCTAGACCGGCAGCTGCGTCCGCAAGCGCAATCGGCATCCTTTCATATCCGGCAGCCCCTCCCCCTGTATTGAGGAAGACTTGGACCATCGGCACTGTAAAGATCAACGCCACCGAAGCAGCCGCTGTCGACTTCAAGGACTGGGTCCAGGCGCTTTTATAGGCTTTGGCATTCATGCCATGGATGAAGTATGTCAAGATGGATACAAAAATGAAGATTCCGCCTGGCGAATAGAGAGGCTGAAAAGTGGACGAATCAATACCTGACCCAAACATATCTTTAATACCCATCGTCCAGGACTGTGTCCATTCCAGTAGTGGTAACGCTTTCAGTCTTGTCAGAACCAATATGAGTCCTATCAGTACATAAGGGGCCCAGGCACGCATCATACTCATGGAGCCGCTGCTATGGGCAATATTCTTGATTTCCAGCTTCCCGTTCCATTCCGGATCCCATTTCGACTTTTCTTCGAAATCCCACGTTTCTTCCTTAGAAGGCATCAGGAAACCTTTCTTGGCCGCGAAAATGACGATAGCCAAACCGGCCAGTCCGCCGATCATTGATGGAAATTCAGGTCCCAGTAATTGCGCGACAATCAGATAAGGAATCGTCATCGCAAAAGCGGAGAACAGAGCGAACTTCCAGACCTTCAACCCTTCGGTGAACGATTTGTTCTTGCCGAAAAACCTTGTCATCAACGCCACCACAAATAATGGAACAAAGGTTCCGGCAATCGCATGCAAGATAGCAACCTGGCCAGCAATTTCCACTGTAAGCCCCAGAAAATCGGTTGTGATGCCCGGATCCGCAGACAGTCCATTCTGTACCCCGACCAGCATCGGTGTGCCGACTGCCCCGAACGACACAGGGGTGCTTTGAATGACCATACCCGCAACAACCGCCGCCATGGCTGGGAAGCCAAGGCCAACCATTAAAGGAACCGCCACTGCAGCAGGGGTACCGAAACCGGAAGCCCCTTCAATGAAGGAACCGAAAAGCCATGCCACAATGATAACCTGGATCCGGCGGTCAGCCGACACATCCGTAAATCCGTCCCTGATCACTTTCAAACCACCACTCTCCTGCAGCGTGTTCAATAAAAGAATGGCACCGAAAATAATATATAATAATGTCCCAGCTACAATAAGGCCATTCGCTGAAGCAGCAGCAACATTCGCCCCCGGCACTTTCCAGACGAATAAAGCCAGTCCGATTGCAACCAGGTAGGAAAGCGGCATAGCTTTACTGGCCGGCCACTTCAGCCCCACTAGAAACACCGCAACCGCCACAATCGGCAGCAGCGACAACAAACCCAACATACCTGTACTCATTTCAAATTTCCCCCTTAAATTTAGGCAAGTTTCTTCTTAATTAGCCATTCAAGCTTCCTTAATTATACAAGTAACCCTCTTTTTCATACAATAAAAAATCAGAATATACTGAAAATTTTATCAACAACAGCAAGAGACCCTGCTGCAGCCGTACTTTATCTATGGACGGCCTCTTTATTCTTTGTCGTCAATAAGTTCGCCAAAGAGCCGATTCCATCGATGCGGCAATCGATTGTATCGCCTTCCTTTATCATTTCCGCGCCAACCGGACTTCCTGTCAAAATCACATCCCCCGGATTCAGAGTCATGACAGTTGATAAATAAGCGACCATTTTCCTGACAGAAAAAATCATGAATTCTGTCGGACTGTTCTGTTTCTCCTCTCCGTTGAGGAAGGCCTTCACCCTCAGGCCATCCTGCCCCAAATCCGTTTCGATGACAGGTCCGAGCGGCGTAAATGTATCGAACGACTTCCCGATTGTCCAGTGGCCATCCTGATGAAAAAATTGAGGTGCCGTAATATCATTACCGATCGTATAGCCGAAAATATGATCATCTACATCCTTCTCCGCTATATCTCTCCCCTGTTTGCCGATCACAACTGCCAACTCCGATTCAAACTTCACCTCTGCGATACCCGCAGGAATCACCACATCTTCTCCTGCCCCAATGACGGAAGCAACAGGCTTATAGAAAAATACCGGTATATCCGGCAGCTGATCGGGCAGGTCTTCGGGCTTGCCTACAAAATTAGCTCCGATCCCGATGACTTGGTTCGGTTGTAAAGGAGCCAAATAAACAGCATCTTCCTCGGAGAAATCAGTGCCTGTATACTGCCATTCCCCAAACATATCTCCCTTAATGGCCTTAAGGCGGCCATCTTCCAGAATGCCTTGATATACCTCTGAATCCACTCTGAATCTTGCAAATTTCATGTTCGTTCCTCCCCTATTTGTCTCTTTGCTTTGTTATGACAGCATGGCTGCCTTCTGCTCTCTCTTCACTTCTACACACTTGCCTGGCGAAGGAAATAGTTTCCCTGCATTCAGGAGATTGTCTGGATTGAACACTTCCCTGACGTCCGTCTGGGCCCTAATTTCCTCTTCATTGAAAACAAACCTCATTTCTTCCCTTTTTTCAATCCCAACGCCATGCTCTCCCGTTATGGAGCCGCCGACATCGGAACAGACCTTCAGGCAGTCGCTGCCTGCTGCAAGGGCCCGTTCTGTCTCTCCAGGAATTCTCGCATCGAATAAAACAAGCGGATGGAGATTCCCGTCACCGGCGTGGAAAATATTCGCGATACGCAAGCCATACTCTGCGCTGATTGCATTAATTCTTTTCAGAACTTCCGGCAAACGGCTCCTCGGTATGACGCCATCCTGCACGAGATAATCAGGAGAAATCGCCCCCATTGCTCCGAAGCCCGTCTTTCGGTTCGCCCACCAGCTTGCCCTCTCCGCTTCTGAGCGGGCAGCTCTGACCGAACGGACATTGCGGCTCCGACATACCGCCAGAATTTGTTCAATTTGTTCGTCGATGCCGGCTGAAATTCCGTCTACTTCAATCAACAGGACAGCCTCTATATCCTTCGGGTGGCCAACGGGAAACGCTGCTGCCTCCACTCCTTCAATCGCAGTCTTATCCATCATTTCCAGTGCGGCCGGAACAATTCCGGCCGAAATAATATCCGAAACAGCCTGGCTGCCATCCTCGACATCGTCGAAATAAGCGAGAACTGTTTGTTTTGCTTCGGGATTTTTCAGAATCCGGACTACGATTTTCGTCACGATGCCAAGTGTCCCTTCCGAACCGGTGATGAGGCCGAGCAAATCGTAACCCGGCATATCCGGGATCCCGTCCTCGCCAATCATTATGACGTCCCCGTTCGGCAGCACTAGTTCTAGGCCGAGAATATGGTTGGTTGTCACACCGTATTTCAGACAGTGCGCTCCGCCGGCATTTTCGGCGACATTTCCGCCGATCGTACAGCAAGCCTGGCTGGAGGGATCAGGAGCATAATAATAGCCGCGATCTGAAATCGAATTGGTCAGTTTGAGATTGACATATCCTGGTTCGACAACCGCCCTCCTGTTTTCAAAATCTATGCTGAGCAGGGATTTCATCTTCACAAGACTGATAATGACCTCCCCGTTCACAGGGATGGCCCCGCCGCTCAGGCCCGTGCCTGCCCCGCGCGCCAAAAATGGCACTTGATGCCCAGAACAGTATGTCACAATCCTTGAGACCTCTTCTGTATTGCCTGGAAAGACGACGGCCTTCGGCAAATGCTTATGAATCGTAAAGCCATCGCAATCATAGGCGACTAGATCTTCCTCCTTATAGAGGAGCGCCTGTTCACCGACAATTTCAGCCAAACGAATGATATGGGGATCTTTCGTTTTCAGCCTTTTTTTCATTCTCCTCCCCCCTTTTCCTCTTTTCGGTAAGCCCAGTCAAGCAGTTGTATGGTATGGACAACCCTCTGGTTCCTTCCATATTTTTGGACGCCCATCGCCATCTGAAGCATACAGCCTGGATTCCCCATTGAAATCATCTCCACATCTTCCGGGACATTCTCCATTTTCTTCTCTAACACTGCGCCTGCCATTTCTGGATTGGTGATATTATAAATGCCTGCACTGCCGCAACATCGATCCGAATTCGGCATATGCACCATTTCCACACCTGGTATGTTCAGGAGGATATCCCGCGGCTGTTCCCTGATTCCCTGCCCATGCGCCAGATGACACGCATCGTGATAGGTGATTCGCGTATTGATCTCCGCTTTCGGGATGTCATAGCCCGTATCATATAAGTATTTCGAGATGTCTTCTACTTTGTTTGAGAATGTGATTGCCTTCGCATGCCACTCTGGGTCTTCCCTGAACAATTCCTTATACTCCTTGAGCATGCAACCGCAACCAGCAGAATTGATGATGACCTTATCCGCGTCCTTGAATGCCTCGATATTGCGCTTTGCAAGCTCCCTCCCACTGTCCCTGTCGCCTGCATGGACATGGAGCGCGCCGCAACATGTCTGATCCCGCGGAATTGTCACGTCATTCCCGTTCCTTGTCAACACATCAATCGTCGATTGGTTGATATCGCTGAACATGACATCCATAATGCAGCCGGTCATAAAAGCAACCTCTGCTTTTGTATCGCCTTTTGCCTTAATAACATCCTGCTTCGCATAGATACTCCTCACCGGTTTTTTCACTTCAGGCATGATGGCCTCCATCTCAGCCAGATGCTTCGGCATGATGTTCATCGCCCCTGTTTTCCTGGCAACTTTCTGAAGGCCGCTTTTTTGATAAAACTTCAGCAAACTGCCGACAGCATTCAATCGCTTTTGATGAGGGAAAAGCCCTTTCAGGAACAGTTTACTGACAGTTCCTTTCCAGCCTTTCAGCGGCATGGCCTGTCGTACCTGGCCGCGCGCCTCCTCAATCAGACCGCCCACATCCACATCCGCCGGGCAGGCCGTAGTACACGCCCTGCAGTCCAAACACGCAAATACCGGATCCATGAAGTGTTCATTGACTTGAAGCTTTCCATCCGCCACGCTTTTAATCAGATGGACCCTCCCCCTCGGAGAATGCTGTTCCTGCCCCGTCAATTCATAAGTCGGGCACGATTCCAGGCACATGCCGCAATGAACACAATCCGCCCACTTGTTTTCATCAGGCGGGTCGCTCCATAAATAATTGCCGAGTCCGACAGTTCCGCATGGCGTTTCTTTATTTGCCAGTCCCATTTTATACCCCTCCCACAAAGCGCTGATAATTCAGAACACGATTCGGATCAATTTTATCCTTGATAGCATCCAGCAGGAATTGATGCGCCGGCGGCGGTCCCCAGACATCCAGCTTCGTTCGTTCAGTATGACTTGCCTGCTTAATAGTCAGATAACCTCCTCTGCCCGAGAGAAAAGCTCTGAGCGCTGCAATGAATTCTCGTACGGCAGCTGTCTCCCCATTGACGTATATATGCCCTAACCCGTGACCGATTCCTCCATGCCCATACAACGTCAGGCCCCATTCTTTCTCCAGCCTCCCAGCCTCTTCCAGGATTTCCGCAATGTCCATACTCTTCACCCCGAATCTCAGAACACGCATATCGACGTCTGAGATATCCGGATAGGCTGAATAAAAGGCTTCCCAAAAACGGTTCAATTCCGGCCCGCTTAAAGTGGACATCTTTGCTCCTTCTGGCAACAGTTTCCGTAAATAAGCTTCCTGGTACTGTACAGAAGTCTGGACATCAGCAAAGCCGATGACCATCATATCACCGTGCTCTCCGGTCAATCTGCCTGCAAGCCCAGGAGTCAGCATTTCGAAAGCCAACGGCTCAAGCATCGAGTCCAGCACCCTGACAGAAAACTCTTTCATTGTGTCTTTGCTTCCGTCAGGAAACCGGATAAGCGCGGCGCTTTCATACTTTGCCATAGGCCTGAGCTTTAAGGTGATTTCCGTAATAACGGCCAAAGTACCCATCGAACCGATGAACAATTTATTCATATCGTAGCCAGCCACATTTTTTACAACCTTACCGCCGGCACGAATAATTTTTCCGTCGGGATAAGCCAGCCTCATCCCAATGACCGAATCTCTTGCTGATCCATATCCAAGCCGCTTAGGTCCGCTATCATTGGAGGCGATTACTCCCCCTATGGTCGCTTTCTCCGCCGCAAACGGATCTAGGGCCACCATTTGGCGAAAGGCAGCCAAGTACCGTTGGATTTCCCGAAAAGGGGTCCCAGCCTTCACTGTGATAGTCATATCGCCGGCAACATGTTCGACAATCCCCTTATAATCGGCCATTGATAAACAAATATCAGCAGTCTTCAGCAATCCCCCAAATCCTTTTTTTGAACCCGCTCCCTCCACGGCCAGCTTCTTACCTGTTTTATTGGCATACCTGATCACATCTAGGATTTCCTGTTCTGAATCAGGACGAACCAGCCACTTTGCAACATTGCCGTATAAGGTGTCGGCATGATATTCTGTGATTTTTTCTTCGGTGATGAATTCGAGCAATTCCCTCCTTACTTCTGCAGTCAATATCTTTACACCCCACTTGTTTTGTTATAGGAAACACTGTTTCTTAATTTTTGCCTATCATTCTCTCAAAACGTATTTACAGAACAAATCTTCAACCAGCTGTAAATGCACTTCCATCATGTATTTAGCTTCTTTGCCGTTCTTGCTGCTGATCAGTTCAAAAATCGCTAGATGCTGTTTATTTATTTCATCCAGCGCTTCGGGATGATCAGCAATCGACCGATATAAATTCTCCATGCTTCTTTTCAATGCCTGAGATATGAATTGCAAGAGCTCAAGGACGATATCATTGCCTGCCGCCTGGGCAATCAGGTGATGGAATTCATAATCTGCCTGCCACCCCGGAATAGAAAGCGTTTTCTTTAACTTTTGTACTTGATCCTCCGACCTGGAGGCTGCAGCCATTTCCGCCATCCCTGGCTCCAACAGCTTTCGGACCTGAAACAATTCAGTCAGATCTTTTTTCCTGACTGGCATTAAAACTGGATTGAGCAGTCTGGAAGAATCGAATGCGCATACATAAGCGCCCTCTCCCTGCTTGATCTCGATTATGCCCTTCCCTTTCAGAACAGTTAGCGCATCCCTGATTGCAGAGCGCCCTGCCCCGAACAGCCCGCACAATTCCCTGGCAGACGGCAGTTTCTCGCCAGGTTTGTAAACACCCTCCAAAATCAATCCTTCCAATTGTTCACTGACATGTTCAGAAACCTTCTTTGACGAAACCTTTTCAATAATCGGGATTTCCCCCTTCATCCTGTCACATATCTGATATGTTGAACTACCATCATTAAACCACCGAAAACTCACTTTTACAACCATTTTTGGAAAAATCTAAAAATTTAACAAATCTGTACTATATCAGAATAACTCCATAACAACAGGAAAACAAAGACTAAATCTTTCACAAAAACAAACTGTTACATAACACTTTCTCTCCTATCCGCAGGTATGAAACAAACTATTTTTGTTCCCACAAAATTGTTTTCAGAATAATATGGAAGGAAGCGCAGAGAAGCCGTCTAAAACGTATGCACCATGTCTCATTCCACATGAAATCAAATTACGTCTCTTCTTTATCCATAGAAAATCTCTCATTAACCCGCATGACAGCGACTTTGTCCACCTTACGAAGGATATCTTGTCACCAAGTGTCTTTACTCGAAAAAAATAGCTACTTTTGGTGGTTGTCCCCCATGCCTGAGCAAAGTAAACTATCGAAAACACTGTAATAAGATGATTCACCTGAATCAAAGGAGATGAACGTGTTGAAAAAGAAATTGACCTGTCTCATCGGCCTATCGATTGTCTTGTTCCTATCTCTCCCTTTCTATACCACTGCCTCAGCCGACACCATTTATACACCTCCCGGAAAATCAAACGGTTATAAAGTCTATTTATCCCCCGCCAAGCATGCAGCTGAAAACACTGGCTGCAACAACTACAAAGAAAGCGCAAATGCACGGTTAATTGCCACAGAGTCAGCCAAAGATCTCCAGGCCATGGGCTATACCGTCCGAGTCGGAAGCGGAGATTACGTGGCCAATACGACAAGCTCCAACGATTGGAAGCCTCAACTTCATGTCCCGATCCACTCAAACGCCACCACATTTGATTGCGCCGGCACGAATCCGAAGCGCGGCGGCACATGGCTTATGTACGTGAGCACGAATGGAAATCTGGCCGCAGAACGGATTTTGGCAGCAATGGGCTCAAGCAGTCCCGGAACGAATGACCGAAAACTGACAGATGTCGAAGCAACCGGCGGAACCTTGTATGAGCTTCGGAGGACCGTAGCAGTGGCTGCTTATGTAGAAGCGGCGTTCCACACCTACGGACCAGATGTTTCCTGGTTACTGCAACACGGGACAGTCGGCCAAAAAATCACAAACGGTATCCATAGTTATTCGGGAGCAAAAGACTGCCGGACACAAGCCTGTGCTGCAACATCGACCGAATCCGTATCTGAACAGCCAACAGAACCGTACAAAATGAAGGAACACGGCTATGATTTAGACACGTTCGGAAAGAGACACAGTATGCTAGAAAAAGAGCTCGCGGCATTACTGGATGGAAAACAATCGGGAAGCATCTTCAACAACAAAACCAAACATATGCTGAATGGTGTAGCCATTAATGAAGAAGGAACTGCCATCGTCGATTTCAAAGACTTCCGTTCGCAACTCGGCTCGCCATCGGCCTACCTTTCCTCTGAATTGAATCAACGACTATCTGAAGTTGTGTTCAAGCACCCGGAAATTAAAGAAGTTTATTTTCAATTCGATGGCAGCATCAGTGATTGGCATTACTGGCTGCAGACTGTAGAAGAACCTATGAAAAGGCACTAAAAAGAAACGAGGCAGATCCTCATAAAGATCTGCCTTTTCTGTCAGTATGTTTCTATGCCCTCAGACAGGTCGGTTTAAAGAGGGATCAGACGTGATTTCATCGCCAGAAAGACAGTCCTGATCACAGGGACAATTCCCTAAACGAGAATCAACCCAAGTGCGAATCCTACTATTATATCAGTATCATATACCCACTCTACCTTTACCCGTACTCCCTTTATCTATTTGCTTACACTATTGAATAAAAACTTACAAACAAAAAATATTTTAATATATCGATAAACAATGAATGTTTAAAGCAGAGTATGCGGTCATTTATTCCGATATTCCTCTAATTGAAACTCACATAGCATAAGTGGATGTTTAAGAAGGCTGTATACGGGTAACGGAAAAATATGGGTCAAAATTCGACATTATTTAACCCAAAGAAAAATCACCAGGAGGTTACATGAAGAACATTATACAAATTGCCAGTGCCTTTATCGGTATATTAATAGGGGCTGGTTTTGCATCAGGTCAAGAGATTATGCAATATTTCACCAGTTTTGGACAAGTGGGTACGGTAGCAGCTATCGTATCCGTAGCTCTTTTCGGTTTTCTCGGCATGACCCTGACAAAGGTCGGAAGCCGCGTACAGACTGATTCGCATCAGGAGGCCATCTATAAAATCAGCGGACCTTTTCTCGGGAAAGTAATTGATTGGGTGCTCATTTTCATCTTATTTGGCATCGGGGTCGTCATGATTGCCGGATCCGGCTCCATATTCCACCAACAATTTGGGCTTCCGCCTATCTTCGGAACATCTCTTATGACAGTACTTGTCCTCATAACTGTCCTTTCCGATGTCGACCGGGTAGTGAAAGTAATCGCTGCGGTCACGCCATTTCTTATTTTTGCTGTTATATTCCTTTTCATCTACAGCATGGCCACCATTGATACATCCTTCGCCTCGCTTGAATCGACAGCTACCGAACAGCGCTCGGCATCAAGTCATTGGTTCCTTTCCGTCATCAACTACGTGTCATTGGCGATCGCCATGGGTGCTTCCATGTCACTGGTTATGGGAGGCAATGAATCAAATGAGAAGATTGCCGCATATGGAGGGCTTGCCGGTGGCATAGGGGTCGGATTGCTCATCATTATGAGCCACCTCTCCCTATACGCCAATATAGAGCAGGTTGAGGGGCTTGATATGCCTTCTTTGGGCCTAGCCAATACGATATCGCCCTTTTTGGGTATTCTGTACTCCATTGTGCTGTTTGGAATGATATTTAACTCGGCCGTCAGTATGTTCTTTTCTTTCGGAACCCGTTTCTACGCCCCGAAAACAAAACAATTCAACTGGCTGTCTATCCTAACTCTGGCAGTCGGTTTTTCCGCAAGCTTCTTTGGATTCACAGATCTTGTTTCCTTCTTTTATCCACTCTTCGGGTACTTGGGCTTCATCCTAATCGCAGCCCTGATTTTTGCCGCTTACAAAATGAATTCTGCTCGCAGCACAAAATAGACGTTGCGGCTCAGAAAGGCTCAAATTTATTCCATAATAATTTGAGCCTTTTTTCGTGTTTTTAATTACTTTGGAACATTTTTGTTAATTTTAATGTTCCGATATAATATATTTGTTATAATATGTCGAAAAACGAATTATTTTTTAGAAAAAGTAATATGTCTGTAATTTATCCGGATACACCCTTTTTGGAGACATCACATTCTTGAACAATCATCCGGTGCCAAATATTACAAATAGTATATGAGGAGAAGACAAATGAAAGAGAAGAGTAATAAGGTTCCACTAAAATTGATGAGCACTTCTATTGTTCTGTCAGCAGGATTACTGATGGGAAGCGAGGTCATTCCGCTGAAAAGCACCCAGCCACTTAACGTAGAGGCAGCTACGGTGTACTATAAAACAACGGCCAACCTGAATTTACGTTCCAGCGCCAGCACTTCAGCATCTATACTTGCGACAATCCCGAAAGGAAAACAAGTCACGTACATATCGACATCCGGCAGCTGGTACAAGGTGAAGTATGGGACGTTGACCGGTTTTGTTTCCTCTAGTTATCTGCAAAAAGTGACAAGTTCTACTCCGACCACTACAACTAGTACAAAAGTATACACAACAACTGCTAATCTAAACATGAGGAAAACAGCATCGACAAGCTCCCAAATCCTCGTGACAATCCCAAAAGGGAAAACGGTCACATACTTATCGGCAACAGGCAACTGGTATAAAGTGAAATACGGATCATCTACAGGATTCGTCAGCAAGGATTACATAAAAGTCACAACCAAAACAACCAGCACAACCACATCTTCAACAGCTATCGCGGCTACAAAGTTCAAAACAACTTCGAACCTGAACCTTCGTTCCAAAGCAGCAACAAACGGTTCGGTGCTGTTGACAATCCCGAAAGGAAAAGTCGTTACAGCAACAGCAAAATCCGGTTCCTGGTATAAAGTTTCCTATGGCGGGAAAACCGGATGGGTCAGCGATTCTTATCTGAGCGAATATTACCAATACACATCCACAAGCATCACCCATTACAGGACAAAATCAGCCGGCGCTTTATATACGACACCAGACACAAAAAAATCTGCCGCGTACTCAATGCCTGTAAACAATGTGTTCCAATCCACTCAAAAAGTTGTAAACAGCAAAGGGGAAACATGGTATCGGGTAGCTTACAGCGGAAAAAATTATTACATCAAGTCGACAATAGTTGAAAAAGTAACACCAGCTACCATTTCCAAAACAAATTACACGGCAAAAGAAGCGACCCATCTCTATTCATTTGCGGGAGATAAACATAGTAAATTGGTTTCCATCCCAAAAGGAGCGACCGTCTCTTCCACTTATCGGATCGGTGATTGGTACAAAGTGACGTACAGCGGAAAAACAGGTTACATCAACATCGCCAAATTCACAAAATCAACTTCCGGATCAGGCACGTCGACCGAAACAGAAATAACGGCCACCAAGTACGAAACAACATCCAACCTTAACTTGCGGTCAACACCTGCCACAAGCGGCACGGTTTTACTGACAATCCCAAAATCAACTGTCGTTACAGCAACAGCAAAGTCCGGCGATTGGTATAAGGTAACCTATAACGGAAAAACAGGTTGGGTTAGCGGAGGATACTTGGTGAAATACAGCAATTCCAGCGCTCCAGCCGGAACATCAATCACACAGAGGGTATACGTGACGACCTCCAACCTGAACATGCGGTCATCAGATTCATCCTCATCCCAGCTATTGGACACCATACCAAAAGGAGTTAAGGTGACATCCGATTATAAAACGAACAAAGGCTGGTACAGAGTCTACTATGGCGGACAAACCGGTTATGTGTCAGGTTCCTACCTGATGACAGAGGCCGTAGCCAGCTCGGTTTCATCATTCGAGAATAACCGTAATTCCTATATATTCATGGACCTGCGAACAACTTCTTCAGTGACGGCTTCGCAGATTGATAGTTACATAGCCAAAAACACGACACCAAGCAACAGCGTTTTGTACGGTAAAGGCAGTGTTTTTATCAAGGCTGCCAATAAATACGGTGTGAATGCTCTCTATTTGGCAGCCCATGCAATCCATGAAAGTAATTTCGGCAAGTCCAACATTTCGTTGGCAAAAAACAATCTATTCGGATACGGCTCCTATGATTTGGCCCCATTCGTCTCGTCCGTAAGGTTCACGACAGTCGACAGCAATATCGAATTCATCGCGCAAAAGATGAAAGCAACTTACCTGAACCCTAGTAGCTCCTTATATAACGGGGCCTATCTTGGCTACACCGCAAAGGATGCGAACGGCAGCCGAATCAACTCGTTAAGCAAAGGGATGAATTTCTACTATGCTTCCGATTCCAACTGGGGCAAAGTGATTGCGAAGCATATGGAAGCCATCATGCCATACAGCCAAGAAAAGGCTGTCGGCCAGGCAGCCAATACATCATATCCGGCCAACCCTAGCTTCCCGAATGTAAAGGATACATTCCCAGCAGGTACAGTGGCCGTAGCTAAGTCGCCATTGAAACTGTATACGACAAGAGACAGCTCGACTGCTGTCGTTGCCACTATCCCAAGCGGCAAAACCTTCTACTTGCAGGAGAAATGGAACAATTATTGGCTGAAAGTGCAATACAATGGAAAAACCTATTACACAAACAGCGTTAGCTTCAGTAAGTATACAAGCTATATATCTGTGAAAAACTTAGGCCGCGTGACAGCTTCTAGTCTAAACGTCCGCTCATCGGCCAGCACGTCAGGCAGTGTCATCGATTCCTTACCAAAATTCACGTATGTGGAAATCGCTGTGGATTCCAGCAACTCCCCAATCTTACAGAATGGTTGGTATAAGGTTAAACTGGCAAGCGGAAAAACCGGTTGGGTCTCAAAGGATTATATCACGCTTGAATTGAAATAATTAAAGGGCATACGGTAAACACAGGATCTTCACTGGTCCTGTGTTTTTTCTATATACATGAATCTTTCCCTTCTAGGAAGTACTTATCTACCATAACATTCACCCCTCACATGGATATATTCATAATAATTTCCATTAAATTGAAAATATATATGATTTTTCGACCAGATATGACATAAAACTATAAAAAAATCAAAATACTTTAATCATACTGGTGGTATAATAGCTCTATTATCCAATATTTTGAATAAAAGGAAGTGGATTGGTATTATGTGCGGTTTTGTCGGGATGATCAACGAAACCCAGAAGGCGCTCTCAGCAGACCAGACCCTTATGTTCCAGTATCAGAACAATCTGATCACCCACCGCGGCCCTGATGAGGAAGGTTATTTCTTCGATGATCATGTTTCCTTCGGCTTTAGGCGCTTAAGCATAATTGACATAGAAAGCGGTCATCAGCCGCTCGTATATGAGAATGATAGATTCTGGATTGTCTTCAACGGGGAGATCTACAATTACCTGGAACTACGCCAGGAACTGACCGAGGAGGGATATGCCTTTCAGACAGATTCGGATACAGAAGTCGTTGCAGCGATGTTCGCCGAGCATAGGGAGAAGGCTTTTGCAAAATTAAGGGGGATGTTCTCCATCCTTATTTGGGACAAGCAGTTAAAAGAATTGACCGGTGCGCGGGACCCATTCGGCATTAAACCTCTCTTTTATGTAGAGACGGCGGCTTTCACATTCTTTGCCTCCGAGAAAAAAAGCATCCTGCCTCTCCTAGAGACGGATGACGTTGACCAGGAAGCGTTGCAGCACTATTTAAGTTTTCAGTACGTCCCGGAACCATTGACGATGACAACCGGCGTAAAAAAAGTGGAGCCCGGCCATTTTTTCATCAAGAAACTCGGCTATCCGCTGATTTTCGAGCAGTATTTCCACGCTTCTTTTCAACCGTTTAACCAGACAAAACAGCAGTGGATCAGGGATATCCAGGACGTCATGTTCGATTCAGTCAGGGTCCATATGCGCAGCGATGTCCCGGTCGGTGCTTTCCTGTCCGGGGGAATCGACTCTTCATTGATTGTATCCATCGCCAAAGAATTCAACCCGGCAATCAAAACCTTCTCGGTCGGCTTTGAACACGAAGGCTTCTCCGAGGTCGACATCGCCAAAGAGACGGCTGAAGCACTGAAACTCGAAAATATTTCTTATATCATCAGTCCTTACGAATACGTGGAAAAATTGCCGAAAATCATGTGGCATATGGATGACCCGTTAGCAGACCCTGCCTGCGTGCCCCTGTATTTCGTTTCACGCGAAGCACGCAAGCACGTCACCGTCGTGTTATCCGGCGAAGGATCCGATGAACTGTTCGGAGGCTACAATATTTACCGTGAGCCGCAATCATTGAAAGCATTCGAATCCATTCCGGATTTCGGGAAAAAAATGTTGGCGAAGGTAGCTGCCATCATACCTGAAGGCGTAAAAGGAAAAAGCTTCATTGAACGGGGCACCACCCCGCTCAGAGATCGGTATATAGGCAATGCCAAAATGTTTGAGGAAACTGAGAAAGCCCAGATTCTGAAAAACTCCTCGACAATGATGACCTATCGTGACATCACTGGTAAATTGTTTGACTATGTCGATGGTTACGATTCGGTCAACCAGATGCAATATGTGGACATCCATACATGGATGCGCGGAGATATATTATTGAAAGCCGACAAAGTGACGATGGCCAATTCCCTTGAGCTCCGTGTCCCGTTCCTCGACAAGGAAGTCATGCGGGTTGCCAGCGGGATTCCGGTCGATCTGAAGATTGCAAATGGCACAACGAAGCACATCCTTAGGGAAGCATCCCGAGGCATCGTACCCGATCATGTATTGGACCGGAAAAAGTTGGGCTTTCCCGTTCCGATTCGCCATTGGCTAAAAAATGAACTGAACAGCTGGGCGAAAACATTGATTGCCGACAGCGGCACAGACTACCTTCTGAACAAAGCCTACATGAATGAGATGCTGGAGGCACATTGCCTGAATAAAGGAGATTACAGCAGAAAAATCTGGACAGTCCTCATGTTCATGCTGTGGCATCAGATTTTTATGGAAGATAAATATGACATACTCGAATTGTCACAATTAGAATTTAGGGATAGTGCCACTAATCCTGCTCATGACAAACAGTTGTTGTCCACATAAACAAACAGGCCTTCAGGAAAGGCCTGTTTGTTTCATAATACGGATATTGCATGGTTCAATATGTTCTTTTGTACTTCTTTTCTCTCCCCATTCATGATGCGATCGAGGATCTCCTCCTCCAGAAGTGCCAGCTCGTTTTCTGTAAAATGGCGCGGGCGCGAAGCTGCCACTGGGATATCCATCGCAATTTGGCCATCTTCAATCAATACAATCCGGTCAGCAAGCCTGATGGCCTCCCGCACATCGTGAGTGACAAGCAGAGCTGTGAACCCTTGGTTCTTCCATATGGATTCAATCAGGTTCTGCATTTCCAGGCGCGTAAAGGCATCCAAAGCGCTCAATGGTTCATCAAGCATCAGCAAGGAAGGCTCATGAATTAAGGCGCGAGCTAATGCCACCCGTTGCTTTTGCCCACCAGACAATTTGGACGGCCATTCTTTCTTAAAATCCAGCAGTCCGACGTTCTCCAACACTTGCTCAGCTCTCGTCTCCCAGTCTCGATCAAGCCCGAGACCCACATTCTCAAGCACCTTTTTCCATGGAAGGAGCCTGGAATCCTGGTACATCATCGTTATGTTGGCTGTCGCCTGGTTAGAAGGGACGCCATTAAAGAGCATCTGCCCTTCCGTCAATGTCTCCAAGCCGGCCACCAAACGCAATAATGTGCTTTTTCCGCTTCCGCTCTTGCCGATGATGGCTATGAATTCGCCTTTTTGGATGGTAAGGTCGATTGTTTTTAGCACTTCTTTTTCTCCGAAAGACTTGCTCCCATTGATAATATTGATCTCGATGGCCGTTTTATTTTGTTCCATATCCTTCCCCCTTCCCTTACAGATTTTTGTTATAGCTTACATTCCATTTCAACGCTTTCTTTTCCCCAAGCTGCGCAATGATATCGGCAAGTTTTCCTAATAAGGCATAGATGATAATGCTCAGGATAATGATATCCGTCTGCATGAATTCACGGGCATTTGTCGCCAGATAGCCAATGCCAACCTCGGTTGGGATCGTTTCTGCGACAATCAATGTCAGCCACATGACACCGAGCGCGTATCGGAGCCCGACGAAAATCGAAGGTAATGCTCCCGGCAGCAGAATGTTCTTGAACAGATTCCACCCCTTCAGTTTATACATTCTCCCCATTTCCACCAGACCTGGATCTACATTCCTGATGCCATGGAAGGTATTGATGTACACCGGAAACAGTACTCCGATGATGACAAGGAATATTTTGGCACTCTCATCAATCCCGAACCAGACGATAACGAGCGGCAACAATGCCAAATGAGGCACATTCCGGATCATTTGGATTGTCGAATCCAAGTACCGGTAGGAAGTATCCGATAAACCGTTGACGATACCAAAGGCAAAACCAATCAGACCGCCGATCAGCATCCCCACTAACGCCCTCCACAGGCTGGCGAATACATGGCGTAACAATTCTCCGCTGACGAGCAGCTCCCAACCGCTGACCAGTACGCTCACTGGGGATGGGAACAAAGACGGGGACACCACTTTCATGCTCGCAGCCACTTGCCATGCTAGAAGGATCAAAAGGGGGATTATCCAGGGCTGTATCCCATTTATCCATTTCGCTTTCATTGCAATTCCTCCATATTTGTTACTTGATAGGCATAACCTCAGATACATCGATCTCCTTCGGAATCAGGCCGACTTCATAATATTTATCTGCTAGCCGTTGCTGACTGTCGATCATTTCCTCAGTGATGGGGCTTGCACCGAATGTGCGCCGTTCCACTTGCCTTGTCGTCACTTCTATATTAATATCAAGCGCCTTGGACAGCAGTTCAGCGACTTCCGGTTTGTTTTCGTTTGCCCACTGATCCGATTTATCAATCGTCTCCAGGATCAATTCGACCAATTCCGGATGATCTTCCTGAAACTCAGGTGTAGCGAAATAGTACGTGTGATTTGGATAGTTATAGTCCTTACCTTCCGTCAATGTGACCGTGTCCAATTCAATTTCCGCGGAAGCGAAAAACGGATCATAAGAAGCGAGCGCATCGACTTCCCCCGTCTCTAAAATGGCTCTTCCCTGTGCCGCATCTTCCGGATAGACCCACTGGACATCGTCAATCGTCAAACCTGCCTGCTCTAAGGCAAGAATCGACAGGTAATGATGGTTTCCGCCTTTCAACGCCCCAAGCTTTTTGCCTTTCAGCTCTTCTACAGACGTAATCCCTGAATCCTTCAGTGTCATGATACCCACTCCTTCCGAGTGAGGCGCATCGGCCCCTACATACACCAACGGCTTGCCGCTGGCCTGCGCGAAGACACCGGGGCCGTCAGCAGCATGGCCGAAATCAATAGCCTTAGAATAAAGTCCTTCAAGCAGCATGCCTCCATGAGTGAACATCTTCCATTCCACTGAATACCCTTTCTCTTCAAGGGCTTCTTCAAGGTAGCCAGTTTCCTTCAAGATATGTATCGTATTGCCTTTCTGGTAACCGATTTTTATGATTTTCTTGTCTTCCCGACCGGAAGACGATTTGCTGGAACCCCCTCCGCATGCAGCCAACAGAACCACTGTTGATACCAATAATATAAATGCGTATAAAAATCTATTTCTCTTTCTCCCCATTCGTTTGCTTCCCCCTCATTTTTTAAATCGATAGATGGCGCCCTTCACTTGCTGAACCTGTTCTTTCCCTGCCCCTGAAAATTCAATCAGAAACGGCTTTTCTCCCCTTTGCCGAAGTACATCTGATACAGGCCCTTCCCCAGCCGGACTGTAGAAGACGATATCTCCGCCATCCAGCTTCAACCGTTGGCCGGTGGCCTGCAACCCTTCATCTGCAAATACCTCCGCAACTTCAAGACCCAGATAGCGGGCCCATCTCTCGACAGTAGCCTCGCGGTCATGCACAGCAATGCCCACTGAGGACAAAGCGACTTCACCCAAGTTATGCGATGCCATTGTCCCCTGCTTCTTCAAGTCTGCTTTGCGATCCTCGTCACTCTGCTCCCATTGGATGAAGAAAGGAAGGTCAGGCTGCTCATCCGGCTTACCTACGAACAGCAGCTTCCACGTCAGGACAGACCCATCCGTCCGTTTCCTGCTCATAGGCGTCGGTCCATGCACTTCCAGCCCGAGTGCCCGGAACCTTTCTGCTTCCGCTTCCAGATTCTCCGAGCGCAACGCGATACGGGTCAATGCCTCGACATATCCCCCTTGCGCAATGCTTTCCCGCAGACTGTATGGCGCTTCAGCCTTCAGCTCCGCCAAACTCTTATCAAATACCCCAATCAGCTCAATATAGCTCAAGCCGAAATAACTCAAGGAATTGTATGTACCAAACGATTCATGCTTGCCTCCCGACACCGCATGCAACCCCAGCCGTAGCAGCTCCTCCTTTGCTTCCTCCGGGCTCTCGACAAAGTGAACCACATGATCAAACTGAAAACCCAAACTAAATCCCTCCTCTATGCTTTCTAAATGAATCCCCTAAAATATATCTCAGTATATTAGTAGGAATTGTAGGTTATAACCGATTATACGCTCATTTTCTAATAATTCAATATATTTATACAAATTTCAACAAACAGTTATATATGACACAAAAAAAAGACTACGCCATTTATGCGAAGCCTGATAACAATAGTATCCATTCAGTTACGTACCATGAGAAATTCTTTATACCTCTCTCTAAGTATTCGATCTTTTTATGATATCTAAACTATCGCTCCCTTAATCAGTCCTCTTAAAGCGCAGTGTCTCATAGCGCAAAACCGCTTCAGACCAGCGGTTCAGCAGGATCCCCTACTCCTGATTTTGGAGCTCAGCCGGGTACAAGTTCTTTAGCTTATTCATCATATTGAGTAAGGATTGCTTGTCAATTGTTAGGTTATACATTTTGCCGACTTCCCTCACACGGGTTTGAAACTCCTTCTCTAATTCAAGAGCTTCATGGAATATCTCGATTGCCTGTTCCTGCAATGATAGATCATTTTGTTCAATAGAAGATTGGAGCAAGGCCATCACTTCGTATTTCTTTTCTAATGCATCAATCATTATTTTTGTGGGTGAGTTCAATTCCTCCACTTCAGGTCGCAAACGCTTTGCTTCATCTATTGCAGTTCCATATAGAGGAAGAACGTCATTCGTAAAAGCATCAAGGACTGTTTGGTTATCTGTAAAATTAACGCCTTTAACAGTATCCAAAGCTATGAGCGCCTCTTCTTCAATGCTGGTTAAAAACTCCAAATCTCTATCGATATAATCCTTGAATACTTTTTGTTTTTCTTCGTTAGTCAGTTCAGGATCATTATATACCCTCGGCCTTAGGCAAGCTATAAATGAAAGCAGGATAATCATTAATTCTACAAATAATAAAAACGTCTCAAAATAAAGTCTACCATCAAAGTAGTTCCAGCTTTTCCGATTACTCAACACCACCAAAGAGATGAAAAATAAAAATATATTGCTTTTCAACCAAAAAATAAAACCTCTCTTGACTGAAAACTTTTTTAGATTATTACGAGCTTCTTTTTTTGTTGTTATAGTTTCTTTCAATGTATCCACCCTTTTTGATTAATCACTACATTAGAATATGAGAGGGAAACTAAAGAAAATCCAAATCATAAATAAAAAAAAGATGAGAGCCATTAACTTATTTAAAATAAATGGCAGTCGATTGCATAGCAGTTGTACGTGGTAATTCATCCCTAAAGAGTACATAGCAAAATATTTAAAAGTATAATCAATTACACTAGTCGTTTTTTCAAAAACATTCAACTCATAGAGAATGATTACCACCCTCTGTATAAATATTGATACAAAAGCAATAATTGCATTCATAACTATCAACAACTCTACATAACTACTAGGGATAGGAGTACCGCCCCAATGGAATGGCAATGCCAAAAGAGTCACAATCAAAAACGCTATCATACCACCAATTGCTTTTTGTTTATTCATCGAAATCTACTTTCTACATGTAATTGATATCGTTAGAAAAGAGTAAACCAGTTATTCACGTCCTTTTCGTCAATCTCACCAACAAAACATCCAGCAAGCAAATTAGCCAGAACTATCAATGTAACCATTTTAATTTTTTTATTTTTCTTCCTCAGTCAGTTCAGGATTTTTGTATACCCTTAGCCTTAGACAAGCTAAAAATGAAAGCAGGATAATTATTATTTCTGCAAATAATAAAAACCAGCTGTTCCGATTAATTAGAGATGAAAAATAAAACCTCTCTTGAATGAAAATTTCTTCATGCTACTACTAGCTTCTATTACTGTTGTTATAGTTTCTTTCAATGGTTCCACCCTTTTTGATTAATCAATACTTCGAGAATATGACAATGAAGCCAAAGGAAATCCAAATCATAAATAAAAAAAAGATGAGAGCCACTAACTTATTTAAAATAAAAGGCAGTCGATTGCATACCAGTTGTACGTAATAATTCACCCCTAAAGAGTACATAGCAAAGTATTTAAAAGTATAATCAATTACACTAGTCGTTTTTTCAAAAACATTCAACTCATAGAGAATAATTACCAGCCTCTGTATAAATATTGATACAAAAGCAAAGATTGTGTTCATGATCATTAACAAGAATATATATCCACTAGGTAGGGGAACATCAATGCCATAGAATGGCAATGACAAAAGGGTCGCTACCAATACTACTATTAATCCACCAATGGTTTTTTGTTTATTCATTCACGACATCCACTTCCTGCATAAAATTAGATTTCGGTAAAAAAAGCAGTGAACCAGTCATTCACATTACCTATAAACACCTCATAGGCTTCCGGAACTATATAAATTTTATTTTCCTTAACTTTTTCATAATCGACAAACCAGATATTTTTTCTCCCTGACAGGTAAAATAGCACATCGACGATCTGCATAATATCTTTCTTAGTATCCATGATCATACATGATACATTATCAAACTCTTGATTATTATCTATAAAATCTTCAATAAAATATTTAAGTTCTGGCACTATCGCTTCATTAGAAGACAATATATGTAACTCATCCAAACTACGGTTATAAAACTCATCAAACGTTTCAGAATCAAAAAATAAAGGGTGCCAGTCATTTGTCTTTATGTTAGGTTCCTTGATTCTTATAGTTTGTTTAACCAAGTCTAAAAATTTATAATCTTTCTCTACATAGCTAAATGTATGGAGACTATGCTCTATTATTTGAAGTAAGTACCTTCCATTTATTAGCTCATGCAGAAAAGTCACCTTATTACCCGTGATAAAACGTATCTTTTTATGCGATAAAACCAGAAGTTTGATAATTTCCTCCAATTCTTCAATAAGAAGTGATTCCTTTTCACCATTCCAAAATTCTTTGAACTTTAAAGAATCCTCAACGTTACTAACAAACAAATTAAATGTTTCTTCGGATTGCAGCTTTCCTTCATCATGTAAAATTTGATTTGCTAAAGCTTCCTGTCCGCATAAAACAAGGGCTACAGCAAACTCATCTGTTGTTAATGATATCTGTTTATTCTTTAACATACTTCTCTCCTTCCTTCAGAGATGATAAATAATTCATCTAAATAAGTTAGCAACTATCTTTTTCCCTTTCCTGACACTCTCACCAGCATCTTTAAAAGTGTCAACAATCCATTTAACTGCATTCTCTCCAACTGCTTTCACTTTTTTTTCAGCCGCCATTGAGCCGGCTATGCCTATAGCTGCCCCTATAGCACCTCCTATAATCGTTCCTGGACCCGGGCATATCATTGATCCAATAACTGCCCCGCCAGACGTCAAACCTGCCACACCCAAATCCAACCCTACCCCCGCTGCAAACCTTCCTGTTTTCTCAGCTCCTGACTTATATTTATTCTCATCACTATAAAATTCCCCACTGTTAGTACCAATTGAGGCTACAATACCAACGAATGGTACTCTCCTGATTACCTGTTTCATTCCTTCTATTGTCTTGAATTGCCCCACTGTCTTCTTAACATCAATGGGAAACTTGTCATAACTCTTAACTTTTTCTTCTGCGAATCTTATAAATCGAAATCTCTCATTTAATATGCCAGCATATCCCCTTCTAGTAGTCCCCGGCTCTAAACCGATCAGCACTTTCAATACATTGCTTGGAGCATTTTTGAACTTACTGAATGTATCCTTTACAACCCTGACAGAAGAATCACTGCCTTTTTTTAATGCAGTATACAGAACGGAAGCCAGTTTCGAGTTGTATTTTTCATTTTTAACCTGCTTCCAATTGGGATGCGACCGAATGGTATAGTTCCCTTTACCATCTTGGTGGAACATAATCCTTTTACTGAGCAGAATAGCGGCAGTCAATACCCCTTCTGAGGCAGCTTTTATTCCTGTCCAGTTGCTAAGGGTTCCTAATACATTAGCTGCATCACCACCCGTTGTGGATGCTCCATCCTTAATCGAAGTCTCAATTGCACCGTCCATGAGTTTGCTTAATTTCTCGTTGTCAGAAAAATAGCTTTCAATTTCTGTTATCGTTTCTTCCTTCATGATATTTGCGGGTGCAGCCCATTGGTTCAGTTTTTGGATCAATTGAACAATTTGTTTAAGGTTATCTGAGGCTTCCTTTAACGCAGCGGCACCGTCTTTATCCACGCGCAAAAGATCTTCGACTGTTTTTCTGTTATGACGGTTGGCGTCGTCGAAGCGATACATTAGTGATTCATCAGAGAGCGGCATAACACTGGCCAGATCACTGACTGAAGCTATGTAGCCATTAATATCACCTATACTTTGGTTTAACATGATTTTAACCCGGTCAAGGCCTTGCTCCATATCATTTTCTATAAAAGCTTGTCTGACTATCGCTCCCTCAGTCTCATAGTCCAAAACGATGGATTTCACTTTGTTCAGCTTCTTTTGATAGTCAGCCAAAAATTGATTCAGCAGCAGGATGACCGGTATGTGGAAAGAAATAAAGTGCTCTTTTACAGACTTACCCATCTCCCCTTCTAGTGCTCCTCCCAAATCGAGAATGCCATGTATAGAATCACGGATCTTGAGGACCTGCTCCTTCTCTGTTTTCTTTTTGGCCATGGAGATTTCTACTGCATTCATCACTTCCGAAACATCAATTACCTTCATAAGCAACCTCCTACTTCATGTTTCTCGATATATCTTCTTCCGTCTTGATGAATTCCTCGATTTTCGCAAAAATACTTTGCTCACATTGCAACAATATTGTTTTATATTGGGAAATAGCTTGATAATACGCCTCTTCGACTTCCTCCATTTTTTTCGCTATCTCCAAGTCACTGGTCGCAAAAGAGATGTTTGCCGGAGCGATTTCAAGCTGTTCAGCTTTGCTTCTTAGTTCTTTAAAAGCCGCTTCAATTTCATTGCGGGTAATGTTGATTGTCGTCAAGTCACAACCTCCTTTAGTCCATCTGAGTCCTATAGAATGTCAGCAATTGCTGTTGAGAGGAAATGCTGGAGTATAAGTGGCTGTTGGCGTTCCTCAGCTGGCGTATTTTATCCTCCAGCGATACGATCTGGTTCTCTACTTGCCAAGTGAACAGATCATTATATACGTCATCAATTTGTTCTCGGATGTCTGTTACTTGATCTGCATGTTTTCCGTTCCAGCTCTGTGCTGTCATTACAGGTTTGTGAATCAGATGCTTGTTCTCAATGGCACAGCTTTGTTCCTTCTGGATGTCACGAATGGCCTTTTCCAACCGATTCATTTTTTCCTCATTGACTTCAATGTCGCCGCGTAAACTTACAATTCTCGATTCAATTTTCCTGATCATTTCTTCACTCATGGCATATCTCCGTTTCAGTTCATTTACACTTATTTTATACAATTCTGAAAAATATAGGAACTTTACCCTTGGTATAAAATAAAAATTAAACCTTTTCACTTAGCGGGACATCATTAGTACCGAGGAAAAAAGAATCAGAAAACAAGACTATTCTCACATGCATTGAAATCCCCACTCATACATCCTCCTGCCACGTTTCCCCTTTACTTACAGCAATCGGCAGACAGCCCTTTAGGTTGGAACAATTCGCTCTTACAATCCAATAGAAAAAAGAGACATTCGGTCTTTCGAATCTCTCTTCCTAATTCAATCAAGCTATTATTCTAGTTCCTGTTCATTTATTGATATGATAGTCTCAAGCCTTATAGTGCTTCCACTATATTCCTCTCCGTTCATAAAGTGATCCGGGTATGTTTGTTCTCCCGCCGAGTCATAGGTTATCCAAATGATCCGGCTCTCATCATCAACAGAAAAGAAAGGATTCCTGCTTTCATCGCCGGACGATTGCAACGAGTCCATCACAGATAACCATTCATCAGTCAAGGCCATCACACCATACAGACCAGCTCCAAGGTCAGCTTCCTGTTTCAATTGCACTCTCGGTTCATACCAAGTCTGTTCCTCATCGCCAAAATAGCCTCTTTCCCGGACATAATGGAATTCCATTCTTTCTACCTGGTCATCAGGATGGATATTCCAGACAAGACGATAGGAGGAAGGATCATTCTTCTTCACTTTCAAAAGGTGCGGCTCCCCTTTTTCATGAATGGCATCGACTTGCCAGGAGTGATTCCGCCAAACGAAAAAGCCCATGCCATATTCATTCTGTTTGGAGATGAACGGAACAAAAGCATACTTTTTTTCGACTATGATCACATCCTGAATCGTATCAACTTCGACTTCTGTATATGTTTCCTCCATGCTTTCCAAAGCATATTTCTTCGTCAGCTGTACGTCCGGATCCGAAAAATAAAACCGAAAGAGAAAAATCAATACTAAGGTGCCCCCGATGATTCCCGCAATCTTCAGTCTTCTGCTCATCACGTCATTCTCCTCCCTTCAACAATGACACTTCGGAACGCAGGTGGATTTGTTCACTTGATGTAGTGATAAGCAAGCCTTTCCCATCTTCTTCTACAAATATACTGGCATGGACGCCGCTTCCCCATTTCGGTTTTAAGCCGGTAATCAAATACGGGAATTGCTCTTTTGATTCGGCTGTATCAATGACCGCTTCCTCATACCACAACGCTGCATCACTTCCCGCCTGTTTCATATTAGGTATTTGTTCAGTTAAAACCGCGGTATCCAACGAATAGTTCCCCGCTGAAGGATGGGTAATAACTAGTGACGCATTTTCAGCGTCAGCAATATAGGTAGAGGGATCGTCTTTATCATATATAAGTGCATAAAACAACATGGCTAGCATGGATAAACCGAGAAAAAGATAATTCCCCAAAAACCCCAGCCAGGCAAACCGGCGGTAAACTTGCCAGCGATCAGAATGTCTCCGCAAAAAAGACAGTAATATCCAGACACCTAGCGGCAAAACGGCAACCTTTAGCATCTGTCCAAAGAACGGAATCTGAATTGAGAAGGAAAAAAGACCGATCAGCACTACAGCAATGATTCTCCAAACAGCCGGCTTTTCTTCCTGATAACGATATATGCGAAAAGCAATAAATCCTAAAATAATGACCCCAAGAACAACCATAACTTGCTATCCCCCCAAAATGATGCAATGCTCCCAGAACACCAGTGTAACACACAAAAGCCAAGATACAGAATTTTATTCCAGTTATTAACAATTTAAAAGCAAACAGAAAATCTTTTAGCCCCCCCCTCACTTGTCCATCCCAGAAGCCGTTTCTGAATGTTCCCCATGATATGGTATAATTTAGTGAGCAGAAACTATTTCTACTATAGATTTATAAACCTGGAAAGGGGTTGTTGTTATATGAAAAAAACAGTGACATGGGAGATTGCGGTGCAAGGGGAGGTCCTTGCCGTTTAACGGACACTGATGCCTCCCCATATGCCAGTATGATTTACTGACAAATAGGAGGATAAAAAATGACCAATCGATTAATTGAAATAGGGCTTACAGAGCGCTTCAGCCAGGAAGCCGCACTGTACAGCCAGTTATATCTTGCACGCGTATCTTCACAATATAAAGATGCCTATAAAGTGATCAGCGAAAAAGAAGAATTACAGGCGGAGATTTCCGGGAAGATGGGCTACCGTGCCCATGACAGCGCGGATTATCCCGCTGTCGGGGATTGGGTGATGATTGACCGTACATCGAGTGAGCACGGTCATGCCATCATCCATCATATCCTGACACGCAAAAGCCTATTAGAACGGAAGGCCGCCGGTACATCAAACCGGTCCCAAGTGGTGGCAGCGAATATCGACCTCGTGTTCATAGTGATGAGCCTGAATAACGACTTCAATCTGCGCCGCCTGGAACGATATTTGGCCATTGCATGGGACAGTCTGGCCACGCCTGTCGTCATCCTGACGAAAGCAGACCTATGCGAGGATGTAGCAGAAAAACTTTCTTTGATCAGCACCGTCGCTATTGGTGTGGATGTCATCACGACGTCGGTGTTTGACGATGACAGCTACAAGGCAGTAGCCAACCTCATCGAGAACGGCCAAACAGCCGCTTTCATCGGCTCATCCGGGGTGGGCAAATCGACTCTGATTAATCGCCTGATGGGAGAAGAGGTGCTCGCCACAAGCGGCGTGCGGGAAGACGATAAAGGCCGGCACACGACAACGAACAGGCAGCTGCTTCCCCTTCCGGACGGAGGTGTCGTCATCGACACCCCGGGTATGCGGGAACTGCAGATGGAAGGCGCGGACTTATCCAGTTCGTTCAGCGATATCGAAGAATATGCAAGCCAATGCCGTTTCAACGACTGCAAGCATGAGAGCGAACCCAAATGCGCCGTGAAGGCCGCTATCGAAGAAGGCAAACTGTCACCGGAAAGGCTAGCCAATTATAAGAAACTGCAGAAGGAAGCCAAATATCAGCAAATGAACGCCATCGAACGCGAGCAGGCGAAAATCAATCACATGTTCGGCAGCATGAGGGCCATGAAACAGATCACCAAAGAAATCAAGCAAAGAAATAAACGAAGGAAATAAGAAACATTAGGTGTTCACACCACAAAAAAGAATCCTTTCGCAGGATTCTTTTTTGCTGCTAACCATTATTTCTCAGATTGATACTTTTGCAGATACTCTTTAACCTTTTTAGGATCGGATTCCAATTTATTGCCGGTATCAACAAGCGGGCTTACCGTCGAAACAGCTTTTGCTTTATCACCCTTGTAGAATTGGATGAATTCTTCCTGATTGATTGAATACAGGACAGCCTTCCTTAGATTTTCGCTTTTAGCAACATCACGGTTTTTCGTATTGAATAGCAGGTAGGACACCGCGTTACTTTGTACACTCTGCAGTTTCATTTTGCTGTCTTCTTCAAGTATGTCGAACTTCGTTTCCGGCACACTGTACAACAGGTCGATTTCACCGCTTCGGAGCGCAGAGAATGCGCTGTCCGGCTCTTTTATGAAGCGCACAGATACCTGTTTGATTTTCGGTTCATACTCTGTTCCGGCCATATAGGCAGGGTTCTTTTCAAACACCGCTTCATAGTCATTTTTATGCAACAGAATGTACGGGCCGCTTGCATATAGCGTGTTGTTGTATTGGCTGCCTTCCGTAACCGTGTTTTGGTCACCATAAGGAATATCTTTCTGAACATCAAATGTAGCCACATCATACGTGTTGATGCTTTCGACTTGTTTTTTCGACACAATCCCTGCAGACTGATGAGCCAAGTAATTCAAAACTTGCGGGAATGGTTCGGTTGTCGTCAATTTGACCACTTGGTATTTCCCGTTCTGTTGGTCTGCATCCTTCTTGTCTGCGACCAGTTCAGAAATGCCTTTATCCAGGCCTTCATTCAGTGCATCCTTCACATTCCCTTCCCCATTGGAGAGTTTGATCGTTTCGAGGCTATCCAGGTCCTCGACAATCTCGACATTTTGAATATGCTCATGCAAGCTGTAAGTTCTGTGATCTGGTACGGAATCTTTGTCTTTAGCACGATTCATGGAGAAGATGACATCCTCTGCACCGACCCGTTCTCCTGAATCAACTGCCTTTTTATTCTCGACTTTGGAAAAATGAATGTCATTCCGCAGGACGAAATAGTATTCCGTATTTCCCTCTGCAATCGCATGATTGAGAGACAAAGAGGAATCTGAAGTGATTTTGTCATCATCAGTAAGGTTCACAAGTCTGATATACATATTCGTATTCAGCTGGTTGATGGATCCGTCATTCCCTTTAATCGGATCTAAGGAAGTCAAGGTCGACATCGTTTGTGTCAATTTCAATGGCTCCTTATCGCGCTTGGCAGCATCTTTGAAGTCAATGGTATCCCACGCCAAGGCTCTGGATTTCGAGAGGCGTACGGAATCTGCTTTCAGCACCTCCGTGTTGATTGCCTGGTTTTTATTAGAGATGTAAAGAGGCGCGATATAGGCCTTATCGAACACTAGACGTTCTTCCAGCTTTTTATAGGTTTCACTATATTCTTCAGACGTTTGAGTAGATGCTTGGTCAATCAATTCGTCAAGCTCCGGATCGGAGATGATGCTGTAATCCCCGCCTGAGATGAACAGAGAACGGACTGCATAATCAGGGTTTCCCGTCACTGTCGTCCAACTGGACATCGACACATCGTAATTCCCTGCATCTTCCTGTGCCTTAAAGCTGCCGAAATCCGGCTGCAGATTAAGCTTTACGTTAAATCCATTTTTGGTGAGCTGATCACGAAGGATATTCACATCCGACTCATTCGAGCTCATCGTCAAAATTTCAATCTCGACTGCTTCTTTTTTCCCGCCGTCATTGGTTTTTTCCTCGACATCGTTCTTCGTTTTGACCGAGCAGGCACTCAAAATCAGCATGAGCACTAGCAGCAACGGCATCATCGCTTTTTTCTTCAATTTCATTCCCCCGAATTGTTCATTTTAAATGATTTTAAAAAAACCCTTTCCCGTTAAGAAGCCCGATCCAACTTAGGGTCAAGCGCATCCCTCAGACCATCTCCGAGGAAGTTGAATGACAGCACCAAAAGCACGATCGCCACACCCGGGAAAATCGCCAGGTAAGGCTGTGATTCCAAGTAGGCGCTGCCGACCCGTAAAATATTGCCCCACTCTGGTATGTGCGGCTCAACACCAAGCCCGAGATAACTCAAGCTGCTGGTGGCAATGACCGCCGCTCCGACGGTCAACGTAGACTTAACAATCATTGGCGCCAGTGAGTTCGGGATGATGTGCCTGAAAATGATGGCCCGATCCCTCACACCGAGAGCCCTCGATGCTTCCACGAATTCAAAAGTGGACACCTGCAGAACATTGGCACGCATCGTTCTCGCATATGTAGGGATTGACCCTACGCTCAAGGCAATGATCAGATTGACCGTATTTGCGCCGAAAGCAGCTATGATAGTGATTGCCAATAGAATCCCCGGTATCGCATATAACACATCGAGAAGCCGCATGATGACATTATCGGTATGCCGGCCGTAGTATCCCGAGATAGCGCCAAGAAAACCGCCAATGAGCACGGGAATGATGGTCGACAGGAACCCGACAATGAGCGAAATTCTTGCCCCGAATACAAGCCTGGAGAAAACATCCCTTCCGAAGTTATCCGTGCCGAACGGATAGACGAGGCTTGGCTCCTGCAGGATTGCCCCATAGTCATTATCGATTGCCAAACTCTCCTCAAAAGTAAAGACACTGCAAACCGAAATCATGAACAGAAAAAAGATAAAGAACAAACTGAGCATGGCAGTGAAGTGCCCCGACAGCCTCCCCCATATCAATTCCCATTGTGTCTTTACGCCGTATGGCTGATTCCTCATTTTCAAAAAGGCGGTAATCCCCAGCACTAAAGCAAACAGATTGCCTGTAACTGCACTCACAATCAGAAGTGCTGAAAGAATACTGACGTGTTTCTTTCCCGCCTCCTCTTTCATGAGCAACCAAGTGGCCGCCAGATGGAATACGGTCACGGCGACCAGTCCGCCCATCCCAGCCATAAAGCTATTTGACACATATGGCTTGAACAGATTCAGGGCGGAAACCCCAATCACAAAACAATCTGTCAAAATCATATAAATGCCGAGAGAATAATAGATTGTTTTCTTCTTTCGGATCACATTCAGCGCCGCTGCGGCCAAGAAGATATTCCCTGTGAAGATGCTTAACAGCTGGATGATCCCGATACCCCTGGTGAGAGAGGAAATCTCCCCTTTGCCAAGCAAATCCCCCTTCATTTTCCAAAGCAGCATCCCCTGTACAGCAGTGAAAAAGGCATACAGGCCGAACATCCCTAGCACAAATCCCCTGATGCCCATACTGTTGAAATCATATACATTAAGCAGGAAGACGGCCGTTATCACCAGGGATGCGACCCATGCGAACTTAGCTTGCCTATATTCCTGTGAAGCTTTCAAACTATTCATTTCATACACCTGCTTTAGTATTGTCTCATCTTATGCCGAATACGGGGATCGAGGAAGGCATACAGAATATCGATGATCAAATTGACAATGGAAATGATAATCGCTGTATAGATAACAGCGCCCATCACTGCCGGAATATCCGGTATGAACTGTTTATCGACCACGTAACTCCCGATCCCGCTGATATTGAACACTTTTTCGGTGACGGCCGCCCCTCCGAGCATACCGCCAAACTGAAGCCCGATGACCGTGATAATCGGGATGAGCGCATTCGGCACCGCATGCCGCATGATGACTTTTCTTCCGCTCAATCCTTTCGCCCTCGCCGTCAGCATATAATCCTCGTGGATGACTTCAAGCATCGATGACCTGGTCATTCTTGCGACCGCAGCTGTCAGCCCGGTCCCGAGCACAACAACGGGCATAATCAGAGACAGCCAGTTGTCTGAATGGTAGGTTGCCGGCAGCCACTCCAAATTGACGGAAAAGCCAAGAATGAATATGAGACCTTGCCAAAAGCTAGGGATCGACAGCCCCAGCAAGGCGATCAACATGAACGTATGATCAAAGACGGAATTCCTTCTGACAGCCGACACGATTCCAGAGGGCAACGCTATCATGATCGCAAGCAGCAAAGAGAAAACAGTGATCGTCAATGTGATCGGAAACTTGCGCAATATGGCTGAAATGACCTCCTCGTTACCGGCAAATGAACTGCCGAGGTCAAAAGTAAAAATGCCTTTGATCGCGTTCCATAATTGGATGTGATAAGGGAGATCCAAGCCATGCAAAGCATTGAAAGCGGCAATCTGATCTTTTGTGGCGGTTTCCCCCAATAGGTTGGCAGCCGGATTGAACGGCGAAACATATAGGATAGTGAATACGAGAATGGAAACACCTACAACGACAAAAATGGCCAGTACCAATCGTTCCATAATGAATTTCACATATGGATTCATATATATAAATAGCAATAAATACATGAGAAATCCGGGAATAAAAGAGATTAGGAGGAACCATTTTTTCTGAATCAATACAGAAAATCCGTCCTCGAACCTCATCTTATCCTTCCCTGCCTCTTTGCTGACCACTTCCCCGGCCCGTTCGGACACATAGGAATTCAATTTCATTTCCGCCAGCTGATTGGCTTCCCGCATTATTGCTGTCTCATCGATCTGCTCACCGAAAAATTGACGTTTCCTTATTAGTTGATCAGCAAACTCCCGCTTCCATCGATTCAGCTGACCTGATGCGATGAGTGATTGCTTCAGATTACGTTCCGTTTCTGCATATCCATCTCTTTTTCTTGCGTATAAATAGTACAGTAAGACAAACAGAAAAAGCGGCGCCCCTAAAAACAGGAGGAGTTTTTTATACGAAGGGTTCGCCATGACTTTCCTGAAGGTTTGATCAATGATGTCTGTGAAAGAGAGCTTCCCTTTTCCCCCCAAACCATGAACCAAGGTTATCCTTTCCCCTTTCCTAATCCTAAATGGACCCGTATATTCATCATAATGTTTACGGTTTCAAAAAAAGAACAGTAAGAAAAATTGAACTTTTCCGACCGGTATAGTATATTTTATTTTACCAGTTGGTAAAAGTCAACAACCGAAGAAAATATATCCATAAGTTGATGAAAGACTAATTTTATGATTTGGCAGGTGTCCTTAGAATGGGTTCGTTATTACAAGTAGAGAATTTATCTGTGACTTTTGAGCAAGAAGATCAGGAAATCCAAGCTGTGCAACACGTCAGCTTTTCACTTAATAAAGGGGAGACATTAGGAATTGTCGGCGAATCAGGGAGCGGCAAGAGCGTCACAGCCCGCTCGATTATGCAACTGTTACCTTCTACTGCCAGATGTACTGCCGACCAGATTCTTTTCGCGGGGAAAAATATTGGTCAATACACCGAGAAAGAGATGGAATCGGTCCGTGGACACGACATCGGCATGATCTTTCAGGATCCGATGACATCCCTAAATCCTACTATCAAAATCGGAAATCAAATCGCCGAAGGGCTGATCAAACATGAACATTTATCGGAGAAGCAAGCAAAAATAAAAGCACTTGAGATGCTCGAGATGGTCGGCATCAGAGATGGCGAAATCCGATATGGACAATATCCGCATGAATTTTCCGGAGGGATGAGGCAGCGCGTCATGATTGCGATCGCATTAGCATGTCGTCCGTCCTTGCTGATTGCGGATGAACCGACCACGGCACTTGATGTTACGATTCAAGCCCAAATCCTTCAGCTGATGAAAAAAATGCAGGAAACATTCGGGACCGCCATCATCCTCATCACACATGACTTAGGGGTGGTAGCGGAGATGTGTGACCGCGTAAATGTCATGAAAAAAGGCGTGATTGTCGAGAGCGGGACGACAGAGCAAATATTCTCTGCCCCCTCCCATCCTTATACGAAGAAATTGCTTCATGCCCTCCCAAGACTGGATCAGAAGAAAAAGCCAAAAGCAATCCCTTCCATCACCAATCGGTCGGATGAGACAGTCCCATTACTCGAAGTACGTAACTTGAAGCAGTATTTTGATATCGGCAAAGGCCATATCGTAAAGGCGGTTGATGATATCTCATTCAGCATCAGAGCCGGGGAAACTTTAGGGGTCGTCGGGGAATCGGGAAGCGGCAAATCGACAACAGGACGCTCCATCCTGCAATTACATACGCCAACCGGTGGCGATGTTCTGTACAAGGGGATGGCTCTTAACGGGTTTTCCCGAAAAGAGATGCTGGTGATGCGCCGCCATATGCAAATGATCTTCCAGGATCCGTACGCTTCCCTCAATCCGCGCATGCGCGTGTTGGACATCGTCGGGGAAGCATTGGACGTCCATCGCATAGCCAACGGCAAAGCCGATCGCAAGAAACGGGTGGAAGCATTGCTCGATATGGTCGGCTTGGATTCATCGTTCGCTATGAGATATCCCCACGAATTCTCGGGTGGACAAAGACAGCGTATCGGCATCGCCAGAGCGTTGGCTGTCGAACCGAGCTTCATCGTGTGCGACGAACCGTTATCGGCGCTTGATGTCTCTATCCAGGCCCAGATTGTGACACTTGTGGAAGAATTGCAGCAAAGACTTGGCCTCACCTACCTTTTTATCGCCCATGACTTATCGATGGTCAAACATATCAGCGATCGGGTGGCCGTCATGTATAAGGGAAAAATCGTCGAACTGGCTGAAAGTGAAGAACTATATGCAAACCCTCAGCATAACTACACGAAGTCCCTGCTCTCTGCCATCCCGATCCCGGATCCCGCAATGAAGGGCAGCAAACTGACACAAAGAGAAAAGATGACAAATAGAATGGAGTATGACGTAGCCAATTCGAGATTGGTTGAAGTATCAGCTGGTCACTGGGTTGCCGTTCATTCATGAGCACGGTAAAAAAGGCATTCAGTCGGTCTGAATGCCTTTTTTACTTCATCAATCTATTAATCTGACACCTGATTGGTTAATGGAACAGGTTGCTTATTATCTATGCGGATGAGGATGCTTATGTTGGTGCTCACCCTCATTCTTTTTAGGCTTCTTGTGCTTGTCCTTCGCATCTTTGTCGGTTGTAGCCGATATTTCAGCGCTTTCCATGGAAGCCCCTAACACATTGACAGCTTTGACACTGTACGTATATATGGTATTACTGTCTAGGCCACGGTCTTTGAACGATGTTTTGGAAGTAGTCCCGACAACTGCGCCGTCACGGACGATTTCATAATATTCCGCTCCATCCGCTTCATCCCAAGACAAAGAGACACTTGTTTTTGTCTTATTAGTGGCAGTCAATCCAGCCGGCGCATCAGGGATATTCATATAATCCTTGCTTGCCAACCGCGGGAAAGTAGTATTCAACACTTTGCCGGATTTGCCGACTGCTTCGACATGATACGTATAATTCCGGTTCAGTTTGATGCCTTTGTCTGTATAGCTAGGACGACCTGTTATGCCCACAAGTTGATCATCCCTATATACTTTATATTTCACAGCGCCACCGACACGATTCCACGATAAACTGACAGAAGAGGAAGTCAGCTTATCTACACTGATAATCCTGTCCGGCAGACTTTCAATGAAGTCATACGTCCTTGGGGCCCTTTCCAATAGACGCGCATTCGTTTCATCACTCAAATGGTATAAAGCTATTGCTTCGGCAAAATACTCTTCAATGTAAGCAAAATAATAGTAGACGACATGGTCATGGAATAATGATTCGTATTCGGCTTCATGGATGTCGACGAACTCTTCCATCTGACTGATTTCCAATCCGAGTGCCCAAAAATCAATGGCATGCGCAAATTCATGAAGCTCCAGGTTGACTGTCGAATGGCCCATCCCATAATCACTGTAACCGATACGTGCGGCTGTTGGGTCTCCACCGATTCCCGGCACGTCATCCCATGTCTTCCCTGTACCTTCCCAACCTCTCGGTACGACACCTTTCAAATAGTTGTACTCCGGCAAATCGGTCACCGGAAAATCAATGAATTTCAATTTTATGCCGGCCTTCTCTGTTTCGGAAATCAAGCGGTCATCCATCTTCGCTACCCGGTCGATCATCAACTGGGCTTCTTCGATATCATACTCATTGTCATCATCAAGGACTTCAATCAATTCGCTCAAAGCTTTTGTTTTAAAAAAATGATTGCCAGAATAGTCCTCGGAAGCAAACGCAACCGAATTACCGGACACAACAAGCGTAAAGGCAATAACACATAGTAAGGACAAATAGAGATTTTTGAACTGGCGTTTCATTCATACACGCTCCTTCTTGTTTATTTGTTGAAACTATGAATCACCCTGACGTCATCACCACCCCTTTTTGATTGAAACTATTTACTATAAAGCAAGTTTCGTGCCTAAATGACAGAATTATCAAAAAATAGACAAAAGGTCATGGTTTTCACTGGCTTTACCAGCTATGATAGTCCCTGATTAGGATGAGAGGGGCTAAATGGGAAACAGCAGGTCTAAAGCCTGTCTAGGTTTATGGAACATGCCTGTCAAAGCTATTATGTTGAAATTCCATACAGTAGCAGTACAAGAGTCTAAAAGTTACTACACTCACCTTTTTCAAAAAAGGATCTGCCTTTGCGGAAGAGTCTCACACAAATAGAGAGGAATGTTAGCAATATCCTCCCGGAGAAAGCAATTGATTCTGGTCTCACATCTCCCTGTCCCCTCCATTCTTTTGTCCATATAACATAAAAAAGCATCCAAAGACTGGATGCTTGTCCATATTTCTCTCCTAATAACGGTCCTGCTTAAAAAGGAACCTCTAGTAGTTATTTTCGATCACTCAGCACTTTGAACGCATCACGCACTTTTCTGGCGAATTGCAACGGTGGCTCTATCGATTCAAAATGCATGTACATAGCCCTCGGCTTGTCAAACAACCAATGATTATGCACAGCCGTTACAATGATATCCCGTTTGCGCAGTTCAGTTAACAGAGGATTAATTTCTCTTTCTAAAAGGACGGTTTCACCAAGGTTCAATGTATTCCCCTGCCTATCCATATCCTCAAACGAAAAGAACTGGGGCTGAACCAAAGGTGACCTCGTTTCACGACCAAGAATCGTAATGTCGAGATTCCTGAATTTTTGCACCAAACACACGTCGTTGTTTTCTATGCTGCCCGTTCCCCCTAATATATTTGCAAATTCTTGGCAAAGACTGTATTCATCATTACAATACATACCAATCTCCCCTTCACATGTTTTTGACAATACTATCAGCTTGTCCTTACATAGAATATGAGGTTCCTATATTTTTGGTTTGGACCAATGTGTAATATTCAAAAATTTTCATATAATGTAAAAATGGATAGTTGTATTGATCATCATTAGTTTGATAGGTTAGATGAAGGTATAGTATACAAGAAAATCGTTGAAAGCTGCTTGTTTTAAACAATTAGTGCCTATGATAAATCCAAAATTTCTCCTTTAAACAAGAAGTGGATGAAAAGAATAATAATCAGGAGGAATGAGGATAAAAACAACAAAACTGCCAAAAGTCCATTTAAGAGAATTAACACTTAATGATGCAGAAGGCCGTTACCAACTTTTAATAGAGAAGAAACTGAAAGGTGGATTAATAGGTGCATTACCAAAACAAATGGACCTGAACAAAAAGCCACCGTTACAGAAGAAGGAAAGCATATAGGTTGGATCAATTTGAAAAATATCGATCCACTCAACAAACATGCAGAACTAGGGATAACCATAGGAGATAAAGGTTATGGGTTATCCGCAATGAAAGAAATGCTTTTGTGAGGCTTTAATGAATTCAACCTTAACAAGATTTGGCTTAGAGTAGAAGTTGATCATGAAAAGGCAATTAAGTCTTATAAAAGGATCGGGGATGTGGAAGAAGGCATTTTAAGACAAGATAGACTAAGAGATGGTGAATTTGTTGACCGTTTAAGAATGAGTATTCTTAAACACGAGTTCATCAATGGACAAGAGAAGGGAATTCACAAAAATGCAGGTCCCTTCTTTATATTAGGCTGTTTTCTAAGAGATTGTTGTTTTTACATAAGTTCGGTAATGAAAACCAGTTGATTGGGAGCGGAAAGCGAGCAACCTGGAGCCTACTTCTTCATAGGCAACAAGGCTTGCGAAAACAGCCTTATATTAAAAATCATGTAAAAAACCAGAATGCCAAACCGAACCCTTCAAGTACCTCACAGGCTCCGTTTTTCATGGTTTGAGAAAGGATAGATCAATTACCTTTAAATGAAATCCTCCCTGATGCTTGTCAGGCTTTCTAAACGGGTTACATAATAAAAAAATTTTTTTATCATTTTTAATACGCTAAAGTCTTTGTTTGTACTATAATAACAACGATAAAAAAATTCAGTTACAATGAAAGGTTTAGGTCTCAACATGAAGAATTTTTTCAGAAATTATAAGTTAACCATCCTATTGCTGATCGGCATTACGATCGGCGGGATCGCAGGGGTCGTTTTCGGGCCGGATGCTTCTGTTGTGAAGCCGTTCGGGGACTTATTCTTAAACGCCATGTTCATGATTATCGTACCTCTTGTGTTCTTCAGCATCGCGTCTGCCATCGCCAATATGAACGGGATGAAAAGACTGGGCAAAATCATGGGCAGCATCATTGTGGTGTTCCTGTTCACGGCAACAATCTCCGCTATTCTGGGGATTGCGGGCGTCTCCATCATGAATCCGCTTGAAGGCACAGATGTAACAGCCCTCAAGGAGACAATGCTCTCATCAGAGCCTGTCGAAACATTGGAGGAAGTATCGCTTCTGGATAAACTTGTCCAAACCGTGACAGTATCCGATTTCTCGATGCTATTATCGAAAAGCAATATGCTTCAGCTGATCATCTTCTCGATCCTGTTCGGATTGGCGACAGCTGTCTCAAAAGAAAAAGGAGCTCCGATTGCCGCCTTCCTATCATCCGGTACAGAAGTGATGATGAAGATGGTTTCGTTCCTTATGTATTACGCTCCGATCGGGTTGGGCTGTTACTTTGCCGCCGTCGTCGGGGATCTTGGGGCATCCATCCTTGAAGGATATGCCAGAACATTCGTCTTATATCTTATTCTGACGATCATCTATTTCATCGGCTTCTTTACATTGTATGCGTTTATGGCCGGAGGAAAATTGGGTGTGAAGGTATTCTGGAAGAATGCACTGCCGCCTTCCGTCACGGCCATCGCTACATGCTCAAGTGCCGCATCAATCCCGGTCAACTTGGCTTCCACGAAGAAGATGGGAGTACCGTTGGATATTGCCGAGACAGTCATTCCGCTTGGCGCCAATACCCATAAGGATGGCTCCGTTTTAGGCGGCGTGTTCAAGATTGTCTTCCTGTTCACCTTGTTCGGGAAGGACATGACCAGCTTCACAAGCATCTTGACGATTTTCGCTATCTCATTCCTTGTTGGCGCAGTCATGGGTGCCATCCCTGGCGGCGGAATGATTGGAGAAATGCTGATCCTTAGCATCTTCGGCTTCCCTGTTGAAGCCCTTCCGCTGATTGCCGTCATCTCCACTATCATCGATGCCCCGGCTACACTGCTGAACAGCACAGGCAACACCGTCTGCGCTATGATGGTAAGCCGACTGGTTGAAGGAAAAGACTGGCTGAAAAGAACATTGAAAACGGCATAACGTTTCGTCCATGACCAGACAAAGAACAGACCCCAAGTGAAATAAAATCACTTGGGGTTGTTCTTTGTCATACAGCAATAATGGTTCAAACAAAAGGGCCTTCACATTGTATTTCTGACATTTCAACCTATGCTATCTACTCGTGCCCCTTAGTGACCAAAACTTTCATATCAAACACAGCAGTAACTTCGTCCGACTGCTTTCTCACCTCATGCGATATCGTTACTATACCTTGAGATACACCTGTCTCTTGAAGATCAGTGACTTTTGAATTGAGGTGTATTGTATCCCCAATATAATTAGGAGCAATAAACCTGACTTTATCCATGCCGTAAAAGGCAATAACTATGCCAGGCTCAAACTGCATTAACCCTGTACTGACCGAGAGAATCAACATGCCATGAGCGATTCGTTCTTTAAATTGTGTCTGACGCGCATATTCTATATCAGAATGGAGGGGATACCAGTCCCCGCTGAAAGCTGAAAACATGACTAAATCGGTTTCTGTAATCGTTCTTCCTTTAGAAATCCATGAATCCCCTACACGATATTCTTCAAAATATTTATTCAACATAGCCCAAGCTTCCTTTCCGGAATATGATTCAGCATACAACATTCACCTAAACTTAATGAGGGAGATCAATTTGCGAAGGCTTCCCTTTTACTTCCTTGCTTGGTCGTTCAAATATCCTGTTCGACTCTGGTTTTGTCAGCAAAGAGATGATGACAAATGATGCAGCTGAGATCAGGAAGGCGGTTGCTCCTGTATCAAGAGAAGGTGTATATACACCTTTAACACTTAAAATATATAAACCTACACTAAATATAAAACCTAAAGAAGCGGAACAAATGGCCCCTATTCTTGTCGCCCGTTTCCAGAGGAGCCCTATGGTGAGGACCGGTACCAATGAAGCTGAGAAAATCCCCCATGAGGCATTTCCTAACCACCCAACCAAATCAGGTGGATCCAATGACAATAATAGAGTGACAATAATAATCAAGACAGTTGACCACCTAGATAAAGAAAGTTCCTTTTTTTCAGGAAGTTTTTCTCCCTTTTTAATAATTTGCTGATAAATATCCCGAACCAATGAAGAGCTGGCAATGAGGAGAAATGCTTCACTGGTTGACATGATTGCTGCCATAACAGCTGCAAAGATAATCCCGGCTACTACAGGAGAAAAGAAGCTTTCTATAAACATGGGAGCGACCATATCCGGAGAGGATGGTACAGCCATTTCTCCCCGCTCTACCATGACTCTGGCATATAATCCGGAAAAGGATAATAAGCCGGAAAGAGCATATGTTGAAGCGGCAATAATACATGCCCATTTCAACATGGAGATTTTACGGATCATATAGAATTTCGTCACAACATGAGGTTGGCCTTGATGGCCGATGACATAAATAAAGAAATAGGATATAAACGCAAAAATTCCAATCGGCCCGGTAGTATGAAATGCTTGAATCATTTCGGGATTAACGCTCGATAGTTCACTATTCATCTGTGTCATTCCGCCAACCATTCTCATACCGCCTATAAACACTATAAGAGCACCGATCACCATGATCAACATTTGAATGAAATCGGTCCAAACCGCACTGACCATTCCGCCGCCGACAACATAGAAAGTTAAGATGGCAACCCCGATAAGCAAAGCCGTTTTATATTCCACTCCCAAAACAGTCTGAAGCATATTGCCCAACGCCTTGTACTGTGCCATTTGGTAGCCAATCGCCCCGCCTAGAATCGCTAATGCCGCAATCCCGCGTACAGCTTTGCTATTATAGCGAAGCTCCAATAAATCAGGAATGGTTAAAGCACCAAACTGCTGTGTGATTCTCCTCATCGGTTTGGCCAATAGTAAAAAGCTGACGAAAATCCCGGCTGTCGCAAAGATTATAATCATGAGAATCGGATAACCGTGCTGATAAGCAAGCCCCGGTAATCCAATGAAACCAAATCCCGACATCGTTGTAGATGAAACTGCAAGAGCAATCAGCCACGGCCCAAAATTTCGCCCGCCTGTATAAAATGTGTCCATATTTTTTTGATGTTTCAATGATAAAAAACCGATTACCAATATGATTAATAAATATAAGATGCCAATCGTCAAAATCATTCGCTTTCCTCCTCTTCGTTTCTAAAAGCGGTAAAACCCCAAAGCGTCGCTGCAACAAGGGATAAAGGCCAAAAAACAAACAACATGAAGGTCATTAACGTTGATAATCCAAACATCTTATCTCCTCCTCTTGAATTTTTTCAATATTTTGACTTATTTATCTACAAAGATTGGGTTTCTTTTATTGATAAACGCCCCAACTCCTTCTTTGACATCTTGTGTCTGAAAAACTTTGCCGAAATAGTCTGCTTCGCAAGTCAATCCATCTTCTAGTGATTGCGGAAAACCCTCATCGATTGCCTTTTTTGCCAAAGATAGGGCTGGAAGAGAATATCCGCTAATCAATCCGGCAAGTTCCTTTGCTTTTTCTACGGACTTCCCCTCCGGAACCACATGATCAATAAGCCCGATTTTTTGCGCTTCTTCAGCAGATAAAGATTTGCCGGTAAAAATCAGTTCTTTAGCTTTCGACTTTCCAACCAATCGGGATAACCTTTGAGTACCGCCCGCACCTGGAAATAGACCAAGCTTAATTTCAGGGAGGCCAATCATAATCTGTTCTTCTGCAATCCGGATATCACAGCAGAGAGCTAATTCGCATCCTCCTCCCAGCGCCACACCATTAATCGCCACAATTGTCGGACAAGTCAATCTCTCCAGTCTATTAAGCGGTTCTTGCAACCATAATGATTTTTGTTTCGCCTCCTCTTCCCCTTTCCCCATCCATTGAGGGAACATCTTTATGTCCCCTCCTGCCATAAATGCCTGTTTACCTTCACCTGTAATGATGACAGCTTTCACATTGATCTCCTGTTCGATTTCATCAATTACCTGATGCAATTGCTCAACCACCATTGCATCCAAAATATTGAGCGGCGGATTATCAATAGTAATAGTGGCGATTTTATTCTCTTTCACCCAAGAAACAACCGTTATTTCGGTCATCATTTTCCCTCACTTTCATTCAATCGATTCATATATCCCTTTATATTGATTCCTTAAGCGAAATTTCTGCACTTTTCCGGACGGGGTTCTAGGGATTTCATTCACAAAAATGATTTTCCTCGGTTTTTTATAGCTCGCAAGAAACCGCTTACAATATTCTATTAAATCCTCTTCTTGTAGATCGTTATGCTTCTTCACTACGACAGCACAAACTGCTTCAATGTATTTGGGGTCAGGGATACCTATCACTGCCACTTCCTTGACACTGTCATGACGGTACAATACATCCTCAATTTCAGCGGCATAAATGTTTTCCCCTCCGCTTCTGATCATGTCTTTTTTTCTCCCGGCGATTGTCAAGTATCCGCCTTCATCAAATATTCCTAAATCACCAGTCTTACACCATCCGTTTACAAATGTTGCACTCGTAGCCTCAGGTTTTCTCCAATAACCTTCTGAGACACCCGGACTTTTAATGATGATTTCACCAATTTGCCCAATAGGTATCTCCGAGCCATTATCATCAACAATCTTAATTTCTGTTAGAGGCATTGGCTTACCAACCGTTTCTCCTTTTATAGAAACGTCTTCGGGATCGAGGGCAGCGGCAATTGGTTGCCCCTCCGTTAATCCATATACTTGCACAACACCAACATGAGGAAAATGCTGTTTTAATGTTTCAAGAGCCCAGGGCATTAAGGGATCCCCGCCTGTGTATATCGTTTTTAAATGCTTAAACTGATATGTCTTAAGTTTCACGGAATGGAGCATGTCATAGATCATAAATGGAAACAAAAAACAATCCGTTACTTGTTCTGCTTCAATAACCGAAAGAATCCTATTTATTTCAAACCCTTTGCTTTCCGAAATGATTAATGTTCCGCCCACTAGAAGAATAGGAAGTGCGATGTCTTCCATGGCTCCTACATGATATAAAGGACCTGTGGTCATTCCCACTTCCTGTCCTGTAAATCTCCATTTCAATATCTGTATAGCTGAAAACCAAAAAGTTGTATCATGTGTCCAAATCGCACCTTTTGGTCTGCCTGTCGTTCCTGACGTATACATTAGCATCACGGGATCGTGCAAATGAATTTGTTCTATTTTTACTTCTTCTACCGAGCCACTTTCTAACCAATCCCAGGATTGAGCGAAATCCACTTCCTCACTTTGATCATTTCTTAAACAAAAATAATGTTCAACAGAGACAAAGTCCCGAACACCTTCCACTTGATGTGATAAGCCAGAATGAAAGCATAATATTTTTGCCCCCGAATCATTCAACATATACTCTAATTCCGCACTAGTAAGGCGGAAATTCAATCGGACAGCAACAGCACCAATCTTTGCGATTGCAAAGTAAAGACCAAAATATTCCAGGCAATTATAAAGCAAGATTCCCACCCGATCGCCTTTTTTCACACCTAATTCACGAAGCCGATTGGCATAAGAATTCGATATTTGGTGAAGCTCCCTATATGTCCATGACCTGTCTGCTTCTTCCTGTATGGCTATTTTTCTTGCTTCTGTCTCATGCATTACCATTTTCCTCGTGAAATACCCTATGTCCATCAACGTTCATTCCTTTCTAACTGAAATAGAAGTTGCTCTATCCTTACCTTGCCTTTCCTTTCCTTAATGCAAGATAGATGCCAACATCAGAAGCTTGATTCCACAGTGTTCTTCTCTGTCATGCAGATGATTATTCTCTCTTTCCAGAACGTTCTTTCCAATCTTCGCTTACATAGTCGTACTCCAGCTTAGGAATTCCAGCGTTTCTGCCACAAAAAAATAAATCCATCATCTCGGAATGGTTTCCGGAACAATGGATTTATTTTTTGGATACATTATATTTTTTCAGTTTGTCATACAGAGTAGACATCCCGATTCCAAGCATCTCAGCGGTTTTTCTTTTATCCGAATCGCATGCTTTGAATGCTTGTAAGATCACTTTTTCTTCGGTTTTCTCCAGCATTTCCGGCAGATTATACTGCTGCTTGGGATCCAAATCATCGTTCAGATAATCTGGCAGATCCTCCATCTTTATCACCCCGTCATCAGATAAATGGGCTCCCGCTTCAATCACATTCTCCAACTCCCGAACATTTCCTGGCCAGCTATACCGGTTGAATACAGACAATACTTCAGGATGTAACTCCACTTTAGGTTTGCCTAGTCTAGCCGCTACTTTTCTTAGGAAATAGTCGCTTAATAGCGGCAAATCCTCCATTCGCTCCCGTAACGGCGAGATCACCAGCTGGATCGCGTTGATTCGATAGTACAAATCCTCGCGGAAGCGCTTTCTTTTTATGAGTGCCTCAATCGGCTGATTGGTCGCCGCAATAAATCGAACGTCTATCCTTTTTGTTTGAAGGGAACCTAAAGGCTCATATTCTTTCTCTTGAAGGACCCGCATTAACTTTACTTGCAAATGCAGCGGCATATCGCCAATCTCATCCAAGAAGAACGTCCCCCCTTCAGCAAGCTGCAGTTTCCCAATTTTACCGCCCTTTTTCGCTCCTGAAAAGGCGCCTTCTTCATAACCGAACAATTCCGATTCCAGTAAGGTCTCGGGTATTGCACCACAATTCAGCTTCACAAAAGCTCGTTCACTTCGGTCGCTTAATTGATGAATACTATGTGCCACCATTTCCTTACCAGTTCCACTTTCGCCTCGGATCAGCACGGAAATGTCCCCCTGTGCCACTTTCTTTACCCGCTCCTTCAGTTTAAGAATATCTGGAGATTCTCCGATAAAATCATGCAAGCGATATCTTATACCGGTTTTATCTCCCTCAGCTAGATGTGACGTGTGCTTTGACAGACTTTCTTTCAAATTGGCACTCATCTCTTTCCATTTGTCCACACTACGATACATCATGCCAATCGCACCGATAATAACATTATCTTCAATAAGCGGGATTCTATTTGCAATTACAAAATGACCTCGCAAAAATTGAATCTCCGCCATTTCTATCTTTCCCGTTTGTACCACAAGATGCAACCTTGTATTCTCTATTACGTTCGTTACATGTTCACCAATAGCTTTTGTACGATCTATCTTTAAGAATTCGCAATAATTCTTGCTGATGTATTGAATCAGGCCTTCCCGATCGACAATAACTGTGCCATGATATGTACTCTCAAGAACAATATCTAGTAATTTATGATTAAAGAATGACTCCATATCCACATCACCCCTCTTATATTTTCTAGATACTAGTTAATGTTCGCTTTAATGTAAGAATCTCCTTTTAAGGAAGGTCTGTTAAATGTAAAAGTAAAAAAAATAACCTTGAAAGGCCAAGCCAATCAAGGTTTACGGTTGATGAATTAAAAGCTTTTTTAAAAGTTTTTCAGCATTGTGTAGTTCTTTCAAAAGAGGGTTTTGAAAATCACTTTAACTGTCCATGTAGGCTCTTACACCTACTAATCACTTCTCTTATCTCTTTAAAGTTCCTTTCATCCAAGAATTTTCCTTAATCTTGTCTAAGTTATTATTACATAATAAGACCGACAAGTTTTGTAGCTTTCTTAATAGATAATCCAAAAATTCATGTTGATGATTTTTCTTTTTTGATTTACTATTATACTCCTTTGCTTGCATTCACTCTATTTATATATACCAAGTAACATTTCTTTAACTTTCTGGAGTTCCAAAAAGGAACTCTTTACATTTTCATCTGCCCCGCTTTGGATTACATAATCGAGTAATTGAAGATACCAAGCAAAATTATACATAATATTCAAACCATCTGAAAAATCTTCATTTACATCGCTGATTAAGATAGAGTTACCATTAGATTCAACAAAAGAAACACAGCAATGATTACTTCCTTGTTTTTCCAGATTAACCGCTTCCGCTTTTTTAATAAAGATAGAATAAAACGACTTATGGATTACTCGATTAATCTCTTTTTCTATGTCATGAATATCACCTTCATGAAAGGAATCTAACTTATCCTCTAAATCAGCCTTTACAAACTTGGGCGCACTTGAATACTTCACAACTATCGTAACAAGCGCTAAATAAGCAGAATCTTCGTTTGTAAAGACTTTGAGCAGTTGGGAATTGTGTCTAATCACCCTATAAAGCTCCCATTCTTTTTTATCTAAATTGAATTTCATTTCAAAAAAAGTTTCTTGATTAATCTGATTACTTACTATCTCAAAAACTTTAATTGAACCATTTTCATCTATTTTATAATCACTATGTGTATTTTTAGTTAATAATTCGTATATTTTCTCTCTCACTCTACATCCCTACTTTTTTTGATATATCTTCCGTCAATTAAATCTTGCAATGTTAACATGTTTCCGTTTACATCAATTGCATAAAACTGTTTCCCCCCACCAGGTTGATCAAACCACGGAGCGATTTCCCCTTCCAATACTTTAAAAGGCTTCTTTACCTCATACTTATAATAATTGCTTAATGTACTATGAGGAGCTAAAGCACGTTGTTCAAAAGGTATTCCCTGAGGAGAAAAAAAACTCCCACCTGGCTCACCATATCTATCAATCTGAAACCCCTTCTGTAAAAACTTCTCCCTCGGATTTCCCGCAAAGCCATTATTTGAAGGCCAATTAATAGACCCATCAAATTGATTATAATATTTAGGATTATCATATACCTGTTTAAAAGAATTATATAATTCACCTGATGGTTTAAAATCCCATCTACTCAACTTAACCCTATCAATAACATCTATATTGTTTTTTGCATATTCATTAAATTGAGAGTATCTAGCAGCATCTTCTTTATTCATTAAATCTATAAAATTATGATGAGCTTCTAAATCAGCATGCCTTATTTCCTGATTAATATTCTGTTCTTCCATTTTTTTTGCTTGCTGAAAATTATCTTTTGCTGGTATATCAATTCTCCCAACACCAGGGACCACCGCAGAATAATGGGGACTCAGGTGTGGCATGAACTCATTCAATGATGACTTGATCCGCGGGCCGGTTGGTTGTGCCGGAGCCTTTTCCGACATCCCGCCGACTTTCGGTGCGTCCGGTTTGGCTGCTCCTTTTAATCCTTTAGAAACGGCTCCCCCACCGGCAAAGGTTGTCGCGACGCCAAGGCTATTGAGGAGATGTTCTTTCGATAGCGGATCGGCCGGATTAAATGCGCCTGTTACCATGGTCCGCATTCCCATTGTGGCATAGTTAAGTGTATTGAAAAAAGATGGATCCTTCATGAGCTTATCCCAGTTCTCCTGGTTCATATCCATGACGTTCTTAACACCGCCAGGGATGCCGATCAGCATATAATTGAGGAAGTCATATAAGGAATCTGTCTTTTTTTGGTTCAACTCGGAAAGGCCGTCCCACATGTCTGTGAAGATTTCCGCAACGCTGTTGGCGGTCTTCTTATACCATGGCTGGCCCTTGACGGCCTTCGTCTCGATCGCTGCCAGTTCTTCGCGGGAGCAGGCGTTAGCGCGTTGCATGAAAAGGGCATGATCCGCCCCAATTCCGTATAGCTCCTCCCATTTCCTCATCGGCACAACAGATGTCTGGACGGTCATGGCAGAAGCCAGCTGCTCTTGAGGAGCCACCATCTGGTATCCGCTCCTGACCATGATCTGATTTTTGACAAAAGCAAAGTCAACCAATTCCTTGAGCTGGCTGAGGGAGTATGCCATACCTCTCTTTTGGATGAAAATCGTCTGTAATAATGTGAGATACCGCTCCATCAGAGCCATGTTCTCTTCAATCGGCCGCAGTGCTTTCGTTTCATTCTGGTCGAAGGCATGCAGTTTCTCTTTCGTCTCATCGCTAGTCTGCCTGGCACGATTGATTCCATCTTGAAGAGACTGGTCATCCATTCTGGACAGATGTACGATGTGGGAAACTTGATCGGCAACACGGTTCGCTTCATCAGTCAGCTGGGAAGCGACTTGCCTGACCTTCCGCAATCCAGCTGGTATATCTTCCTCCAGAAAAGTCTCTCGTATAAAACCTGCATCCGATGGCTCCAGGCTTCGGATCGATTGAGCTGTTCCCTTCAGGATGGACGCATATTGCTCTACTGTCCGGGACAAAAGAGCCAGGAGCGGCATATGATGCTGCTGATAGAATGCCCGTATCGCTTCTCCGCCTTGCCCTCGAAATGAATCATCAAGCTCTGTCATTCGGCTTACGGCATTCTCTAGTTTATGAATTGATTCCTTTTTCGTCGTTAGAGTTGCCGTGATCTGTTTGATGCTGTCCTGCAACTCCCCGACATCCAATACCTTCATTATAAACTGCCTCCTTTTACCCAACAATCAAGGAACAGAAAGTTCAACAAATCAATTACACTTATTTTCCAATATTTAAATTATATGGTTATTTATTCATAGGGGTAAATGGGTAAAAAGAAGGCATTATTAATTTGTATAAAATAGGAATATCTCCGAAAAGATAATTTATATTACTTAAAGGAGAAAATGAAATCAATTACAGAACCAATATTATATGTCCAACTCAAGAACATATACAAACATGAAAAAAGGCAGCTGCCCCTTTAGAAATCGATGGCATCCACCTCTATAGTTTTTACTATATGATTTATCTTGTTAAAGCCAATGAACTAATTCATTTTCGGTACCTTATAGCATTCGGCACACTATGCATAGCACCAAATTTATTTCATAAACTTTTTCCGTTTCATCCGCTTTGCGTCTGTTTGGTAGTAGTCCAATACCGTCTGCAGATTGCAAAACTTGAATATGAAATCATAATGCTCGATCGCTGTGTCCGTTATGGTCAGCCCGTTTTCGGTCATATGCATAGTGCCGCAACCCGTAGCAAGACAGCAATTTGCCTTGAAAGTCGATTTGTTGGTGTCCCCATTAATCTCCAAATCATAATAGAACTTGACGAAGTATTTCCCTGGATACTCATTAACGGATTCGTAAACCACCATAATACCAGGTTTGCCGATGCAAGTGTGGGACAGATCCAGCTGTTCATTATCGCCGGTAGTGATTGTCATAATTCCAAAATGTTTACTGACAAGTTTGGGCATATGCTACACCTCCCTATACTTTGAACACCATCCTTATAGCTTAATAATTTTATTATCTTAATATAACGATATCATAATCTGAACGATAGAACTATCATTTATCAGTAATTTCTAAAAATAGAGTTCTCTTATATTTAAATGTTGATTTTTCACGAGCTTATAATGGAAGCGAAAGACGGCTGCTCTTGCGGAAAGCATGAGCAAAAGACTCAGCAGACTCAGTTTATCGAGTCGAGGAGGCTGTAACCATGCCTACGAAGAGCGTCCGTCTGTAGCGAATATGAACTACCACATTTAACACCCCAAAAAACAGATAAATACTTTTACGATTGGCTTGCAAGCCTTGACACATGGGTCTCCTACAGTGACTTGTGTTTCGACATGCTTTGGAAGTGCTCGATATTTTTTGTGGATTACGATTCGGATAATTTGATGTGCATAAAGAAAAAGCTGCCTTAAAGACAGCTTCCGAGCTTCAGTCTGTTAGTTCTATAAGAAAAGCGAACCTTATTCAAGAAGCGCGCTCGATTACTGAAGGACGAAAATAAAACCTTGGTGCAAGTTGTCTTAGTATCTATTTTGAATAGGGTTAACCATGTCTATTCAATGATTTGTTTAAAACTGTCAGCCTTTTAATCTTACACTTCTACTTTAAACCGACGCTGCTGAGGAAGCCGCTTCTTGATCAGCCTTCACACAATCAATTGCCACAACGATTGCAATCATAATGGTTTCCATCTCTTCATCTATTATTTGGACCTTGTAGCTATCGCCCCAAGTGAACCACTCCTTGCTCACTTTACCTACGATTTCACCATGCTGTATAACTTGAAAATCCATATCCCACCAATTACCATGTACTTCAATGCCTACCGCATCCATTGTATATCGTGCTTTAAAGAAGGAAAATTCCTTCTTTATTGTTAATACCTCTCGACCATTCACCTCAACCAAAAATTTTGGTAAAAAGCTGAACACCTTTTTCGTAATGAGTGCTACTTCATCTCTTGCTGTATTCATAATGGAGAAAGTCTTTGGAACTTGCATAAAACTTCCCTGCACGTAATAGATATCCTTCTCCTGCTGATCCTTTACTGTAAATTTACCGCTAAGACTGAATACCTTCTGCTTTATATAAAGCTGTCTCATACTTATGCCCCCCAACCAAACCTTTTACATTACTTACGTTTGAAATAAGCATTGGTTCCAATCGTGTGCATTGAATTATATAAAATAGCCACTAAAACGTGCCTTCTTTTCGGTTCAACACTATTAATCCTTAACTAATTTACCTTTTGTAAAGTCATCAATTCTTCTTTGGCCATCTGGCCCAATTGTTGAACAACTCCTTATTTATCTGTTCAGCTTAGGGTAGCCTATCCACTATTTATGGAATGTCCAGTTATGACCTATACATCTACAATGGGTGGGCAAATTTCTATTCCAAATGTACTTGTAGATAAAATCATCCAGTAAACAAACCATATGATATAATCAATGCATCTGACAGGGGGAATATCGAATGGATATGGATTTAAAAGAAACGTTGCGAGCTATCTTAAAAGAAGAGCTTGAGCCAATTCAACAGCATTTAGGAAACATCGATAAAAGGCTGGATTCAATCGCAAAGGATGTTCGTGAGGTCAAAAGTAATCATGAGACTCTACAGTAAAACCTTGTAGATAGTATTGGTCAATACACAGAAGAAATCGTTAAGCATGTTGACGACCGAACTGAAGTATTGAATAAACGTGTTTATCATACGGAAACAGCAATTGAACGACTTAATAAACAATGAGTAGTGGGTGAACTGTAACCCATACCTATGCACTCAGAAGATAGTTTCGGTATTGTACCGGAGAGTCATCTTCTTTAATGTCAATGTCCACTGGTATCTGTGATTGTTGTATTCGTCAATGTAATCGTAAATCGCTGCATTTAGCTCCTCAAAGGTCTCATACTTTTTTAGGTCAACTTCAGATGGCCAAAGAAGGATTCCATTGGGGCATTATCCCAACAGTTCCCCTTTCGGGACATGGATTGCGTAAGTCCCAATTCCTTCACCTTCAGTTGGAATCCAGGGTGAGTATAATGGACACCTTGATCTGAATTGAGATACTAGATTATCTAAATCTGGAGATCCTCCAAATCTATCTGCAGCTAAGTGCCCTGCATTAAATTCGGTAAGCCTTCCTGATTCATCTATTTTATATAAATAATTATACTCACCAGCTTGATAAGTGACGCTGGACAAACAGCTAGAAATATATGATGCACAAGATTGCATTGCCCAACATCCTATTATGACAGGGAAAGCTCATATGCATATTCAGTTGGAGCACTATGAGAAGTCTGGAGAACAACAAAAAGAGCAGAAACAACAGAACTCATTGGTTTGCCAATCCCGGATTTCTGTCTTTCTACTCCAGAAGTGGAAGCTCGATCTCTAGCAACTTATGCCGCTCTCCAAGAGAATGAATCAGAATGAAATCCATCCTTGAAGAACGACTCATCCAGTTGGGCTGGCATGGCACAGCCAGTCAATTAGATGATCTGGTAGAGAATGCTTCTACCCAAAATGTATCATATTTTGATTTTCTCCACACGGTTGTTTTACAGGAATGGGAACATCGAAGTAACGGCATCATTGGGGGATTTTATTCCGGTGATAGTAAGGAAAACTAAAACGGTATTGACAGTGACGCAATAACTGTATAAATAACTTCATATACAAGAATGATATTTCTGTTCATGCTGCCGCAATGCCCGCATCTCTTTCTAGTTAAAAACAAATAAGGGTTTGGAATAACAACTATAATACTTGTCTACGTTTTAATTCTGCTATTGTGAATAATTTTAATGAATCCAAGGTTGATAAGGCAGAACTCTGAAAGGCAAGTTCTTCTCGTGGAAAGTTAAACTTCATGCATTGAAAATTCCCCTCCTTTATTGGATGGGCATTTAGAACTAAATTGGTTATTAATTGAACAATACCTTTTATTTGTATTATTTAGTAATCAACATATGATTTAGTTGTTCTTCTTTTAAGTCGAGGACATTGACTATAGTTGGATCAATATAATTAAAATGTTCCTGATTATTTAGTTCATACTTATACTTTGGTGAAATGATAAATAATAACTCATCACTTTTAGAAGACATTTCAGCTTCAATATTGACAACTTCTTTTGGTTTAATTGTTATGTCTCCGTTTAATCTTTTTCCATTAATCATTATATTTTTGAATTCTAAATTATTGTTTTCTAATAGAATACCCTTTAAGGTAACTTCTGAATCAGAATTATTAATGAGTTGATTTCTGTAAAGATCTGAAGAAGCAAAACTTACATAATGCGTATTATAAGGGACTAATATTTCATCGGCTTTTTTGGAAATAACCTTAATCTCTCCGATATCGTAACCCGTTTCCTTTCCGTCGTTATAAACAATAGCAACTTCATTAATTATATTTTCTTTAAAATCCTTGATGGTACATTTTACTTCAATTGTGTATATTTTTTCCCTTGATAATCATCATTAGAGGTAGTTATGTTAAAACCGTTAATCTCTAACTCTTCTGAATCCCTAAATTTAATTGCCAAAATATCTTTTTGCAAATCTGATAAAGATTGTTTGCTGATTCCGATTAAATTAATGATAATGTTATCTTCCGACGTATTAAGTACACCGTCCCATTCGCCAAGATATAATTCTGCACTTTTGTTTTTAGGGAAATAAAAGAAAATAGAGGTAATAATACATACAATAATTAAAAGAGTTAAGGTTATTACAAATTTTTTACTCATATTTATCACCTAGCTAATCTTAGGATATACTAAAGCTTACTACCTGCTTAAAGGACTGTACTTCTTACTTATACTTCAAGGATAAAGTATATTACCGGCCCTTAACTAAGAATATAAAATAATTTGTATTTTAAGAACGCAATTCAAAATAAAAGGATATGATATACAGAGGACAAGAGCAACAAATTATTTAATTATTTTGAGGATGTAAAAAGTTTTGTGTAATTGGTCATACTTACCAATAAGGAGATGA
>JBJFHG010000061.1:0-4712 GCA_051893455.1 Bacillus sp. (in: firmicutes)
TCGAAATCGCTGCAAGCAAAGTTCCTGCATTCAAACCAGGAAAAGCGCTTAAAGATGCAGTAAAATAATTTACATATCATTTGAATATGTAAGTAAACAGAGAAGGGACCACATCATGTGGTCCTTTTTTTGAATTTAAATTCCCATTTGTGCTAATATGAGTATGTATTGTAACATCTATCATAAAGGCATTCACCGGTATAAGAAAGAAAAAAGCCGGCAATGGTTCACATAGGAGGAAAAGGGAAATGGGAAACGTAAATCATGAAAAGATTGAGACAGCAGTGAGGATGATTTTGGAAGCGGTCGGGGAAGATCCGGACAGGGAGGGATTGCTTGATACCCCAAAAAGGGTGGCTAGAATGTATGAGGAAATTTTTGCGGGTTTAAACCAGGATCCGAAGGAGTATTTTCAGACGATTTTTGGTGAAGATCACGAGGAATTGGTGCTGGTCAAGGATATACCGTTCTACTCCGTTTGCGAGCATCATTTGGTTCCGTTTTATGGACAGGCCCACGTAGCTTATATTCCGAAGAATGGAAGAGTTACAGGGTTGAGCAAGCTTGCTAGGGCAGTGGAGGCTGTGTCGAAAAGGCCGCAGTTGCAGGAAAGAATCACTTCGACGATTGCCGACAGCATTATGGAAAGCCTGGATCCGCATGGTGTCATGGTTGTTGTGGAAGCTGAACATATGTGCATGACGATGAGGGGAGTCAAAAAACCGGGGGCCAAAACAATTACTTCCGCAGTACGCGGCAGCTTGGCGGAGGATGCCCGTTCGCGAGCCGAAGTATTGTCCTTCATGAATAAATAGAATGCAATAATGCCCAGCCGTCTGTCCTGTATGGCCGGCTGGTCACTAAAGAGGTGAACGGAATGTCCGAGAAAAATGCAGATTATATACTGATTAAGGCGAAGGAGAATGGAGTGAACGTCATCGGCTTGACGAGAGGTACGGATACGAGATTCCACCATTCAGAAAAGCTTGACAGCGGAGAAGTGATGATTGCGCAATTTACTGAGCATACTTCAGCAATCAAGGTCCGCGGCAATGCCCGAATCTACACTCCTTTCGGTGAAGTGGAAAGCACAAAGGAGTAAAGAGCAGTTCGGTCAGAAGGGGCGGTTGCAGGCATCTGCCTCTTTCAGGCGAAATAGGATGACCGTCAGAGTGTTTGACTATAGCCTGGATTGTTTCCTTTTAAAAGGTTATAGGTTCGTCAACCGGGAATTACGGCATGTGTTGTGCTATAATGACAGATGCTTTCTAGAATCGGGAATTATTATTCTACTGAATAAGGGTGATTTTCATGGATACACTTAGTCAAGAAATCAATAAGAATATTCTCTCTTATACGGCTCATCCTTATCTTGGCTATTACATAAATCGGCCTGTAGCGGATGACAGCAAGGTGGTACTCCTTGAATTGATACTGAAGCAAAACGCGGATGTGACCGATCAACAGACAGTAAAGTACATAACGGCCACTATGCTGTTGCAGATTGCGCTTGATACGCATGACGGCGTGACTAAGCACACAAGCAAAGATGAAGAAGAGGCAGAACTGCGTAACAGGCAACTGACCGTCTTAAGCGGGGACTATTACAGCGGCTTATATTATCATATCCTTGCTGAATTAGGTGAAATCACATTAATTAAAAAATTGGCCGAAGGAATCAAACGTATTAACGAGGAGAAAATCATTCTGGGTCAAGGTAAGTTTCATTTTGAATCCGAAATTTTAGAAACATTGGCAAAGATAGAGGCTTCACTATTATTCAAGGTTGCTGAGTTTAGCGGGGAAGACCGATATAATCAGCTGGTGGAGACTACGTTGGTGTTGCGGAGATTACGAAAGGAACTGACGGATTACCGGAAAGGGATACCCTCCCTGGCCTTCTCGGCGCTGGCGCCCATTATGTTCAAGAAGAATCTGTCTGATCTGACACATGAAGAATCAATCGAACTAATTGCACATGTGGAAAGCAGAATAGAATCATTCCGCACGACAAGCCGCGAATTGCTCATGTCCGCAACGGAGGAAGATCGTGATTTGGCGGAGCGGCTTGAACGAAGATTGGACTTTAGTGGAGATGCACTCTATTCATTAGTGGAAGAAGGGTAATAACATGCAAACTTCAAAAGAAAGAAAAGTACATAACGTATTTGAAAATATATCACAAAATTATGATAAAATGAATTCCGTCATAAGTTTTCAACAGCATGTGAAATGGCGGAAAGCAACGATGAAAATTATGAATGTACAACCAGGATCTAAAGCCCTTGACGTTTGTTGCGGCACCGGGGATTGGTCGATTGCCCTTGCGGAGGCGACAGGAAGTGAAGGCCATGTGACCGGACTGGACTTCAGTGAAAATATGCTGAAGGTCGGACAGGAAAAAGTGAAGCAATCCCATCTGCAAAACATTGAATTGGTACATGGGAATGCGATGGAGCTCCCATTTGAAGACAATACGTTTGATTATGTCACAATTGGGTTCGGTCTCCGTAATGTTCCGGATTATCTACAGGTGCTGAAAGAAATGAATAGGGTCCTTAAACCGGGTGGGATGGCCGTTTGCCTGGAGACATCCCAACCTACTATGATTGGATTCCGTCAGGGCTACTATCTGTACTTCAAATACATTATGCCTCTTTTCGGGAAGCTTTTGGCCAAAAGCTATGCTGAATATTCCTGGCTTCAGGAATCGGCAAAGGAATTTCCGGGCATGAAGGAACTGGCTGGATTATTCAAGGAAGCTGGTTTCGTAAAAGTGGCCTATAAACCGCATACATTAGGTGTGGCTGCCACTCATTACGGATATAAGGCATCGGCCAAATAGAATAGAGTAAGCTGGGTGGGGAACAAATGAAGTATAAAATGTTATCTTCTTATTTAAATGGAGATCTGCAATTAATCGAAAAAGAATTAGAAGCAAGCGTACAGGCAAATGATCCCCTGCTTCAGGAAGCCGCTACGCATCTTTTGCAGGCTGGGGGAAAGCGGATACGGCCGATAATGCTTTGCTTAGCTGCAAAGTTCGGAGACTATGATATCCATGTGGTCAAAAAGGCGGCCGTGGCCCTGGAATTGATTCATATGGCCTCTCTTGTGCATGATGATGTGATCGATGATGCTTCCCTGCGGAGGGGAGCACCAACAATACAGGCCTTATGGGACAACAGGACAGCCATGTATACAGGTGATTATATTTTTGCCCGTTCATTTGAATTGATGACCGACATTAATGTGCCTGAAGCCCACCAACTGCTTGCCCATACAATTGTGGAAGTCTGTCTTGGAGAGATCGAGCAAATAAGGGATAAATACATATTTTCACAGAATCTGCGTACATATTTCAGGCGCATACGCCGAAAGACAGCCCTGCTTATTGCGACCAGCTGCCAGCTTGGGGGAATGGTTGCGGGTGCTGATCCTTCCGTACATAGAAAACTGTTTAAGTTTGGTTACTATGTCGGCATGTCCTATCAAGTAATGGATGACATTCTTGACTTCACGGGCTCGGAAAGTGTGCTGGGTAAACCGGCAGGAGGCGATTTAAGGCAAGGCAATATCACAATCCCTGTGCTCTATGCGATGGAAGACGCTAGGCTGAGAAAACAAATCCAATCTGTCCATCAAGGGATGAGTGATGCGGAAATCAAGCCGATCATTGAGAGTATTAACGCTTCTGGGGCGATCGAAAAGTCATTGGAAATTAGTGACCGATTTATGCAGAAGGCCTTCTGCCAACTGGAAGGCTTGCCGAATTGCAAAGCAAGAAAAAGTTTTTACGAGATTGCCAAGTATATTGGAAGAAGGAAGTTCTGAGCAGAGGGAAAGCGGACATTAGCTTTCGTCCAGATCTGCTTTCCCCAGTCGCAGGCTGGCCAGAAAGCTGTTGCTGATTGTATGAGGGTTCAAGTTGCTAAATTGGACAATCAATGATAATATTTTCGTGGATAGTTTTTAATATGCAATATTTAGTAAAAATACATAGGATTAGGAGTGGGGCAACATGGAAAAAACATTTTTGATGGTCAAGCCTGACGGCGTGCAGCGCCAACTTATCGGGGAGATTGTTTCACGCTTTGAAAGAAAGGGCTTTCAATTGGTTGGTGCCAAATTGATGCAAATCCCTGTTGAATTGGCTGAGCAGCATTATGGAGAGCATAAAGAACGTCCTTTCTTTGGGGAATTGGTTGATTTTATCACTTCCGGACCTGTTTTCGCAATGGTTTGGGAAGGGGATAATGTCATTGCTACTGCGCGCCAAATGATGGGGGCGACAAACCCGAAAGATTCAGCTCCAGGAACAATCAGGGGCGACTTTGCCGCTATCGTAAGCAAAAATATTATTCATGGTTCTGATTCACCTGCAAGCGCAGAGCGTGAAATTGGCCTGTTTTTCAAGGACGAAGAATTGGTTAATTACAGCAAAGCCATGAACCAATGGATTTATTAAGCAATAATCATCACATCATCCAAAAGGGAACGGACGCACTTACATTGTCTGTTCCCTTTTTTAAGCTTTTTAAGGACCGTAAATGGGACAAGGTCACCGGTATCCTCTTTTGTTTGGAAGGATTTGCTGATAATATGGATATATAGACAGAGACGGGCTTTTTTTAGTTATACTAGAAGGAGCTTTTATTTTTTTTAAAAGCAGAGGGAGAATGGGAAGATGGAGAAGGGATACCGGGAATTCA
>JBJFHG010000062.1:0-20431 GCA_051893455.1 Bacillus sp. (in: firmicutes)
ACCCATTTCAGCAGATTTTGTACCATAGTCATCTGACTAGTTTAGAGATGCTTATTCACATTCTTCTTGAATACAAAAAGCACCTATCCAAGCTTGAGGAAGAGATAGATGCTTCAGCAAAAAATATAGAAAAATATAAGATTATCCAATCCATTCCTGGTATCGGTGAAAAATCGCGGCAACGATTATTTCTGAAATTGGGGAAATAGATCGGTTTAATCACCCTAAGAAATTGGTGGCCTTTGCGGGAATTGACCCTAGTGTATTCGAGTCGGGTACCTTTAAAGGTATCAAAAACCGCATTACGAAAAGGGGTTCCAGCAGGCTGCGGCATGCCTTATTCACAGCTGTCCGTTGTGCCATTCGAGATGCCCGTAAAACCCGAACGACCAAAGAACTCACCCCACGAAATAAGAAATTACATGAGTTTTACGACAAAAAGCAAAAATAGATTTTCACATATCTTCAAGGAACTTCTATATCATTAAAGGAAGTTTATTTGTCATGCCTTATTTTTAGTATAGCATGTCAAAATTATATTATTTAGCGAAATGTTTGACAAACTATTAGCTGGTTTTGTTCAATAAGCTATCTTCATTTAACAATACCACAAAATGGATATTCACCCCTCTTATTCAGGAGCAACATCTATGTAAAAAGGGGCTGTCTAAAAAGTCCATTAACGAGTTAAATGAAACCAAATTGAAAAGCCAAGAATGCTGTTAAATCAACATTCTTGGCTTATACTTTTCTAGTGGATTCATCTGAATAGTTACTTTTCGGACAGCCCCTTTTTGATGCAAAATATAATATCATTTAAGTGTTTATTTGTACGTCAAACAATATGCTAATCACATTGTATTTTTCAGATTTTCTCCACGTTATCTGAACTACTTATACTTTGAATAGCCGGGTTTTCTAAAATTTTGTTTCAGACATCTTCCACTCTAAATGTTTACCAGTCGAGCATCGTTCATCATCAGACCCAAGCTTTCCTACAATCCAGCAGAAAACATATACTTTTTAAAATGGTAGCCTATACTGAAGATCAAGCCCATCGCAAGCATGTTTCCCAGAAGCGCGCTTCCCCCGTAACTGATGAATGGAAGCGGTATGCCCGTGATCGGCATCACACCGATTGTCATCCCAATGTTTTGGAAAACGTGGAATCCGACCATACTGATGACCCCGACGCAAATATACGTATAAAATTGATTTTTCGTTTCCATTGCAATCTTCATGATGTGATATATCAATAAGAAGAATAAACTGATCACAATACTTGCACCGACAAACCCATATTCCTCTCCAATGACACTGAAGATGAAATCAGTTTGACTCTCAGGCAAATATACATCCCTGTTGCCGACCCCTTTGCCCCCGGTTTGCCCTGAGCCGATGGCCAACAACGATTTGGTCAATTGATATCCTGTAGAGCTTTCATAGTTATATGGATCAAGCCAGGAATAAATCCGTCCAAACTGGTATTGCTTCACACCCAAATATTTTTCAAGGAATTCAGGAGCTTTCATGACGAGCACAAGGATAGTGGATGCAAGGACCGCTCCGCCTCCGAAGATCGGCACCAGGAATTTCCAGGTAATTCCCGAAACAAACACCATTCCAAACAAAATAAACATTAATACAAGCGACGTTCCGAGATCTGGCTGCAACATAACAAAGAATAAAGGTACTGCTGTAACAGCACCCATTTTTATGAGTAGTTTAAAATCCGTTTCTACTGTTTTCACCGGATACTTGGAATGATGGCTTACCATCAGATTGGCCAATGCCAAGATCAAGAAGACCTTCATAAACTCCGATGGCTGAATCGAACCGATCCCCGGAAAGCGGAACCAGCTCTTTGCGCCGTTGATCTCCGGCGCAATGCTTGTCGGAGCTACCACAAGGAAAGCCAACAGAAGGATACCGAACCCATAAGCATACCAGGACATTCTCCGAAGCTGATCGGAGTCCAGCCTCATCACGCCTGCAACTAGAACAGAGCCGGCTATATACCATATAAACTGCTTAAGCAGGAAATTCTCTTTGTATTGACCCGTTGACTGCGCGCTATATATAGCCAGGCAACTAGCTAAAAACAACAGCAGCAAAATCAACAGAAGTGTGTAATCTATTCTTGACGATTTTATTTTTACCCGTTCCATATATAGTCTCCTTATGGAATGATTCTGAGTTGATATTTCAAACTTTATTAAGATAGAAGTTTGCTCCGCATCAAGCTGTGCATGCCTGAATACGGCTGAACCAATGTTATTGGCATATACTATTAATTATACTGCAAGTAAAGAAAAGAACAACTGGATACCCTTATCTGGATATAATTTCAACCGAGAAGTATCTTCCCTTACTAAGTTCCGACATCACTGCGAAAATATACAGAAGAACAAATGTGCCGGCTCCGAAGGATGAACGAACAATGCCTTCAGTTAAATGTTGGTTAATGGCAAGGATGGACCTTGTATATCCCTGTGCCTCACGACAAAAACGGCCGGCCATATCGGCCAACCGCCCTTTTCACTTATTCATCGCAAAATAGTTTATGATTCCCCGATAGATGCCCTTGGCTGTTTTCTGTTGATAAAGCTTTGTCGCAATCACTGATTCCTCTTTTTCATTAGACAAAAATCCCAACTCAAGCAACACAGCAGGCTGCCGATTGGACCTTAGGACAAGGAAATCCCCTAATCCTGTTCCTGCATCTTTCAGCTTTGTGTGACTGACTAACTGTTCCTGTATGGCCATGGCCAGTTCTTTGTCTGAATTATTGTAAAAGAAGGACATAACCCCGCTACGGGAAGCAGAACCGGCATTATAATGTAAGCTTATAAATAGATCTGCATCATTTTTATGACTGATGCGCACCCGATCATGTAATGATATATATTCATCTTTATCCCTCGTCATCACAACTTCTGCCCCGGCACCGTTCAATTTGTCGGCCAACAATACCGCTGTACCTAACGTCAGTGCTTTTTCTTTATTGTATTTGCCGACAGCCCCCGGGTCTCTCCCTCCGTGTCCCGGATCGATGACGATTGTTTTTCCTGCTAACGAACTACTAGTTGACCTGACATTATGAGATTGAGGAGGACCTGTGAGCCAGCTGGCAACCCATGCAACCGTTCCATCTGACAACCGGATCTGGAACCAATCTTTAGAGGAGCTGATTTTCATGGCAGCAGTTCCCGCCTTAGCCAAACGGACAATGTCATATTCCGTTCCAGGCCCTGTCCGCAGATTGGAATTCTTCAAGAGGACAACTTCTTCTGTGGATAAGTCTGTTGTTGCCTGAGTTGATTTGTCCACAGTGGATAAGTATTGGCTGGCAACCCATCCAGATACTTTTTCACTTTCTATTTTTGCCCAATAGTCATATACCGCCACTACCGTCACCCGTTTTGAAGTGGGCAGGCTCCCGACAATACGACTCGCGGAAGTTGCTTCTGCCCGGACATTTAAAGAAGTGGCATCAACGTAATATTGTTTACCGACAGTGACATACCTATTTTTGTCGGCTGACTCTATGTATACACTGGAAGCCCAGCCCGCCAACCCGCCTGACTCGATGTAATACCAGCCGTTCGATTCCGAGGTTATGTCCACATGGGTACCTTTTTTAATAGCGCCTATCACATCGGCAGTACTGTTTGGCTCGCTGCGCACATGTAAGGAAGAGGCAAGCACCACTCCACTTTCAGCCTTTTGCTTTAAGTAATCTGCAGAAACCCAACCCTTTGTTTCCCCATATGCAATCTCTGCCCAGCCTTCCTGCTGATTTTGAACCTGCACTTTTTCACCGAATTTTAGTGTGCCGACCACTTTGGAATTCTGATCAGGGGCTGACCTGATTCTTAGCTTGTCGGCTTTTACAACCGCAGATTGAACCTGCGCTGCAGTTGCTTCCCCAAGCTGACTATACGTTAGGAAAATAGAACAAATACCTATAAATAAAAACAAAGGGATCTTATTCATCCCGTCTCCTTTCCATCTTCAAAAATTATTCTTATATAATTTTATAATAGAAATAACTCTATGTCCTCCTATTTAAGAAAAGCAAATGAAGTCAGAGAGTCTTCCGTTTCTTTTCTCGTTTTTTCATGACATAATGAAATTATCGCTATATGGAAAGGACGAGGGATATATGGCCAGAAAAAAAACGTTGGAGCGACATGATTTAATGGCTGCTACTGAGAAACTGCTGCTGGAAAAAGGCTATTCGGCCTTCCATTTCCGACTGTTGGCAGAAGAACTCAATGTAGGGCGCAGCACCATATATGACTACTACTCGAATAAGGACGAACTGATCATCGCCTTTATACACTCTTTTGCTTATGAACGAGTGGAGGAATGCAAAACGCTCGATTCAATCAACGACGCAACCGAACAGTTAAAAGCCTATCTGCGCATTTTCCTGAAGTATAATCATATAGAACAGGTAGTGACTATGGTCACTCAAATGGAGAATGATAAGAAACCCCAGAACGCGGAAGGAATCATACGGATAAAGGAGCTCGTCCGCGAAATCTATTCTTTAAGCCTGAAGATCATTTCAAACGCTAAGAGAAACGGATTAATCAGAAAAGAAGTCGACGACACATTCATCTCCTATGTCATGTTTCACCTCGTCAAAATCCCTAATTTCCGCGGGCTATCAGAAGAAGAGCGCCTGGACGAGCTGCTTTCATTCCTTTTGCATGGAGTCAGTTCACATTAATTGACTCCTTCTCTTTCTCTGTGCCATAATTCAGGAAAATATAAATTACTTTGTCATTTCCGACACTAGTGTCGGAAAAGGAGGCCTACCATTGTTCAATTATATCGCTCAGCTTTCACGTTCAAAGAAAGGTATGTGGCTCACTCTTGGTATTTGGTTGTTGGTGACTGTCGGATTGACGTTCCTGGCTCCCGGATCGCGGGATGAGGTGTCGATTAAAGAAGGAACCGGACTGCCGGATGATTCTCTGATTGAACAAGCAAACCAAGTGCTTGATGAATCTTTTCCTGGTGACGAAAGTATACCGGCCATTCTTGTAATGACGTCAGATGAAAAACTTGGGACTGAGGAACTGGAGAGTATTTCCGAAACATCCCGCCAGATTGAGGCAGCGGAAATCAAAACTATAAAAGAACTATTACCATTGCACAACCTGCCTCCCCAAGCGCTCGGATCTTTCCTGTCTGAAGATGGCACAAGTATTTTTCTACCGATTAATCTGAAAGCCGGTCTTGATTCGGATGCGATCAGTGAATCCATCACGGCAATCGAAGAAATCGCCGACAAATATATCGCACAATCCCTTACCTATGAAATGACGGGGCCAGCCGCGATTTCTTCCGATACGGTCAAACTGTTCGAACAGGCTGACCTGGTATTGATCCTGGCTACTGTAGCGCTGATTCTGGTCTTATTGATCGTCATATACCGTTCACCTTTGCTAGCTATCATCCCATTGTTGGCATGCGGTATTGTATACCAAGTGACTGACCGGGTACTTGGTCTTGCAGGGCAAGCAGGTTTGTTCCTGGATGCGCAGACTCTATCCATCATGGCTATTCTGCTATTTGCAGCAATCACCGATTATTCCCTTTTCGTGTTCGCCCGGTTCCGGGAAGAGTTAAAAGTAACAGGAAGCAAATACCGGAGCATGACAAAAGCGATGACCCACGTTTCTGAACCTATTTTCTTTAGCGGTACGACTGTTATTGCCGCCGTGCTGATGCTATTCTTCGCTTCAGATGAAGCGTACCGCAACTTCGCTCCGGTTTTCGCTATAGCGATGCTGATCATTGTCATCGGCGGGCTTACACTAGTACCGGCACTGTTCACATTATTCGGTCGCACAGCCTTCTGGCCTTTCATTCCGAAACCGAATGAACAAGAAAAAGAAAAAGAGACGATTTGGCACAAGATCGGTTCTTTTGTCGTCAAAAAACCAGGTATTATTTCTATCTTGGTAACAGCTGTCCTGGTGGTTTTCGCATATAATATCACTTCTATCCAATATAACTACAACCTGCTCAAATCATTTCCTGAAAATATGGAATCCCGTGTCGGCTTTGAGATTCTGGAAGAGAAGTATTCCCCTGGAAGCCTGGCGCCGACCACTGTGCTTTTGACTGCTGATGAAGGGGAAATAAGCGGTGCAGACCTCGCTGCTGTTGTAGAGGAACTGGAAAGCAAGGATGGTGTCGAGGGCATTACACCGGCTCCTGAAGCACTTGCCGCCGACCCGTCTTCTGCCTTATCCAAAAACGGAAAAGCTGCAAAGGTTGATATGACGTTGGCCTATAATCCTTATTCGGAGGAAGCCATCGAAACAATCAGTCTGATGCAAGATGAGGCGGATGAAATACTAGAAGACAGCGGAGCAACAAACCTATCCCTCTTATTTGCAGGGGAAACAGCCTTACAGGTCGATCTCGACCGGGCAAATGACCGGGATACACCACTTATTGTCGGACTCGTGACCATATTCATAACGATCATGCTTGGTTTGCTCACCCGCTCTGTGATCGCCCCTCTCTACATGATGGCGACAATCCTTCTTTCTTATTTTACGGCACTCGGTCTCGGCGTTTTCCTATTGGATACAATTTTCGGAATAGACTCCTTCAGCTCAAGAATTCCATTATATACATTTGTATTCTCAGTAGCTCTCGGTGTCGACTATAATATCATGCTTGTATCGAGAATTCAGGAGGAAATCGGACGGTTCTCCTTGAAGGAAGCTGTCTCGCGGGGAATCACGTATACCGGCGGAGTCATTTCTTCTGCGGGTCTGATTCTGGCAGCTACATTTGCCGTACTTACGACTCAGCCGATTATGGAGTTGTTTACCTTTGGCTTCATCGTAGCAATAGGCGTCCTGATCGACACATTCATCGTTCGGACACTGCTTGTTCCATCTATAATTGTCTTATTGGGCAAATGGAGTTTCTGGCCATTTAAAAAGGATAAGACAAAATCACATGATATAACACAAGAAGGATAAGAAACAGATCAGGGACTGCCTAATCGGCAGTCCCGCTTTTTTTCAAGTCATCTTTCTTTACTCATTGATTTTATTACTCTATCATTCTTATATACCCTGCATAATACAACTCCGTAAGATATACATATCATCCATTCTCATTTTCCTACCTTAAATGATAAACTCAACCGTTGCCTTAAGGCTTTCTTTTCCTACCTAAGACTCATTACAAACTTCATCAGGAACGTAGATACAACCCATGTCCTGTACTTTTCAAGTACTTTATATCTATGTAAAAAAACAATAAGAAAATATTTATTTATAATTATTATAAATAAATATTGATTTTTATTTACAGTGTGTTATATTGTGAATATCTAATTATTCTTACGAATGAGGGGGATTTATTTAATGAGCAAAAATCATTTGACTACCAGCTGGGGAGCGCCGGTAGGAGACAATCAGAACTCCATGACTGCCGGATCACGCGGTCCTACTTTAATACAAGACGTACACTTATTGGAAAAGCTGGCACATTTCAACCGCGAACGTGTTCCTGAGAGGGTCGTGCATGCTAAGGGAGCAGGCGCTCACGGTTATTTCGAAGTGACAAACGACGTTTCAAAATATACAAAGGCCGCTTTCTTATCTGAAGTGGGCAAACGCACTCCAATGTTCATCCGTTTCTCTACAGTTGCCGGGGAACTGGGCTCAGCGGATACAGTTCGCGACCCACGCGGATTTGCCGTGAAGTTCTACACGGAAGAAGGGAACTATGACATCGTCGGAAACAATACTCCAGTGTTCTTCATCCGTGATGCAATCAAATTCCCGGACTTCATCCATACACAAAAAAGGGATCCAAGAACTCATTTGAAAAACCCTACTGCTGTTTGGGATTTCTGGTCACTGTCTCCTGAGTCTCTGCACCAGGTCACAATCTTGATGTCCGACAGGGGTATCCCTGCGACACTCCGTCATACGCACGGATTCGGTAGCCATACATTCCAATGGGTCAACGAAGATGGTCAAGGTCACTGGATCAAGTACCACTTCAAGACTGAACAAGGCATTAAAAACCTTGATGTTGATTTGGCTGCCAAATTGGCTGGTGAAAACCCAGATTATCATACAGAAGATCTGTTTAATGCTATCGAAAATGGCGACTTCCCTTCATGGAAGCTATCCGTTCAAATTATGCCAATGGAAGATGCGGATACATACCGTTTCGATCCATTCGATGTAACAAAAGTTTGGTCACAAAAAGATTACCCGCTTATCGAAGTAGGCAGAATGGTACTGAACAAAAATCCTGAAAACTACTTTGCGGAAGTAGAACAAGCTACATTCTCACCTGGCAACCTAGTACCAGGAATCGACGTTTCTCCAGACAAGATGCTTCAAGGCCGTTTGTTCGCATATGCTGACGCTCATCGTTACCGTGTAGGGGCCAATCATAATACGTTACCTATCAACAAACCGATTACGCCTGTGAACAACTATCAACGCGATGGATTCATGCGCCCTGATGACAATGGCGGCCGCGCCGTTTACTATGAACCAAACAGCTTTAGCGGACCGAAAGAGGCACAAGAGCACAAACGTCCTGCAATCAATGTTTCAGGCACAACCGACAGTGTCCGTCATGACCGCGATGACTTCTATACACAACCAGGGGACCTATACCGTTTGATGTCAGAAGAAGAAAGAGCGCGTCTTGTCCGCAATATCGTCGGGGCAATGAAACCTGTCGAACTGGAAGAGATCAAACTGCGTCAAATCTCCCACTTCTACAAAGCTGACCCTGAATATGGTACACGCGTTGCAGAAGGCCTTGGCTTAAAAGTGCCAGCAGAATTGACACAAACAGTTTAATAATCAATACATTCATTCTCACTTTCAAATAACTATTCTCATTTATAGGCACCTGTTAAAAGCGGGTGTCTTTTTTTTGTTCCGGTTAAAAAAGTCCCCTTTTAAAATTTTTTTACCGATAGATTTTAATTTTCCGTATAGCGGGTATAAAAAAGGAGATGAAAAAGGAGTGGAATTATGAAAAAGAAACCGTTAATCGGCATAACAAGCTCAGTTCTTGATATTGAGATAAAAGGTGAAATTAACCCTTGTGTACAGGCCAACCACGCCTATGTGAAAGCCATTATTGAGGTAGGCGGTATCCCGATTGTCATCCCTGTCTCAAATGCGGAAATGGCTAAAGTATATGCAGATTTATGTGACGGCATCGTTTTCACAAGCGGTGAAGACGTTCACCCTTCCAATTATGATGCAGCCCCTTCTGAGGAATTGATGCAAATCAACATTGCACGGGATGAGACGGAGATTCCGCTGGCGAAATACGCGGTCGAAAAGAAAATTCCCATAATCGGAACATGCCGCGGCCTGGCAGTCATCAACGTTGCCTTAGGCGGGACAATGAAACAGGATATTGAGAAGAAGAGCAAGAAGATTGAACACAACCAAACCGAAAACCGTAAGCTGGCGACACATGATATTCATATAGAGGAAGATAGCCATCTATTGCAATTACTAAACAACAATAAAGCGATGGTAAACAGTAAACATCACCAGGCCATCGATCAATTGGCAGATTCACTGACAGTTGCCGCCACCGCAAAGGATGGTGTCATTGAGGCTGTGGAGGCAAAGGAAAAAGACCGTTTCATACTCGGCCTGCAGTTTCATCCGGAAGAGTTGTTCTCCAGCGATACCGGCATGCTCAATCTGTTGATCGGATTCAGAAGGGCCTGTCAGAATCATTAATGCAATGAGATCATGCCCAAAAAAGCAGATCCTTTGCTTCATATAAAAAGGCTGTCGATTTTTGCTCGACAGCCTCAGTTTGTTTATACAGCGTTTTCTTTTCATTTCATTTTCGGGCTAACTTAAAAAACCCCTTAAATGAACAAGTTTACATTACCATCTTCTGCATCTGCAAGATATGCCGCAACCCCTGCATATTCAACTCCGTCCACAAGCTCTGCTTTATTCAAACCGAGCAAATCCATCGTCATCGTGCAGGCAACCAGTTTAACGTCCTGTTCTTGAGCCATCTCAATGAGCTGCTCCACAGTCAAGGCATTATGTTTTTTCATAATGTCCTTAATCATTTTGGGACCCATCCCTGCAAAATTCATCTTGGAAAGACCCATTTTTTCTGAGCCCCTCGGCATCATTTTCGCAAATAGTTTTTCCATAAAATTCTTATCTTCAACTTGGACATTTTCCGGTTTTCGCAATGCGTTTAAGCCCCAAAAAGTATGGAAAATCGTAACCTCATGATCATAGGCAGCTGCTCCGTTCGCAATGATGTATGCCGCCATCGCTTTATCATAGTCCCCACTGAATAATACAATCGTTGTTTTTTTCTTTTCTGTCATGTACCCCTATCCCCTCATTACCCATACGGGTATTTTATTCACTAAAAAATATACCCTATTGGGTATTAAATATATATAAGATTAAAGAGTCTGTCAACTCTTTAATCTTACCTGCTCTTCACCAGCAAATTGACTGCTTCTTTGACGAGCTGTTCTGTATTCTCTCCGGATTCATTTGCTTTTTCCACACATGTAACCAGATTCCTGCTCACAATGACTCCCATTGTCCTGTCGATGGCTGAACGGGTCGCTGCTAATTGTGTAATGACCTCTTTGCAATCCTTGTCTTCTTCCATCATCCGGAGGATTCCACGTAATTGCCCCTCGATCCTTTTGACGCGGTTTTTCACTTTATCATCATATTGCATGGTGTTCCCTCCTCTCGTCATGCGGCATTTTCTTTTATGCAATCGCATTCCGATAATGTATATGATACTACATTGACTCCTTTTTTCCGAAGAAGCCTAATGCCTATATTCTTTTCAATTTGATCAGCTGCCAGTATATGCACTTTTCTGTTGAGCAACTCGCCATAATGTCTATGCAAGTACGCTACAGGGAGGTGGACTGCATGTCCCTTCCATTCGACGGACGGGCTATTGTAATCTCGGATATCGACGACCAGCACATCGTCTTCCAGCATCTTCTTGCAAGGTATTCCCATAATCGGGATATACCTTCTGTATACAGCCACACTAATCGCCAAACCGATCGCGACCATGATAATGGTCATTCACATCATCTCCATATTGGCCATTTTATACCCCCTACTTTATACCCCTGCCCGTACCATGTCAACCAGAAAGCTGACTCCTTTTTCCCATCACACTCCATTTCTAAAACAACATGGAATGAAGACTAATACATCCATCGCTAAAACAGATCCAGAGGAAAATCTTCCAGCGCCTGCTATAATAGAAAGATATACAAATAAGGAGCGACTTTATGGAAACAGAACTTTTGAGGATTTTTGATGAAGATGGCCATGAAGCAGGCACAGCCACCCGGGAAGAAGTACATAGGAACGGCTATTGGCATGAGACCTTTCATTGCTGGTTCATACAGCGTTCCAGAAATCATACCTACCTCTATTTCCAGCTTCGCAGCGGTCAGAAGAAAGACTATCCTAATCTGTTGGACATAACAGCTGCCGGCCACTTGCTCGCCCATGAATCAGTGGGTGACGGCCTGCGGGAAGTGGAAGAAGAAACGGGCATCCAATTGAGATTCAATCAGTTGTCATCTTTAGGTATCATCCCCTATAAAGTTGAGAAAGGGGATTTCCGTGATTATGAATTGGCCCACACTTTCCTCCATGAATGTACCCACCACTTACAGGATTTTCGTTTGCAGAAAGAAGAAGTTGCCGGAATGGTACTAATTCCATTGAATGAATTTAAAGCATTATGGTGGGAAAGCAAAGAAAAAGCAATCGTATCAGGGATTTCTGCGGATCAACAACCATTGCGGATGCTCATCACAAAGGATAACTTTGTTCCCCATGAAGATGCCTATTATCTGAGAATCGTAGAAGGCATCCAAAAGGCGAAAGAGACTTGATTACTGTCAGCTTAGTTTGTTGCTTGTACATGCATATCAGTCGGGGTATGACAGAGCGGTGAAGACATAAACAAGAGGTTCATAAGTGGACAATCTAAAGACGGAAGAGAATGATCTCTTCCGTCTGTTTATGGATGTGACACAATCATGGAGGCTCTGCCAGCGATTTTGAATGTACCCACTCCGGATGGCAAGATGAAGTGTGAGCCCTTTTTGATTTTGAAGGTCCCTTCATCTGTTATGAGGTCCCCTTCCCCATCAATGATGCTGACGAGCATGAATAATTGATCCTGATTCATGATAGCCTGCCCTTCTACATCCCACTTGTAAACAGAGAAAAAATCCGTTTCCACAAAAGTGGTGATGGTCACTCCGCATTTTTTCGTGATCGTACGATTCGACTTTGCATCCTGATGAGGCACGGCACTGACATCCAGCGACTTTTCAATATGCAGCTCCCGCATGTTTCCATTAGCGTCCTTACGATCATAATCATATAGGCGGTATGTCGTATCCGAACTCTGCTGTGTCTCCAGCACAAGCGTCCCTTCACATAACGCATGCACCGTACCGCTCGGCACATAAAAGAAATCCCCAGGTTGGATCGGAACACGTCGCAATAGTTGGTCCCATTCTCCCCTCTCAATCATAGCAGCAAATTCTTCTTTTGTTGCCGCCGTATGACCGTAAACCATATCTGCTCCTTCTTTGCAGTCGATTATGTACCAGCACTCCGTCTTGCCAAGCTCACCATTTTCGTGGGCATTGGCATATTCATCATCCGGATGCACTTGTACGGACAAGTCTGCATTCGCATCAAGGATTTTTGTAAGAAGCGGAAATACTGGGCCTTCCATCCCGCCGAACAATTCACGATGGTCATTCCATAACTCAATAAGGCTTTTTCCGGCATAAGGACCATTCTCGACGATGGAAGGTCCATTCGGATGTGCGGATATAGCCCAGCATTCACCGGTATGCTCCGATGGAATTTGATAATGGAACTGGTCACAGAGAGCAGTTCCGCCCCAAATACGTTCTTGAAAAACTGGCTTTAAAAAGAGAGGTTGTGTCATTCCATGCTGCCTCCAATATGTGAATGTTTGTACAATATAAACTATAGGACATATCTGAATGTTTGTCTAATAGGTAATTTTCTATAAATGGATAAAATTGAGCGGCTGACTATTAGGCTAGCAAATAAAAAAAGACTCATTAAGAGCCTTATTGATTGCAGATAAATTCAGTTTCTTTGTTGTTTCAAGCGGCATTATTCAAGCATCTGGGAGACTTAAAATCTTTTCTTTTCCATCCACAATTCCTGATTGATCAAACAGGATGGCCTTCTGCCGTGAGCCCCGGCGACGACATTCTCAGCAGCCAACATAGCCATCTTATGCCTTGTTTCCAATGTAGCCGAACCTATATGAGGCACTGCCACGACATTATCCATCTTCAATAATGGGTTATCCGGTCGCACCGGTTCGATTTCGAACACATCCAGGCCGGCTCCGGCTATTCTGCCCGTCTGCAAAGCCTCTATCAATGCAGCTTCATCTACTGTCTTCCCGCGTGAACCGTTCACGAAAATTGCATCTTTCTTCATCAACCCGAATTCCCTTGTTCCAATAAGTTTTTCTGTCTGTTTCGTTAACGGAGTCATCAGGCACACATAATCCGATTCTTTCAATAACTCGTCCAGACTGCAATAAACAGCATCATATTTCTTTTCTTCCTCATATGTACGGGAACGATTATGATAAAGGATATCCATACTGAAGCCGAATTTAGCCCGCTTGGCAATCTCTGAACCTATGCCACCCATACCTATGATTCCCAGTTTTTTATGGTGAAGGTCTAATCCGAATAGTTTTATACCAGCCGACGCTTTCCAATCGCCTTGCTTTACATAGTTATCCAATTCAGAAATACGGCGTCCCACAGCCAGCATCAGGCCGATCATCAAATCCGCCACCGAATCACTTAAGACACCCGGCGTGTTTGTTGCCATAATGCCCTTATCGGTCAGTGTCCGGATATCCAAGTTATCATATCCGACTGTTATATTGCTGACAACCTTCAATTGAGTGCAATCAGCGACAAGCTCTTCTCCGATTTTCATATCAGCACCCACAAGCCCGTCCGCATTCTTCAGTTCTTCCAGGAATAGAGGACGGTTTTCGTCATTCACTTTGCGAAAACTGACCAGTTCACATGATTCGCTTATGTATTGCTTTGCCTCTTTCGGGAGATTTGTATAGGCTACTATTTTCGGCTTCATATCTTTTCCCCTTTCAGCGTCTTAATTAAAATGAAAATCCGGTGATTCCGTCTGTGTACGGACCAGGGTCCATATCATATATAAAAGACGCGAACGTCAGCATTGCCAAAAAGGAAGGATGCTTAGCACCCCTCCTTTATTTTCCGATCACACTTGAGAGACTCTCATCGACCTCTTTCATCGCTTGAATAGAACGGCTCGTTGACCTTTCATTATCAAGAAGCACCTGCTTATACGTTTCCATGATGCTCGTGAGTGTCTCATTCAGGGTGTTTATTTTATTAGCCACATCAAGTATGGTTTCCCCCTCCACTTTCTGCAGCTTGACTGAATCCAATGTATCGGCTGTACTCCTTAGTTTCTCCAGGGCCTGTTCCACTTCCGTATAGATGATTTTGATTTCCGAATCCATTCTTTCTCCCCTTCCTGGATTGCAAGTAGCAGTTCAGCTATTATAAATGAAGTGTATCCATAGTCTCGCCCATTCCGGGGGCAGACACTTGATTGATTAGGTAATTTACTTCAAGTTCCACTTCTGTTATTTTGTCAGCCAGTCTTGTAAAAACGGCATTAAATTGCGCGCCGATGATTTCTTCGTAGTTGGCCGCTATTTTTTCTTCCCTGATCTGTTCAAATTCCTTCGCCTGTAAGCCATGCCATGTCTCCGGGGACAGGGCAGGCTCCTTACATAAGTAGTTGTTCCTCATAAAATCCATATGAGTTTGATGCAACTTTCTTTCGCATTCCTGGAGTCTTGCTAACTCCTCTCGCTTCTCACTCAACTGTTGGTACAGCGCCGTCAGTGACTGCCCCATCTATCATGCACCTCTGCTTGCAAAAAATATTAATATGACCCGACTAACATGCAATATATGGAATCATTTTACCTGATAACAAGTCAATACACTATACGAAATATTACAATTGTTACTAATAACCTATCCTGCTTTTTACAAAAGCATGACATTTTAAGGAAGATCCATGCTTTTTTCCTTAGACAGAAGCAACCACTGTTATCCATTATGCTAGACAAAGATATCTTAAATTGAAGATATCCTTGTCTGCAGATGAATCTATAAGACATGATATATCTCTAATTAAAGATATATGCCTGTAATGTCGAATATAAAACGCCTTTTTACCAGGCGATTCCGAATTATTCCACTGAGATTATACAATAGAATCCTTTCTTCATAAAGTAACATAGCCAGTCTAGGTTTTCACCTATAAAGAACTGTGCTTTATAAATGGCTGTTTTCGCAAACTTTGTTGCCTATGAAGAAGTAGGCTCCAGGTTGCTCGCTTTCCGCGGGGCGGGCGGTGAGCCTCCTCAGCGCCAAGCGCTTGCGGGGTCTCACCCGGTCCGCTAATCCCGCAGGAGTCTCGCACCTTCCGCTCCCAATCAACTGGTTTTCATTACCGAACTTATGTAAAAACAACAATCTTTTAGAAAACGGCCTTATAAATAAACGGAGACCGCACTCATTCAAAGTGCGGCCCTTCTTTTTATCCCCACCAGCCAAGCAATTCATGCATATCACCGCTTACCGGGAACCTGCCCCTTTTATTCCTGTTTACCCTTCTTGAACGGATGATGCTTGGGAATTTGAAATCCATAGTTTTCTGCCATTTCATAATGCTTGTCGAAACGGCTGATCAACTTTTCACCCTCTTCTTCCGTCATCTGCCCATACTCCACATATAGGCCGATTAATCTCTTTTTTTCGTTTAAGATTGTTTGGTGAATCTTTTTTACTTCCGCCAGTTGTTCAGGCGTCAATTCTTGCTCTTCTTGAGTGCTTGTATCTGCCTCTCCAGCCGCTATTGGCGAATGGATGCCAAAAAAGCCGATGAAACAGAAGGCAGCTATACAAAAGATCATTTTTTTCATATTGGATATTCTCCTTTCTGATTTCGGTATATTTTTTGCTCAGAATTCCAAATTATACATAGATGCTATTACATAGAAGAACGACGAAAAAAGGAAGCCTCATCTGGCTTCCTTTTGCACCTTATAAGTGGATATTCAAAACAGTCACTTTCTCGCGTGACATGGATTCGATGCTGCGTCTGATTCCTTGTGTCCCTGTGCCTGATCCCTTCACTCCGATGAATGGGAAATGGTCTGGTCCGCGTTCCGTTCTGCCATTTATTTGGACTGTACCAGTTTCAATTTTCGGTGCTAACAGGAAGGCTTGATTAATATTGCTAGTGAATATGCTCGCCTGAAGCCCGAATTCCGATTCATTCGCCAACCGGATTGCTTCTTCATCGGATTGAACACGAATGACCGGTAATACCGGACCAAATGGCTCTTGCCAAGCAACCTCCATCTCAGGGGTCACGTGGTCAATCAATGTCGGATAAATCAAATTCTCCTCGCGCTTATTGCCGGCTACGACTGTTGCCCCTTTCTCGATGGCATCATCAATTAAGCCTTGGACATAGTCCGCTGATGCATCGTCAATCAATGGAACGATAACTTTATTGTCAGCTGGCGATCCGACTGTCAGTTGCTTCACTTCCTCGTGCAGCAGCTTCACTAATTCGTCCGCTACCGATTCATGTGCCAATACCCGTTTAATTGCTGTACATCTTTGTCCTGAATAGGAATAAGCTCCGGAAACAATTTGTTTCGCCGTATAAGGAAGGTCAGCATCTTCTCGGACAATGGCCGGGTCCTTGCCTCCAAGTTCCATTACTAACGGTACCATTTTTGATTTACCTGCAATGTGTAGCCCGTTTCTCGTTCCTCCGGTGAAAGAAATCATGCTGATGTCCTTATGTTCTACAAGATAATCACCGATGACGGAACCTCGCCCTGTAACAACGTTCAGGACACCGGCAGGCAGACCTGCGCGTTCTAGCGCCTCAATCATTTTGATTCCGCTAAGCGCGCCCTGAGTTGCCGGTTTGTAAATGACAGAGTTTCCGGCTATCAAAGCTGGCGCGATTTTTGCCGCTGACAGGTTGACCGGATAGTTGAATGGTGCAATCGCCAGGATCACACCGAGGGGCACACGGTGAACAGTCGCTATTTTGGAGCGATTGCCGCCAACGAAGTTTTCCCCCATGATGCTTTCCCCATGCATATGGTAAGCTTCTTCAATTGTGTAGCGGATAAAATCAGCAGTACGGTCCACTTCTTTCAACGCATCATTATGCGCTTTCCCGACTTCCTTCATGATCATTTCCGCGATTGATTCTTTATCTTTCAACAATTCATCAATCCATCTGTACAGATACTCCCCGCGTTCCCGTACTGTCAGATCCGCCCATTTGACTTGAGCCACTTTGGCGGATTGAATGGATTCGTCGATTTCCTGTTGTGTCATCGCCTGAATTTTCCCGATTTCCTTCCGGAGGTACGGAGAAGAAATGCTGATCGTCTCTCCAGACTCACTTTTCCTCCATTCACCGTTTATGTAAAAGTCATATGTCTTACTCATGCTGTTTTCCCTCCACAAACTGAATTTCCTTTAATCGGATCTACAGGACATTTTTCTTAGTATTATCTATTATGTATCTTATAGTCTGTCCATTTTTTTCAAGCCCATTTTAATGTCAAAATAGGTAGTCTAATGCCATACTAATATAAATTTTGTACAGCAAATAATAAAGATGAATTTTATGGTATTTCTGTAAAATAGACGAGGACCATTTGGACCATCGAGGCGTGCCGCTCTCCTGGGTGCTGCCTTCACGCGGCTGGATGCCTGTGAAACTTTTGTTTTATTTGCTAAAAATTCCGATTGATATTATACTTTAATGTAGTACATTATACTTTCGGATTGGAGGAGGTTCTATTGGGACAGAACGATTAACACTAAGGGAATTGGCCAGGCTTACCAATGTCACAAAGAGACTTATGGATCGATTTTCCAAAACCAACCTCCTTCGGGTTGCATAACTTCCGGATATTATTATAATCGTGTGTTACACCGGAAAATCAATTTGGAAATTCTATTAAAAATGGATCATATGAATAAACCTATTCATTCTACTGACTCCCCGGCTTCATCTGAAGATTCGCATCTTCCTCCAAGCTCATCCCTCTTTATTGACATTGAAAGCTTATACAGGCCACCATCTCATAAACTTGTTAGCTATTAAACTATTCTATTAATGGAGGTGTAAGTCTTACTTATCGGTAAGACTGCTAATTGACGGCCATAAATCTTTTCGTATTTGTATTGCTTATTGTGATGACAGCTTTCTTCGTGGCAACTGAATTTGCCATCGTAAAAGTTCGGACTTCACGGATTGACCAGTTAATTTCCGAAGGGAAAAAAGGTGCTTTATCGGCAAAAAAAGTCGTGACTCACCTAGATGAATACTTATCTGCCTGCCAGCTCGGCATCACTGTCACCGCATTAGGGCTCGGTTGGATCGGTGAACCTACTTTTGAGATTATCCTGAGTCCGGTGTTTGAATACTTCGACTTAGAAATAGAAATATCCCATGTAATCACAATTGCGATTGCATTCATCATCGTTACATTCATTCATGTTGTAGTCGGTGAATTGGCTCCAAAGACGATTGCGATCCAAAAAGCGGAGAAAGTGACATTGATTTTCGCACCATTAATCATCTTATTTTATCGCATCATGTACCCTTTCATATGGTTCTTGAACGGTTCTGCACGAGTGCTTGTCGGATTTTTCGGCTTGAAGCCCGCTTCTGAACATGAAGCATCCTACACAGAGGAAGAGCTTCGATTATTATTGGCGGAAAGCTATAAAAAAGGCTCCATTAATGAAAATGAATTCACTTATGTAAATAACATTTTTGAATTCGATGAAAGAAAAGCAAAAGAAATCATGGTGCCAAGGACAGAAATGGTCAGCATCCCTGTAGACACAACCATTGATGAAGTGATCGACTTAATCAAAAATGAAAAATATACGCGCTACCCTGTTGTGGATGGCGATAAAGATAATGTTTTAGGGTTCCTGAATGCGAAGGAATTTTTGACAGCCATTCATGTGACGGATAATAAGGATAAAATAAAACTTGAATCACTAATCAATCCGGTCATAACAGTTATTGATAATGTGCCAATCCATGATTTGCTCGTGAAGATGCAGAAAGAACGGATTCATATCGCCATTCTGATTGACGAATATGGCGGCACTTCCGGACTTGTCACAGCCGAGGATATACTTGAGGAAATCGTCGGGGAAATCCGTGACGAAACCGATGAAAAAGAAATTCCGGAAATTCGTAAGATAAAAGCAGAGCATTATATCATCTCAGCTAAATTATTGATAGACGAAGTCAACCAATTGCTGGATACCCACTTATCGAATGAAGAGGTAGATACAATCGGCGGATGGCTCATGACACAAAATCTGGAAATTAATTCCGAATTAGAAATTGAAGAAGAAGGCTATATCTTCAAGATCCACGAAAGCGACGGTAACCATATCTACTATATTGAAGTCAAAAAAGTATAGATAGACAAAGAAACAGGCAGGGGGAAAATTCCTCTGCCTCTTTTTTTATGGCTGTTTCCGTCTAGACTTCCCTTCTATGCACAGGATTTATTTTCCATTTCATGATACTATAACGGGAAGATAGCTTCTTCCATAAATGAACCAGGTTTGATAAGGAAAAAATATTTATGGATATTTATCAGGAACTGTGACTAAAGAGGGGGTATTTACTATGTCAGAAACATCAAAGCAAAATATAACTATTAAAGAGCTGGGTGAATTAAAGTTAGTAGGTTTCCGAGTTTTATGTTCTAGTGACCAATATAGAGTTGAAATACCCAAAGCATCATTAAGATTAAATGAGCGTATAAGCGAAATTAAACCGATTGTTAACCCAATGGAACAATTGGGTGCATTTATGGTAGAAAATGAAACGGCTGATGAAGATGGTTACTGGGTTTGTGTTGAAGTAAAAGAGCACAAGGATATTCCACCTGATATGGTGACAATAACTATCCCAGCTCAAAGATATGCTGTTATAAACCATAAAGGGCCCAATTATAAAATAATGGATGCCTATAATGACTTACATAAGTGGATTGAAGATAACAATTATGTAAGACTAAAAAATAAATGGCATCTAGAAAGGTATTATGATTGTGAGGATACTGAAAAATTAGATGTGGAGTTGTTAGACACTATTGAGTAAGAGGATGTAAAAAGTTTTGTGTAATTGGTCATACTTACCAATAAGGAGATGAT
>JBJFHG010000063.1:0-20008 GCA_051893455.1 Bacillus sp. (in: firmicutes)
TGCCCGATTGTTTGGATGTTTCGACGGATTCCACCCTTACCTTCGTGTTAGCCAGGTTCAACTTGGCACTTTGCGACTCGACGCCCAGCCTGCCGATCAGACCGGCGTAATAAGTCTCCAAATTGCCTTTTTTCATGTTCTCCGGCAAGGAAGCGCTGTCTGTGTAGCTGCTGAAATCCTTTGTCATCAATCCGGCCAAGTTTTGGGCGTTGATATTATTGCCCGGATCGCCATTGCCGAATCCCGCAGCGATCTTCAAAGAATTGTTTGTGATTGCATCGCGGACTTTGATCGTCTCGGCGGCATTTACGCCGAACTCGAAGAATGCCTCCCCTTGCTCATTGTTCAAATCCAAGCCTTGGCTATGGATGGCATTGAACTCGCTTGCGAATGCCCGCGCCATCTGGTCCAGCTTCTCGATCATTTCGGAAATGACCGAATCATAGCTTTCGGCCAATCCGCCGATCTCACCGGCAAGCTTTACCCCTGGTAAATCTACGCTGCCTACTGTTATCGTTTTCACATTCTTCCCGTCCACTTCCACATTCATATCATGGACAGCTAAATTGATTTTCCCGGAATCATCGACTGACTGAATGAGGTGTACAGGCGGACTGAAGCTGTTGCCATTTTGATTCAGCAGCTGAATATCATACAACCCATCCGCTATCTTCAAGGCGTTCCCATACGGATCCGGCCTGGATTTATCGACTTTGATCTTCACCAGTCCCGACAACTGATCCACGAGCAGATCTCGTTTATTATATAAATCATTCGGCAATTGGCCATGTGGCTCGATCTCGGAGATGCTTTTGTTCAACCGGTTGATCTCCTTAAGTATATCGTTCACCTGGGGGACAGCCACTTCCGTGATCTGGACGCCCAAGTCTCCATGAACCTGCGTCAAAGAACTGTAGTAATAGTTGAATGTATCGGTAACCATTTGTCCGTTGGCTGCCACCACTTCACGTGCTCCGCTGTTTTCCGGATTGGCCGCCAATGTCTGCAGGGAATTCCAGAAGTTCTCCATCGTGCGGTGCAGACCGCTCTCAGAAGGCTCGTTTAAGATTTCCTCCATTTTGGCATAAGTCTCACTTAGCTGTTTATAATAGCCGGCACTTGGTGTCAGGTTTCGGTATTGAGCGTCTAGGAACTGGTCCCTGATCCGCTGGATTGAGTCGGCTTCCACACCGGTGCCAATTTGGCCCGACGCTCCGCTGGATGTGTTTAGGCCTGGTACTGCATAAGCATCTGTTGCGGTAAAGTTGACCGTCTGCCTTGTATAACCCAGCGTATTGGCATTCGAAATATTATGTCCTGTGACGTTCAAGGCCGTTTGCTGGGTGAAAATGCCGCGCTTAGCGGTCTCCAGCCCGATAAATGTTGAACCCATAAAATATCCTCCCATTACTCCTTGCTGTACTTACGCCCTGGAATCAAACATTCCCCTATTGGCCTGCTGCATGGCAGGGGCTTGTGCCGGTTTACCGTAATTGTAGTTCCGGTTTTGTGGCCGTATCATATCGAGCGATAGATTGATGAATTGGAGAGATTGGTAGATCAACTGCTGATTCAGTCTGTTGCGGCCCTTCAATTCAGCCGTCAAGCCGAGCAATCGTTCCCGCTGTTGCTTCAGCTTCAGGCTGTCGGGCAACGGCGCCGAAAGAATGACATCTAGCAGTGTCCCGTCGGCCCGACCCAGCAACCGTGCGGCCTCCTCTATGCGCTGCTGTTCGGTTTGCCGGATGGCCTGCACATATTTCTGCTCCCTCGCCAACAGTTTCTCGATGGCAGCCAGCTCATTCTTCTTCAGCGCTTCCGCCTTATCGGCTGCGATGTCTAGCAGGCTTGAATGTAACACAATCAGCTTGTCCAGCTGTCCGATCAGATTTGTCGTGCTCATCATGCGATCCCTCCATCATTCAAAGCGAAATCAGTATGCAAATTCATACTGATTCAGTTCTTCTTGTAAAAATTGATGATGCTCTTTGCCGTTTCCCTGGCATCCAACTTATATGTCCCGTTTTCGATTGATACTTTGATGGCTTCCACCTTTTCCTGTCTCTTGGCGGCCTGAGGAGATATCTGCTGTAACTCCTTGGCCATTGAAGAAATTTCCACTTTATCTTTAGCTTGGAAGGAAGACTGTTTCATCTCGTCCACTGGATGAGTGTTCTTACGGTAAGAGTTGAGGCCGGCATTATAGATATGATTGATCTTCATCGTACTTCCCTCGCTTTCGCACCGTTCATGATTTATATTGTATTATATCGGCAGCTCACATGAAATTTATATGTCGTGCGGACAAATTATCAGTCCCGACTACTTATTGCCTGCCTTTTACGTGATACGTTTCTTCACGTTCCAGCCTGGCTTTTTGCAGTTCTTCTTCCTTGCGGATTGCCTCCAGGCCACGCCTTAACTCATCTGCACAACTATAACAAATCTTTCCTTCCCGTATGATGACTCCGCATCGGTCACATTTATAGCCGAGATTCGGAAACTGGGCCAGCTTCAACCTCCCAGTCTTGATGAATTTGATGATCAAGCACTCCTCCACACCCGTCATATCAACGACTTGCATGATCGTCGCAGTCCTGTTCTCCCGTTTGCGGATAAAAGCGTATACTTCCTCATACTGTTTGTCTTCCTTTTCCAAACAAGCTTCACATGCATCTCGGAACTTTGTCTTAATGAACACTGCTTTGCAGTTCGGACAATTCATTAATTCGCCCAACACAATCCCTCCCGTACAATAATTGCGTTTCCCGCGGGACATCATTCATCTTGCCACCGTCAATGAACAGACCTTTTCAGCTCCGGCCTGCTTCAACACTTTTGCGATATGCCGCAAAGTTGATCCTGTAGTATAAATATCGTCCACGACGAGGATTGATTTATGCCGGATGGACAAATCATCAATAGTTCGGAAGACATCAGTAAGTTGGAGCCGCTCTGTCCGGGACTTCTTGGATTGTTTCTCCGTATTCATCCGCTGGGTCATACGGACAGGCTCCAGGCCGGCAGCGATGATCAGTGCTTCACTCTGGTTGAAGCCGCGCTCCTGCAGGCGTTCCTCACTCAAAGGGACCGGCACCGCATAATCAAAATCGACAGCAGCAGAGGCCTGCTTCAGCATAGGGCCGAATACATCGGCAATCGCATAGTCTCCCCTATACTTAAACAATGCCATCAGCTCCTTCAGATAATCATCATAAGCGTATAAGGATCTGTTTCCGGTCAAGACTCCTTGCCATTCGGCGGCCTGCTCCCATTGCAGGCAATCGCCGCAGATGCCATCCTTTCGATAATCTGCAGGCAGATCAGAAAGTGGACGGGAGCAGATTCGGCACCGAGGGTCCTTCAGGGGGACCAGCTTTGTTTCACAACCTGCACATATCCGTCTCCTATTAGCCTTCATCGCCAAGACGGCCCACGTATATTCTGTGTATATTCCGGTTCCGCAAACAAGACACCTTTTCTGTATCAGACGATCAATCATCGATTAACCCCCGTTCTCTGGCGAGTTGGTTCATCAGGTTAATTTGCCGTACTGCCTTTATCATCGCTGTCGATTTGCCGAAATGAAAAAATACAATATCGCCAACTGTGTCTTCCTTACTCCTGCCCACTCTGCCGGCTATTTGAACGAGCGCGCTTTCCGTAAAGATATCCTCCTCAGCCCCGACCACCGCAACATGAAGGCGCGGGATTGTTACGCCGCGCTCCAGAATCGTCGTGGTCAGCAAACCGAGCCGGCAGCCGGAACGGAGGCTTGCGACTTTCTCCTTCCTGTCGCTGTCTTCTGCATGGACGGCCTCCACATCCGGATCATGGGAATGAAACAAAGGGAGGAGTCGGATCATTAAGTCAATGTTCGGGAAAAACAACAAATAGGGAGTCTTGTTTAATAGTTTGGACTTATACCAATCTAGGATTGGGGCAGGAATTCTGTCCGAGGAAAAGGACTTCCTCCAATTGCCTGTCCACCTAAGCCGGGGAACGGGGATTGATCGGCGATGATAGCGGGCAGGGATCATCACATGGGAGATTTTTTGGGCAGCAGCCCGCCTTCTCATTTGGACAGAAGGGGTTGCTGTCAGATAGATGGTGGCTGCTTGATCCTTGACCGCCTTAGAAGCCGCATACTGAAGGGATTCATCCATCGCATACGGAAACGCGTCAACTTCATCGATGATGATCGCATCAAATGCCTTTTCATAGCGGAACAGCTGATGGGTGGTCGAGATGATGAGCTGGGCGCAGACTTCTTTTTCCTCACTTCCCCCGTACAGGGCAGCCATGACCGTATGCGGAAATGCCTTTCTCATCCGGGGGGCGAGCTCCAGCACAACATCGGTCCGAGGGGTGGCGATGCAGACCCGTTCGCCCTTTTGCAGCGCGGCAGCGATTCCAGCAAACAGAACCTCGGTTTTCCCTGCTCCGCAGACTGCCCATACGAGGCATTCTTCTTTGTCTTCTATTGCCTTGGTCACCCGCTCAGAAGCGGCCAATTGTGCCGGTGACAGCTGTCCTTGCCATTGAAGCGGGTTTTCCTGTGCCTGAAATATTACATCGGGACCGCACCAAACGACAAGCCTAGTACATGCACAGCACTTCCCCATCATGATGCAATTACGGCAATACTGGCAGTTTTTCCGGCAACGGGCACATGGATGGGAATGAAAATCGTCTAAGCGCTTTGTGCCGCATCTATTGCATTGCGGGCGGCCATTTTTGTATTCAATTGCCGTGATATAGCGGATATTCCCTTTTTCTTGATCGGATGCTAGTTGGTAATCTATCAATTCAGTGAGGAGCAATGACTTGCCGAAGAGTTTTTCTTGAAGGGGGACAGTAGGGGATGAATAAGAATCAACGATATAAATCGCCTCCTTTGTCCAGAATGAATTCGCCACGGTTTGCGGATATCCTGCAAAAACCACAAAAAAAAGACGCCTGCTACTATGCTGACGTCCATCATTCAGTCACTTTTTATACCAGCCCATCCCCATTGCACCTTCTCCGAGATGAGTGCCGATCACTGGACCGAAGTAACCAATCTCGAAATTGACATTAGGGAATTTGGTTTTCAATTCATCTTTCCACTCAATAGCCTGATCTTCCCGATTAGCATGAATAATCACTGCCTCAATCGGAGCACCGCTTTGTGCATCTTCCTCCAAAAGCTGTTCAATGCGCTTCATTGCTTTTTTACGGGTACGGATTTTCTCAAACGGAACGATGACTTTATCGGAAAAATGAAGAATCGGCTTCACCTGCAGCAGGCTTCCGATAAGGGCTTGCGTATTGCTCAAACGTCCTCCCCTTTGCAGGTTGGACAGGTCATCGACCATGAAATAGGCTCGCATCGTTCTCTTCATCTCTTCCAGTCTTGCCATGATTTCTTCCGGTCCTGCTCCCTCCATGGCCATCCTTGCCGCTTCAAGGACATAGAACCCCTGGACGCTGCAGCTGATCTCAGAGTCAAAGGCATGGACCTGGATATCATCGACCATATCCCCGGCAGAAATAGCCCCTTGGAAGGTCCCACTGATCCCGCTCGATAAATGGATGGCGATGACTGCTTCGTATCCTTCCTTAGCCAGATTCTCAAATGTTTCCACAAACAGGCCAATTGCCGGCATTGATGTCGTCGGAAGCCTGTCCCTTGTTTTGATTTCTTCATAGAAATCAGTTGCCTGGAGGTCGACCTCTTCCTGGTATGATTCTGTCCCGAAAACCACATTCAGCGGTAGCATATGTATATGTAATTGCTCACGTAATGACTTCGGTATGTATGCTGTACTATCAGTAACAACAGCCGTTTTCATAAAATAGTACCTGCCTTTTATAAATTTCTTCGCTAAAATATATTATCCATTCTAAAGGAAAAAGCATAGAAATGCATTAAAATGTTATACTCCACATATTTTCGCATACCTCACCAGCTAATTCAATGCTGAGCATCGTCGGTTCTTTTATATTCCCCTTATAGATTGGATATATCCACCGCTTCCGGTCGCATTCACGCCAGGCCCAGGCAAAAAAAAGCGCAAGCATACGCCTGCACTTCCTTCACTTTATGTTACTTCACTTCCACCCAGCCATTTTTGATGGCTGTTACCACGGCCTGGGTGCGATCGTTTACATTCATTTTCTGCAGAATATTGCTGACATGGTTTTTGACCGTTTTTTCGGATATGAATAATGTCTCTCCGATTGCACGGTTACTTTGTCCATCGGCCAGTAGCTGAAGCACTTCGCATTCCCTCCTGGTCAGCAGATGAAGCGGTCTTCTGATTTCATGAGCAATCGCAGAAGCCGTTTCAACGACTGCATCAGAGGCTAATCTCCGATATTCATTGACAAGATTATGAGTCACTTTCGGATGAAGATATGAACCTCCCTCAGCGACTACCTTGACGGCTGAAATCAGGGCATCCGCATCCATTTCCTTCAGCAAATAACCACTGGCCCCTGTTTTCAGGGCATGCGTCACATAGTTTTCATCATCATGGATGGATAATATGATGACTTTTGTTTTCGGGAATTGCCTCACCAAATGTTTTGTTGCTTCCACCCCATTGATTTGCGGCATATTGATGTCCATTATCACAACATCCGGTTGATACGTCTCCACAAGATTGATCGCCTCAGACCCGTCATCACCTTCCGCCAGTACTTCGAATGATGTTTCGTAATCCAGAATCCGTTTTACCCCTTCGCGAAAAAGCTGATGATCATCGATAATAACAATACTTGTTGTCTTCATCGTTTTCCCCTCCCTTATCCTTGCTCGCATGAATTGTTTTCAAGTTTCCTAATTATATAGGTAATGTGCCGCTGCTTCCATTAAATAAGCTTGCAGCGGCAATGTTTATTGTCTTCTAAGCTCACTCATTGACCGGAATACTGATCATAATGACGGTTCCGGCACCGATATTGGAGTCAATGGTCATGTCCCCATCGAGAAGCTCCACGCGCTCACGCATCCCCATCAGGCCGAATGAGCCTTCCCTTCTGGCGCGCGGGTCGAAGCCTTTGCCGTCATCCTTGATCACAGCCATCACGTTACTCCTGTTGATTTCAATCTTAACAGAGACTCTTGAGGCATCTGAATGCTTAATGGCATTCTGGACTGACTCCTGAATCAGCCGAAACAGGGCCACCTCAAGCCTAGAAGGCAGTCTTGCCTCCTCCTTGATGGGCACGAACTCGATCTTTGTTGTTTTTTTGTATTCCTCCAGGTTGCGCAAATACTTGCGCAGAGTCGGAATCAAGCCCAAATCATCCAATGCCATCGGACGCAGGTCATAGATAATCCGGCGGACTTCCTGCAACGCGCTTTTGACCATTGTCTTCAGATGTTTGATTTCATCAATGGCTGCCTCTGGACCGCGATCCCGGAAAACCCTGTCGATCAAATCAGACCTCATCATGACATTCGCCATCATTTGGGCGGGTCCGTCATGCATCTCACGGGAAAGCCTTTTCCTTTCTTCTTCTTGAGCTTCAATGATTTTAAACCCGAATTCCTGGTGACGTTTGGCATCCTGGAGCAAATCACCGACCTGAGCCAGATCTTGTGTTAGAAAGTTCAGAACAATGCTGATTTGCGACACTAGATGATCGGCCCTTTCGATCGTCTGCTGCAACCCGCTGAGCCGTCTCTCCAGCTCATCACGCTTTGCCCTTAGCTGCTTTTCCAATTGCCGGTTCAACTGAAGATCCACTTGGAGCGAATGCGCTTTCTCATAGGCTTCCTGAACTTGTTCTTCCGAAAATTGGTTAAAATGTTTACTTACTTCGGATAATCGCTTTCGGGCAAAGCGTGCTTTGATTTCCAGCTGATCCCCCTCATCGATTACTTGAAGCACCAATTGCCTGAGTTTCTTCAGCTCCTCGCTTATTGATTCATACTCTGCCCTGCTCTGTTCACTGATATGAAATATTTCATTTTTACTATCCCCTACCACATCTACCATTTTATCCAAGATATGGTCAATATCTTTGGTGTCAATACGTTTTACCGACATGATGATTCCCCCATCGCATCTTGATTGAGGCATTCCGTCTGCATAAAATAATAGTTATTTAGACTATGTACATCTGCTTTTTTGTATTGTAAAAATATAACAATAATTATGTCGACATGCTCCAAGAAGCATGCATCCTATACGGACCAGTCAGGTTGTACCCTTTTATTGTAAACGAATGTGCCCATAGTTTTACATATGTCTTTTATCCTGAACATCCGATTGTCAAACTTCTATGAAAAAATGACCCTTGCATCTTTAGACCCATTCACGGAGCAAGCCGAAGCCATCTATTATTTAGAATAACCAATGTTGTCACTTTTTACTAATTATATCATGTCAATTTGTCATTCACATTAAAGTTTGATTACATGTCCTTCACATCCCTTGTCCCCAATGTCTGAATCATCGGTGGTTAAAATGACAATCATCGACAATTGCCCTAACAGGCAGGGGCATTTATAATAGAGAGGTTAGAAAGATGTTTCCTCACATTTAGCCATATCAAATAAACGGAGGAATAGGATGCTGCAGGAATACGTAACTGTTAAAGGCTATGCCGAAAAAGAAATTGTCATACAGAAATCAAGGTTCATAGCCTATATAAACAGAGCTGAGACCGAAGAAGAAGCCATGGAATTCATCCAGGAAATCAAAAAGAAACACTGGAATGCGACTCATAACTGTTCCGCTTATATGATCGGCGAACATAACCAGATCCAAAAAGCCAATGACGATGGCGAACCAAGCGGTACAGCAGGTATTCCGATGCTTGAGGTACTCAAGAAAAAAGACCTGAAGGACACAGTGGTAGTTGTCACTAGATATTTCGGCGGCATTAAACTGGGCGGAGGAGGCTTGATCCGGGCATACGGAAAATCCACTTCCGAAGGGATTAACGAAGCCGGCATCGTAAAGCGGAAATTTATGCGGATTATGCATACAACCATCGACTATACTTGGCTCGGCAAACTGGAAAATGAGCTCCGGGCATCCGTATATACTGTCAAAGAAATTCTATACAAAGAAAATGTCGAAATACAGACATTTGTCGAAGAAACGGCAAAAGAATCTTTTCGAGATTGGATGATCCAATTGACGAATGGAAATTGCCAAATCAAAGAGGGCGAAAACCTCTACATGGAAGAAGCCATTTAGCTGTCGCTAACTTTGATGCACTTAAATTACCTGAGACCCGGAAAAGAAAGTGAACCACATGCAATATGAGAAGTAACATAAAGCATAAGGAGATCGCAAAATGAATCAGACAAGATTTAAGAAGAGGAAAAAGAAGAAAATTTTGAGGAGAATTCTGTTCAGCTTCCTCATCATTTTCACACTGGTCGGCGGGGCGGCCGCCTATCTATTCTACCAGACCATTCAAGCTGCAAACGACTCATATACAGAACTTCAGCGCGGAGATAAATCAGCATTAAGGGATACCTCTGTAAAAATCGGCAAGGAACCCGTTTCGATCCTGTTGCTCGGCATTGAAGACTATGCCAGCGGGAAAACGGGCCGTTCGGACACGATCATGGTCGCCACCTTCAATCCTGATTTAGGAACAATGAAACTCCTTAGTATCCCAAGGGATTCCAAGGTGTATATCCCGGATAAGGACAAAGAGGATAAAATTAACCACGCCTACAATTCAGGTGTGGAATCGACTATTGAAACAGTGGAGCAGTTCCTTGATATTCCGATCGATTATTACGCCACAGTCAACTTTGATGGCTTTAAAGACATCATCGATGAAATCGGCGGTATTGAAGTAGACGTCCCGTTTGATTTCTGGGAATACACAGATACAAAACCTCGTGAGAAGCTATACTTCACGGAAGGCCTGATGGACCTTAACGGTGAAGAAGCGCTCGCCTACGCACGGATGAGAAAGCGTGATCCTAGCGGTGACTTCGGTCGTAACGAACGGCAAAAACAAGTGCTTATGGCAGCTGTCGATAAAACCCTAACACCTAGCAACCTATTGAACATAGATGACATTGCAAAGGTCGTAAGCCAAAATGTCGAAACAAACATCCGCGTCACACACCTTGTCTCACTAGTGAGCAAGTTTAATAGTTTCTCCTCAGATAGCATTACATCTTTGAAGCTTGAAGGAACAGACTCGAATACTGGCATCTACTACTTCATGCCGAGTGAAGAGAGTGTTGCCGAAATCCAAACAGAATTAAAAGAGCACTTGAACTATCAAAAAGAAAACTGATTTCATATAGAAAAAGAGGATTCCAGTTACGGAGTCCTCTTTTTGTTTGTCACAATAGATACGCGGCAATCATCCCGAATATAAATAATGGAATATTATAATGGAGAAACGTCGGCACACAAGTATCCCAAATATGATTATGGCGACTGTCGGCATTCAATCCGGACGTCGGTCCGAGCGTACTGTCCGAAGCGGGTGAACCTGCGTCACCCAGCGCCCCCGCTGTACCGACCAAGGCTGCTGTCGCAAGCGGCGAGAACCCCACTGCTGCACAGATCGGCACATAAATCGCTGCAAGGATCGGTACAGTTCCGAACGAAGTTCCGATCCCCATTGTCACAATCAAACCAATCAGCAGAATAAAGAATGCAACCATCATTTTAGAGGAGCCCATTAAAGCAGTTGTGTCCTCCACTAATGCATCCACCGCCCCTGTCGTTTCGAGAACAGATGCATAGCCTGAAGCAATCAGCATAACGAATGCGATCATCCCCATCATGGCAATGCCGTCATTCACTACCCCGTCCGCTTCCCGCATAGGAACAACCTTCGTAATGAACATGACAGCAATACCAGCCAATGCCCCAAGAACGAGGGAATCTGTCCATAATTGGATCCCTAAAGCTGCTATAATCGCAAAGATTGTACACCATTGTAGAATGCCCCACTTAGCAGGTTGTTGATCTTTAAATATGCCCAGTGCTGCTTTTTGTACTTCACTCGTTCCGTACGAACGTTGCTTCCGGTAGGAGATGAATAAGGCAACAAGCAGGCCCACAATCATCCCTGCCCCAGGGATCAGCATTGCAATCGTTACATCACTTAAAGCGATATCCATTCCATTCTTCACCATCTCATCTTTGATGATTCCTTGAAAAATCAGCCCGAAGCCTACAGGAATCGTTATATAGGGGGCAACAAGCCCGAAAGTCAGGGCCACCGCGACAGCCCTTCTGTCTATCTTCAATTTATTGAACAATGCCAAAAGCGGCGGAATCAGAATCGGTATGAAGGCAATATGTACCGGTATGATATTTTGTGATAGACAGGCAAAGCCAGCTATCAAAAATAATAACATGGCCTTCTTCCCTTTCATGACAGTCAAAATCCCGTTTACCAGTGCCCCTGTAATTCCGGACATCCCAATCATGACAGCAAATATACCAAGGAAAATATAGCTCAATGCTGTATTCATTTGGCCGCCCATACCATTAATCATCACTGTTGTCGTCTCGATCAGATCCATCCCCGATAATAACCCTGCAGTCATTGCTGCAATGAAAATGCTGAAGATCACGTTCAGACGAAGTAAGCTCAGCACCAACATGACAAGCACACTGACAAGGACAGCATTCAAAACCATATTGTACACTCCTTTTACTTTATTACTTTATCACACTACCATACTAACAAGATAAAATCCAATCATATACTCCTTTTCTGAAACAGCAGAAATCATTTTCAAAGCACAAAAAAAGGCTGCGTTACCGCAGCCAAACTGACTATTGTTTGTCATGATTCATCGGTTTCTTCTCAGACATAAACCGTAATAACGGTTTGTATTCTTTGCCGATCAGACCGACTTTTTCTACGATTACTTCGATAATGAACAAAATAACAGCCACCAAGATCAGCGCTCCCCAGACAGTGGACATGGAGAAGATGAAGGCCATCAGGCCGAAGGATGCGGCCATCGCATAAATCAACCAGACTGTCTGTTTATGGGTAAAGCCTAAATTCAGCATACAATGATGCAAATGTGACTTATCCGGCGCGGTCAAAGGCTGCTTATTGACAAGCCGTCGAATGATCGCAAAGAAAGTATCCGATATAGGGACACCGAGGATGATGACCGGCACAATCAGTGACAAGGCCGTCACGTTTTTGAAAAGGCCCATCAGCGACATGACCGCAATCATGTAACCCAGAAAAAGCGCTCCGGTATCACCCATGAATATTTTAGCCGGATAGAAATTGTGCTTCAAAAAACCCAAAGTGCTTCCGATCAAAATAATACCGATACTTAGGACGGCAATGTCTCCTTTGATGAATGCCATTGCTGAAATAGTGATCAATGCAATGGTTGAAACGCCGGCTGCCAAACCATCCAGCCCATCAATCAGATTGATTGCGTTGGTGATCCCAATGATCCAGAGCAACGTCAAAGGGATGCTCATTAAGCCCAGTTCGATCCCTCCGCCGAATGGCAGATTGATGTAATCTACCTGAATTCCGTTCAGGACAACAACTAATGCTGCAGCCGTCTGTCCCAGGAACTTAACGCTTGCTTTGAGGTTGACCATATCATCTACGACACCGACGATGACAATGATGAAAGCTCCGATTAACAATGCCTTCATATCTTGATCTTGCGGCTGCAGAATGGCAATGCCCAACAAAAAACTGACGAATATGGCAATACCGCCTAACCGCGGCATTGCCTCCACATGTATTTTCCGGTGGTTCGGCTTATCTGTGGCACCGATATATAATGCAAGCTTCCTCACTAAGGGTGTAATAAGTAGAGAAGTGAAGAAGCAAATGATTAAGGTAAGGTATATCATGAAGTACCTCCTCATGAATTCGCTAAAACTTGATTCGCCAACAATCCTGCAATCCTGTTTATATATTAACCAATCAAAAAAGAATTGAAACTCTTACTCTTGCTTATTCTACTGAATAGTAATCGATCTTTCAATTTGTTATTTAAGCCAATTTGCAGTCAAAAGATTGCATACTATTAACAGTATGACCCAGCCGGACTGTAAACGTCAATTGTTTTCTGACAATGCGTCAATAATTCTGCCAACATATGCAAAATATAAAAGAACATTGAGGAAACCATCCATAATCTCTAAATCGAAATTCAGACGCTGCTTTAACGCAGGTTTGGTCCAAAGATGCCTGTGACCAACCCGGACTGCATATTATTAGGTGAAACGCGCAGGGAATAAAAAGTGCCGATCCAAATGGATCGGCACTTTTTTAGCGGTTCATGGCATCATGCGCCAGCATCAGTCCCGCTGCTTGGTTCTTTTTCCAAACAGATGGGAAGTAACTGTTGGGCACAGGTTTTTCACCAACGTATGGTGCAATTTCAGGGGTGAAGCCTGTCATCTTTGTTTCTTCCACAAACCAGTCCTTAAAGCCCCCTCCTCCTTGGCCTTTCTTGGTTTCCCCCATCAGGCCATAGCCGGTGAGCTTACTGTATTTCCTGGCTATTTGCTTATCCCGTGTATACCGTGCACCGGTTTGATGATAATGCCAATACAGAACCTCACCTGAAGAATGGTAAGCGGTAGCTGATTTGAATTTATGCTTGCGTACGAAATTGACGAGATGAACAACTTCCGGTTCGCTTAAAGGCTTATTGCCTTTAAAATTCTTGTAACCTGGCTTCGTCTTCTTTATTTTCGACCAATTCGCCGGATATTGCCTGTTTAGGTCAACTCCCCTAATATTGGCTTTCCAGGCTTTAAAGTTCTTTTTTCCGCCATTCAGTTTCAGGACAGCCTGCGGATTTTTGGCGCTCGTATGTCCCTTTTGGACGAGAGTGACACCATCAGGGTTAACCATCGGTACAAACCAGATACTTACATTATTCAATATCGAGCGAGTATTATAGTTTTTTATTTTGGTTCCCTTCACATATGAATAGGCATATGAATCGATCATTTCCATCAGGACATTGGTCGTCATATGCTCCCTGGCATGGTGGGATCCGTTCAGGAATATTTCTTTTTTCCCTTTACCGAGCTTTACCGCGTACAGGTTGCGGCCATCCACAGACTTTCCGATCACCTGGGTGGAAACCAATCCATCATACATGATTGCCAATTCCTTAATATCCACACCCATTTGTGCATATGTGTATGTCACCTTGCTATTCACCAGATCCTTATAGACAGGTGTCGCATCTGCCGGTCTTACATATCCCTTCTTCCCTCCGATTAGGATAACATACCAGCCCTTCTCCCTTTTGATGATCGGGAATTTCTCCCCTTTCACAACCGATGCAAGCTTGGCGCTGGTTGTGTTCGCCTTCGTATATACCCATGCGGTTTTCGCTGTCATATAAACATCTGTATTTTTCTCAGTATTGACGGTGAATTTCACTGCCGGGATTGTCGGTGAAGCCAAGATATAGGCAGCCCCTGCGCCATATTTGATCTTATGATATTTGCCGCTTGCCGCCGTACCTGTCCTGTTTAGTGTTGTGCCGGCCGGGATTTTTCCTTTCTGGACATACTTGTTTCCACTCAGTATATAGATAGGCGTCTGTTCCAAGGTGATGAAATATTGATCCTTGGATGAAAAGGCAGGAGCAATATCCTTCTTTTTTATAAAGGCAGATTGAGTGCCGAAATTGATATAATAGCCGTTTGCTGTTTCCTGATAGGCGCTGTAGCTGAACCCTTTATATAAAGTTCCGATGGAGGCGGTTGCCTTATTGTTTGCATAGACAGATACATTTCTATGCTTTATTTCAATAGTTTTTACTTTTTTCTTGTTCGTTGTTTTATTTTTTATTTTCTTTCCATCTGATACTTTGACGTCTGTTATGGAGATGAATGATTTCTTTCCGCCCACTTCAATCGCAAAGTATCGATCATCATACGATATGTATGCGAATTCCTCTCCTTTTTTAATGGAGCCAGCCTCTTTCTTTACACCTTTTATATCTTGATAGAGCGGTGTAGATGCAGTGTAGACTGTGATGAACCCAGTAACTGGAAGTGCTGGCTCCTTTGGCTCAGGCTCTGGTTCTGGCTCTGGTTCTTGAGCTTTTTCTTCCTGAACTTCTGGTTCCTCAGGCTTTTCCGTCACATCTTGTGGATCAGTTGCGGATTCTGTCGTTTCTTTACCGCCAGAAGCATTAGAAACCCCTACATCATTCCCCTGTTCTGTCGTTATACCATGTTCATTTCCGCTTGTTTCTGCGGCAGCATCCAACGGAATCAAAAATGCAGTCAGCATCAAAACAAGACAAATAAACTGATTAATCCCCTTCATTATATGTTCTCCCCTCCCATAATCTTCTACCCTATCGTATTCAGCTCCCCTTCCAATTTCAACTATTTTTTTATTATTTTGACAAAATACGACCAAATGTTCACCTCGTTCCCTGCATAATTGAGTAAATCCGCTATTAAACAACCTGTCTCTGTAAGGCAGTCCATAGAAAAAACGATGAGCATGACTCATCGCATAGAAGTAATTTGGAATTTTTTTATCTTTTCGAGCCTTCGTCTACTATATCATCGATTATCGTATCAATTTCATCCAGTTCCTGAGCGGTCAACGGCTCTGCATTCTTTGCCCTTTCGGCAGCCTGATCAGCGGCATCTGCTACATCATCGGCAGCAGCGTTTGCTTTTCTCACTTCTTCTGTCAATGCTTCATTCTGTTCTTCCAGTGATTGATTCTCAGCTTGCAACGCAGAAAGAGCAACTTTTAACTCTTTATTTTCGTTGGCCAGAGCAGTAATCGTTTCGTTCGCTTTATCCAATTGGCCTTTAACCTTTTTCAATTCTTCCAAGGCAGACTTCAGTCGTTCCACAAGCTCTTTGTTTTCTTTTTTCGTCTGATCGTGGGCGGCTTTTTCAGCTTTATACAGCTGCGTGGCTTCGAAGGCCCTCTTTGTCTCTTTTTGTACTATTTCATTAAGGGCGGCTACCTGTCCATTCAGCTTTTTGATATCGGCATTCAGTTTATCGATTTCTTTTGCCTTTTCGAAGATACTTCTGTTCTTATCCTGGATGATTCCGTTCGCTTCTGCCACTTTCGCATTTGCCGTCACTTTCATATCTTGGATTTTTTCTAGAAGTGTATTTTCATTGAGTTCAAATGTTACAAGCTCGGCTGCTTGTGAGAATAGCCTTTCCTTGGCGTGATCCAGACTTTCCTGACCGGTAAATGCCACATACCCTGTTACAGATGCTGTTACGACGGTTCCTGCCAGGACGAAACCTGCCAGTTTAGCACTCATGATACCCATTTAATAGCCCCCTTAACTAAAATCTGATAGCCCGGCAAACTTGCAATGAGACCATCGGATAATATTTGTAATATTTTGGGTATATTATACCTTTTTTTGCAACATTTGGTAAATAATTACAGATAAATTTATTTTTAATTTTCATACCGCTCATTCTCACCTAATGTTCAATCAGGAAAAAAGACTCTTTCTTAAACCTCGAATGTTACTTAATTCCTATTCAAGTAAAAAGCTATGGTAATGTATGATAATAATTAGAAAAAAGACATTCTTTTCACACTTATTTTAAAAATATTGAGGTAGATGCGGATGAAAATTTTGGACGTTTCTTCGTTACAAACCAGTATTGAACATTGTTTAACGGTCCTAGACCGAGTTCTGGTCCAATTTGCTGATTTAGAGGAAGCTGTCTCCTCCATCAGTGCGTTGGATGGCAGTTTGAATGGTCATGGTGGCGATGCCATAAAGTCATTCTACGAAGAATGCCACCAGCCCTTCCTTATTTATGCACAAACAGCAGCAGAAAATTATATCTCCATGCTTACTGCTATCAAGAAGACTATTCTCCAATTCGAACCAAGTGAAAACGGGAAGATCAGAGAGGATTTTCTGGCTGGGGACATTCCTATCGGCCTGACAACTATCCGTAATAAAGTCACTGATTTAACAGGTCAGGCTAACGGCATCATTGATAGCATAAGGGGCATCGTGGCTGTGCCTAACATAGATGACAGCCAGACAATCCAAAAGATATCCACTGCCGATCGCAATGCGATGCAAACTATGGAGAAACTGTATGAGCTCGACCAGGCCTGCACGCAAAAGCTTGATGCAGTATACGCAGACTGCCAGACAATGAGTGGATACATTACCACTTTGAATTCCATGTTCGTGTCCAAAAAAATCAGCGCAGGCAGTTATATGCCTGGAACCCTGAAAAAGTTTTTGGAAGAGCGGGAAGCCCATCCGGCGACTGCTGCGGCATCAGCCCTGCTGGATAAAGCTAAACAACAGGAAGACCATCAGTTGGCCGGCCTCTGGAGTGCCATTCAATCAGGCTTAACAGATTCGCTCGTGCCGCTCGCTATTATGACAGGTTTTCAGAAGAGCGGGCTACTCCGAATCGAATATACAAAAAAGAAGAACCATTATGCCTTCAAATACAATAGAAATTTATTAAAATTCCTAAAAGGGCGCATTGGCCCCCATGGCACGAGAACCTTCATAACTGCCTTTAACCGAACGAATAAACAACATGCTGCAATTGAAAAGAAGTTAAGACTGCAGGGGAGAAATGTTCCCGGACTAGCTGGATATAAAGATTCAAGGCCTCTCGGGAAGAAGCTTCAAGGGAAAGCATTAAAATTAGTAACAGGTAATAAATCACTCAGCGAAGTTTTTAAAGGCTTGGTCTACAAAAATTCAGGAAAAGACCTGCTGATCGCAAAAGAAAGCTTCAAAAAGGTTGCTGGCCGAACAAGTGCAATCGGTAGCATATTAGTTTCAGGCATTACTGCTTATTCCTCAATCGGTAATAGATGGGGAGATGCTGAAAATAATTATAAAGGAGAAAGGTTATCAGCTGAAAAAGGAAAGATTGTCGGAGAAGAAACAAATAAAGCGATAGCCACTACTGTAGGAGCCAGTTCAGGGGCATATATTGGAGCTGCCATAGGAGGACTAGTATCAGGTCCATTCGCTCCTTTTGGAGCGGCAGCCGGAGCGGTGGTCGGAAGTGCTGTAGGGGCTGCGGTCGGTGGATGGGCTTCCAAATATACAAAAAAATTAGCTTCCAATATCGGTGAATCCGTGGGTAAAACTGTTCATTCAGTGAAAGATAAACTGGCTGGAATCGGGAAAGTATTTAGTTTCGGGTAAAATACCCTAAATGGCAATATGGAATCTGGGGGACAAGTAAGAATGGAGATCTTAGCTATTTTATTTGGAATGCTTAGCTTATTTGCATTTACAAATCTTATTTATTCATGTTTCTTTTTGATAACAAAACAAGCAGTAGGTATATACAAGTGGATTACAATGGAAATGGACTTTCTTGAGGTTGCAGCTTATCTTTTTGTTGGACCTACATACAGCTTTGCCCAGAGAACATATAAAAAATGTAATTGGTTTTGGGCCAGAGTAACAATGATTGGTTGGCTCATTCTTATGGCTATACTGGTGATTGCCTTCTTTTCTTTATTTGCAGCATTGACATAGCCAGCTCAACTATGAAAATATAACAGAAAGATAAGAATCGAGTTCCTGTTTAAACGAAGAAATGCATAGATACCAAAAACCTTATAGATAACCGCTTTGAAAAATAGGCCCACATAAAGATGGCTGAGTAAGGAGAAATGATAATGAATGTACTTGCCGTTCCATTCTGAATGCCGGGCCTATTTGCATTTACCAATCTTATATATTCACTTCTGTATATTTTGACAAAAGGAGCCGGTGCTTGGTATAGATGGCTCAAAAAAGAAACGGAAACGATAGAGCTCTTGGCCTTTCTTTTCTTGGCCAACCTACTATGCAGGGGAGAAAATCCATAGTCGCAGCAACTGGTTTTTTTCCCGTGGGATGATGATAGGCTGGACTATTCTACTGCTATTGGCCATGGCCGGTTTTTTCACTTTGTTTTCCAAGCTTAGTGAATAGCTCGTCCGGATGGCATTGGTAGGCGTATTCAGAGTTAATTTGCACAATCAATAGACTGGGAAAGATGCGGTGAAAATTGAATGAAATATAATCTTACTGCTGAAGAGCTGATTTTATCATTAGTGCTCATCAACGGCACTGAAGTAGCCTATGCGTTCAAAGAAGAGGCTTTCGGGAATACCCCAGAGGAAGTGATGGATGTATATCTGGACAGCGCATCCTATGGATTAATTTCAAAAGGGCTTCTGGAATTGAATGAAGCGGGGGAAAAGGTGGAGCCACGTTTTAAAGCCTTCCTGGAATCACTGAAAGGGGTTCCTAGAGTAATAAGAGCAACTTTGGCACAAGATGAAGACGTTCAACATATTTCCGTTTATTGCGGAGCCTCCGCCTATACTATACAAAAGTCCACATATCAATCTAGGGTACATGAATTCACCCATGTGGAAGGACGGAGTCAGATTCTCGACCAGATGGATATCCATTTGGATGCCCATGAAGATGGGCCTTTCTATGTGGAAGAACCGATTTTCGAAGAGGTCGTTGATAGGCTAATGGCCGGAGAGCCCCTCACCAACGAGCAGGAAAATCATTTTTCAAGGAACTTCCTGCTCGCGTTGAAGCAAAAAATGGGTAAAGTAAGCACGCTTTTCGACTATCAACTGGACGGCAATATACATATGGACAGTTACTTATATGTAACTCATGCAGGATTGACGTGGTGGATTGAACAACAAGAAAGCCTTCTTTTCGTCAGGCCAATTAAAGAAACGGATTTATTTGATGTAGAAAAACAGGTTCTTTGTGTGGACTCAAAGCGAAACAATGCATAGCTTTATTTCCCCTTTTGATAAACAATGGGCATTCTTCCAGTCCATACTAGAGAACTGGCCTATAGAGCGCTTACTTATTCGTAAAGCCAGCAGCATCCTGGATTCACCTTCTGAATGCAGCAAAAACCCATTCTTTATAACGAACAACTTAGGGATTGCAAAATAAAAAAGGGGCTGTCTAAAAAGTCATTAGCGAGAAAATGAAACCAAATTGAAAAGCCAAGAATGCTGTTAAATGATATGCTCCCCATTAGGT
>JBJFHG010000064.1:0-75354 GCA_051893455.1 Bacillus sp. (in: firmicutes)
TTTTTTTAAAAGCAGAGGGAGAATGGGAAGATGGAGAAGGGATACCGGGAATTCAGCCGCCATATAAAAGCGTTGACCGGAATTGATTTGGCTTTATACAAAGAGGCGCAGATGAAGAGAAGATTGACATCTCTTTATGAGAAAAAAGGTTTTTCGGATTTCCTTGCCTATTACGCGTATTTAGCTAACGACAGAATTGGATTGAATGAGTTTCTGGACCGAATGACCATAAACGTTTCTGAATTCTATCGGAACGCAAAACGCTGGGACGTGCTGGATGAAAAAATATTGCCAAGGCTCTTGTCCAAATCGAACCGAATAAAGGTCTGGAGCGCGGCGTGCTCAACAGGTGATGAACCATATACTCTTGCTATGATCTTGTCGAAACATATCTCTTTATCAAATGTCACGCTGCTGGCCACGGATATTGATGAAAATGCGCTTGCAAGGGCAAAAATGGGTGTTTATCATGAAAGGGTACTGAAAGAATTGCCGAAAGAATTGATTGGCAAGCATTTCACCAGGCAGGGAAATCACTACGCTGTACATGAAGAAATCAAACAGGCGGTTACATTCCAAAAGCAAAATCTGCTGGCAGATCCATTCGGAAAAGATTTCGATTTGATTGTTTGCCGGAACGTGCTGATATACTTTACTGAGGAAGCAAAAGAGAAAGTCAATCGCAAATTCAGCGATTCGTTAAGAGAAGGCGGCGTTCTTTTTGTAGGCAGCACAGAACAAATCTTTCATCCGGAATCCTATAGTTTGGAAACGGAAGACGCCTTTTTTTATAAGAAGAAGGAAAGCAGACAGGAGAATTGTTTGTAAAATTCGAATAATTACATTACAGTTCTCGATAGTATATGATATATTGTTACATAAAAGCTTTAAAGTGTTAAAAGGGAGATGGAGCTAATGCGTTATTTGACAGCCGGAGAATCACATGGACCACAACTGACGACCATTATCGAGGGCATGCCTGCAGGTTTGCCTTTAACAGCAGATGATATAAATGGAGAGTTGGCACGCAGGCAAAAAGGACACGGTAGGGGAAGGAGGATGGCCATTGAGAAGGATACAGTCCGGATCACTTCCGGTGTAAGGCATGGGGAAACCTTAGGATCGCCGATTGCTCTGGTCGTTGAAAATGACGATTGGAAGCATTGGACAAAAATAATGGGGACAGAGCCGCTTACGGAAGAAGAAAAGGCCAATGTGTCCAGAACCATCTCCCGTCCGCGCCCGGGACATGCGGACCTTAACGGAGGTTTAAAGTATAACCATCGCGATCTCCGCAATGTGCTGGAGAGATCGTCCGCCCGTGAAACGACAGTCCGGGTTGCTGCTGGGGCGACGGCGAAAGCCCTGCTCAGGAAACTTGGGATAGAAATCGGTTCACACGTCGTCAAAATAGGTGGTATCAGTGCTGAACGGACAACATATACAAATATGGAGCAACTGCAAGAACGGACGGAAAAGTCGCCAGTCCGTTGTCTTGATCAGGCTGCCGGTCAAAAAATGATGGATGCAATCGATGAAGCCAAGAAAAAAGGCGACTCCATCGGAGGGATTGTCGAAGTGATTGTGGAAGGCATGCCTGCAGGAGTGGGAAGCTACGTGCATTACGACAGAAAAATCGACTCCAAGCTGGCTGCAGCCATCATGAGCATCAATGCTTTTAAAGGAGTCGAAATCGGAATGGGCTTCGAAGCTGCAGACCGTTTCGGCAGCGAAGTCCACGATGAGATTGCGTGGAATGAAGAAAGAGGCTATTATCGCTTATCCAACCGGTTAGGCGGCATTGAAGGCGGAATGACGACCGGGATGCCGATTGTCATCCGAGGGGTCATGAAGCCTATCCCGACGCTGTACAAACCTCTTAAAAGTATTGATATAGATACGAAAGAGGTTTTCAATGCCAGCATCGAGCGTTCAGACAGCTGTGCGGTGCCGGCAGCGGCAGTCGTGGCGGAGGCGGTAGTGGCATGGGAATTGGCAGCCGCTATAGTCGATCAGTTTCCATCCGATACGTTTGGGGGATTGGTCTCTTACTTGGAGGATTACCGGAAGATGCATAAGGAGTTTTGATACATGAAAAAAGTGGAGATTGAAACAGAGTCCAAACGCTATCCGGTTTTTATCGGAAGCGGCATATTAGGACATTTGGCGCCCTACATAAAAACCAACCTGGCTGATGTCTCGAATATTTGGATTATCGTGGATAAGACAGTATCCGAACTCTATCTGGGCAGGCTCAAGGAAGCGCTTGGTAAAGACTTTGGTCCATTGATTGTCAGCACGGTTCCTGCGGGGGAGCACTGCAAGACTTTTTCGGTATTCGAAAAATGCCATGGTGAAGGATTGGCCGCGAATGCCAATAGGAAGACCCTGATATTGGCATTGGGCGGCGGGGCTGTCGGTGATTTGGCCGGCTTTGTGGCTGCAACTTACATGAGAGGAATCCGGTTTATCGGTATTCCGACTACCATCCTGGCCCATGACAGCGCGGTCGGAGGAAAGGTGGCCATCAATCATCCACTCGGAAAAAATATGGTCGGCGCCTTCCATCAGCCGGAAGCGGTCTTTTATGATTTATCAACGCTCTCTTCTTTGCCGGAAAAAGAATGGAGGTCCGGCTTTGCCGAAGCGGTCAAGCATGCTCTTATTCAGGACAAGCCCTTATATGACTGGATGCGGTCGAACATCGATAGCTTGGATAACCGTCAAATGGACCACATCGCCTATGCGATCGAAAAAGGCATTCAGATAAAGGCGGCTATCGTCCAACAAGATGAAAGAGAATCGGGCATCCGCGCTTACTTGAATTTTGGTCATACACTCGGGCATGCCATTGAAGCGAATGTAGGTTATGGTGTCATCACCCATGGGGAAAGTGTATTGATCGGGATGATTTTCGCACTCAGGATGAGTGTCGAAAAAGCAGGGCTGTCATTCGATGTCGATCAATTCCAAAACTGGGCGGAACAGCTTGGTTATCGGACAGCTCTACCCCAGGTCAGCCATAAACATTTACTGAGCACGATGAAAAAAGATAAAAAGACAACAGGTGACAAGACAACGTTCATTTTGTTGAAGAGAATAGGAGAACCGATTATTTTGGAGTTCGGGGATGAGGAATTGATCGACTGTTTATCGCGTTATTTTTGACGTCAGGAGGAAATCAGATGACAAGAGGTGTCAGAGGGGCAACAACTGTGCCGAACAATAGCGAAAGTGAAATTATCGAACGTACTCAGGAGTTGCTGTTGGAGATGATCGGCCAGAATAGTATCACAGCGGAAACGGTCTGTTCGGTGATCATATCTGCGACCGAGGACCTGAATGCAGCCTTTCCGGCCAAGGCATTAAGGAATCTGCAAGGATGGACATACGTCCCTGTCATGTGCTTTAAGGAAATGTCCGTCGAGGGAGCTCTCAAAAATTGCATTCGCATCATGCTCCATTGGAATACGGACAAGCCTCAAGAGGTCATCCAGCACGTGTATTTGCATAATGCAGCCAATTTGAGGCCCGATCTAGCAAAATAGTCTCTCGCCGCTACAGGCCAAAAGATGAATAAAGAGGGGAATGGTTGTCGTGAAATGGAAAACAAATGTACTTTCAATTAAAGCGTATCAGCCGGGAAGAACAATTGATGAGGTAAAAAGGCAATTTGGTTTAGACAGCATCGTAAAATTGGCGAGTAATGAAAACCCGTATGGATACTCCAAGGCAGTCGATGAATTGCTGAAATCAAGAATTGGCCATTTCGAGCTGTATCCGGATGGAGCGGCTGTGCAGCTGAAACATGCTTTATCTGTCCACCATAATGTGCCTGCAGAGCAGATCATTCTGGGCAATGGTTCAGATGAAATCATTTCTATCATTTCGCGGTCCATCCTGCGGCCTGGCTTAAATACCGTGATGGCCAAGCCGACTTTTTCTCAGTATAAACATAATGCACTTGTGGAGGATGCCGAAATAAGGGAAGTTGACCTTGTGAATGGCAAGCATGATTTGGAGGCCATGCTGCAGGCAATCGATGAAAACACGGCGATTGTATGGCTGTGTACGCCGAATAACCCATCCGGTGTCCATATCCCGGAGAAAGAACTGCTATCATTCTTGGACCAGGTCGATTCTAATGTGCTGGTCGTCCTGGATGAAGCTTACCGGGAATATGTAGTCGCTGATGATTATCCGGAAAGTTTAAATTTTTTGGGGGCATATCCGAACATCATCTTATTGCGCACGTTTTCAAAGATTTATGGGCTGGCCAGCTTCCGGGTCGGTTATGGGATATCTTCAAAAGAAATCATTGCAAAATTGGACCCTGTCCGAGAACCTTTTAATGTGAATGCGGTCGGTCAGGCGGTGGCCATAACTGCCCTTCAGGATCAAGACTTCATCGTACAATGCAGACAAAAGAACCGCAAAGGATTGGAGCAATATTATGCTTTTTGTGAGGAAGAGCAGTTGAACTACTATCCATCACAGGCGAACTTCATCTTAATCGACCTCGGTCGTGATGGAGATGAAGTCTTCCAGCATTTGATGAGCAAAGGCTATATCGTCAGAAGCGGAAAAGCGTTAGGCTTCCCGACATGCATCCGCATCACAGTGGGATCTGAGGAACAGAACATAGGGATGATTGACGAGCTGTGCCAACTTATGCATGCCGGTGCAAAAGTCCAAAAGTGAGCTGAAGGAGGAGAGGCGTGTTGAGGGGGAAAGTCCTTATCATCGGGCTCGGCTTAATCGGAGGGTCGGTAGCCCTGGCCATCAAAGAAGCTAACCGTGACGTAACTATTTATGGCTATGACATAAACAGCAATAACCTTCAAATCGGTAAGGCGCTCGGAATCATAGATGAGGAGAGCCGCTCTTTTCAGGAAAGCGCAAAAGAGGCAGATCTGATTATTGTATCGACACCTGTACAGCAGACGGTTGAGGTACTTAAGCTTTTAGCAGGTTTACACTTGAAGCGGGATGTCATCATCAGCGATGTCGGCAGCACGAAACAGAAGGTCATCGAAGCTGCGGAGGGGCTGCTTGAGGCAGGAATCGCCTTCATCGGGGGCCATCCGATGGCAGGGTCGCATAAAACGGGTCCCGCAGCAGCAAAAGCTCATCTTTTCGAAAATGCTTTTTATTTATTGACTCCGGACGACCGGATAGCCGAGAAAAAGGTAGCGGAGCTGAAAATGTGGCTAATGGGGACAAAAGCCAATTTCCTCGTCCTGACGCCAGAGCTTCATGATCAATTGACGGGAGTCATCAGCCATTTCCCGCATATCATTGCTGCCGGACTAGTCCATAGTGCCCAGAAATCAAAGGTTGACCGGCAGCTGGTGACCCGGTTGGCGGCTGGGGGATTCCGCGATATCACAAGGATTGCATCCGGCAGTCCCATTATGTGGCGTGATATCCTCATACAAAACCGTAATGTCCTTGTTGACCTGATGGAGGAATGGATAGAGGATATGACAAGACTGAAATGGCTTTTAGCATCAGAGGATGTGCAATCCCTTTATGCTTTTTTTGACGAGGCCAAGGAATTCCGGGACGATCTTCCGGTCAGGGAACAAGGGGCCATTCCGGCTTTTTATGACTTGTATGTGGATGTTCCGGATTATCCGGGTGTCATTTCTGAAATCACGGGATACTTGGCTGAGGAGCGGATCAGCATTACAAATATCCGGATTTTGGAGACACGTGAAGAAATCTGCGGTGTGCTGGTCATCTCATTCCAAAGTGAAAGAGACCGTACAAGAGCAGAACGATGTATCGAAAAAGAAACCAATTACGGCGTTTATATCATATGAGGTGAAGACATGTCAGAAATACAGCTGCGTTCGCATATCGATGGATTGCAAGGGACGTTGGAAATCCCGGGGGATAAGTCCATATCCCATAGGGCAGTCATGTTCGGGGCAGTAGCGAACGGAAAGACAACCATCAAAAATTTTCTGCCCGGGGAAGATTGCCTCAGCACCATTTCCTGTTTCCGGAAAATGGGTGTTGCCATTGAACAGGACGGCAAGGATGTCGTCATAGACGGAAAAGGGTTTGACGGGCTGACAGAAGCGCATGAGGTTCTTGATGTCGGGAACAGCGGTACGACGCTTCGTCTGATATCCGGACTTTTATCAGGCTTGCCGATCCACAGTATCCTTGTCGGAGATGAGTCGATTGCGAAGCGGCCGATGACAAGAGTAACAAACCCTCTGAGGCAGATGGGAGCTAAGATCGACGGCAGGGAAAATGGGAAATATACGCCGATTTCAATCAGAGGCGGTCAGCTATCAGCTATATCCTACCAGGTTCCGGTCGCAAGCGCGCAAGTGAAATCGGCCGTGCTGCTGGCTGGTCTCCGTGCCGAGGGACGGACAATCGTAACGGAGATTGAGCAAACGAGGAACCATACGGAAACGATGCTCCGTATGTTCGGGGTACAGGTCGAAACAGAAGGATTGAGCATCTCGATTGATGGTGGACAACCATTATTCGGGACGGAAATTGTCGTTCCTGGTGATATCTCCTCGGCGGCATTCTTTTTGGCGGCGGGAGCCATCGCCCCGCATAGTTCAATTACACTGCGGAACGTTGGCTTAAATGAAACACGTACTGGCATTCTAGATGTTTTGCGTTCGATGGGTGCCAATCTGGAAGTGGAATTTTACGAAGAAATGTCTGAAGAGCCGCGCGGGGACCTGACAATCAAGTCATCTGAACTGAAGGCGGTCGACATCAACGGCAGCATCATACCGCGCTTGATAGATGAGTTGCCGATTATTGCCTTGATGGCGACACAAGCAGAAGGCACAACCGTCATCTCTGATGCAAAAGAGCTGAAGGTGAAAGAAACAAACCGAATTGATACAGTGGTAACAGAGCTGCGTAAATTGGGTGCGGATATCGAGGCCACAGAAGATGGGATGATCATAAGGGGGAAAACCTTTCTTCATGGTGGAGCTGTCGACAGTCACGGTGATCATCGGATCGGCATGATGCTGGCAATTGCTGCAACGGTGGCTGGCGGAGAAGTGACTTTGAAAAACGGCGAAGCAATTGCCGTCTCGTATCCCGAGTTCTTTGATCACTTGCATTCTTTAATTAAATAGACGAAGAAGCCATCTCATTTACAGTTGGAGATGGCTTCTTTATCTTTGGCTGTTTTCTAAAAGATTGTTGTTTTACATAAGTTCAGTAATGAAAACCAGTTGATTGGGAGCGGAAGGTGCGAGACTCCTGCGGGATTAGCGGACCGGGTGAGACCCCGCAAGCGCTTGGCGCTGAGGAGGCTCACCGCCCGCCCCGCGGAAAGCGAGCAACCTGGAGCCTACTTCTTCATAGGCAACAAAGTTTGCGAAAACAGCCTTATCTTTTGATTACATCAAGGGCGAAAATGGAATAAATGGACGGGCTCCCTCATACATTGACAAAAAATACGGGGGTGGTCTAAATGCCATATGTTATGGAAGGTGTACAAGTATTAGAAAATGCCAAGTTAATAGAGACCAATTTTATTGTGAAGGGCGGACGAATCCAAGGGCGTGATATTTCTGTGCAAAAATGCGGCTACATCCGTAACCGATTGGACAATCGGATTATTACTCCTACCCATTCAACTATGGGAGATATGGGCGAATACAGGAAGAAAGGTGAGGAGTATTCTCTAAAAATCCTTGGGTTGGGCTGTACGACCGTAGTGTTTCCTCTTGAAGCGTCTCGTGTTTCCGAATTGGAAGGACAATTATCCACAGCCAGAAGAAATCTTGCCAGTTTCCCTCTTGATTATCTGTTTATTGTGAGGGTCCCTGCTAAAAAATTGACTATGGAGCTCGTAAGAGCCTGCAAAAGAATGCTTGTCCCTGCCGTCATCGTTTCGTCCGAACATCCTGAAGAATTGCAGAAAGTGCCCTGGAGCTGGATCAGGCAAGCGACTTTTCCCTATAAGATGGTCTTCATCTTGGAGAATATCGCCCCTTCAGCTCCGGTTGTGCAAACAGTTTCAGGGATGAAGTTGCCCCATTGGATCGATCCCATCGTGTTGCATGAACCGATCGGTAAAGAATTGGAGAAAAAAGTTGGAATTTTTCCTGAAAGAGGATTCTTGAGAAACAACGGAGAAGTTACTTATAATATTTTTGAAGAAAAAGCGCTTCAAGGTTTACATACATCCTTAGATAGACATTATGATAAAATAGAGGCTACGGTTTACAAAAATCGTGTAGTGCGGTACGGAGAGACGATTGATCTTTCCTGTTCGGAAGGAATGGAACTTCGTATAAAGGTACCGGGATTTTTCCAATAGTAATTGGCTTATAAGAAAAGACGGGAATGATGAATAATGGTAACAGTAGAAAAAGTTTTACAATTAATTAACAATGGAGAATTTGATGCAGCAAGCAAACATATATATACAATACAAAACAGCGGCTTGGAGGAAGATATGTTCGTCCTGGCAGAAGAGTTGTCACAATTAGGGTTTTTGGAGGAAGCAATAGGGTTGTATGAACAACTGCTGGCTGTTCATCCGGATGAAGGGGAGTTGATCCTGTCACTGGCGGACATATTTATTGAGCTGGATCGCGAGGATGATGCTCTGGAGCTTGTCAAAAAAGTCAGAAAATCCGATCCGGTGTATCCGAGTGCGCTTCTTCTGGAGGCTGATTTATATGCCCTAAATGGACTGGAAGAAGTGGCCTATAAGAAGCTGAAAGAAGCAAAACAGATGATGCCGGATGAAAAGCTGATCGATTTTGCGCTGGCTGAGCAATGTTATATGCAAGGTAGCTTCCCAGAAGCAATCACCTACTATGAGAATGTGCTAAAAGAGCATGAGGAACTCGCCGGAGTAGGCATTCGCCAAAGGATAGCAGAATCTTACAGCAATATTGGCAAATTTGAGGAAGCACTCGGGTTCTATGAGCAAAGCCTTGCTGATAAGGTTGAAATGAATACCTTGTTCGAATACGGATTGACAGCGTACCAGGCAGGCGAGTACAAACTAGCGGCCGACAAGCTGGAGCAATTGAAGGTCATGGACCCTGAATATCATTCCCTGTATCTGTACCTCACGTCGGCGTACGAACATCAGGAAGAACTGGAAAAGGCTTACGGTGCCGCGAAGGAAGGGATCAGGCAGGATGAATTCAACAAGGAGCTGTTCTTCAAAGCTGGAAAATTAGCGTTTAAACTCAACAAATCCGAGGAAGGGATTTCTTTGATCAGGGAAGCGTTGGCGATCGATCCCGGCTATTTGGAGGCAGGAATCACTCTGGCGAAATATTTCACTGCCATGGAACGTGATGAGGACTGTATTGATGTGATTAAGAGCATGATGGAATTCGGAGAAAATGATCCGCAATTCGATTGGCTGTTAGCGGTGAGCCACAACCGTATAGAGGAATTCGGAAAAGCAAAGGACTACTTTGAAAAGGCATTTATGGCTTATAATGATAGTAGGGAGTTCCTTACTGATTATGGATATTTTCTAATCGAAGAAGGAGACCGAGTTGCCGCTATCGAAATATTTAATAAACTATTGCGGATGGACCCTTGGAATGAGGAGTATCTATCTGTAATTGATAATCTGAAAGGTGATCAATAAAATCCATTGGATCCGTCAGCTGATCAGCTATTCGGCTATTTTAGCGACAGAGGAGGGAAATAACATGGCTGCCCCTGTTTCTGTGAATGAAAAAAAAGAATTTATTCGCTGGTTTTTGAATCATTATCAATTGAAAAAGAGAGAATGTGTCTGGATTCTTAATTACTTGATGAGCCACGATCAATTGATGAAGAAAGTCCATTTCGTCGAAGATGCCCAGTATTGCCCGCGGGGATTGGTGATGGCCACGCATTGTGTGGATGAAGTCCCTTTCAAGTTCTACAAATCCAACATTATGACAACGGACGCCGAGAAGTCCTTCCACGATATCAGGCTGAACCGGGAAGAGGACATTTATATCACACTGCTATTCCGTTCAGCATATTCCTCTTATCACTACGCAGCTGTGCTAGAGAGAAATCCATTTTTCCCGAATAAGAAGGAAGAGAACGAGAAAGACCGGGCATTAGCTGAACAGATGCTTGATGAGTCTCTGGCATCCTTTCAAATCGACCAGATCCTCAAACAAATTGACGCCGCTCTCGATGAACAGGATAAAGATGCATTCATGGAGCTGACAGAACAATTGAGGAGATACCAAGAAACGTTAGAATGACAAAAGCACTTTTTACAGTAGGCGCCGCTAAAAAAAGCCGGCCTGCTGTGCAGGTGCTTTTTTTTTTGGCTTGGTCCGGTCGGAACACCTTTTCGAGTATGTCGCATAAACATCATTTTCTGATGGATGATTTGTCTGAAATGTTCAGAAAATACAAATAGTGTTATTATATATGTGCCTGAAAGTATCAATACAAGGAGAGTGCAGCGAAGTGAAGTGGAATACGAAAGATATTGAGTTATATGTACAATCGAAAGAGTATATCGATACCGCCTTGATTCCTTTGACAGGGTTCACCTTTCAGGGAGGGATTAAACAGAGCGCTTCTGCCAATGAATTCATCCATATATTGGCGAATGAGATTGAAAAGCAGTTCAAAGGAAGAGTGCTTTTGCTGCCAACGTTAAGTTACTGTGATGATTGGACACGGGAGGAGAAGGCCTCGCTGGTTAACCAGTGGAGCAAAGCATTGGAGGATGAGAGATTTAAACATGTTTTCTTTTTGACTTCGGATGCCGAGTGGAAAGCAATGGAGGAAGTCTTCGAGGACTCACTGCTTTGGACAGCAGCGTTGCCGCTTGAACATTTGGAAGAAAAGTATAAAAAGCCAATGGTGGAAGAACAAGTAAATGAAGTGCTGCACAAAATTATTCAGAAATGGAGAAAAGGGTAAGAATAGGTGAAATGTATATATGACACATTCTTGCCAATAAATGTGATATCCAAATATTGATTATTGTCTGATATTGATATATCATTGTTATGTCCTAGTTTTATAGAATTGTTAGAGTTATGTCCGTTGGACTAAGCTTATTTGATAGAGGGGGGAAATTATATGAGTAAACAGCGTGTGTCCAGACGTCAATTTCTGAACTATACCCTGACGGGCGTAGGCGGTTTCATGGCTGCAGGTATGTTGATGCCAATGGTCCGGTTTGCTGTCGACCCTGTGCTGAAGGGCGGAGCGGATCAGGATTTTGTTGCTACGAAGATGCAAGAAAACGATGTCACGGAAACTCCGCAACGTGTCTCTTTCACAGTCGAACAGGTAGATGCCTGGTATGAATCCGAAGAGACGAGGATTGCTTGGGTCTTTAAAGACGACAAAGGGGAAATTGTAGCTCTATCACCGATCTGCAAGCATCTTGGTTGCGTGGTGGATTGGAACACGGACGAAGGCAATCCGAACCGTTTCTTCTGTAACTGCCACTTTGGTCTTTATGAGAAAGATGGAATGAATGTACCGGGAACTCCACCTCTTGGACCGTTGGACCGATACGAAGTCCAGGTTGACGACGGTATCATCAAATTAGGGGCTATCAAACCGAATAAGGGGGCGTAATAATTGCTTAATAAAATCTATGACTGGGTTGATGAGCGGCTTGATATTACGCCACTTTGGCGAGATATTGCTGACCATGAGGTTCCGGAACACGTCAATCCGGCGCATCATTTTTCCGCTTTCGTATACTGTTTTGGAGGATTGACCTTCTTCATCACAGTCATCCAAATCCTATCGGGCATGTTTTTGACCATGTATTATGTGCCTGATATCAAAAATGCATGGGAGTCCGTTTACTATCTTCAGAATGAAGTGGCATTCGGCCAGATTGTACGTGGTATGCACCACTGGGGCGCAAGCTTGGTTATCGTCATGATGTTCTTACATACATTGCGCGTCTTTTTCCAAGGTGCTTACAAGAAGCCACGTGAACTGAACTGGATTGTTGGAGTGCTGATTTTCTTCGTTATGCTTGGCCTCGGCTTTACAGGGTACCTGTTGCCATGGGATATGAAAGCCCTGTTTGCGACTCAGGTAGGACTTCAGATTGCGGCGTCTGTTCCATTTATAGGCGATCAAATATTGACGTTGCTCGCCGGTGACGCAAGTATTGTGGGAGCACAGACTTTAACAAGGTTCTTTGCCATCCACGTATTCTTCCTTCCGGCAGCTTTGCTTGGATTAGTGGCGGCTCACTTCGTCATGATCCGTAAACAAGGTATTTCTGGGCCATTGTAAGTTGAATTCACAACCTATGTTTGAAAATAAAACCTTTTGGAAAAAGGAGGGGATTGCAGATGCATCGTGGTAAAGGTATGAAGTTCGTTGGGGACTCACGGGTTTCCGCTGAACGAAAACCGAATATTCCAAAAGATTATTCGGAATATCCAGGTAAAACGGAAGCCTTCTGGCCTAACTTTCTTTTGAAGGAATGGATGGTCGGAGCCGTTTTCCTTGTGGGATACTTATGTTTAACAGTGGCACATCCTTCTCCGTTGGAGAAAATGGCCGACCCGGCCGCATCCGGTTATATTCCATTGCCTGACTGGTACTTCCTATTCTTGTATCAATTATTGAAATATACCTATGCATCCGGTGATTATAACATTATTGGCGCGATCGTCATCCCAGGACTTGCTTTTGGCGCTTTATTGCTTGCACCGTTCATCGACAGGGGACCTGAAAGAAGACCAACGAAGCGTCCATTGGCGACAGGCTTTATGTTGCTTGCGGTCGCCAGTATTTTTTACCTGACTTGGGCTTCTGTTGACCAGCACGACTGGGAAGCAGCCAAGAAGCAAGGGGAAATCGTTCTCGGTCCTGAAATCAATCAGGAGGATCCGGGTTATGCAGTCTATGAAGGACAAGGCTGTATCGGCTGTCATGGCGGCAATCTGGAGGGAGCTTCCGGTCCTGCTTTGAACGAGCTTGATATGTCTGCAGAGGAAATAGCGGATATCGCCGTAAACGGAATCGGATCGATGCCGGCAGATGTTTTCAAAGGAACAGATGAAGAACTACAGCAGCTTTCTGAATTCATCGCGAATGTCGGAAGCGAATAATAAGCGGCAAAGAAGCCGGCGGCCATTAGCTGCCGGCTTCTTTCATGTAAAGGGCAAGGTTTATATAGTATGATAAGATTACTAGATATTAAGGGGGACAAAATGGTTAATTTACTATATTCGGTCCTTAGGCATCAATCTATGATTATGCTCTTGCTGTTGATCAATATTTTTGGGACATTCTACGGGTATATTTGGTATACAGGACAGTTGCTGGATACGGAACCTCTATTTTTGCCGTTTGTTCCTGATAGTCCGACAGCTTGCTTGTTTTTTGTGTTTGTATTGGCTGCTTTTCTGTTCCGGACAAACTGGGGATTATTTGAGGCCCTTGCCTTCATCTCCTTATTCAAGTATGGAGTCTGGGCAGTCTGCATGAATCTGCTGACTTTATATGTGACAGGGACCCTTCATTGGACAGGCTATATGTTGATGGCCTCCCATTTGGCGATGGCACTGCAAGGTTTGCTGTATGCTCCTTTCTATCGAATAAAGGTATGGCATCTATCCGTGGCCGCGGTCTTTACGGTACATAATGAAATCATCGATTATGTGTTTGGCCAAATGCCGAGATACAGTCAAATCTCTATGTACGCCAATGAAATAGGTTATTTCACATTTTGGCTCAGTATTCTCTCCATCTTCCTTTGCTATTGGTTCGGAATGAGGAAAGAAAGGTGGACCCTTACGATTTGATGGTCTATCTGTTCCAATTCTTTCATATACGTAATATGAAAGAGGAGGGACAAGACTATGTTCAGGAAAACAGTAATCGTATTTATATTAATCGCATCAATCACGCTCCAATCTGCATTCTGTGTTGCTGCCTCTTCAGAAGTGGAAGGGATCAATCGCCTTTCGGATGATGCATTATTGTTAGCTAAAAGCAATCGGTATGATAAAACATTGGAGATACTGGAAGATATCTCAAGGGAATTGGTAGGCCTGACGGCAAATGGCCGATCACTGGAGATGGACGAGCTGAAGGTTGTCACGACAGCTTATGATGAAGCGTATGCTGCAATGAGCAGCCGATCTTCCTCGCATGAGGAAAAAATCAAAGCTATGACAAAACTCAGGTTGACAGTTGATGCCGCCCATTCACAGCATCAGCCGTTGTGGTCGTACATGGAAGATCAAATGATTGCGACTTTCATCCACACAAAGGAAGCAGCCATGGACCAGGATACACAGGCCTTCCATTCAAATCTCAACCAATTGCTTGCTCAATATGACCTCATACACTACAGCCTGAAGTTAGAATTGGGGGAGGAGAGATTCCAGGCACTGGATGCGCGATTCGCCTTTTTAGATCAATACAGACCGGAAATCCTTCATCAGGAAAGCAGCCAAAGAGAGATTGATAGTCTCCGTTATGAAATGGAGAAAATCTTTGATGGTCAGGAAGAAGATGAGGCGGACCCTTCCCTTTGGTGGGTGATCATAACAACTGGCAGCATTATCGTTATGACACTAGCATATGTAGGCTACAGAAAATTCAAAGGGCATAAAAAAGAGGATGAGGTGCGGAGAAAACTCAATGATTGACAGGAGAAACAATTATTTACTACAATTAGGTTAAAATATAGATATTGGAGGCAGAGATGTACAGCTATTTAATTTACTTAGCGATCATCATTTTGATCCCGATCTGGGCTCAGGTAAAAGTGAAAGGAACGTATAAAAAATATTCAAAGGTTGCTTCATCCACTGGTTTGACTGGTGCTGACGTGGCCAGAAGGATATTAGACGATAACGGACTTTATAATGTCCGGGTAGAAGAGACACAAGGTTTCCTGAGCGATCATTACGATCCGCGCTCTAAAACAGTCCGGCTTTCATCAGGCAACTACCATAGTCATTCATTGGCGGCTACGGCAGTATCGGCACACGAGGTCGGCCACGCAATCCAAGACCAGCAAGAGTACGCTTTCCTGCGTTTTCGCCATGCATTGGTTCCGGTTGCGAATATCGGTTCCAATTTCTCTTGGATCTTGATCCTAATCGGGATCATCGCCGGTATAACCAATTTTGTTCTTCTGGGAATCGTTTTTATGTTGGCGGCCGTTTTGTTCCAGGTGGTAACACTTCCTGTCGAATTTAATGCTTCCAACAGAGCGATGGACCAAGTAGTATCCTTGGGCATCATCCGGAATGATGAGGAACGCGAAACGAAGAAAGTATTGAATGCGGCGGCTATGACATATGTTGCAGCGGCAGCAGTGGCCATCCTTGAGTTGGTGCGTTTGGTTATGATTTTCATCGGAATGAACAACGACGATTAATGAATCAAAAAAGGACAAAACCCCGACGGGTTTGTCCTTTTTTTGATTGGTAAATGCCTATCGCTGAATCGGATTTTTGTTTTCGTCCAATGTGAAACCTTCTCCAAGTACATCGTGGACGATGCTGACCGAAACGAATGCATGGGGGTCAACCGAAGTGATGGCATCTTTTAGCCTGACAATCTCATTTTTGGCGACCACGCAATATAGAACATCGCGCTCCTGTTTAGAGAAAGATCCGAAACCGCGCAAGACGGTGACTCCGCGGTCCATTTTTTTCATGATCACTTCTGCAATCTCCGTGTTCTTTTCGCTGATGATCATTGCGCCCCTGGCCGTATAAGCGCCCTCCTGCATGAAATCAATCAACCGGGCCCCTATAAAGACGGCAATCAATGTGTACATGCCTTCCCGAAGCTCAAGATAAGTGGCTAAAGATAAGCCGATTACACAAGCATCGAACAGGAACATTGTCCGTCCCATATTCCATCCCACAAATTTTTGTACGAGCCGGGCGATGATATCGACACCTCCGGTCGTTCCTCCATAACGGAAAATGATCCCGAGCCCAACACCTATAAATGCCCCTGCAAAAAGGGAGACAAGCATCAGGTCATTTTCGAGCCCGATGGCAAACTGATTTCTCTCGAATATCCACAGCCATACGGACAGGCCGACTGTCCCGATAATGGTATACAGGAAGGAGGTTTTGCCGAGAAAACGCCATCCTATAAGAAATACGGGGAGATTCAGGATTAAGTTTGAATAGGAAGGGTTGATATTGAAGAGTTGATAAAGGATCAGGGTGAGACCGGTGAAGCCTCCTTCGGCCAAATTGTTCTGCATATTGAAATGAACCAGACCGAAAGCAAAAATAGCCGTGCCTAAAATGATGAAGAATATATTTTTGAATCTAAGACCATATACCATATCTTTCCCTCCAAGATAATACTTCTTGATATGAATGCGTCCCCTATTATATAGGAATCTTCAGGGATTTCGCAACATAACAGGAGCGGACATTGAAATCTGTGTTTTTTTTAGCTACCATGAATGAGTAACAATCCGGCATGAAGAGATTTCGGAAAAACTTTTGCTATAATGAAGGGTAGAAAGTTCCGAAGAGTGGAGGAAAACAAATGGCCAAAACAATACAACAACTGCAGAAAGAAGTGGATGAGTACATCGGGCAGTTCAAGGAAGGGTACTTCAGTCCTTTGGCAATGCTTGCCAGGATGACTGAAGAACTTGGGGAACTGGCCCGTGAGGTGAACCATCATTATGGGGAAAAACCAAAGAAGCCGACAGAGACAGAGAAAGCTATTCATGAAGAGCTTGGCGATATGCTGTTCGTTCTGATTTGTTTTGCCAATTCTTTACATATCGATATGGAAGAAGCACATAATACAGTCATGCAAAAATTCGCTAATAGAGATGCCGATCGTTGGACAAGAGTGGAGGAGGAAGAGAATGAGTAAAACAGTGAAAATAGTAGTGGCAGGACCAAGAGGAAGAATGGGAAGGGAAGCAGTCCAGCTCGTTCAGGAAACCGGGCAATTCGAATTGGTCGCCGTCATAGATAGAAAAAACAACGGAGGAAACCTAAAGGATGTCGATGGTTTTAATTATGTCGATGCACCGATCTATGCCGATGTGGATGATTGCTTCCGTAATGTGAAAGCGGATGTCCTGATTGACCTGACCACCCCGGAAGTGGGGATGAAACATACAGTGTCGGCGTTACGCCATGGCGTTCGCCCGGTGGTCGGTACAACCGGTTTTTCCGCAGAAGACCTGAAGGAGCTTGACAGACTATGTGATGAGACACAGCTCGGCTGCATTATTGCTCCGAATTTCGCCCTCGGCGCCGTATTGATGATGAAATTCTCGCAAATGGCGGCACGTTATTTCCAGGATATCGAAATCATTGAATTACATCATGATAAAAAGTTGGATGCTCCTTCAGGAACGGCGGTCAAGACAGCAGAAATGATGAAGGAAGTAAGGGAACAAAAGCAGCAAGGCCATCCGGATGAAAAAGAAACACTGCCGGGTGCAAGAGGCGCCGAATTTGACGGTATGCGTATCCACAGTGTCCGCTTGCCGGGATTGATTGCTCATCAGCAGGTGATTTTCGGTGCAGATGGACAGTCTTTGACAATTCGCCATGATTCCTATAATAGGGCTTCCTTTATGTCAGGTGTGAAACTGGCTGTTGAGCATGTCATGAAGATGCAAGTGTTGGTGTATGGCCTAGAAAACATAATCGAGTAAGGAGCGGTAATACGATGAATATTGCCTTGATTGCGCACGATAAGAAAAAAGATGATCTGGTCAATTTTGTGACGGCATATGTGGATACTTTCAAGAAGCATTCTTTATTTGCAACCGGCACTACGGGTAAAAGGATCAGCGAGGCGACCGGTCTTGATATCCATCGATTCCAGTCGGGTCCCCTAGGCGGAGACCAAGAAATAGGAGCGAGGATTGCAAGAGAGGAAATGGATCTTGTATTCTTTTTCCGTGATCCATTGACTGCACAGCCGCATGAACCGGATGTTTCTGCTTTGATGAGACTGTGCGATGTTTATTCTGTTCCGCTCGCAAGTAATATAGGAACTGCCGAAGTGCTGATTCGCAGCTTGGAGCAAGGTGATATAGATTGGAGAAAAGTAATAAGTGATAGAACATGAAGGAAATAAACAAATCGATATTTTAGTATTTGGAGCCCATTCGGATGATGCCGAAATCGGTATGGGTGGAACAATCGCCAAGATGGTTGCCGAAGGGCGCAGCGTGATGATCTGTGATTTGACTAAAGCGGAGATGTCCTCGAATGGAACACCGGAGAATAGAGTGAAGGAAGCGGAAAAATCCGCGCAAATTCTTGGAGTGAAAAAACGGATCAACCTCGGGTTACCGGACCGGGGCCTATATATGACGGAAGCACATATCCGAGAGATCGTGAGGGTCATTCGAAAATACCGGCCGACGCTTGTATTTGCTCCTTATGGCATCGATCGTCATCCTGACCATGGCAATTGCGCCAAGCTGGTGGAAGAAGCTTGTTTCTCAAGCGGGATCCGTAAATATGCGGAACAGGACAGCCTTCCGGCACATAAGGTCCGGGATGTTTTCTTTTATATGATCAATGGATTCCATGAGCCTGACTTCGTTGTGGATATCAGTGATTATATGGTAAAGAAAACGGATTGTCTGCAGGCCTTTGCATCACAGTTCGCAGGAAATGTCGAGACACCTTTGACAGATGGTTACATCGATAGCGTGATTGCCAGAGAAAAGATGATGGGCAAAGAAGCGGGGGTCCAGTATGCGGAAGGATTCTTCAGTAAAAAACCGTTACTGCTCAATCAGGATCTTTTAGGAGGAACAGAATGACGAACCGACTAAACATAGGAATAATCTGTTATCCGACGGTAGGGGGGTCAGGAGTCGTCGCCACGGAACTCGGGCGTCTGCTGGCAGACCGGGGCCATACCATCCACTTTATTTCCAGCAGCCTGCCTTTCCGGTTGCGCAAGATGCACCCGAGAATCTTTTTCCATGCGGTCGAGATGAACTTATATTCGGTCTTTCAAAACCCTCCTTACGACCTGTCGCTTGCCAGCAAGATTGCGGAAGTGGCAAAAAGGGAGAAGCTGGATATCCTTCATGCCCATTATGCAATCCCGCATGCTGTCTGTGCCATATTGGCAAAGCAGATGGCCGCACAAGATGTAAAATTGGTGACTACCTTGCATGGTACCGATATCACTGTACTAGGCCAGGAACCTTCTTTTCGTGACCTCATTAAATTCGGCATCGAGAAGTCAGATTACGTGACGGCTGTCTCGCAATCACTTGCCAAGGAAACGGAGACTTTGATCGGCCCGGATAAAGAGATACATACGGTCTATAATTTCATTGACGAAAGAATCTACCGAAAGACGGAAAACAAACAGATGAAAGCAGAACTCGGCATAGAAGATGATGATAAGGTCCTAATCCATGTTTCAAATTTCCGCGAAGTGAAAAGGGTTCATGATATTGTCAGGGTGTTCTGCCGTATCAAAGAAAAGCTATCCTCCAAATTGTTGCTGGTCGGCGATGGACCGGAAATGAGTTCAGTCTGCAAACTGGTCGATGACCTCGGTCTTCAGAATGATGTCCTTTTCATGGGGAAACAGGATGATGTACAGGCTTTGTACAGTATAAGCGACTGTCTGCTGCTTCTCTCCCAGAAGGAAAGCTTCGGTCTTGTGCTATTGGAAGCAATGGCTTGCGGAGTGCCTTGCGTGGGGACGAAGATAGGCGGTATTCCGGAAGTCATTCAACACGGGAAAACAGGGTTTATCTGTGAACTGGGCGATATTGACGGCATCTCATCAGCTGTTCTGGAACTCCTGACAGATCAGGCCTTACATGAGCAGTTTTCTATTAACTGTTTGGAGTCCGTGCGCAAAGAATTCCATTCAGAAGGGATCATTTCCCAATATGAGGATATTTACAAACAACTCTTAAATAAAGGAGTATAAGAAATCATGCTTGATGTTTGTTTTAAGCAAGCGGTGCCGATTCTGAAAAGAATCGAAGAAGCGGGATATGAAGCCGTTTTTGTAGGAGGGTCGGTCCGGGATGCCGTCCTTGGGAAGGACATACACGATGTCGATATCGCAACTTCAGCCAGACCTGAAGAGGTGAAACGGATTTTTAAGCATACAGTAGATGTCGGCATTGAGCACGGTACGGTACTGGTCATAGAAAACGGTGAGCCGTATGAAGTGACGACATACCGCTCTGAAAGCGAATATGTTGATTTCCGGAAACCTAAGGAAGTCACTTTTATCAGGACATTGGAGCATGATCTGGCCCGACGTGATTTCACCATGAATGCGATAGCGATGGACTGGTCAGGCAATATGATTGATCCGTTCGGCGGGAAAGATGCCATAGCATCCAGACTGATCGATACGGTAGGGGACCCGCAGGAGAGGTTTGAAGAAGATGCACTCCGTATGATGCGGGCGGCGCGGTTTGTCAGTCAGCTCTCATTTACTTGTACAGACCGGGTGGTGGATGCATTAATCAAGCATGGCCACCTTCTGTCATGCATCTCTATCGAAAGGGTTACCGCTGAATTTGAGAAGCTGTTGATGGGGTCACATACGGCACAGGGCATGAAATTACTGTTTGATACCGGGCTGTTCAAGTACTTGCCCGGCCTGGGAAACGGGGAGAAGGCCCTCCGGAAACTGATGGATTCGAATGCCGATAGGCTGTCCGCCATCGAGGAAAAATGGGCGGCTCTTCTTTTGGCTCTCGACATATGTGCGGAGGAGTCCATAGATTTCTTAAGGAAATGGAAGCTTCCTTCGAAACGGATGAAGGCCGTCAAAACGATCATGACGGCGGTGGAGCGGGACAAATTGGATGACGATCTGGAACTGTTCATGATAGGGAGGCAGGCAATCATAAGTGCTTGGAACGTAAATCATTTCCTTGGTGAAGAGTGTTCGGGGAACAGTACGGAAGACATCAACGAACGATGGTTGAGATTACCTCTTCATGCGCGGGACGAATTAGCAGTGAATGGCCAAGATTTAATGGAATGGTGCCAGCGTAAGCCAGGCCCATGGATGAAAGAAACATTCGATGATATCATCGGCCTAATCATTTCAAGAAAACTGGAAAATAAAAAAGAAGCCATCCGCAGGGAGGTGGAGAAGTGGAATCAGAAATCAGAAAGCAAATAGTCAATGCCTTCTCTAAGGCAGGAAACGGCTTTATCTCGGGACAGGAAATCGCTGATCTTACTGGTGTTTCACGAACTGCGGTCTGGAAACACATAAAGGAGCTGCAAGAGGAGGGCTACCAGCTTGAGGCGGTCAGAAAAAAAGGGTACCGTCTTATTAGCGTCCCTGATCGGCTGTCCGCTGATAGTATACGACTTGGGCTCACTACGCAAATTATGGGGCAAAGCATCCATTTCAGTGAAAGCACGGATTCGACGCAAAGTATTGCCAAACAGCTGATCGCTCGAGGCATTAATGAGGGTACCGTTGTTGTAGCGGATGAGCAGACGGCTGGGCGGGGGAGAATGGCCCGCCAATGGATATCCCCAAAAGGATCCGGTATTTGGATGAGTCTCATCATCATGCCGGATATCCCCCTTCAGCAAGCCCCGCAGCTCACTTTATTGACAGCGGTGGCCGCTGTTCGGGCTATTCGGGTGACAACAGCCGCCGAACCGGAGATCAAATGGCCGAACGACCTGTTATTGAATGGAAGGAAACTGGCAGGGATTTTGACAGAGATGCAAGCAGAAGCAGACGGTATCCATTCCGTCATCATCGGTCTCGGCCTGAATGTCAACCAGAAGACAGCAGATTTCCCAGATGAACTTCAGAACATCGCCACTTCATTATATAGAGAGACCGGTCAAATGTATCAGCGTGAACCGATCATCGCTGAATTCCTAAAGCAATTCGAAGAGTTATATGGACTTTATTTACAGAAAGGCTTCCTTTCAATCAAGGCATTATGGGAAAGCTATGCATCCAGTATAGGCAATATCATCACAGCAAGCACGGCCCGGGAACAAATCACCGGAAAGGCGCTCGGCATAAATGATGACGGCGTCCTGCTTCTTGAAGATCAAGCCGGTAAAATCCATCATATTTATTCTGCGGATATTTCACTCTAATGCGAATAATATGAATGGTCATATTAACATTAGTTTTGCTATACTGATTATGGGCAGTATCGTGATAGAACTGCACCTGGTTTTATAATATCTGGTTAATAAAAAATGGTTCTGCCTAGATCCGATTATGGACCGGGACAGAGGGATGAAACATTGTTGCCTGGAATCCTTCTGCTATCAGAAGGATTTTTTAGTGGGTGTTAACAAGTGAAATCTCCTCTGATTTAAAAGGAGGATGAAAAATGAAATTAAGCAGCCGATTTTTTAAGATGAAGCAGGAGCTGGAAAAGATTGTGATGGTAACCGCCTATGATTACCCTTCCGCTAAATTGTCGGAAGAGGCCGGGGTCGACATGATCCTTGTGGGAGACTCATTGGGGATGGTTGTATTAGGTTATGAATCTACTGTTCCGGTGACAGTCGAGGATATGATCCATCATACAAAGGCTGTGAAACGCGGTGCTAAATCAACATTCATAGTCACAGATATGCCATTTATGAGCTATCATTTGTCTATTGATGAAACACTGAAAAGTGCAGCCCGCATCATTCAGGAAGGCGGAGCGGATGCATTAAAACTCGAAGGCGCAGGGGAAGTCATCTATAAGATTGCCGCATTGACAAGAGCAGGAGTACCTGTGGTCGGCCATTTGGGGTTGACCCCGCAGTCTGTTGGAGTACTTGGAGGCTATAAAGTCCAAGGCAAGAATGCGGAGGATGCCAAGCGTTTACTCGAGGATGCTAAGAAAGTTCAGGAGGCCGGCGCCTTTATGCTGGTGCTCGAATGTGTGCCGCATCAACTCGGTGAGCTCGTATCCAGAGAATTAGACATACCGACTATCGGAATTGGGGCAGGAAACGGCACAGATGGGCAAGTCCTTGTGTATCATGACGTAGTCCAATATGGAGTAAGCCGTTTGCCTAAATTCGTGAAGTCATACGGCAATGTGAACGAGTCTATCAAATCAGCTCTGGAAAGTTACGCGAAAGAAGTGAAATCTGGGGCCTTCCCGGAAATGGCACACTCCTTCACCATGAAAGAAGAAGAAATCGAGGCACTTTACGGAGGTAAATAAATGGACATCATCACACATGCAAAGGAACTGCAGCAAACGATCAGTGGCCACAGGAAATCGGGAAAGCAAATTGGTTTTGTTCCTACTATGGGTTACCTGCATGAAGGGCATCTTCAACTGATGAAGCAGGCGCGAAAAGAGAATGATGTAGTCGTTCTCAGTATTTTCGTCAATCCCCTTCAGTTTGGTGAAGGCGAGGATTACGATAAATACCCGCGTGATATGGATCATGATACGAAATTGGCGAAAGATGCCGGTGTCGATTATATTTTCTTCCCCACTGTGACGGAAATGTACAAAGACGGCATATCGGTGAAGGTGAAAGTGGAAAAGCGGACGAATGTCCTTTGCGGGGAATCAAGGCCTGGACATTTTGACGGTGTGGCAACCGTTTTGACGAAGTTGTTCAATATTGTCCAACCTGACAAAGCGTATTTTGGCCTGAAGGATGCCCAGCAAGTGGCCGTTGTGGAAGGATTGGTCGATGACTTCAATTTTCCGCTTGAGGTTGTAAGGGTTCCAATCATACGCGAACAGGACGGTTTAGCCAAAAGCTCACGCAATGTCTATCTGTTGAAAGAGGAACGGGAAGAGGCAAAAGAGCTCTACGCAGGCCTGCAGATGGCAAAGAGTAGCATTCTAGAAGGGGAGCGTGACCCGGAACGGATCACAGCCGCTATCCGGGATCATATCCAGTCACAAACGTCAGCAGCGATTGATTATGTGGAAGTGTATTCATATCCGGAACTGCAGCGAATCCCTGTCATCAAAGGGGAAATCATTATCGCGGTGGCTGCTAAGTTCAAGGCAGCACGGCTGATCGACAATATTATACTATCAATCTAGCAGATCGGGAGGTTTTCATTGTGTACAGAACAATGATGAAGGGGAAAATACATCGGGCAACCGTGACGGAAGCTAATTTGAACTATGTGGGGAGCATTACGATTGACCAGGACATATTGGATGCAGTCGATATGCTGCCGAACGAAAAAGTGGCAATCGTCAACAATAACAATGGAGCGCGCTTCGAGACATATATCATTGCAGGGGATCGCGGAAGCGGAGTCATCTGCCTAAATGGCGCGGCGGCGCGCTTGGTGCAGCCCGATGATATTGTGATCATCATCTCATATGCCCTGGTAGCTGAAGAGCAAGTAAAAGCGCATCGGCCGAGAATCGCCATCATGGGTGAAGGAAATAAAATTAATGAAATCATCGATTACGAACCAGAATTGACGGTTTTGCCGTAATCATATTGCTGACTGCATTGTAATCAGGCTGTATAATCATGTAAGATGGATTATACAGCCTTTTATCATGCAGTCACGCTTCTTAAAAAGTGACTGTGGATGCAGGAATCAGGCATAACCGTCAGCGGGAGGAACGATACATAATTGTCCCATGACGTGAAGATATTTGAGGTGTGACATAGATGGCTCAACGATACGTTGTAATAGATTTGGAAACGACGGGGAACTCCGTGAAAAAAGGGGATAAAATTATCCAGTTTGCGGCTGTCGTCGTGGAAGACAATAAGATAATCGAAGAATACTCGACCTTCATGAATCCGGGGAAACCATTATCCTCTTTTATAGAAGAATTGACGGGCATACAGGAAGAACAGCTTGCAAAAGCGCCTTTATTTGCCGAGGTTGCCCCAAAAATCATCAGCTTGCTGGAAAATGCTTGTTTTGTGGCGCATAATGTGCTGTTCGACCTATCCTTCTTGCAGGATGAGTTGCTCGAAGCGGGATATGAAGGTTTTTTCGGTTCGACGATCGATACAGTTGAATTGGCGAAAATTATGCGTCCTGGAGCAGCGAGCTACAAGTTGTCCCAGTTGGCTGAAACAGAAGGGGTGGGCCATGATCGCCCGCATCAGGCCGATAGCGATGCCTACGCAACTGCGGAACTGTTCATTTTATTCACCCGGGAACTAAGCAAGTTTCCCCTTGTGACGATGAAGCAGCTACATAAGCTGTCTCAATCGTTAAAAAGCGAGATTTCCGAGTTGATCGGTGATCTGTTGGATGATCGTATGAAGCACAGTCCGATTCATCACCCGAATCTCATGATCAACAAAGGTATTGCGTTCAGAAGGCCAGTTGCAGACCAGCTGATTGAAAGGAATGGACAGGAGGAATATCCTCTTACAGCTGAAGAAAAGACGGCTATGATCAAACAGGCATTTGCCCATTTTGAGCCGAGGGAAGACCAATTAAAGATGATGGATGATGTATACGATGTGATCACCAATGACAAAATCGCCATGATTGAGGCCGGAACAGGCTTAGGAAAGACGTTGGGCTACTTGTTGCCGGCAGCTTATATGTCTGTCCAGAGGCATGCAAAAGTCATCATCAGCACTTATACAATTGAACTACAGAATCAATTGCTGCATAAGGAACTGCCAAATTTGAGGGAAAGCATTCCTTTCCCGATCAATACCGTCGTTATAAAGGGCAGGAGCAATTATATCAGCCTTGCTAAGTTTGATAGAGTCCTTCGCATCAGAGAGGACAACTATGACAGTAACTTGACGAGGATGCAAATACTGGTGTGGCTTTTGACGACAGAAACAGGGGATAAAGATGAATTGAACCTGACGAGCGGCGGGGAATTATTTTGGGAAAAACTGCAGAATGGGATTCGATTAGAGAATGCCCATCAGGCGTCGTGGGAACCATTTGAGTTTTATGAAAGGGCGAAAGCAAGTGCGGAAGAAGCAGATATTCTGATCACCAACCATGCTTATTTGATGACAAACTACTTCTTTAATCCTAGGGAAGCTTTCGAAAATGCAACCATCATCATAGATGAGGCGCATCAGTTGGAGAGCGCTGCCCTGAAGCATCTCGGCACAGCAATCGATTATGTATCGATTAAAATGGTTCTAAATAAAGTAGGGGTCACAGAACAAAAGCTGCTTACATACCGGCTGAAACAGCTAGCGGCTAAGCAACAAGAACAGCGAATTATTCAGGAAATCGAAAGAAGGACACAGGAATCGGCCTATGAGCTTGATCAGTTTTTCCACATGCTTTCTCGCTTGTCCGATAAGGAACGTACATCCAATGAGACGAATGCGCTGAATCTGCAAAAGACGATGGAGAAGAAAAAGATGAATCGGCCGTTGCAAATGATAGCGGAACGTCTTGCCGGACAGTTCAATCGGCTTTCTTCCTTATTTGATGATTTTGTCACGAGAGTTGTTGAGAGAGAGCAACTCGGAAAATCGCAGATCCATTATATATCGGAAGCATACAGTATCTCTCAGTTTTTATCGGATAAAGCAAGAGAGTTTACCGAATTTTTTATACAGCCGAAAGCGGACTTCCTGTATTGGATCGAATGGAATAGAAACAGTCCGGTACAGTATGCATCCCTGTACTCGCAGCCAATCCTCGCAGCCAATGCATTGTGGAAACAGTTCTTTTCACGGCAAAAGAGCGTGGTGTTGACATCGTCGACTCTGACAGTAAAAGGCTCATTCTCTTATATGAAAGATAAACTTGGCATCGAGCAGAGCGAGACATTCATGTATCCGTCACCATTCGATTTCCGCAGCAAAGTGAAGATGTTAGTGGCTGATGACCTTCCTGAGGTAATTAAGGTTAACACAGAGGAGTATGCCCGCTCATTGGCGTTATATATTAAAGAAGCAGCGCTTGCCTGCAAAGGGAGAATGCTCGTGCTGTTTACCTCCCATGAGATGCTTCGGACCACACATGAAGAATTGAAAAATCTCCGGGAGCTTGAAGATTTCAACCTATTGTCCCATGGGGTGACTAGCAACAGTAAAACAAGGTTGATTAAGTACTTCCAGAACTTCGACAAGTCAATCTTGCTGGGGACTGCCGGCTTTTGGGATGGTTTGGACCTTCCTGGGGAAACACTGCAATGCTTGATGATGGTAAGGTTGCCATTTACATCGCCAAAAGAGCCGATACACGAGGCCAGATGCAAGCAGATAGAAGCAATGGGAGGCAATCCGTTTGCGGAATACTCACTTCCGGAGGCCATCATGAAATTCAGGCAAGGTTTCGGAAGGCTGATCCGCACACGAGATGATAAAGGGATATTCATCATCTGTGATAAGCGGGTCACAAACGCTTCGTACGGTAAAGACTTTATTTCGTCCTTACCGGAGATGGATCGGGAGGGTGTACAGTTAGGAAGTCTGCAGAAGACAATCAAAAGCTGGTTGCCCCATTCGTAAATACCGGCAAAAAAAGTGGGGCATCCACAGGAAAACTGTTATAATATTGTCTGAGTACTTTCTTGCGGTCATTTTACCCAAAGACCGATGCAAGTAATCGCCCAGCACTTTGTCAAGCAGTTCTAAAAGGACACAAGACCAACAGGAATTTGCATAGTGTATGGCATTGTTTCATATCTTCAAGGGGGCGGATGAATTGCAAAGTAAACCGGAAGTTGTTTCAATCGTCAAGGTGCAGTACCAGCCGGACCTCTATAAAATCGTTGATGCATTGAACAGGAACCTGAAACATGACCAACTGATGTTCGGGCTGGCCCTTGATAAAGAAAACGATAAAATTGCGGTATTGACTATCTATCGTACATAAAGTGAGTGGTTTAATTGAAAAAATGGATCTGGATTGTAAGCACGATTGTCGTGTTGTTGCTTGGATATATCGTGTATTCGGCCATGGCCGGTATTCAAGTGAAAAAGACAGCAGAAGAGGAAGCGACAAAGTTTGCCATCGATAAAGGTGGCCTGATCAGTGTAGATGAATTTTATCTATACCATGGGAGCAAAACCTACTCTGTCGTGGTCGGAAAATCAAAAGATAAAACAGAATATGTGTTGTGGATCCCGGAAGATCTTAAAAAAGAGAATGTGAAGAAAATGAAATATGCTTCCGGATACAGTAAAGAGGAAATCATAGAGAAAGTGAAGGCAGAGCATAATCCGCACGAAATTGTTACTGTCAAACTGGGCATGAAAAAAGATGTGCCGGTATGGGAAGTGACGGTCAAGGATGAAAAAGGCGGCCTGACGTATATCGATTATAAATTTAAGAAATAAAATGAACTAATAAAAAGATGCTGATAAGGGGAGTAGCAAAAGATGAAATTGGCAAAGCGAGTAGAGGCTCTTACACCATCAACGACATTGGCCATCACTGCTAAAGCAAAGGAAATGAAGGCGCAGGGGTTGGATGTCATCGGTCTCGGGGCAGGGGAACCAGATTTTAATACACCACAAAACATCATCGACAAAGCAACGAAGTCAATTGAGGACGGGCACACGAAGTACACCGCTTCTGCCGGATTGCCGATCCTGAAGCAAGCGATTGCCGATAAGTTAAAGAGGGACCAGAATCTTGAATACAAGCTTTCAGAAATCATAGTCGCATCTGGAGCGAAGCATGCTTTGTACACTTTGTTTCAAGCCATTCTTGACGAAGGGGACGAGGTTATCATTCCAACGCCTTATTGGGTCAGCTACCCGGAACAAGTGAAACTGGCCGGAGGTGTTCCTGTATTTTGTGAAGGCCGCGAAAGCAATAGCTTTAAAGTCACTCCGGAAGAGCTGAAGGAAAAGATAACACCAAGAACCAAGGCAGTCATCATCAACTCACCGAGCAATCCGACGGGCATGCTTTATTCTGCCGGCGAACTGGAAGCGATCGGACAAGTGTGTCTTGAGCATGATCTATTGATCGTTTCAGATGAAATATATGAAAAATTAGTGTATGGAGATGCTGAGCACGTGTCGATTGCGCAACTGTCTCCACAGTTAAAGGACCAGACCATCATCATCAACGGGGTATCCAAGTCCCATAGTATGACCGGATGGAGAATTGGGTATGCTGTCGGTAACGAAAGCATCATTAAAGCCATGACAAACCTGGCAAGCCACAGCACTTCCAATCCGACAACCACAGCCCAATATGGTGCCGTTGAGGCCTATGAAGGCCCTCAAGATGCCGTCGAAACGATGAGGCAGGCCTTCGAGGATAGATTGGAAGCCATTTATGGCAAATTGGTTGCCATTCCGGGTGTCAGCTGTCTGAAGCCGCAAGGAGCATTTTACCTGTTCCCGAACGTGAAGGAAGCGTCCAAAGCCTGCGGGTATGATTCTGTCGATGATTTCGTCGCAGGACTTCTGGAAGAAGCGCTTGTCGCTGTCGTGCCGGGCTCCGGATTTGGAGCAGAGGACAACATTCGCCTATCTTACGCGACGTCCCTTGATGTATTGGAAGAAGCGTTGCGTCGTATAGAATCGTTCATCCGGGCCAAATCAAAATGAATCAGCACATGATTAGACGTTATCATTTTTCCTGTCCCTCAGACTGATTTGAAGGAGCTGATCAGTCGAGTCGCGCATCGAACAAAGTGTTCATGTGGGCGGCTGTGAAGAATGCCAACGTTTGCCGATAGTCGGAGCTAAGCCCCTTGGCTTAGCTCCTATCACGTTTTAAGGCGAATACGTCCGGAGAATGGAGGTACTTGTCGGAAACTGGTGGAGAATGATTGATTGAAGGTACCGGGAAAGGTATAATGGAAAAGATAATTGTAGTATTGTATTGTTGAGTTGGAGGGAAAATTATTTTGAAGACAACTATTGCACAAGTATATAAATATGTTGATCAAGAAGTAACGATCGGTTGCTGGCTTGCCAACAAACGTTCTAGCGGAAAACTGGCTTTTCTGCAGCTGCGTGACGGTACCGGATTTATCCAAGGGGTCGTCGTGAAGGCGGAAGCAGGGGAAGAACTATTTCAGAAAGCCCGTTCCATTACACAGGAATCCTCTCTATATGTAACCGGCAAAGTTCAAAAGGACGAGCGCTCTCCGCTTGGTTACGAATTGTTGGTTACGGATGTTGAAGTGATTCACGAATCGACAGATTATCCGATTACGCCAAAAGCCCATGGAACAGAATTCTTGATGGACCATCGCCATCTATGGTTGCGTTCTAAGCGTCAGCATGCGGTCATGAAGATCCGTAATGAAATCATCCGTGCTACATACGAGTTCTTCAATGAACAAGGGTTTGTAAAAGTGGATCCGCCGATTTTGACAGGAAGCTCACCGGAAGGAACGACGGAATTGTTCGCGACTAAATACTTCGATGAAGACGCCTACTTGTCACAAAGCGGTCAATTGTATATGGAAGCGGCTGCGATGGCGTTAGGGAAAGTGTTCTCTTTCGGACCGACATTCCGTGCGGAAAAATCTAAAACACGCCGCCATCTGATTGAATTCTGGATGATTGAGCCGGAGATGGCCTTTGTGGAGTTCGAGGAGAACTTAGAAGTGCAAGAACAATATGTATCCCATATTGTACAATCTGTACTGAAACATTGTGAAACGGAACTTAAGGCACTTGGACGCGACACATCCAAATTGGAACAGATCAAAGCTCCATTCCCACGCATCTCTTATGATGATGCCATTAAGTTCCTGCACGAAAAAGGATTCGATGATATCGTGTGGGGCGATGATTTTGGAGCGCCGCACGAAACAGCGATAGCGGAAGCTTTCGACAAGCCGGTCTTTATCACACACTATCCGAAGGATCTTAAGCCATTCTATATGCAGCCTGCGGCAGACCGTGATGATGTCGTGCTATGCGCAGACCTGATCGCTCCGGAAGGATACGGGGAAATCATCGGCGGCTCCGAAAGGATCCATGACTATGACTTGCTTCTTGAGAACATCCAAAAACATGAACTGAGTGAAGATGCCTACAAGTGGTATATGGAACTCCGTAAATACGGTTCTGTACCACACTCCGGGTTCGGTCTTGGATTGGAAAGAACAGTTGCCTGGATCAGCGGAGTCGAACACGTACGTGAAACAATCCCGTTCCCTCGTCTGTTGAACAGACTATACCCTTAAATCTATGTTTAGCAAGAACTGTACCCTCAGACCTTGGCTTCAAGCCATCGTCCGGCGGTACAGTTTTTCTATGGACGGGTATCCAAGGTAAATCTTTATAAGTAAGATTTACTTGTTCTTTCGACAACCGATTTCGTGATATACTGTCAAAGAGGTGTGTAGTAATGATTAAAAACCAACTGATGACTTGGCTTCAGGAAGGAAACGTAACGATTCCTTCTTTTCTTTTCGTACACTATGCTGAAATGGGATTGAACGAGCAGGAACTATGTTTGTTGCTGCATTTACAGCAATTTCAGAAAGAGGGGAACAGTTTTCCGACCCCGGACGAAATCAGCAAAAGAATGACTATGCCATCCTTACAATGTATGAATCTTGTCAGAGGACTTATTCAAAAAGGATTCCTCGAAATAACAGAAAATATAACGAATGAACAGGTATTGAATGAAACGTATTCCTTAATGCCATTGCAGAAAAAAATGATAGAGCATTTCCTCTTGAAGCAGAACGAACAGGAAACAGAGGAAAAACAAGAGGATGAGAGAAGTTTATATACGATATTTGAACAGGAGTTCGGCCGGCCGTTATCGCCATTTGAATGTGAAACACTGGCTATGTGGATCGATGCAGATCAGCATGATAGCCAAATCATTACAGCCGCTTTACGGGAAGCGGTCATTTCCGGGAAAATCAATTTCCGCTATATAGACCGTATTCTTTTCGAGTGGAAGAAGAACGGTATCCGTACTGTCGAGCAGGCGCGGGCTTATGGGGAGAAGATCCGGACACATCAGAGGAAGGAGAAGAGAACGCCGCAAAACCAGAAAGCTGCGGAAGTCCCTTTCTATAATTGGTTGGAAAATTAACGGTCAGCAATGCAAAGGAGCTTTAAGAACTATGTTGAGCAAAAAACAGACGGAGTATTGTTTGGGGAAGATGGAAGAGATGTTTCCGGATGCCCACTGTGAATTGAACCACAAAAATCCCTTTGAGCTAGTGATTGCTGTCGCTTTATCTGCTCAATGCACGGATGCACTCGTCAATAAAGTGACAGCATCGTTATTCCAAAAATATCAAACGCCTGAGGACTATTTAAGTGTACCTCTCGAAGAGCTGCAAAATGATATCCGTTCCATCGGCCTATACCGAAATAAGGCCAAAAATATCCAAAAGTTATGTCATATGCTTCTGGCAGACTATGGCGGAAAAGTGCCGGCCGATCGTGACGAATTGACGAAGCTTCCGGGAGTGGGAAGAAAAACGGCAAATGTAGTTGTATCTGTAGCATATGGTGTTCCGGCTATTGCGGTCGACACCCATGTCGAGCGGGTGAGCAAACGGTTAGCCTTCTGTCGATGGAAGGATAGTGTGCTTCAGGTGGAAGAGACCTTAATGAGGAAGATCCCGAAGGAACAATGGTCTGCAGCACATCATACGATGATATTCTTTGGCAGGTATCATTGCAGAGCCCAAAATCCTAAATGCAGCGAATGCCCGCTGAATGATATATGTCGGGAAGGCAAGAAACGATTAAAGAACAAGAAAGTTGTGAAGAAGGTATGAATCATCCAATAAAGCTTCAGTTACCGACCAGCCTTATGCAGAGCGGCTTTGTCCGGTTGCCGGAAGAAATCACAGTGGAACCCGCAGAGTACAGCAGCTGGAACGGACAGGCCATCCGCTACTTCATCTATGAACAGCTGCATGCAAACGGGACAGATGGATACTTGCCGTGGCAGGACTTCCAAGCGCTCAAGAAACTGGCAGAAGCGTGGAGTCTTAGCGAGGAAAAGCTGGAAGCACTGTATGGCGAGCGGAACCGCAAAGAAGCAGAACCGCTGATGGAAGATGCCATCTGTATGTGCTTTTCATTCCTTTTCTGGCTGAATGACGAGCCTGTTGCATTGGCGGATTGGAAAACGAAGGCAGAAACATTTACGTATGTACCGGTGAACTTTACTGAACGGATGGATTATATCATCGCGCGTCCCTCTTTGTATCAATCATATAAGGCAATCCAGCAGATCATGATTGAGCTGGAAAAGTTGGCCGCCAAAAAATCAATAAAGTTAATCAGAAAACAGTAAAAAGGTCAGAGCAAAGTTGCTCTGACCTTTTTATCTGAAGTTTAAAAATGACTGAGTGGCGGTAAAGGCCGGATCACCGGTCTTATTACTCGCCGCCGTCGCCGGGACCAGGGTTAGCGCCACCGGGATTGCCTCCGTCATCGGTTCCGCCACCGGATTCACCGCCACCGTTGCCGGGACCAGTGCCGCCGTTGCCGGGACCGTTTTCTTCACCGTTACCGCCGCCATTTGCAGGTTCGTCGGTCTCATTCTCGTTTCCATTTTCGCCATCTTGATTTTCATCTTCTTCATTATTGCCATTGCCGCTGTCTTCGCCGTCTTCATTCTCAGTAGGCGGCTGTTCTTCGTTTTCTTCTGGCTCTTGTTCTTCATCAACCTCTTCCTCTGCAGCAGGGTCAGGGATTTGGATCGTAACGGATGCCGGATCACTTTCAGAACCGCCCACAATTGCAGTAACTGAGAATTTATAGATACTGCCAACAGATGGGCTGGATATCTTAATGGATTTATCCGTTGTCGTGCTCAATACGGATTCACCACCGTTATCGATGCTTTGGCTGACTTTAAATGAAGTTTCGCCGTCAGAGTCAGAATAACTCCAAGACAATGTCAGTTCATTGGCTTCTGAATCATAATTGACATTCAGATTGGAAGGTGCGTCAAGTTTATCATAGGTCTTGGAAACGGATGTCGGCTCCGTGCCTTTAACGAAATATTCATAGACGATTTGATCACTCGGTGTATGCTCACTCGGTAAGCTGGCAGGATTGCTGCCTTTTTCAACGCCTACTTTGACAACGCTATTCGGTTTTTTGAAGTCTTTTGTATTTTTCCCTTCAGAAACATTTGACATTAAAGCCTTGAACATACGTTGAGCATATTTTTGCTCTTCTTTGTTCAAATACCCATCTTTCTTATTTTGATAGCCGGTCCAAATAGCAGCCGTGTAGTCAGTTGTATAGCCGACAAACCAGGCGTCCGGCACGCCTGAAGATGGATAGTTATATTTGTTCAGGTCTTCTTTACTGAAGTTGGTTGTCCCTGATTTACCTGCAATCGGCAAACCTGGAACATTAGCGGTTGTACCGGTTCCGGATGTCATGACCGATTTCAGCATGTCAGTGATCATAAAGGCTGTATAATCCTGCATAGCGACTTCAGGTTCAGGAGTTAAGTTTACGGATGTTTTGTCGCCAAGGACAATCTTTGACACCGCATATGGTTCTGTATAGACCCCTTCGTTCCCGAATGCGCTGTACGCCGCCGCCATATCTCTAGTGGAGATTGTATCGACTCCTCCAATAGAATAGGATTCATAAAACTCATCGCCGAAATCAAGGCCCAATCCTTCGCCGAATTCTTTGGATTTCTCGAGCCCAACTGCTTGCATCGCTTTTAGAGCCGGAATGTTATACGATTTTGCTAACGCAGTTCGGATACTCATTTGGCCATGATATTGACCGTTATAGTTTTTGATCGGAGTACCATCGGAGTAACTGTATTCCTCATCAACAATCTGTTCATAGGTCGACCATTTCAAGTATTCAATGGCAGGACCGTAATCGAGAATCGGCTTGATGGTTGAACCAGGCTGGCGTTTGATACCAGTCGCAAAGTTCAGTCCTCGTTTGACTTTTTGGTTACGGCCACCGCCGATCGCTTTAATTTGGCCGGTACCGGTATCCATTAAAGTGATCCCTGCTTGCAGTTTTTCATCATTAAAACTGATCACATCAGATGAATTCAGCATGTTGTATACATATTCCTGTGCATTTGTATCGATGGTTGTGTATATTTCCAATCCATCTGTGTAGACGTTAAAATCGGTTTTTTTATCGATTTCTTCGATGACGACATCAATGAATGAATCGTACGCTGTCAGGTCGTCTGCCTTTCTGTCCTCTTCGGTCAGCAATGTTTCCGAAATACCGACATTCTGTGCTTCTTTCATTTCAGCCTCGCTGATATAACCATGTTTGTTCATCAGCTGAAGAACCACATTACGCCGTTTTTCAGCCTTTTCCGGATGCTCGAACGGATTATAGGCCGAAGGGCTTTGAGGCAGGCCGGCGAGCGTCGCAACTTCATGAAGCTCTAATTCATCCAGCTTTTTACCGTAATAAGTCTCTGCCGCTGTTGCTATCCCGTTTGCACCTGCACCATAGAAAATTTTGTTCACGTACATTTCAAAAATTTCTTCTTTTGAGTATTTGCGTTCAATCTGAAGGGACAGCCATAACTCCTGCGCTTTCCGTTTCAGCGTTTTATCGGGCGTCAGGAAAGAACGCTTAACCAATTGCTGCGTGATCGTGCTGGCGCCCTGAGAACCGAACCCGTCAGTGAAGTTTGCTACAACTGCACTGCCCAATCGAAGAATGTCGACGCCACTATGTTCATAAAAGCGTGAATCCTCTGTGGCAATGACCGCATCTTTGACCACTTGCGGGATATCCTCGTAGGCAACATAATCCCGGTTTTCGGTGCCTAGTTCACCAATCAGAACGGAGCCGTCTTCATTATATATTTTCGAGGAAATCGGATCCTTCAGTGCTTCTTCATTCAAATCCGGCGCTGTACTCACATAATAAGCAAATGTTGCAGCTCCTGCGATTACGCCTACTGCTATAAAAATAATCAAGAAAAACAGGATGCGTTTAAACAGGCTTGTTTTTCCTTTGTCGCTTCCTTTTTTTGGTTTTTTCTTGCTGTTTCGTCTCTCTTGTCGAGTTTGGAACTCTTTATCAGCCATTTAAGCTAACCCTTCCTTTCATAGAGCCTTCATTTTCACATGTCTTAGGTATGAAGAAAGTAGATTGTTGTGTTACCTTACATTTTTATGTCCCGCATAAAGCGTCTCATTAAAGCCGGTAGCTCTATTTTTTATATAGCGTTGATCTACCCTTATCCTACAGCCTTTCTGGTTTCAAGTTTTCGCCGGTTATTCTTGAAGCAGGGAATCCACGGCATTCAAGTAATGGATTCTCGGCTGAAAACCCAGCTGTAATGGATAGGAAGTCTGTTCTATTTCTTTTTTGGTAATGGATTTTCTCCCGCCTTTTAGCATTCTTTCCCAAAAATGAATCAGTTTTTCCGCTTCCATCAAGAATATTTCATCCAGGGAAGAAAAACGCAGAATGACAAAGCATATGCCCTGTTGCTGAAGAACGGCCTTCATATGGGTGATTTGATGTTCATGAAAGTTTTTCAGCGGGAATGAGGTATGATTCTTCGTTTCTTTCGCTTCAAAATCAATATACCTCCCTCTATAGACCCCATTATAGTCAGTAGTGGATGCTTGTTTGAAATAGGCTTCCTTTATGACTGCTGCACTCCGTTTTGGATAGTTTACATCCACGATTTGGATAGGTGTGGGCTTCTTATGGATGACGGCTATGTTATTGGCCAAATAATAATCATTTGTTTCATTCAAATCAGCTTCTAGTGTCATCCCCCGGTTACTGTAATCGATCTTTTGTACCGAATTTGCTGATTTCTTAAGCTTTCCAGCAGCATTGAATTTTTTTCCGTTAGGATAATGAAAGACCATCTCTTACCCCCTATCTGTCTAACGATTCTATAAGGCGGAATCGGGCCATAACATGATTCACCACATTCTAAGCAGAGTCATCAATTTATAATACCAGAAAAGATAACGAATGGGAGAATAAAATATTTGGAATCCATTCATTCTATAGGGAAGATTATATCATTAAACAATAAAAATGTTTCATAACGCCCGGTTTTCTTTGAGTTCCAGCGCTTTAACAGACTGCGTACAGTTTGTTAGGCACAGGATGAAGTATATAATGATTGAATTCTTTTGCGACGGCAAGTTTTTTGACTCGGAAGAGAATTTCTGGCACTTTTGGAAAATCGATGTTGGGACACATCATTATAAAAGAGGATGGTGTAGTTTGCTGAACCGGAACTTACTTATGTAGGCACGCACAAAAAGAGGATAGATGAAAGGGGTCCCCCTGCTCATTTATCCTCTGATTATGGCTTATGTGATTTTTTGCATTTTCTTACCCTTTAGGGTGCTCCACCTTGTTAGGGTGATATGTTAGTGGGACTCCTTTTTAAGTAGCCGGATGATCTGGTCGTGCCAGCTTAGGATTTCCTTCGCCTGCTTTGGTGGTCGGCGTATTGGCTGCTTTTTGCTTTTTCAGGTTTTGTTCCTTTGAATTGTTCGATCTCAAGATTAACACCTCCTGATTATAGTTTCTCAAGCTTAATTCCGAAATATGCACTCCTTTTTGTCGAAACGGACGGCCCTGCCGATTTCTTTGGCGATATCCTTCTAGTTTTGTCATGGTGGCAGGGATTCGAAGGGTTTTCAAGAACATCTAGTTGTATTACAGAGGAAATGGGGAATGATCATGTACAGTGAGATTTCTGCAAAACAGGTGTCTGCGATGATTGAGGAAATAGCCAGCCAGCTTGACTTGCTTGAGACACAGATTTCCGGAGCAGTAAGTAAAGAAGTGGAGTTATTGTCTATGAGCCAGAAGGAAATGAATGGAGTTCTCGAGCAAAATTGTGCTATATTGGAGGCGGCTGTTCAGGAGTATGGGAAGGTGACAATCAAAAGTTCCCCAATCCCGCGTAAGTTTAAAAAAGCCCCTCAGCTGCAATTCTAGTCCGCTTTGGCGGGGCTCTTATTTATCAACTAAGATTCGTCGCGGCTATTTGCATACAGGTGAGCAGATAACGCGCTTTTACGGGAGTGACATATATGGAAACAAAAAATGATGATATAAAGGCGGCAACTGAACAATTGATAATCGTTCTTGCCGATTTGAATAACTTGTTCCAACATACAAAAGAGACGAAAAAAGAATATGATTTCTACAAAGATATTGAGCCGTATGTGAATGAAGTGCAGTGGAAGTTGAAAAGATGGCAAAATGCCATGGAGAAGGAATTGATGGAAAGGCAGATTACCTATTTCGGAAAACGTCAGCTAGAACAGATTGTCGATAACATAAGCAATTTGACTGTTCAGGCTTTTCAGCATACCGCGAGCCTTAAACGTTTTAAGGACTATTATCAATCCACTCATTTCCTCCTGACTTCAATCTATAGGAAATTGTAGAGGCTCCGGCACAGACACCAAAACCCTAAGAGGGGCATATGATGGAACAAAGTGCTGAAAGGGATGATAACCAATATGGTACTAATGCCTATGTGGCGACAGCCAGGGGAATCCGGCCCGCCGCCTTGGTTAACGCCAGATTATCAAGCTTCTGGCCCGATGACGGGCTATGAATCCATGCAGGGGGCCTCTTTTCAAGGTCAGGGATCGATACCTTCAATGCCTTACCAGGGGCAGCAGCAACCTATGGCCGGCTTTCAGGTCGGCCCTTTTGGATACCAAGGGGAAAACCAGACTGGGTACGAAGAATACTTTGCCCCGCAGCAAGGACCGGCTTCACCCCCATATATGTATCCGCATCATATGCAAACCCAACCGCATTCCCCAATGCCCAATTACCCTCAAACGAATGGAGATTTCTCCCTCTTCTCCAATCCGTTGCAGCCTAATAAAAATCAGGCAATGTTTCAGAAGTATCCAAACCCCTATCCGAAACAGGGGAATATGCAGAAACCCAAAAGCTCAGGATTTCAGTCGATAATGAACCAGTTCAAGACGCAGGACGGATCGGTCGATGTCACAAAAATGATGAATACAGCAGGACAGATGGTCGGAACCGTCAATCAGGTGCAAACGATGGTCAAAGGATTGGGCGGGCTTTTCAAGGCAGGGACTTAATAGAAAGCAAAAAGGATTAATGTCAAGTAGCGGCATTAATCCTTTTTGCTTGGGAAAGCAGCAATCGGAGGCAACGGGGACAGCCAACAGTCTATCATTGGTCAATGCGTATTTTTTTTCCTTTCGCTTTCGGTATAGTGATGGTCAAAAGGCCTTCAATGTGTTCAGCATGTATCAAAGCTGAATTAATGGGATTCGGCAGATGTACCCTGCGAGAGACTGTCTCTGTCTGGGATTGGCTGCTTATGACATGGTGATTGTTGTCCCTTTCCTCCGTGATTGTCATATTATTGACTGTAATGAGAATATCCTGTTGAATCACCTGGAGTGAAATTTGGTTCTTCCGGACACCAGGTAGCTTGGCTTGAAGAATATAGGAGTCTTTGTTTTCTGTTAGACCAAGGGGGAACCCGGTATTTCTGTACCTGGGGGAGGATTGGAAAAAGCGGTCTACACTTTGGAGAACCCCCCCGTTTGTCTTTCCCCCGAACAATTGATCCATATTCATGATGAAGTCAGAAAAAGGCACCTGCTGGCCTTTCCTTCTGGATGACTGATTATTTTCTCCGGAATGCATATCGGCTGCTCCCTTCTCATATAAGTAAATGGCGGACCTGTGTATGATTAACCTATGCATGATTTTCCAAAAGGTTACAATCACGCAACGGTCATTTGCTTATTGAGAAGAAAAGGGAGTCTGTGTAAAATGAGAGATTGTAAAGAGATTTTTAGGTAGAGTGGGGTACAAGAAGTGCAAAAAGTGATTCTTTATTTGTTTTTCCTATTAATATGCATGACCATGTTGATTTTTACCCTGTTAAAAGACGGTTCCTATGCCTTTTTGCAGTAATTGGGGCATACGTCTAGGTCACGAGCCTTCTTTCTACATAGTCTGATAATGTAAGTAAAACACGTAGAAAGGGGACACGAAAATGGATAAAAGTTACGGTGGTGTCCACGGAACCGCATACAATGCTCCTGCAACAATGGGATATTCGGGCGGGTATGGAGGCTGGCATGGCGGCGGTTACGGGGCAGGATGCGGCAGTTCACAATTTTGTCCACCTAATGTCGCGCCAACACAGGTGATGCCTGCACAGGTAAGCCCGACAAATCAGACAGTTAATACGAATATAATTAAGCATGTTGTGCCGCATATTCATCCTAGTCATAATACAACCGTCAATCAACATGTATTCCAGCATCAACACTATTTTCCGCATACGCAATCAGTCGTGAACCAATGTACGAGCCAGCATGTCATATGCGGCTGTCCGCCTAGACCGTACTGCTGATAATCGGAAAGGGCTGGATTCAGCCCTTTTTTTCATTTGGTGATTATGATACACTGCGGTGAAAGATTGCTATAGGTATCGATAAGGTGGATGAATGGGTATGAAAGTATTGTATGTAACTGGCTACAAGAGCTTCGAGATGGGGATCTTTAAAAATGATGCCCCTGAAGTGACCATCATTAAGCTGGCAATCGAACGGACCATCAGGCAGTTGCTTGATGAAGGACTGGAATGGGTGCTCATATCCGGGCAGCTTGGGGTTGAGCTATGGGCCGGTGAGGTTGTATTAGCCTTGCAGGAAGAGTATCAGGAGCTGAAACTCGGTGTACTGACTGCGTTTCTGGATCAGGAAAGCGGCTGGAGCGAGATGAATCAGGAATATTATCATTCAATCATCGGTTGTGCTGACCTGGTGGAGACGATTTCCAAACAACCGTATGTCAGCCCGGCGCAATTCCGCAACAGGGATCAGTTCATATTACATAAGTCAGATGCAGCTTTAGTCATTTATGATGAACAACAGGAAGGATCCGTTAAATATTTCTACCAGGAAGCCAAAAAGTACGAGGAAAAGAATCCTTTTAGGATCATACAGGTTGATTTTTATGATCTACAAGCAATAATGGAGGATATCACCTTTCTTCATGCGCATAATAATGATGATTTCTAAACCAAAAATGCTGGTCATTATGGAATAATTGATTGAAACGTCGATGAATAGAGCAAGAAGAATTGACAAAGCTGTTGCTTTTTGAAAGAATAAAAATATATATGAAGTCGGACGTATAGAGGTGAATCTCGTGGAATCGGATAAAATAAAATTAACTGCAAAAGATATTTTGGAAAAAGAATTTAAAGTTGGTATGAGAGGCTATAAGCCGGAAGATGTCGATCAGTTCCTTGATGTGATCATTCGTGATTATGAGGCGTTCCATCAGGAATTGGAAGAGCTGCGTCAGGAAAATCAAAAGTTGCGCAAAAAAGTGGAAGAGCAAGTGAACCGTCCTGCCAATGCCAATTATCAGCAATCGGCTCCAGGTACGACGAACTTCGATATTCTGAAACGTTTGTCCAATCTGGAGAAGCATGTTTTTGGAAACAAACTGTATGAATGATGATCAAATAATCAAATATTAATCTTTGCATTGATTATCGGAAAGAAAACGTATATAATGGTCAATGTTATGTTTGATGGCGTTCGGGTAATCGCTGCAATTACGCAAGTAGATTGTAGAGGAAAGTCCATGCTCGCACAAGCTGAGATGCATGTAGTGTTCGTGCCTAGTGAAACAATAAGCTAGGGCAGTCTTGACGACTGACGGCCGGGAAATTGCCTAAGTCCATCCGGATATGGCATGACCCTATAAAAGTGCCACAGTGACGAAGCTTTTCCAGAAATGGAAAAGGTGGAACGGGTAAACCCCACGAGCGAGAAACCCAAATTTTGGTAGGGGAACCTTATATCCTGGAAATGAACGGGATAAAGGACAGGTCTGGCCTGTAGATAGATGATTACCGCCTTTGTACGAGATAAATGATGTTTATCGCCTGCAGTACGGAAGGAACAAAACATGGCTTATAGAGCGTTGTCAAATTAACATTATAACCATACTTCAACAGACTCTCCCTGTGATTGAGGAGAGTCTTTATTGTTATAATAAGTGAATGAGTGGTACATACCGATAAAATAAACAAAACAGTAAAGGTGATAAGATGGCAAAATATACAATCATCGCAACAGCAGCAATGGGACTAGAAGCATTGGTCGCAAAAGAAGTGCGGGATCTTGGCTACGAATGTCGCGTCGACAATGGAAAGGTTATTTTCCAAGGGGACGAAACTGCTATTGCGAGAGCAAACATGTGGCTTCGTACTGCAGACCGGGTCAAAATTGAAGTGGGGAAATTCAAAGCTTACACATTCGAAGAACTGTTTCAGGCAACAAAAGCGCTGCCGTGGGAACAGTTCATTACTGAAGACGGGGAATTTCCTGTATCAGGGAAGTCTGTCAAATCAAAGCTATTCAGTATTTCCGATTGCCAGGCCATCGTCAAGAAGGCCATCGTTGAACGGCTGAAATCGGCTTACAACAGGATTGCCTGGTTTAAAGAAGATGGCCCGCTGTTCAAAGTAGAAGTGGCCTTGCTGAAGGATGAGGCGACATTGACGCTCGATACATCAGGTGTAGGGCTCCATAAACGCGGCTACCGTGTTTCTCAAGGGGAGGCGCCGCTTAAGGAGACATTGGCCGCTGCGCTTGTCATGCTGACCAACTGGCATCCGGATCGTCCGCTTGTGGATCCATTCTGCGGCTCCGGAACCATTCCGATTGAGGCTGCCATGATCGGGCAAAATATCGCTCCTGGATTCAACCGTGAATTCGTCTCTGAACAATGGCCATGGATACCGGCCGAAATATGGGATAAAGTACGGGAAGAGGCCGACGAAAAGGCTAATTATGACCAGCCATTGAATATCATTGGGTCCGATATAGACCATAAAATGGTCGAACTGGCGAAAGCAAACAGCATGGAAGCAGGCTTTGGCGATCTAATCCAATTTAAGCAAATGCAAGTGAGCGACTTCACGACAAAAGAAGAATACGGGGTCATCATCGGCAACCCTCCATACGGGGAACGTCTTGGTGATAAGGAGACCGTTGAAAAAATGTATCGTGATATGGGCCGAATATTCAGCCAGTATGATACATGGTCCGTCTACATGCTCACTTCCTATGAGCAATTCGAAAAAATGTACGGAAAGCCAGCAACGAAAAAGCGGAAGCTCTTCAATGGTTTTATCCGTACGGATTTTTATCAATATTGGGGGAAAAGGCCTCCAAGAGCGAAACAATAAAGCAATAGAGGAAATTGACAGAAGGGCAAAGAACGTGCTGTCAATTTTTCTTTTGGCCGGCATGCCGAAGACTAAGAATGAGAGCCTGTGAGAGAGGGATATGAAAAGTGAGAACGTTACCTTTTACCGTTTCAAAAAATGAAGCTTTTTATGATAAGTTGTCCGAGTGGATCGGAGATGTCTTTTATGACATTCTCCCAGAAGAAGGTTTTGAATTAAGGGACGAACAAGTATATATGGCGTTTCAACTGGAGAAAGCATTCAAGGAGAAGAAAACGATTTTTGCGGAAGCCGGAGTCGGCACGGGGAAAACGATCGTCTATTTGCTGTATGCCGTCTGCTATGCGCGTTATACGAATAAGCCGGTTGTAATCTCCTGTGCGGATGAGACCTTGATCGAACAATTGGTCAAAGAAGAAGGGGATATCGCAAAAATCTCTAAAGTCCTGGACCTTGATATTGATGTCCGTTTGGCTAAAGCAAGGGATCAGTATGTGTGCCTCAATAAAGTGGAGCATGCAGTCCTGTATGAAGATAGTGAGAACATCGATCGCCTTCACGAGGAGCTGCCGGATTTCATCCAGGAAAGCGGCTCACTCCGCAAATTCGAGGTTTATGGCGACCGCAAGGAATATCCGTATCTGACTGATGAGGAGTGGTCAAAAGTCGGCTGGGATTCCCTGCAGAATTGCTTCACATGTGAAAAACGCCATCGCTGCGGGCAAACCTTATCGAGGGACCATTACAGGAAGGCTGCCGACCTGATTGTCTGTTCCCATGATTTCTTCATGGAACATGTATGGACGAAAGAGGCGCGCAAACGTGAAGGACAGCTACCTTTGCTCCCAGAATATGGAGCAGTCGTGTTTGATGAAGGGCATCTATTGGAATTCTCGGCTCAAAAAGGGTTGACCTATAAAATTTCTGAAGACATGATCAGTGAAGTTCTCACTGTCCTTCAAGCCAATGATATGAGGGAGGAGACGCTGCTTTTGATCGAGGATACAATTTCCTTGAACACAAGCCTCTTCCATATGCTGAACGAGCACAGCACGCATATTAAAGGGTCATACAGGCATGAAATCCATGATGAGACGGAAATCAAACGAGAGGCCACACAGCTTCGTACACAGATTGAACAGATCCTTGAGCAGCTGGTTTTTGAAGCGGAATTATACACGATTGATGAGTATAGCCTGAAGGTCAGTGAAGAATACCTTGAACAAATTTCTTACTCCCTGTCCATGTACACGGCCGGCAAAAATGCGGTCGTATGGCTGGAGAAAGGGAACGGAAAGTCGAGTCTCGTGATCATGCCGCGGCTTGTGAGCGATATCCTTTCTGAAGAGGTGTTCAGCAAGAAAATTCCATATATCTTTTCGTCCGCAACCTTGTCTGAATTGGGCTCGTTCGATTATTTGGCGGAGAGTCTCGGCATAAAGGATTTTATGTCCTTCTCCGTAGAATCACCGTTTGATTATGAAGAAGTAATGAACATCTCTCTCTCTTATTATGAGGAGGACGATGTAAGCAATAAGAATGCACGGACGTTGGCATCTATCCGTGAAAATGATGGAAGCTCGCTCGTGCTGTTCCCTTCCAAAGAGGAAATGGATGCGTTCAGGCTGGACTTATCTAATGAGGAGTTCCCGTTCTTGGTCCTGTTTGAAGGGGACGAAGAAATCAGTGGAACGGTCAGAAAATTCCAGGTGGACCGTCGTTCTGTCCTCTGTTCCCACCATTTATGGGAAGGGCTTGACATTCCGGGGGAGTCTTTGACGAATGTCATCATCTACAACCTTCCTTATCCGCCGAGTGATCCGGTTTTCCAGGCCAAGCGACAAGCTGTGAAAGACCCATTCCGGGATGTTGACCTGCCATACATGCTGTTGAGGTTGCGCCAAGGAATAGGGCGTCTGATCCGCACAGGCTCGGATCATGGGAAAATCGAGCTCATGCTGGATAAGAATATTGATCATGAAGTACTGCAAACCATTAAGTCCATATTGCCGGTGGAGCCGGCTGCAGAATAACCGAAAGGCTGATGCGGCGATCCAATTTAAGAAGGATCACTGCTTCAGCCTTTTATCATATTTCCTTTGGCTGATAATATGATAAACTGGAGTAACAAGAAAGGGAGGAGTGAGGAGATGTCTAACGTGACAGAACAGAAGTTTTTGGATTATGTAAAAAAGATCACATCCTATAATGAAGCTTTATCGTTAATCTATTGGGATCTGCGTACAGGTGCGCCGAAAAAAGGTGTCGATCAGCGTTCGGAAGTGATTGGTGTTTTATCTTCCGAAGTATTCGCCATGACCACCAGTGAAGAGATGCAATCATACATAACAGAATTGACAGCCGAGGGTGTCTATGAGACTTTGCCGGAAGTCACACGGAAATTAGTGGATGAATGCAAAAAGGAATACGAGCTGAATGCAAAAATTCCGGCTGAAGAGCATAAGGAATATACCATTCTGACGACGAAAGCGGAAAGTGTTTGGGAAGAAGCGAAAGAAAAAGCTGATTTCGCCATGTTCAGCCCTTATTTAGAGAAGATTGTGGAATTCAACCGTAAATTTATTGAATATTGGGGTTATGAAGGGAATAAATACAATACGTTGCTTGACTTATATGAACCAGGGATGACGGTGGAAGTGCTCGATGACGTCTTTGCCAAGCTTCGTCAGGAAATCGTTCCGCTCGTCAAGAAAATATCGGAAAGTGAGCACAAACCGGACGTCTCATTCCTGTTTAACCATTTCCCGAAAGAGAAGCAGCGGGATGTAAGTCTCTCCATCCTCAAGCAGCTGCAATACGATTTCGAGGCTGGACGACTCGATGAAACGGTCCATCCTTTTGAAATTACAATCAATGCCAATGATGTCCGGGTGACGACCAAATATGATGAGGAAGACTTCCGCACAGCTGTCTTCGGTACTATCCATGAATGCGGACACGCGATTTATGAGCAAAATGTTTCAAAGGACCTGATGGGGACATTGCTGGCATCAGGGACAAGCATGGGAATCCATGAATCACAGTCTTTGTTCCATGAGAATTTCATCGGACGGAATATCCATTTCTGGGAAAAGAACTATCGTTTGCTGAAAGAGGCTTCTCCTGAACAATTCAACGATGTGTCGCTGGAGGACTTTTACCGGGCAATCAACGAATCGAAGCCTTCATTGATCCGAATCGAAAGTGACGAACTGACATATCCGCTTCACGTCATGGTGCGCTATGAAATTGAGAAAGCGTTGATGAACGGTGAAATAGAGGTTCCGGATCTTCCGGAAATCTGGAATCGCAAATATGAAGAATACTTAGGGATCAAACCTTCCCACGATGGAGAAGGCGTCCTTCAGGATGTCCATTGGGCGGGGGGAAGCTTCGGTTATTTCCCTTCATATGCATTGGGCTATATGTATGCTGCCCAATTCAAGCACGCAATGCTTAAAGACATCCCGAACTATGACGAGCTGCTAGCAGAAGGCAATATTACGCCGATCAAAGAGTGGCTGGTGGAGAATATCCACCGATATGGGAAACTGAAGAAGCCGCTTGAATTGCTTCAGGATATTACAGGGGAAGGTTTAAATGTCCAGTACCTTGTGGACTACCTGACAGAAAAGTATACAGATATTTATAAATTGTAATTGGGAATCGGGGCTATACAATCCACGGCAGAATGACGGCGATATCTGATGGTATCAGAAGAAAAGCTGCAGTCTCCAAGGGCCGATAGCCCCTGATATTTTTACAAGGGGTAAGGGTATATGGCATCGAAGCAATCATACAAATACAGCTTGTTTGTGATTCTGGCTGGATTATCCTGGGGAATGATCGGCTTATTCGTTAAAGGCTTGGGCAGCCTGGGGCTCACCCCAATGGAGATCGTCACTGTCCGGGTGATGTTTTCTTGTCTGTTCTTAGTTTTATTTGGCGTGCTGACTTCGAAACAAAAGCATATGACAATATCGATTAAGCATATTCATCTGTTTCTGGGGACAGGTCTTATGAGCATCGCGTTTTTTAATTGGGCATACTTTACGAGTATGGAGATGCTGTCCATTTCCGTGGCAGTTATTCTGCTTTATACGGCTCCTGCGTTCGTTATGATCTTATCGGTATTGTTTCTGGGAGAGAAATTGACTGGCGGCAAAGTATTGCTGCTGTGCCTGACGTTGATTGGCTGTTTTCTTGTTACCGGGATTACAGGGCTGGCCGATTTTAAAGGTGGCCAACTAATCGGCTATGCAATCGGGCTCGCATCCGGCTTCGGGTATGCTTTGTACAGTATTTTCGGGAAATTCGCGATTAGGCATTATTCATCCTTCACAGTCAGCTTCTATACTTTTTTTATTGCATCGGTCTTTCTGATTCCATTCACAAAAATATGGGAAGTGACGCCTTTGCTGCTCAATTGGAATGCCCTGTTTCTGATCATGGGGCTATGCCTGATCTCCACAGTGCTTGCCTTTTTATTGTATACAGAGGGACTTAATGGAATTGAAAGCAGCAAAGCGTCCATTTTGGCGACTGTAGAGCCTCTAGCCGCTATGATCATCGGTTTCATAGTGTTTGGGGAGAGAGTGAGCTATATGCAATTGGCCGGAGGCGCCATCATTTTCATCAGTGCGACTTTGGCAAGCGTCAATCTGGCAGGATTGCTCAGAAAAAGACGAAGACTAACATAGAATATTGAACTGTTCGCTTTTGGATATTTTAGACTTATGTATTGGGGAGCAATACTGTAAGTCGATAAATGATGAATTTGTTCACTTGACGAAATGAGAGAAAAACCTTACAATTCGGACTATATCTAACTCCGTTAAGGGGAGTAGCATTTACAGCATAGTCGTCAATTCGGGATTTTGATCCTCGGGTATGCTGGCAACAATCATGTTGTTTGCGAGACCTTACCAATTCACTTTGGATAAGGTCTTTTCTTATTATTAAGAAGGCGCTCAAAACCAAAGTGGTTATGGGCGCTTTTATTTTATTTACACGTGAAATGATAGGAAAACCTAGATGCCGAAAGCGGTAGGATTCCAGCAGGATTAACGATTCTATCTGCAGGAAAATGAACTTTCATAAAGATACGTAGGCAGTCCAATCATGTAATGCGTCAAAATGAAAAAGGTATACAAGGAGGAAAGGGAAGTGAATGATTTTCAGCAAATTGCTGAATCCGTTATCATATCTGAAAGTACGAACGAATTAAAGGGATTTGACGATTGACTGCAATGGATCGGCTCGGGAAGAGGTGCCTATGTATTCAAAATCAAAGGCACAAACAAAGCGTTAGAGGTATTTTTCCCGCAATATTCCAAACTGGCTTTCGAAGAATGTGCAGTGTATCGTTATTTACACAATATCCCGCACTTTCCGCAAGTTTATGAGGAAGGGTGTAATTACTTTGTTATGGATTACATTGAAGGTATCACGTTATTTGATTGCTTATCAAAAGGAATCTCGATTGAATCCCAATACATAGAGGAGATTGATCGAGTATTAAGCATGGCAGAGCATCGTGGTTTAAACCCTTCCGACATACATCTCCGGAACATTCTGTTGACGAAGGATAAGGAAATCAAGCTGATCGATGTTGCCCGATTCCGGCAACGAAAATCCTGCAGACAATGGGATGATTTAAAAACAGCCTATTTCAAGGCATACCGGAGACGTTTTTTCCCTAAAAAGTTGCCGGTCCGATTGATGAATGCGATAGTTGCCATTTATAAGAAACAAATGACTATATTGAAATCATAAAGGAGAGATGAAAATGAAAAAAGGCATGATGGGTGTATTCAGCATATTGACCCTTGTATTTGTTGGCGGATGTTCCATGATGGATGAAGTGAATGAGTCGTTAGAGTATGGCGATCAAGCCATGGAGTATATCGAGCATGTACAGATCTTCTCTGAAGAGCTCCCTGCGCTGGCTGAAGAAGCAATCCAAAACAGTACAGTAGAGGATACGCTAGAACAAGAATTAGAAAGTATGAAAGAGGAAATCACGGCATTTAACGAATTGGAGGCGCCTGCGATTGCAGAAAAGGTGCATGAGGAGATTGAGTCTGTCAATTTACAGCTCTCAAAGGAGATTGATTCATTGCTGGCAGGAATCGAAGCAGGCATCTGGGAGCCGGAGTTCCTGGAAAACTCAACAATCATGGAGACCATCAATCAGTTTACAGAGTTGCAGGAAGGACTTGAACAATTGGAACTGTAAAAAAAACAGCAGGAAAGGCTGTCACCCCTACAGGTGACAGCCCTAAAAACAGTTGATTACCAGAGTTTATATCCCTTTGAGCCAGGTGGCGCATTCTGGATCATATCAACGAACGGGATGGTGTATGCAAACAAGATCAAAGCCACGGTGATTCCAATCCACAGCTTCCAATTTTCAAAAACGAGCGGTGTTTTTTCCGCGTTTTCGGAAGCTTCGCCGACCGGGAATTCCTCTTCGCCTTTCGGAGCGAAGAAAGCAAGATTTATGAAGATGATCAATACCAAAATAATTCCGATGAAAAGGATGGTGCCACCGACCGCCTGTGCAATCTGATAAGGAATCCAATCAATGGCCTGCTGAGAGTTTCCGTAGGTCGAGAAGGAAGACCGTCTTGGTGCTCCGAGCAATCCGGCGGCATGCATGGCCCCGGACATGAAGGCCATTCCAATCGACCAGACGATGGCCTGTATGATGGCCAGCTTATTCATTTTGGCTGTCAGCACCCGTCCCGTCAAATGAGGGACAAGCCAATAGGAAATCCCAAAGAACGTCAGTACGACCGATGTCGCCAGTGTCAAGTGAAAATGGCCCGTTACCCAGGTTGTGTTGTGGACAACCTGGTTCAGCTGATTGGAGGCATTGACCATTCCGCCTGCCCCGGCAGGAATAAAGGCAACCATCCCTATGAACGGAACGGTGAAACGGGCATCTTTCCAAGGCAACTTCTTGAACCAGCTGAATAGCCCTGTAGCTCCTTTTGATCGGCCATACATCTCAAATGTGCCGAATAGCGAGAAAGCAGTCATCAATGACGGAATGACGACAAGAAATGTCAGGATGACCTGCAGGAATTTCCAGGCAGGGTCGATCCCCGGCTCGGTCAATTGATGGTGGAAACCTACAGGAACTGAGAAAAGCAGGAACAGTATGAATGACATACGGGCCAGTGAATCGGAAAAGATTTTCGTTCCAAGGACTTTAGGAATCACCACGTACCAGCACATATAGGCCGGCAGCAGCCAGAAGTACACGAGCGGGTGCCCGAAATACCAGAATAAAGTCCGGCTGATCAGTACGTCTATTGTGTCAACCAAGCCAAGCGACCAAGGGAGCATCTGGAACAGTACAGTAACAGCGACGCCAATTGTAGCGACAATCCAGAGGGCTCCGTTCACGATAACCATAAATGTCAACAACGGGCTTGTCTGGCCGGGGTTCTGCTTCCGCCATCTGATATAGTTGGCGATCAGTGCCCCTGTCTCAAACCAACTGCCGACAACGACAAGTGTCAGGCCAATATAGAAAATAGGATGTGCCTGCAAAGGGGCGTAGAAAGTGAATAGGACAGAAGCTTCATTCAGAAGGATCATGGCAGCAGCCATAGATGTCCCGAGTGTCATGCACCAAAAACCGATCCATCCGAATAGACGTGATTTACCGGAAAAAGTGCCGGATGTCCGGCTCACTGCCGCAAATTGGAAGCCCATGATAAAAAAAGTCGTTAAAATAAGTCCCAATAAAACACCGTGTACAGTCAGTACTTGGTAATATGTAATTCCGAACGGGAGCTGCACTGTTCCAGATCTCACGAGTACTTGAAGTAAACCTGCAAGACCGCCCAGCGCAAGCGCAGTGAAAGCTACATAAAAATGGGCCATTGATAATTTGGCATCCTTGGTATCCACTTTGACCATTGATTTGCTCAGCATTATTCGACCACCTCTATTTTAGAACTCATCATGTGATGTCCGGTGCCGCAGTATTCATTGCAGAGCACCAAAAATTCGCCAGTTTTGTTGAACGTCGTTACATACTCGCTTATGTATCCGGGCTCAAGCATCATGTTAATATTGGTGCCGGCCACTTCGAATCCATGAATGACGTCTTTTGTGGTTGCTATTATCTTTACCTTGGACCCCTTTGGCACTTCCACCTGCATAGGGTTATAGGAGAAGGCCTGGGCCACATATACAAGCTCATAATCCCAATCTTCGCCCTCTACCTTATGTAACCCAGGATTATCGAATGGAGCGGTTGTATCAACCTTTTCCGGATCGATAGTGGCCAGGCAGCTTGCTGGCTGGTTGCCCATGTAGAAGGCGCTTACCCCAAGTGTGGTCAAGAAGACCAATAAAGCTGTCACACCTAAAATCAGCCATATTTTTTCATACTTATGCATGTGCATGGCATTTCCCCCTTATCCGTCTATAAACGATTTAAAAACAATACATATAAACTGATCCAAGTAATGACGATGATGATGCCGAGGACAGAAACAGAAGCGAGTGTTCCTTTCAGGGAGGCTTGATCATGATCTTGGGTTTCCATTTCCTTTTTCCTATGTGGTTGCGTCACCCGAATCACTCCTTTCAAAAATTAGCAATTACTTGAATTACATGTTTATCATACAAAAACAAGAAAAAATTTCTAGGTGGTTTTCCTTATTTCACAAATAGTTCATTAGTATTTTATTACTGTACTAATAGTGTAAAGTTGATTTGACGGGGAATGATGTAAGAGGTTACATTGTCAAAATATGAATGATATGTGAAGGTTTGTAAAGAAAGGCATAGGCGAAAAGTAATATTTTTCCATAAATATAAACTGATGATGAGTGAAGATTTTTTTGCAGTAGCAGGTAGATATTCTTCTCAGAGATTGCTATAATACAATCATTATATTAATATGTTTTTTCTCTCATATAATAGCAGGGATATGGCCTGCAAGTTTCTACCAAGTCACCGTAAATGATTTGACTATGAGTGAGGCTCTTCATCTTGAGATTTTAATGCTCAGGTTTGGTTGCTGCACTCTTTTTTTGAGGAAAGCATCCAGACCTGAGCATTTTTTATGGATGTTATATCAGAGAAAAGCATAACTCTTGGGGGTTATTATGGAGTCTTTAAAACAGAAGATCATGACAGAGGGAAAAGTACTGCCAGGAAATGTTTTGAAAGTCGATTCTTTCATCAACCATCAAATGGATCCTGCGCTAATGCAACAGATCGGTGCTGAATTCGCCGGGAGATTCCAGAACCTTACAATCGATAAGGTATTGACGATTGAAGCTTCTGGTATCGGACCTGCTCTTATGACGGCAGCTGCTTTGAAGGTGCCGATGGTGTTTGCGAGGAAAAGCAAGTCTCTGACGTTGAAAGAGGGATTGATCACTGCATCGGTGTATTCATATACAAAGCAGGAAACGAATGAAATAACAATCTCAAGCCATTTCATCAAGCGCGGGGAACATATTTTAATCATCGATGACTTCCTTGCTAATGGCCAGGCTGCTCTCGGTTTAATGGAAATCGTCAAAAAAGCGGGCGCTATCCCTGTCGGTGTAGGGATTGTCATTGAGAAATCATTTCAGGACGGCCACAAGCTGATTGAGGCTGAAGGGGTCCAATTGGAATCATTGGCACGGATCTCTTCATTGGAGAACGGAACAGTATCTTTTGTGAATAGTGAAAGGGAGGCAATCGTGAAATGAAACAATATCTGAAATTTGGTTCCCTAGGGCTGCAGCATGTGTTGGCGATGTATGCCGGAGCCGTCATCGTTCCTTTGATTGTGGGGGGCGCATTGGGCCTTTCCTCAGAACAGCTGACGTACCTTGTATCGATCGATATCCTCATGTGCGGAGTTGCTTCATTGCTTCAGGTATTTCGCACTAAATTCATGGGAATCGGGCTTCCGGTTATGCTCGGCTGCACATTCACAGCTGTCGGACCTATGATTGCAATTGGTGGATCTTATGGCATCTCCAGTATATATGGCGCTATTATCGCTTCTGGGGTGATTGTTATCCTGATCAGCCGTTTCTTCGGAATGCTGGTGAGGTTTTTTCCTCCTGTCGTGACGGGCTCAGTCGTCACCATCATCGGAATCACGCTAATCCCTGTGGCAATTAATAACTTGGGAGGCGGCGCTGGAGCTGAGGATTTCGGTTCATTACAGAATCTTGGATTAGGATTCGGTACATTGTTGATCATTATTCTGTTATACAGATTCAGTACCGGCTTTATGAGAGCCATCTCTGTTTTGATGGGCCTTGTGATTGGTACTGTGTGCGCTTATTTCCTTGGAGCGGTTGATTTTACATCAGTGATAGAAGCATCATGGGCGCATTTGCCGTCACCATTCTATTTCGGCACCCCGACTTTCCATTGGGTACCTATATTTACGATGACCTTAGTTGCAATTGTGAGTCTCGTAGAATCGACAGGTGTTTATTTTGCACTCAGCGATATATGTGATAAGAAACTGAAGAAGGAAGACCTGACAAAAGGATATCGGGCTGAAGGTCTAGCTATCGTAATAGGCGGAATCTTTAATGCATTCCCTTATACAACTTTTTCACAAAACGTCGGGCTGATCCAGATGTCAGGCGTCAGGACGAAGAAAGTGATTTATGTTGCGGGGACATTCCTGATCCTGTTTGGCTTAATCCCCAAAATCGGTGCTTTGACGACCATCATCCCATCAGCGGTAATCGGAGGGGCTATGGTGGCCATGTTTGGCATGGTAGTTTCATCAGGCATCAAAATGCTTGGAAAAGTGGACTTCTCATTGCAGGAAAACCTGATGATCGTCGGTTGTTCAGTCGGGCTTGGGTTAGGCGTGACAGTTGTGCCGAATCTGTTTTCGGAACTGCCAGGAAGCATTTCGATCCTGACGGAAAGTGGAATCGTCATCGGAAGTTTGACAGCTATCCTGCTGAATATCGTATTCAACATCCTGCCGGTGCAGCGTAAAGCGGAAATGCCTTCCGTTACAGCACAAAAGGCTTCCTAATGGATCAAAAAGGAAACAGCACTTTCGTTGAAGGCGAGAGTGCTGTTTTTTGCATGCAATGATTAGTGTATGCCGAGTTGTGTTCGTGTGTCTGGCTCCCGTTCGAAAAGTATGCCCTGTGCCCGTGCATATGATGACAAACAAGACGCTTTGTGTCTTGAATTTGACTGTTTTTGTAAAATGTAGAGTTAAACGACAATCTGCTCGTGCACAATCCTTTCTGCTTGTGTAAAATAATACCAATTGATAAATTCATGCTAATCAATGGGGGGAGCTATATAAAAAAGTACATTTACATCATTCAACTTGTTGTAAGTTCATTGCGTTTTTTAATATTTTCATTCTTTAGTGGAATAGTGGGAAGCTACGCAATTGAATACGAGCAAGAGCCTTCAATATTTAATAAAACTGTTTATGCTTTTTATTCTTCTTCCTATCCCTATTATGCTTGTGTCTTTTTACTTTGGGCATTAATTGTAGTTGTTTTGGTTATTAAGCGAAGAGATGATCTTGATAAATAGTCGTCGTTTGACATTTTAATGAGAAGTTGAGACATTAAAACGATATGAACTTTTATTCTTTAAACTTGGCTGTTTTCTAAAAGTTTGTTGCTTTTTTAAGATATGTTATAATAAAAGGAAAAATTTGGTACTTTTCCAAATTTAAAACGTCTAATTTATAAAGGGGAGACGTCCTTGAAAAATTTTAAATACTTAATTGCTTTTATTGGAATAATTTCAATTTTTATAGTAGGTTGTTCAAACGTAATAGAAACTGAAGAACAATATATAAAAGTTCAAAAGCGTATTGGTGATGAAAAAAAATATGAAGACTTCAAAGAAATCACTGATAATGAGCAAATTCAAAAAGTGAAAGAAATTTTAAACGATATTGATTGGGAAAATGCAAAAGTAGATATGGCTCACCCTGCTGATTACAGCTTCATATTTCAATTTAAAGATCCTAAAATTGAAGCAAAAGCGGTGTCATATGAACTTTGGATAAGTCCGCACAAAGATAAAGTGGAACTCATTATAGACGCTGAAAGTAAATATATTCAATTAGATACGGTTAAGTCAGCAGAACTATTTGAAATACTTACTGGTGGAAAATTATCAGAACTAAAATAATAATTTGACCTCGATTTAGAGGTCTTTTATTATGCACTTCTAAGCATTTTAACTGTTTTATAATTGGATTTTTGACAGGCTGAAATAAGCATTTGTTCTACACGTTTATCAAATGCTAAATCCTTACCTATTTCGAGCCAACGAAACCAATAGAGGTAGTTGTCCAAGTAATTAGTTCCTACACCTTGAAATCGTTCCATTCAACCTTTTAAGCGATTGTGAAAATTATTAACGTGTTGGATATGGAATATCCCTTTCTTCACCCGTTGTTTTTGACGTTCATTAACTGTTTCGTGCAAAAGCCCTTTTAGTTTGGCGAAATTCTTATAGTTATAGTTAGTAGCTGTATCTGTGCATAGCAAAGCAGACGGGTGAATATACTCACCTATCACAATATCTATTTTTTCTGCTTTTACACGCCCTGTTCCTGCTTTACGAGCAATCATATTGCCATTTCTATCTTGTGCTATGACAACAGCAATTTTCAGGTTAGAGATACCTCTTTTCTTATCTTTTTCTCCACGTTTCTTGGCTTTTCTGTGAGTCCACAATGTACACAGGCTAAACCACTAAAAAATCGTTTCTCCCGAATATCTACTATTTTATTTGAAATATTGGTAGTAGAATCGGGGAATAAATCTTCTTTTATAGCAAAGAAAAGCTTTATCTGTTCATCTTTGGAAGGTCTGAAAATTGTTCATACATATCTAGCGAAATATCGCTCCTGTCATAATAGCTTCAATTATTATAACAGTATGTTATCTTCAGCAATAAATTATACGAACATAGCCTTTTTTAAAGCACCCAGAAGTCATTTTGTTATTCGGTTATAGGATAGTATGGAAACGGAATCCACCCTTATTGCATCCTTTTGCCAATTTACTGAAACTAGAGTTAAATGTTTGTATTCTCTACAACAGGGAATCAAATAGTAGACGAACTTCAGAAAGGGGTTTTTGGATGAAGGAATGGATGAAGAAGCTGACTACGGGCACTTTGGCTGCCGGTCTCGTCTTGGGAGGCTTGACGGCCTGCGGTGATGACAACGAAGAAGATACGGATAATCCTTTAAACGAAAATCAGAATGATGGGAATAATCCGGATGAGAACAATGAGAATGAAATCGGACCTGATGATGAACTGAATGAAGAAGACTCAGAGAAAGACAATATGGAAGAAGACCAAGGGGAGCAGCTTGAGGACGAAAGCGACCGTTTGGAGGAAGATGAAGACGCAGAAAACGAGAATTGATAAGGATCGGGCAAAGGAAAAGACACCATGTCTTTCCTTTTTGCTATGCTGTATATTCTCCAAACTGTCAAACTCTTTTTAGAGAAAATTCTTTTTATCACAGTATAATGATTTCATTCTAAACAGAATGAACAAAGCGTATGTTTATGAATATACTAATGAAAAAGGACAAAGGACTGAATGAAATGGAAAAGAAATATTGTAAATACTGCAATAATCTAACTGCTGTCAACGGAGTTTGTGAAAAATGCGGACATGATGACTTCCAAAGCATCATTATTTCTGTGCAATCAAATCCGGATGCTGCAGAAGCTAACTCTCTACAAAAATAGAAAACAATGACAATTATCGGTGCATGAACCTTTAGCTTTGCTTATAATAGAAAGAAAGTGCTTAAAAAGCATAGGGGGACTTTATGAGGAAAATTAAAGAGTTCCAGCTCAGATTCCTTGAAAAGGAATTATCCTACTTGAAGGATCAAGGTGCCGGTGTTCATTTAAACCCAGATGAACTGGAAAAATACTATGAAGTGGAACAAAGCAAAAACAGCGGTACCGCGACAACGGTATTATGGGTTGGGGCAGTACTCATCGGTATCGGCATTTTAAGCTTTATTGCTTCCAATTGGTCGAATATTTCGCCAGCAGGGAAATACATGATCATCATTGCCGGTGTCGTCGGCTTTTTCTATTCTGCTTGGAAAACGGAAAGGATTATTCCGAATACGTCAAGGGCGTTGTACTACATCGGGGGATTTTTGTTCGGGGCAGGCATATTTTTGATCGGCCAGGCATTCCATCTTGGAGGCCAGGTTTACCCTGCATTCTTGTGGTGGGCAATTGGTCTCTTGCCGATGGCCTATTATCTAAAGGACAAAGCGGTGCTTCTTTTTTCGGTCGTTTTATTGTCTGCGTACAGCTTTGAAATCTACTTCGTGGAATCATACCCGTTTATGCTGTTGGCAGCTATACCAGCCATCTACTACATTAATCATCGGGCACTGAACAGGTCAGCGGCAGTCTTTTTGCTGAATTCAGCCTTATTGGTTCAATTCATCCATTCGCAACTATGGTTTTTTGACGTGAATCAATTTTTTGTGATTGGCAGTCTGTTTATCGCCGGTCTCCTTATCAGCAAGTGGGCCGTCCAAGGATATGCCAAAGCGACTGAAACGCTCGGCACGGCGATTCATGGGGGATACGGAGTTGTTCTAACACTTCCTTGGACCTGGAATATCCTATTCGGAGATGCATTTTCCGATATTGCTGCTATCATATTTGCTGTTGCTTACGGCTTATATGTCATCTATTTGGTCAAAGACGGGAAGCTATTGCCGATTCTGATTCTTTCTGCTATCATCTTGCGGTTTTATATTGACCTCTCCTATGACTTCCTGCCGAGAAGCCTTTTCTTCGTGATTGGCGGGATAGTTCTTTTGGCATTCGGTTTTTGGTTTGAGTGGAGAAGGAGAGGGGGGACAGATGATGCGAAGGAATGATCGCAAATTTTATCTCATCATGGGGGTTCCCTTACTGATCCTGTTTGGTTTACTGTTCAAGCCGCTTTCGACTGTGTTTTTTGGTGAAGAAGTTCTTCTTGGCACTGTGCCGGTCGATCCTGTTGATCTATTTTACGGAGACTATGTCCAGCTCGAATTGGATGTGGAAACCATACCGGCTGACAAAATGGATGCCGGATTAAAATCCAAAGTAAAGGAAATGGAAGAACGGTACCGATCCGGACTGAAGGTTTATTCTACTTTAGAGGAAGATGAAGGATTGTTCACTGTCAAAGGAGCCTCTTTGGAAAAACCGAAAACAGGTAATTATCTGAAAGGGACATACGTCTATACGGATGAGACAGGAGCCATCCATGTGGATTACGGATTGAATCGTTTTTATCTCGAGGAAGGCAGCGGCCTAGAAATCGAAGAATATGCCCAAAAGGGCAAAGTTAAGGTTTTAGCAAAAGTTTCAAATGGGTATGCCATCATGAAGGAACTCATTCCTGAATGATTCAACCTATTAAAGAAAAAGCAGCAATTTTAGCATTGATTTATATAATATGAAGCCGTTTCTTTGAAGCGGCTTCTTTTTTGGCTGATGTCGTAGAGGTGATGGTTATAAATACGAAGATTTCAGAGAAATCATTGATAATGAGCAAGTGCAAAAAAGTGGAAGATATACTAGAAGATATTGAATGGGAAAAGCTATGGCTTGCCCTCCTGATTACAGTTTTGTATATCAATTTAAAAACCTGAAATATAATCAAAAGTGGTATTATATGAATTTTGGATAAGTCCGAAAAAAGAAAAAGTGGAACTTGTAAGTGCTGAAAGCGAGTCTATTCAATTAGACAAGAATAAGTCAGCAGAACTATTTGCAATACTTACTGGCGGTAAATTTATCGCACCTAAATTAAGAATTCGCCCTCGAATTAGGGGTTTTTATTATGCGCTTCTAAGCATTCCAGCCGCTATATGAGTTGATTTTCGACACGATGAAATAAGGATTTACTCATCACGCTTATCAAATGCTAAAGTCCGATCTATCTCACAATAACAGCTGGTTAAATGGAATTGTTAAAAGGTATCTCCTTCAAGTTAATCGAATTTATATAATAATAGTTTTACTAGGAGGTGAACACATGCAGGCAATACAGATAGAGGAAATACCTGAAGAAATAAAACAGAATGTGCATACCATCTACAGCATTCATTTTCCGCCGCAGGGCTGCACGTCGAATGTGGCGATGATTAAAAGTAAGAAAGGCGATTTTATTCTGAAAAGAATCGTAGGGGAACAATTTTGCGATTGGTTACATAAAGAAGTGATCGTATTACGGTGTTTGGCAGAGGATACAGAACTTCCTGTTCCGAAAGTCAGGAAGTTCCTGGAACAAAAGCATCAAGGCCAATCCTGGCTGCTTATGGAATTACTGGAGGGGGAAACGTTAAGGGTTTCGTTAATGAAAGAAAAAAACAAAGAACGAAGACAAGAAATGATTTATCATTTCGGAAAGCAGTTATCGCGTATCCATACCACCCCTTGTCCCAAGCCTCTGATGAATAAACAGCCGTGGCTGGACCGCATGCTGGCCCAGGCGGCAGTCAATCTGGAAAAATATGAGGTGGATGGCACGATAACTTTACTTAAACATCTGAAGATAAACAAACCGGATGTACCAAAACAAACGTTGATCCATGGCGATTATACAATCGATAATGTGCTGATCTCAGACGGAAAAATGACAGGTATTATTGATTGGAGCGGTGGTGTTTGTGGAGACCCGCGATACGATGTGGCGTTGGCTGTCCGCCCAAACCGTATGTATTTGGAAGCACGGAAGACAAGGTCTGTTTTTTCGAAGGATATGGTGAGTCAATAGCGGATGAGCATATACTAGATTACTATTCAAAGGGACTATACGAGTTCTTTTGACAAGAAAGGGAGTTAAGGATGCAGAAAGGTTTGATTCACCATATTGAGTTGTATGTATCGGATTTGCAGGTATCCAAACAATTCTGGGGGTGGCTGTTGGAGGAGGAGCTGGGGTTTAATGTGGACCGGGAATGGAAGGGAGGTGTAAGCTACCGGCTGGGGGATGGCTACATTGTCTTTTGCGAGGCGAAAGAGGCATACTTGGATATTCCTTATCACAGATGCAGGGTCGGTTTAAACCATCTGGCTTTTCATGCTGATTCGAAACAGCATGTTGATGACATTAAGGATAAGCTGCAAGCAAAGGGGATCAAGCCGCTTTACGAAGACAGATACCCTTATGCAGGCGGGGAGGATCATTATGCTTTATTTTTTGAAGACCCGGATCGGATCAAAGTGGAAGTGGTTGCCCCGGAATAAGAGGTGCTTGGTGAAAGTTAGGAATTTAAATGCAAAACATATAAAGGGTAAACACTTCTTTAATGTAACGGTGTGCTCCCTAATATGTATTTTTTCAATATGTCCCGAAGGAGCGGACAGCATAGCATTCCTCTGCTCAGTATTATGTTGGTACAATACCAATGATTCTATCTTCGGTAGTTTGTTGATCATCTCATGAGTTGTCTCACAGTCCGATATTGAAAGTGTAACGAAATTGGTTTTGAAATAAGGTAGTAAGCCTTCAGGGGGCGCTACCTTTTATGTTTCTTGTATTGGATAATATGGTACCTGTTGTTAGATACTTTAAAAAAGAATGTTCCATCTAGAGGTACCATAATACTAAGAAACAAGTAAGTTTTAAAGTCTAGTAGAGAACCCCTTTTACATTCATATCTAAAAAAAGAGGCTGCAACGATGTGTTACAGCTCCTTTTCGTCTCTTATTTAGGTAATAATGTCAATGTCTGATCTTCATTAGTTGCTTCATTAAGTGTCGTTACATGATAGTCTCCTGTCGCCCAATCTTCAAATTGATTGCTATACCATTCGCTTTTGAAATGTCCGGATTGCCCGGGCGCAACAATATGATGGGCTTGGGTCATATCGCTTGTGTCAATGACATATCGCCAAGAAGCACCATGATTAACCACACCTGTTTCATCATTTCGTCTAGCGGCTTGAACAGTCACAGCACTTCCGTTAACAGGTATTGCTTGTTTACTATTGAAAATAAGCTGCAGTGGACTCACGCTAGATAATGGATGTGAAAATTGCAGTTGATGCTCATCTCCCCATTGCCATTTGCTTATATTGTCTCCATAGCGTTCAGATAATGTATCGATTGTTTGTTTCAAGGCATCATGAACGACTTCTGACAAACCACCGTTATTTGCAATCCAAGGACCTTCATTTCCTTCATTGGCACGGCGAATTAGTTCGTCAATCACTTGTGCTTTGCCTTCAAAAAGTTCCATCATTTCATCTGAAATTTTCTCTCCAAACAAAATGTTCGAGATTTCTAACAACATCGTTTGAAATAGTAATGGAGCAGTCTCTGCTTGATCATCTTCAAAATCCCACTCACTTAATATTGTAACGGCTTCTTGCTCTTGTTCACTTAATGTTTGCTTTGATAATTGTTCAAGGAAAATAGGAACAAATTCTTCTGCTTGTAGATTTTTAATATCCATTTGAAGATCTTTCATATCTTCTACTGTAAATGTTTCTTTTGAGTTTAAAATCTCTAAAATACGTTGTTGACGATATGGTTGTGCCCATATATTCGAAATATGGTACGGATATGAATCGTCTACAATTTTATTATTTGCGGTAGCAATAAAACCTTCTTCAGGGTTGATGATTGTCGGCAATTCATTATGTGGAATATAGCGTTCCCACTCATAATCATCATTCCAACCTGGAACTGGCACTAAACTTTCGCCGTTTTTTCGAATTGGGATATTCCCTGATGCTTTGTAGGCAATTGTTCCATCTTTTGCTGCGAATACAAAATTGGATGCCGGTGCTTTAAAGTGTTCTATAGCTGCATCGAACTCTTCCCAATTACTTGCTTTATTCATCGCTGGAATGGCTTCTAAATCTTGCGTCGATTCTAAAGCTGTCCATTTCAATGAAAGTACAGTATCGCTTTCGTTATCATGCGCAAATTCCGAAATGACAGGACCATGGCGAGTAACCATTACTTCATAGTCAATCGCTTCTTGGCCTTTTACTTTTATGGTTTCTGTAATAATCTCTGCGTCTACCCATTTATCATTATATAAATACTGGTTTGGGTTATCAGGATTTATCTTTTCTATGTACACATCTTGTACATCTGGTCCTACATTTGTAATCCCCCATGCAATGTCTTCGTTATGCCCAATTATAATACCTGGAATTCCCGCAAACGTAACACCACTCATATTTTGCTTGTTTGATTGTAAAGTTGATTGGTACCATATTGCGGGTGTCATTAATCCTAAATGTGGATCATCTGCCAAAAGTGCCGAGCCGCTTTCACTTTTCTCTCCACTGATTACCCAGTTATTACTGCCATTGAACTCATCTGGAATATGTGCACTAGCAAAGCTTTGTTCCCAATCAATGTCACCTGCTTCAATAACAGTCGGTGCCTCTTCTGGATAAGTAGGGAATAAATCTAATGCCTCTTCTTCTGTAAATTCGCTTAATAGATAACTGCGAAAGACTTGTCCTTCCCAATGTCCACCTAAATCATAAGCCATGTATTTAGCGATTGTTAAAGAATCAATAATCGTCCATTCTGAAGGTTCATAACCTAACAATGTGAATTCAACTGGAAGTTTATTATCAGAAATGGCTTCTTTCATAAACATATTGACACCATCTGCATAGCATTGTAGGTACTCTTTCATTTCATCTGAATAACCTTCATAAGAAGCTTCAGCAGCACGTCTCAAACCGAACGTACGAAAAAATTTATCCTGCTCTAATAAGCTTTCTCCGATAACCTCACTTAATTGTCCTGAGGCCTGTCTTCTACTTAAATCCATTTGAAACAGACGGTCTTGAGCCGTTATATATCCTTGTGCCATATATAAATCATGATCGTTTTCCGCTGTTATATGCGGCACGCCTTCTTCATCGCGTACAACAGTAACTTTATCTATTAATCCTTCAAGCTTTATTTCTCCTGAAATTTGAGGCAATGAACGCTTTGCATACATATTAGCTGCAACGAAAAGAGCTGCAAAAGCCATCACTAGTCCAAGAATAGAAAAACCAATAATCTTGGGCCACCTTCGTTTTTTATGTTTTGTTTGATGATTTACATTCATTTGCATAATCAGTATGCTCTCCTTATCAATAAAAATCATTTTATGATATTTGTACGACGTATGAAGTACAAAGTATTTATTCATTTGTTTTCACTGAATCAATCAGTCCCAAGAGTGAGATAAATTCCTTAAGGCATTAGCCCTTTTAGATGGGGAAAGTAATATAAATAAAGAACTGAAGGGCAAGCAAATCTAAGCACTCCGGACCTGTATGACTGCCGATGGTTGGGCTAATATCAGTGATGAATACTTGTGTGAAAGACTGTTCTACTTCTAGCTCGGCTTTAAATGTTAATGTTTTATCAAGATTATGAGAATGTACAATGCAGATCATTTCCTAATCTTCTGTAAAACTACTCGCTGTCCATCGTACATTCAGAACCATATGTTGTCCTTACAACGAAATTTTAATATCATATTTTTTAATTACCTCAGCAGATGTATCGCAGCTTCCATCTGTAAAGATTGAAATGTTCTTCATGAAAACCTCCCTTAGTTGTTAAACACTGTGTTGTATAAAATTTGTTATCATTGTATAATGATGCAATCATGACTTCAATCAGCAATTAACTATAAAATGTAAGTTATTAAACAATATATAATAATCTGTTTATGAATAAGAGTAAAAATGAAAGATCGTAGAGTAAGATATACTAAAAAAGTAATTTGAGATAAATTTATTGAATTGTTTGAACGAAAACCAATCAATAAGAATTCGGTAACCGAGTTATGTTCACAATGTGGAATCAATTGGGCTACGTTTTCACCGATATTATGATGTTTGTGAACTAAAAGAAGCCATCTCTATTTCAAAAGGTGACTATACGATTTCTGGATTTACGAACGGGAGAGATTTTATGGATGATGTCTGGGACATTGCTCACCAGAAATGTGTAGAAAAGTGGAATCGTTACGGGGAAAATATACCCGAAGCACAGGTTGGGTATATCCATGTTTATTCCTGCAGGGACCATAGGTATACTAAATGAATGGATTCAGAATAATTTTTAGGAATTATCCTCTAAGGTTGCAAATCTGATTTATAATATCATTCATTATAGTATCGCGTATGGGGAGTACTGTTTTAATAGCCTTCAATAATAATAGCACTGCACCTTTTAAAGAATAGAGAAACTTAGACTCTAAACTATAGTTGCCTATTAGAGAAGATATCGAATTTAAGAGGGGATATCTGAATCCATTCTCAAAGATAGTTGTGACTTTCTTGAGAAATTGAATGATAAAGGACTGTCCGGTAATCAGTATCAATTTACTGTTTTCTGACATTCAGAGTTACTTATTTGTCAAATTGGTGAAAAAAACGATATTCTCTAACTGAAAGGTGTAAATGTAGGGAAAATAGTCGATAAATATAAATAAGAATCATTGGAAAGGGGCCATTGATGTGAACATAATAGCAAGCATAATCGGATCTGGTCTGGCCGTCTCTGCAGGCGGTTTATGGTTGGCCAACCGGAAAAAGAGCGAAAGACAAAGCTATAGAGTCGTCTTTAGTACCCTATCCTCACCCATAATGCCGCAAGCGATGGTTATCAAACGGAATTATGGCTTTTTAGAAAGGGACCTTTATGTAATCAAAAGCCATAGAACAAAGGAATCCTTAAAAGTGCAGGATACTTGCCAATTGGCGGATCAGATCGTGAAGGTGATTGAAGAGAATCAACAGCTTGTTTCCGCACAAGTGTTGGAGAGGTATTATGAAGTGAAGGGAAGCGAATTGGGATTAGCCGAGTTGCAGCAGGATCCCAATTCCCAAGGCAACTCCTATATAGGCAATGCTACATTATATAAATTGAAGAAAAGTAAGTTATTATTGACTTTGGCGTTTATGGAAGATTTGAAAAAGACAGCCAAAAAGGCTGAACTCTTTTCAGGCAATCTGAAGGATCTGCTGGAGTTCTATCCGGTTTTCCTGTCCCATCTGATAGAGAATGAGCTGATTCTGGTCGATGGTGGACCTGCTGTTTTGCGGCGTGCCATCCATCGGTTATGAAAAAGGAGGCCTGTCCGCAGCTGAGCGTTTTCAGTGCGGCAGGCTTATTTTTATTCGTAGGTAATCAATAATTTAAATATGTCCATCGTCGTTCCCGGGTAAACACCCCTTCTCGGGATTTCGAGCATTGATCCGCCCGGTTTGGCCATTCCATCTTTAATAGTGAAGGCAAGCTCTACATCCAATTCTTGCAATACCTCAAGCGTCTCTTCATCATACTCCCCGAAAGGATAAGCAAAGGCCGTATTAGTGCGGACGATATTCATGCTTGTCTCGATATCATCATATATTTCCTCTTTAGGTTTTGAGACAAGGAAAGCATCACCGTTGCCGTCACGTTCATGGAACTTATGGGTATGGCTGGCAAAATCAAAGACGTCCGTGCTGGATTCTATCTCTTCTGGCGTCAGGAACTGGGCATCCAAAGGATCATATTCGCGAGGGTCGCGGTCGATTCTGCCGGTTATGGTAAACAATGTGGCTTTCAGGCCATGTTTCTTCAGGACTGGATATGCATTTACGTAATTATCCTTAAAACCATCATCGAAGGTAATAAGGACACTTTTCTCCGGCAAGTCTATTTTTTCTTCCATGTATGCTTTGAATTCATCAAGAGTCAGAGTTGTGTAGTTGTATTTATGCAAGTATTCCATTTGCTCCTGGAACTGTTCTTTTGTGACGATGGTTCCGTACAGTTCCCCTGCTTCATTGTAATGGACCGTCTGCAAATTCTCCTCGGCAATGATTCGGTGATACATCAAAACGGGTACTTTATCGGCCTTGTCACTATCATTGACATCAAATTGGCGAATCTTTTTATCCGATTCTTCCAAATCCAATGGTTTCTCAATAGAAAAATTGATCTTTCCATGCGCAATTGTCTCGTAGTTTTTTGCAAACACAACGCCAAGACAAGCGAAATGAATAACAAAAACTAATAAAAAGGTGCTATTGAAAATTTTCTTGCTCATGTCAAATCTCCTTTATCTTATCCCGTTTTCTCTTTCGTACGGTTTATAGGAACAACTTTGCCTGTCTCCTCCAGTTTACCCTTATACGTCTGGTGTTGCTTGCCGACACGCTGCACTTTGTTCCAGCTGTTTTTATTGATGAAGTATGCAACTGTGCCAAACGTATTAAAAATGACTCCAAGAAAACGGTATGTCACGATTTCAAAAGGAATAAAGAAGCCAAGTCTGACCAAATCTGCTTTGTTGAAACGGTTACCCAGCCGTTTGGTGATGATTAGGCTGACGACGCTTTGGAATACCCCGAGGCTGAATGAAAAACCAAACAGCATCAAAGCAAGCAGAATCCCTTGTCCGGACAACAAAATGACGAAAGGAATGAACAGTGTCGGGAAAGCGGTCAAAGTACCGAGCATCAAGGCATCCACTACGAGAAACAGAGACACTCCCCAACCGAATTTCGTGAAAAGCGAACGTCCATAAATGATGATGCAATCAATAAAGGCTTTCTGCCAACGGATACGCTGCTTAAACAGATCGCGGAATCTTTCCGGTGCTTCGGTATAGCAGACGGCTTCAGGGATGAACAGAATTTTCTTGTTGCGTTTCTCCGTTTTGATCAGCTTTTGGATCCGCATCGTTATGTCCATATCTTCACCAACAGTGATCCGATAACCGCCGACTTCAAACAGCACATCTCTCTTAAAGACGCCAAAAGCACCTGAAATGATAGCCAATGCTTTGAATTTCGTTTGCGTGATTTTGTATAAATAAAAATTCGCCAAGTACTGCATGAATTGGAACTTGATCAGATTGCTGACTGAAAATTTCGGTTGAGGGTTCGTGTAATCACCATGGAACGTCTGTCCGATATGAACCATTCCCCCTGCAGCAATAACATCGGGATCCTGAAAGGCATTATTGATCTCTTTCAGGGAATCGACCGCCAAAGAGCTGTCGGCATCAAGCGTGATGATTGTCTCATAGGCCGCATATTCAATGCCGGCATTTAAGGAATCGGCTTTCCCGCCGTTTTCCTTATCGATAACAAAGATATTCGGATACTTGGCAGAACGGTATGTTTCCTTAATCTCTTTATGTTTCAATTTATTTGCTTTATCCTTTTTGTATTTCTGCAGATCAAGGATAGATGTCAATAATTCCATTGATTGATCGGTTGACCCGTCATTAATGATCATGACCTCATGTCGCTTGTAATCCACATGAAGGATACCTTGAATACAGTTCTTGATGACGGCTGCTTCGTTATAGGCGGGTATCAGTACTGATAGTCCCTGTTCTTTGTGAGAGGGGCTGTTCTTTGAGCGGGTTCCTTTTACCGTCATTAACGGTACAAAGATATAAAGAGTTTGGAAAATAAAGAATATGACGTACATTATGATCGTTAGAGTTAATCCCACTTTAATCCCCCTTGTTAAATTGATGGTCTATGTATCAGTTGGCCTTTGTAATATCACAGAGATGTTTCGGTAAATTACAGCAATATTACAAAATTTATCATAATAATTCATACTACCTAAAGTCAACGCCACTTAAGGCCTAATGAGCTGTGGAAGCACTTTAGAGAGGGTATGCTACAATATGTATATAATTGTCGAAAAAAAGAGCGGAAAACCCCTTTTTATAGGAAATGCTGTAATTATATGAGTCTAAAGGCACTTTTAGTTAAATGTAAAATAATTACTTTTGATTCATTTATATGTAATTTTATGGTAAAAATAACCAAATAAATTAGGGCTTTAGTTTTTAAAATAAAATGGTAATATATGGTTTATTGTTGCGCCACGAAGAATGTTTAGGAGGATACATTATGAAAAATTATTATTTCGCAGTGACGTATGAGGTTTGTAAACATAATGACATTTACATGGATATGAATGAATATAAGCTAGACTCCTCGAAGGATATGGATCAGCAACTTAGGGAGATTGCAAAGGCTGATGTGGCTCCATTGATCAAGGTTTATGAATCCGATGCGGGGAATTGGGAAGGTGGCAAGCTGTATAAAGAATATACGTTCAAAGAATACGAATGTGGCTGCGGTGATCACCTAAAATAGAGTTTTATATCCGAACAGGATCCGGACATTTCCGTCTGTCTTTTGTAAGAGTAAAATAAAAGATATATGCCACAAAAGGAGAGGGTCTAATGGGCGAGGCAAGAAAACAATCCTTTGAGATACTTAATGGGGAATCGTTCGTTGTTAGGACAGCAGCCCCGGATGATGCAGCCAAAGTGAGGGCATTGATGAAAATGATTATGGAAGAAGCGCCTTATTTGGTGACGACCGAAGCTGAATTTACGATCACTGTCGACCAAGAGAAACAATTCCTCGAACAAATGAATGGAGACTATGGCAAGTTAGCAATTGTAGCAGAACGCGAGAATGAAATTATCGGATTTTTGGATTTTCATAATGGAAATAGACATCGAACAGCGCATCAAGGTTCCTTCGGCATGACTGTTAAAAAGGAGTATAGACAGTTGGGGGTAGGCACAGCCTTATTAAAGACACTGCTGCAATGGGCAGAAGATCACCCGTTGATCGAAAAGGTCTGCCTGGAGGTGTTTGCAGAAAATGAAGCTGCCATCAGCCTCTACAAACGTTTCGGTTTCCGAGAGGAAGGCGTCAAAAGAAAGGCGGTAAAGACATCAGCAGGCACCTATCATGATTTGCTATTGATGGCGCGATTCATAGGGTAAGACGGACTTCTCAACGGGCATGGCATTTATTTCTAAATAAAACCAGTGGATTCTCACCTGATTATGGTTGATAACGATTATCATCCATGCTATCATGAAGATAACGATAATCGTTCTCAATAATAATAGGGTAGGTGATCAATATGGCAACCATTTTCGTGATCGGGACAGTTTCTGTATACACTTTGGTGATGAAGCACGTATTGAGCCATGTAGCACAGCCGGTAAAATAGAACAGAATAGATACATAAGGCCCCGTACCGAGCGTACCGGGCTTTTTTTGTACAGTGAATAACTGATGGAGATTCCGTAATAGGATTGTTATGGGAAATGTACTACAATGTAAGCATAGACTAGGGAACATTAAGGGGAATGGGATCAATGATCAAAACATCAGTGGATCAAGAAAGAGTATTGCAATCATTGGCTGGCCTATACAGCCAATTTCAAGAAACAAATGATGAAAACAATATGCGTAAGCTGAAGCAATTGATGAAAAAAGCAGCGGACGAAGAGGTCCAGCTGGCTTTTTGCGGTCATTTTTCAGCCGGGAAATCGAGCATGATCAATCATTTGCTCGGGGAAAGAGTACTGCCGTCCAGTCCGATACCTACGAGTGCTAATGTCGTGAAGCTAAAGCAAGGCGAAGATCTGATGAAGGTCCTTTTCTTCGATGGAAAGCATGCAATATTCGAAGGGAAGCGTGACATCAAGGAAATTAAGGCTTACTGCAAGGAAGGCAACATCAAGGAGATTCATATCTCATCGAAAGGATTTCCGTTGAAGGGCCAATCCGCCGTCCTAGATACACCGGGTATTGATTCCACTGACGATGCGCATAGGGTTTCCACACAATCTACGCTGCACTTGGCTGATATCATTCTTTATGTCATGGATTACAACCACGTCCAGTCGCAGGAGAATTTCCTGTTCGCTAAAAAAATGACAGAAATGGGCAAGAAGCTATACCTTGTCATCAATCAGATCGATAAGCATGATGAAGAGGAACTTCCCTTTGCCGATTATAAGAGAAACACAGCCGATGCCTTCCATCAATGGGATATTCAGCCTGGAGGCATCTTTTATACATCACTCCGCAGGCTTGACCATCCACACAATCAAATTTCAGAATTGCGGGACTTCATCCATATCCGGTTGGCTGAGGAAAAACAAAGGGTCCACGAGTCGATCTTGACAGCTGCCGCTCATTTGGCAGAGGACCATTTGCTTTATCTCGAGGAACAGCGGCGTATTGGCTTCGATCAAGCGAACCGGCTGCTCGAGCCGTTGACAGAAAGCGAACAAAAGGCCATCCGAGCTTCTGTGCAGGAATTGAAAGGCCGGCTCGATTCTACTCATGCTTTTCCGGAGGCCCATCATAGGCAATCTCTGGCAGAATTGAATGAACTGCTGAAAAACGCGTATCTATTGACCTCTGAAAGCAGGGAAATCATTCGGTCCTATCTTGAATCCAGGCACGAAGGCTTTAAGGTCGGATTCCTGTTTTCGAAGAACAAAACGGAAGCCGAGCGTGAACAAAGGGAAATGGCGCTGCTGGCAGAACTGCAGGAGAGGACCAAGACGCAATTGGAATGGCATGTCCGTCAATTGGCGCAAAACTGGCTGAAGGGAGCCGGCATCGATTCGCTAGAACTGGAAGCATCCGTACAGGGGATTACGGTTCCCGTCGAGATAGAGGCTGTCCGTTCATTAGTCAGCAATCAGACGTATGTGACGGGTGATTATGTGCTGCTGTTCAGTGATAAGGTATCTGAATTAATCAAAAAAACAGCGAAAGATCAATTGCTTAGCTTTTATGGGGATCTGAAAAAGGAAATTGAAAATACGCAGAGCCGGAAAGCAAGGGAAATCAAAGCCGAATTGGGAGAACTGCAGGTATTTGCGGATGCGCTTTCACTGTTGGAAGAGGTGGCGGCAGAAAAAGAAAAAGCCAAACAGAGATGCGAAGCCATCGTGGAAAACAGCGGCGCTGTCCAAGCTGTCCAGGTTGAAAGGCTGCTGTCCGAAATGGTTGAAGAAGAACAGCGCAATTTGATCGAGATTGAGGGGCTGCAAGCAAGTGAACCATTAAAGGAAGTAGTTGTCCAGAAAACATCGGTCCAGGAAGCTGCCGATCGGCAAACGAAAGCAAACCCGGCGCTTTGGGTTGAAAAGCTCGAAGCAGCAGCTGGACTGATTGCACCACTGCAAGGATTTAGCGGCATGAGGAAGGAAATGGTCGAAAAGGCAGCGAGGATGGCAGGGAAAACCTATACAGTTGCCCTATTCGGCGCTTTCAGTGCCGGCAAATCATCCTTTGCCAATGCCTTGTTCGGTGAGAAAATCCTTCCGGTATCGCCCAACCCGACTACTGCAGTTATCAATAAGGTGATGATGCCGTCCGGTGGCCATTCCAACAGGACCGCAAACATAAAGCTGAAGAGCAGGGAAATGATTCTTGAGGACGTCAAATTGGCATGCCGTTCTTTCGGCCAAGATCCGGAAAATCTCGAAGCCGCCTATCAGTTTGCAAAGGCAGGAATTAAGGAAAGCCAATCCCCAGACGGGGAAGAAAAGGCGCATCTTGCTTTCCTGAACGCGTTTCTAGAAGGCTACACAGCTGTCAAGGAAAAATTGGGGCAGCAATTCGTTGTTAGCTATGAGGAATATGCCCAGTTTGCGGCTGTTGAATCGAAATCCTGCTTTGTGGAGGAGATTGTCCTCTATTATGATTGCAGCCTGACCCGGAGCGGAATTGTCCTAGTCGACACGCCGGGGGCCGATTCGATCAATGCAAGGCATACGAATGCGGCATTCCATTACATCAAGAATAGCGATGCCATCCTGTTCGTCACGTATTATAATCATCCTTTCGCCAAAAGCGACAGGGAGTTCCTTATTCAATTGGGACGAGTAAAAGACGCGTTTTCCATGGATAAGATGTTCTTCATCTGTAATGCGGTCGACCTGGCAGCTGATGAAGAGGAACTGACCGACGTGCTTGCCTATATTTCATCGCAATTGGAGGGGTTCGGCATCCGTTTCCCAAGGCTGTTCCCGGTATCGAGCAAAGCAGCGCTCCTCGAACAGCGGAAGGATTACCTATTTGCCCATCCATTCCTGAAAGACAGCGGACTACCCGCTTTCAGGCAATCATTCGATCATTTCATTCAGCATGAGCTGATCGATCTTGCCTGTGAATCAGCCAGATCTTCCATCGAGCGGGCAGCAAGGCAGCTGGCCGGCATGATTCAGGCAGCCACATCATCGGCCGAGGAGAAGCAGCAGCGGTTGGAGATCTTGAACGAGCAATACAACGGGCTCAAAGCATTCGCTGTATCCGAAGGGACGGATGTGGAAATGGATCAGCTTAATAAAGAAATCGAAGAGCTGCTTTATTATATTAAGCAGCGTGTATTTCTGCGGTTCAATGAATTTTTCAAGGAATCTTTCAATCCATCCGTGCTAAAAGAAGATGGACGCAACATGAAGCGACAACTGCAGAAGGCATTGCAGGAACTGATCGGAAGCATCGGCTTCGACCTCGAACAGGAAATGAGGGCAACGAGTGTACGGACGGAGCGGTTTGTCTGGAAACTCGTGAGAAACAAAGAAGCGAAATACCAAAACCGCCTGACGGATGTGTGGCAGAGTGCTGAAATAAGCGACTTTGCCGAGAATGCCTACGATGTCCCTGTGTATGACCAAGCGTTCAGTCAGCTGGATGCGGGGCAGTTTAAAAAGGAGCTGGCCATTTTCAAGAATGCCAAATCATTCTTTGAAAAAAATGAAAAAGCTAAAATGTCAGAGGCTCTGAAATCAGCAATCGAGCCTCATGCAGAAGCCTATCTCAGCGGGCAAGGGGAAGCTGCTAAGCTATATTATGGCAACCTTTTGGAAATAGAACTGGTTAAATTGAAGACTCATACCGAAATCGAGATGGAATCGCTTTATGAAGGATTCCGTTCTGTGCTGAGGACAGATGTCGATGTCGATGGATTACGAAGCAAGGAAACCGGACTGCGGCAGCTGATGTCGGCCGGAAGCTGACGATTTTATGGACGGGAATACCCCGCTTACTTAGCGGGGACTCTTGGCCATTATAGAGAAAGAAGCATATCCATTTATAGGACAGGAGCGGGATGCAGGATGATCATGGAAAAGGAAGCCGTTTTGGAATTAATCAAAGACAAAAGCGAGGCCATCCGTCTCATTGATTGTCGTTTTGACCTGAAGCAAAAGCAGCTAGGCAAGGAACTATATGATAGAAGCCATTTGCCGCAAGCTGTGTTTTTCGATTTGGAAAAGGATCTGTCAGCGCCAGCCAAAGAACACGGCGGGCGCCATCCACTTCCTGAAATCAGTTCCTTCATCAGTAAACTTGAACAGGCAGGTATCACGAATGATACAACAGTCGTTGCCTATGACTCCGGTACAGATGCGTTTGCTGCCCGCTTTTGCTGGCTGATGGAATACGTCGGTCATACGAAGACTTTTCTGCTGAATGGAGGATTCAACCACTGGGTGGAGGTCGGGTATGAAATGGACACAGAGGTCCCTGAATTCCCGGAAGCCAGTTTTGAACCTTTGCTGAAAGAGGGAATCCTGGCGTCGTATACCGAGGTGAAAGCTTTAGCGGAAAACGGGGAAGAAGACAAGGTGCTGATCGATTCGAGGGAGCATGCCCGCTATGCAGGTAAATGGGAACCAATCGACCATAAGGCAGGACATATCCCGAAAGCCATAAACAAACCTTGGACAGAAGGAGTAGTTGAAGGGGAATATGCGGATGAAAACCGGCAAAAAGAACGATTCGCCGAGATCGATCGGGAAAAGGAAATCATCGTCTACTGCGGATCGGGTGTGACGGCCGCTCCCAATTATCTTGCTTTGAAACAAGCAGGATTCGAGAACGTCAAGCTTTATGTCGGCAGTTTCAGTGACTGGATCTCCTATGACGAAAATAAGGTGGAAACGACAGAGTGAATCTAGATAGTAGCTTACTGTGAAAAACATACTATTTTTATAACGGGTTCTGTTTTCTGTCACAAAACTTATAAACGCATAAAAACAGACCATTTAAATTGTTTTACAATTTGATAATAAGTACCTCTTCCAATCCCTAAAATTTCACACGAACGAGACTCAGGAACAAGGTTGATTAAATGTTTAGCAAAAGAAACTAAAATATCGTTTCTCTTTTGATTGTAAGAGGTAGTGCGTGTTTTATCCGGCAAAATATTCATGTACTTCTTACAGGCTTTGCATTGAACTTTTGTGCCTTTGAAAAGACGATACTCCTCGTTTATAGAATGATTTCGGATTACTAAAGTATGTTTCTTCACTATAACAGTCTTCCTTATGGCAAAAGGGGCAAAAGAAAACTCCTGAAGAAGTTAGCGAAAAGCAACTTCAAACGCAAACAGTCGTAAGCAGCGAATTATATTCTCGTTATGTTTTTAGTGCTGATGTGGCTTATGATTGGAATATCAATTTTAAAGAGATCAGATTGGATACAGAATTATTCAAAGATCTCCACCTCCACTTGCCGGAAGAACTAAGGAAGAATATGAAGTATAGAAGATATTCGCATTACCCAATGGAACCGACAGAAAATGATACACAAACCTTAGAAGATTATAACAGTGAATTAGACGAATTCAATAAGCAGAGAAATTATGTAGATGGATTGCACATTAACCATACATCCAAAATGGCTTAAATGTTCTTGATTCTTGTTTAAACGAATGGTAAAGGCTGATAAATGGAGAATTGTTAGCGATGATGACAAGGCATTAAAGATTGCGATTAAGAAAATATTTGCAGATGAAATAGAACAGGAAAAATTACATTATTTCGTCAACAATTTTGATAAAACATATCAAGGGAAGATGCGTATTCAGAATATATTAGATCTATTAAAGACTTACGAGAATTGAGTGAATTGAACGGTTTTGATAATTTATCATCGTATGAATTAGCAGCTTTGCATATTGAGCAAAAGTTGGCAAGTTGGCTACACATAAATTTTACGAAATAAAAACGGCACCAAATGGTGAAACCTATACTGTTCATAAACCGAATAAAATTGAACATCCAATCTCTACGGCTGATCGTGGCAGTCATTATATCGACGTAATTACAGATACCTCTAAATTATCTGACAAGCATTTGGCCAGATTAATTGTTCAAGCAAACGACAATTCGGTTAATGCGTTTCTACAGGAAATCAGACGATGCCTATCCGTGTTAGAAAGTCCTTTAGTGACATCAAGAGGAGATGGAAAGTCTTATATTTATTCGAACTTTAATCCTAAATATGCTCACATGGCAGTTACAATTCTTCGGACCTATTATAATTTTTCAAGCCATTCAAAAATGGAACCACTAAACTGACCCCGGCTCAACGGATTGGGATAGCAGATAGAGTTTATTCTTGGGAAGATATTATTTATAAAGGCTGTTTTCTAAAAGATTGTTGTTTTTACATAAGTTCGGTAATGAAAACCA
>JBJFHG010000065.1:0-190175 GCA_051893455.1 Bacillus sp. (in: firmicutes)
GAAAAAAATTTTTCCATGGATTTGCTGTTAAATCTATTTCAAGATACATTAGGATAGCAATTACAATCGCAACACCAATCAAGTTATTTTCAGCTCCAAATACACCATTAAACCCTGTAACAAATAGGACCATCCATAGAAATGAAAGGCTTTTAGAAATAATAAGTTTTTTCATAATCAACCTACCTTAAATGCAATCTCCGAACAAACTATATCAAAATAACTTTGAGAAGTATAACATATTTTTATATCTAAATGAATTTAGATTTCTTAATATTGTTTTTACAATAATAAGTCAAGCATATTCTGTTATTAGAATGGATTTTAATGAAATTCTTATACAATATTTCAACAAAAAGTACTTCCTTAACTCTTCACTTTTCAACTGCTGTAAGTGGTCTGTTGTTATAGGTTGAAGATTGCTTATTTCATCTACTTTTTCACCCTCGGTACTTGCAGCTATTTGTTTTACTTTATCTGTTTCGCGATCGTTATCTTTACTACACGCTACTACAAACAAAGAATAAAACAACACTTCTTTTCATCTAAATTAAGCTCCTTTCCACAAAAAAGTGCTTACTATCTAAAATAGTAAACACTTTTCTTATCAAGAAATATTTTATCGATCTAAAGAAAGTGAATATTCCTCGTCCTTATTTTTATCGTTTTTTGTTCATCGTTCAATGGAAGTACCATTATCTGGTCTACAGCTTCTAATGGAAGCTCTGCTGTTGTTTCTTCTTTTTCATTTTTATCATCGTAGCTTTTTATCATTTTATTTGTAGCCATCATGTTATTTAATATCAAATCTTTTACATCTTGTTTTCTCGCTTTATATCTACATTTTCTTTGCTGTCTTCTTCAACCAGATTCTCTAAAGTGAGATTCATTTTTCATGCTGCATTTTTTCTTCAGTCACTAAATTTTTTTGATTTGTGCTGAGTTTTTCTGTTTTACTTGATCTTGTATATTGCTACTTTCATGCAATTTTAGATAATCAAAACGACTCATTTTATTCTCATCATGTAATACGCCTTTAAAAATAAGGAATTGAAATGTTTTTTAAGCTGTATCGTATATCCACCAGATACAAGTAAATAGCTTCTGCTCTTGGCATACGTGTTAGTTCATCTGGTGTAAGTATCCGTTTGACGTTAGCTCTTCAGCTAAACTGCCCCTTTAGCAGCATAATAAAAGGAACTGCGATCACAGTTCCTTTTATTCAAGTAAAACCCTATTATTAAAGTAAGAAATAACAAAGCCAACTACTCCAAGTAATATTTGGATTAAGCTTAATATCAGAAATTGTCCTGTTGGCAAGTACCATTCTCCCACCAACATAGTTGATATAACCGTACAGAAGAAAAACAAAGCGCCCATAGTGATGGTCATTATAAATATTTTTATATCTTTCTTTATAAATCCCCAAATGGAAGCAAAGGCATTTCCACTTCCAAAAATAATCATTCCAAATAAAGCTAGACTCGCCCAACTATTAAATGGTAATTTACCTATCCACTCAGGTGGAAATGTATCGAAAACTCCTCTTCCTAAAAGCATTGACACACCCAAATAACAAGCACCTAAAGACAATAATAAATTGTAAAAATTTAGAATATTTTTCAGTAACATTCTTCCTCTCCTTATCCCTTTTATCACTTGATAGAACCCCTTAATATTAGCGTTTAATTTTACCATAAAAAACCAAATAAAATAAATACCTTCCTCCAATAACTTGCCCGTTGTTCAAGTGTATTTATTCACAATCTTTATCTGATTTAGTTGAATAAAACAAGCCTTAGAGAAATGATCTAAGGCGGTAGCATCGCAATATTTTAATAAACATCGCGACTTTATTTCAAACCAACAACCGTCGCTACTGTTATAGGAAATAACGAAGTAAAAATCTCTCTTCTTCTTTTCCTTCTTCCCTGTACCGGATACAACCCCGACAACGGCACCAAAACCACCGAATAATAAGCCGCCGGCTAGCGTTCTCCTATCACTGATTTATCTTTCACAGTTATTTCAGTTTGCAGCCCATAAAATACATCCGTAATCTGGTCATAATTAAGCGTTATATTTTGCTTATAAACTGGTGATGAAATGACAAGGTTTGAATGATATAAAGCTACATCCACCATATCGCCGGCCCTATAGATCCTCAACTGATTACTGCATTGGAAATAATCACTTATGATGCTGCCCTTTATGCTCTTAAAAAATCCCAAAGTAATCCCTCCCAGCGAGCCTTTTGGTCTATTCCTACTAATTTCAGAATAGCACAAAAGTAAGATACGCTGTCTAAAAGTCACTAAAGGAGACACAACAAAATCGTTTTTCCAAAACGAAAAAAACTCCTCAACGATAGGAGTTTATTGTTTAAAAACAAGTGCCTTTTCGTAAATAGCCAAAAATTCATCACGTTGGAGAGAATATTTCTCACAAACGATATTTTCAATTATTTTAAGATCGGTTTCAGGACGATAATATCTGCCGTTACAAGTCAGTAGACTGAACAATTTATCTCCGTATTCGATTATTTCCCTTTCTTGTTCGGTTATATCGATAGCATAATTCGAATTTCTGACTTCTGTTTCAAATTGTTCGAAAGACATTATCGCCTTCCCATCTTTTGATAATGAACTAGAGTATTCATATAGGTTATGGGGATTAACACCAGCTACATTACTAACATAATTATAGTGATTTATCTTAGTAGATGCATGCAATTCCACATTATGCCCTAAGTAGCCATTTTTATCTTGAAGATTTTGCAGGGTGTATCTTAATTGAGAGACAAAAGATTTCATAAAACTGAACTTCTCTACATCGGGTAATGAATCATATTCATCATAAATATCCATTTCTATAGTGACCGTATTCCCTTTTACAGACGGGCTTATATCATAAACACGATCTTTAAATAACCCATAGATTATTAAGTCCATTCCTATATGTTTAATGAGTTCCTTATGTTTATGTTCGTATACAAAAAAAATAGTAGCCGCAATTACGCTGACTAGTATTGTTGCTCTTAATAGGAATTTACATTTATCGCTCATCATAAAGTGATTATATGAAAGATTAGTCTGTAGTGAAGCCATAAAATGTGAAAATAACATGAAAATAAGTTTTTATTGAGCTTTTTTAGGCATGCTTCTATTGATGGACTGCTCCAGTAAGCACTCGGAAGACTTCATATTCTTTTGAAACATAGCACAAGATTTACCATTTTCATAGAGCTTCACTAATTGCAGTTTGAACTCAGGTGTAAAAGTTCGACGTTGACGTGTCATAACAGCATGCCCCTTAAGTTATTAGTCTTAGTTTACAACCCCTTATTTTTCCTGCCCAACTTAGTATAGCCTATCCACATCCTTTGCTATAAATCTCCCATCGGAAAGGTTTATCTATAAATATTAAAGCGGAATTTGAATTTTTTAAGTTCCCCAGCTGCACAATATCGCATACTTCTCCCTGCTTTTAGCATAACACTAACCTATAAAAACCTCAGAAGATTACTCTAAACAAGCTATTGACGCTTAGAATCATCTTCGATTTTTTTAATACAAGAGTCTACTATCTCTTCGATAAGCATCTCTCTTCTACGACCTTCATGTACATCGATCACGATAACTGCCATCCCACCAATTAGGATAAGAACTATAATCACTATATTTATAAATTGGATTACTTCTGAATCATAAAAACTATTTTCTTCTCCTTTCAAATACCTCTGTACTATAGGTTCTTTAAGGAAATATAGCACTGTTGAAATGGTTATGGGTATAAATAATTTCACGTAATTTAACATATGGCCATGATTTCTTGTTTTAATTAACGCTTTAATTAAGTTCAACCTGTTTTTATTATAGTTAGCATATACAAGTATCTTCTTCTGTGTAATTTCTAAATTCTCTAATATATCCGCACGCTTTATTTCGTCCTCAATAATTCTTCTTGAAATATCTTTATTGTATATACTATCTAACCAATCAAATAGTAAATTTGATTTCTTCTTTTTTTCCCAGTGTATAAAAAAGGGAAGAAATGTACAGGAAAATAATATAGTGCTAAATATTACTACATATAGTATATAAAATCCCAAAGTTTCATTAAAAAAATACCCCCACAATAAAATTAAGGATAATACAATTATGTAAGAACAAACTATTAAAAGAAATTTTAAAAATGCCTTTTTGTTATTTTTCATCATAACACCACCAAAGAATAATGTTTAAGCGTTTAGTTATTGACATTATTTATCTTATACTTGTCCTAAATTTCAGCGGAATAGCAAGTATCTATACATAACTATCAAACATATTCTTAAGGAGTGGTGAACATGTATGATACTAGTTTCAAAAATGTAAAATTAACAGACCAGCAGGTATACGAAATACTGTACCTCAATGGGTTTCAAGACTACTCTCCAAGTCAATTGACAAAAGCATATCCAGTTAGTAAGGCTACTATAAAAAATATTATCTCCGGTAAAAGTCGTAAGGATTGCTATTATACATTTATGGAGTACATAGAACGTGACTTTATAGAGATTCATGAGATTTTTTATTACCTTGTAGCAGAATAAAGCAAAATTCTTATCCTCAACCTTTTAATTTGTAATATCATATAAAATATACAATCACACTATTTTCTGGAACATAGATTAAATATCTTATATCTGTAGTGTTAAAATCCATGGTACCTTGTTTGTGACTAGATGACTAACTAATAAAGAAAAGCACCTTCAGGGATTCATCTATCTGTATTCCTTTAAGGTGCTTTCTCTCTTTAGATTTTTCACAGAGTTCCCTCTTTAAAAAGTCATTTATCACAAAAAAGGATGATTACATGTCTACTTATTTTAAGTAAACAGTGACATAATACCTCATGCCTGCTATAAAACAATCCTAATCATTTGTTATATGATCTAAAATAAACTACTCAATATACTAAACTGTCCTTTATCACATACAAAAACAACTTCCCCATAAATTAACCTCTTTTAAGACCTCACTTCTCACCTATTTGCTACTACCGCTATAACCAAAACAAATAATAACAAACCAATTTTTAAAACCAATTCAAGAAGATAATTTAGCCTGTCAAAATTGATAATATCCCAAATAAAAGCAACCCTATTAGCCCCTCTTTATTATTAAACTTAATTATTTTGACTAATATCTTAATAATCTACTCGCTTACATTGTGCTAACCAATTTTCACGCTTTAGAACATCTCTTGTTCAGTCCTATATAAATCTTTTACCATTTTCTCAAGTATTCTTAGCACTACTTATCACTAGAGACTTTAAGAATTATTAACTCATACCACACTATAATTGTATACCAATATTTGTATATATTGAACAAAGACTTACTAAAAATCCAGATTAAACAAACACTACTTCTTATATATTTACTAGTGGATTAGATAGTTATATGAATCTAAATCTTTCAATTACTTAAAAACTTGTAGAGGGATAGGCTAGTCCTTTCCCTCGGAAAGTTTTTAAGTAATTGAAAAGGGATAGGCTTTAGCCTTATCCCTTAGAGTGTTTGAGTGATTTAATATTCTTCATTGGATTTTCCGGGATCAGGCTTTCCTCAAACCAGAATTTACACATTGTTCTCAACGTACGTAACCTTATATTTATTGTATTCACTGATAATGTAGTCGTTTTCTCACGCTGTTCATCACCTGCATAAGCCTTTTTATTCTTTGAAAAAGTAATGTAATCTCTTATCAATGATGGCGTTAAGTCGCAGACATGTTCAAAAGTAGGCTGATAAACAGAAAGATATTCTGTCAAATACCTAATGTGCTGTACATATTCGTTTAATGTACGCTGTCGGACACCTTCAGCAACTTTTGCACGTAGAAAGATATCCTAGGCTTCTTGTAGGGTGTATTTAATTGTGAAACTTTCAGTAGCCTTACTGTTCAGTTTTCTTTCTTTTAACGCTGTTCCACGCTGTTTAATAACATGTTTCTTCATAAAAAAAGCACCTCCAGACATAGAAAATAATAGTGAAATGGAATATCACTGTTCCTATGTACAGAAATGCTTTTATCCTACATACAATTTACGACTTTTAATGGTCATACAAAAGAAAAGACCCTGCTACAACACGGAGAAACCGCATTATAACAGGGTCTATAAACATTAGCGTCCCAGGAGAGATTCGAACTCCCGACCGACGGCTTAGAAGGCCGTTGCTCTATCCAGCTGAGCTACTGGGACATGGATATATAGTTCATTTTGTTGCTACCTTTTTCTTAAGGACAAGTATTATTATATTAGCATATCTAATGGAAGTCAACGCTTTTTTGAAACTTTTTTTCGGCAGGAAGATTTTTTTCTTCCTGCCTTTTTATTATACAAGATTTAGTTCATCTGGTAAACGGCTTCTAACGATTTCAATTCTGTGCCGTCCGGCTCGAAGAAGCGTACGGAGACCTGCTTACCATCAATGTTGATCAGGCAATAGGATTTCTCTTTTCTCCCCCTAGGTAATGATATGCTGCCGGGGTTGATGTATAGAACACCTTTTTGATCCTGCATGCTTCCGGGACGGTGGGAATGGCCGAACAGGACGATATCCGCACCTGTTTCTTCTGCTTTATAGGAGAGCCTGTCCAGAGTCATGCCGATATTGTACAGATGCCCATGCGTCATCAGGAATCGATATCCGCCTACCTCCTTGTTGACATGCTCCGGGAAAGCAGCATCGTAATCACAGTTCCCTCTGACATACTGGAACCCCTCTAAAGCCGGGTGGCCTTTTTGAAGTTCCGAGTCGCCGCAATGGAACATTGCTTCCGCTTTATGGCGGTACTTGTCCTGCAGCATAAACAAATCCTCTGTCTGTCCGTGACTGTCACTTACAACTAAAATGTTCATTGGAATCCTTCCTTTTTACAGAATATGATCCAGTTCTGCTTTTAGTTTTTTTAAAGCATTGGCGCGGTGGCTGATGGCATTTTTCTCTGCCGGCTCCATTTCGGCAGTCGTCTTTCCTGCTTCCGGCACATAGAAGATCGGATCATATCCGAACCCATTGTTTCCTTGTCTTTCAGTCAGAATCCGGCCATCCAGTGTGCCGGACACTGTCATTGTTTCCTGGCCGGGTCTAGCAACAGCCAAAGTACAGTGGAATTGAGCTGTCCGTTTTTCTTCAGGGACATCCTTCAATTCTTCTAACACTTTGTCCATATTTGCCTGGTCGTTTTTAGCCTCGCCGGCATAACGGGCGGAATATACACCCGGGCGGCCGTCCAGCGCATCAATCATCAAACCGGAATCATCAGCGATCGCCATCGTGTTGAACTGCTTGCTGAGCGCTTCTGCCTTCAGAATGGCATTCTCGGCAAAAGTTGTACCGGTTTCCTCAACATCCTCAGCACCCTCAAGGTCATGAAGAGTGAGCACACGGAAGCCAAGCGGCGCAAACATGGCTTCAAATTCTTTCGCTTTGCCTTTATTGGCGGTAGCGATGATCAAATCTTTCATGCTTGTTCCCCTCCAATCAGTTTGGCTGTTTCTCCTAAAGCCTCTTTTTGGATAGCGACGACTTCGTTAAGCCCTTCTGTCGCCACCTTCAGAAGCTCCTGCAACTGGCTATAGCTGAATGTCGCTTCTTCCCCAGTCCCTTGCAGCTCGACAAATTCACCGTTTCCTGTCATCACTACGTTCATATCGACCTGAGCGGCAGAATCCTCCACATAGTCAAGGTCAAGGACGACACCATTCTCCTCGGTGATTCCTACACTGATCGCCGAAAGGAAATCTTTCACCGGGAACTTGCTGATTTTCTTTTCTTCGTACAGTTTGCCGAATGCGATCGACATGGCGACAAACGCACCTGTAATGGAAGCTGTGCGTGTGCCTCCATCAGCCTGGATGACATCGCAGTCAACCCATACTGTTCTCTCACCCATCGATTCCAGATCGACGACGGCCCTTAGTGCCCGGCCGATCAAGCGCTGGATTTCCATCGTGCGCCCCGTGATTTTCCCTTTTGCCGATTCACGGATATTCCTTTGTGCGGTAGCAGCCGGCAGCATAGAGTATTCAGCTGTCACCCAGCCTTTGCCTTCTCCGCGCATGAAAGGAGGCACCCGATCATCCACAGTGGCGGTGCAGATCACCTTTGTATCTCCGACGGTGATCAAAACAGAACCAGCTGGATGTTTCAGGTAGTCAGTTTCTATATGTATTGGTCTTAATTGGTTTGTTTGGCGGCCATCATGGCGCATGTTTATTCCTCCTTACCGGACTTACTCTATAAATTATAACACTTCTATATATGATACCCTTTATTTCGCGTAAAGCAACCACTGATAGCAGTAAATGATCCTGTACGAAAAAAAGAAGCCGAACGGACGGCTTCTTAGATGATCTATATACTTGCACTCTTCATGGTTCCTTCTCTCTACAAGCCAGCAGCGTTCACCTTTTCAGGACGGCTTACCGGTTTGGAAAGTTCTTTCCCTTCCTCCGTCACCAGCGATGCTTTGCCGTTGACAAGAATTTCAACACTGTCGATGCCCGGCTGTTCCGTCAAGGACAGCACCAGGGAATCCATAAGACGCTGGGATACGGTATTTTCCTTGAAGCTTCCATAGATGACCTCATTGAAGTCCAAGGCGAGTTTGCCATCTTCCAGTTCAGGCTCATTCACCAAATCGAGCTCCGGCATAAACTCCGTCACAAGATTCGATAACGGGGACGGACCTTCAGCCAGCTCCTTGACGACTGTCTCCACCAAGTCATCACCGGTTGCAGCCACACGCTTTGTAACCGGCACCTGGTAATAGTTGCTTTCATCGCCGCCCAAATAATAAACCGTTAATGGGACTGTATCCGTGATGTTTGCCACATTGGATGTATCTATATTTATACCGCCTGCCCTTGTCAGGCTTTGCGGGATCGGTGTTTTATTGACAGGCATCTCCGCCAATTCCTTTCCATTCATTTGCAGCTTAACTTGCTCGATGGAGTCGAATTGAGTGAGCGTCCAAGTGATTGATTGCAGAATCTTCAATTCATCTTCTTTCGCATAAGAAGCAAATTCCGGTGAAAAATCCACTGTCGCCACGCCCTTATTGACGTTCAGCGTCAGCTCTGTATCAGCCGGCAATACAGCGCGGAAGCCGTTAGGCAGGATGTTGGATACAGGTCCTTGATCAACCAAATGTTCCAATGCTTGCTTCGCCACCCCTTCCGAACTAGGCAACGGCACGGATTGCGGTACCACATAGCCATTCTTATCGATCAAGTATAATTCAGTCATTACAGTCTTTGTTGCTTCCTCGCCTGCTGTTTCCTTATCTGCTTCTGATTCATCCAATTGGTTGAGCGCAGCACCATCTTCGACTAATGATTCATTTTGAGGAGGGTCTATTTTTTTATTTTCAAATAAACCGCATCCTCCCAACAATACAGAAGATACCAGGACAGTCGAAGCAATCACTGCATTTGTTTTCTTGGACATTTCTATCCCTCCAGACATAGTTTGTACTACTATGTATACGGGCTTCCACTGGAAATAGACCGTCCCAGGTAAAAACATGCAACTATTTTTCAAAAGCAAGGCAGACGGGCATTGCTTATCCCGCCAAAAAGAAAAACCCCTTCTTAAGGAGTTTTCAAAGCTTAATCTTATGCACTTCCTGCCAGTCATTACCCAACCATGAACAGGCAATGCGTCGGAACATATTCCGTGATCCGGTCGTATAGAAAATATGCTCCGGCTTATGTTTGCTCCGGTTGAGTTGGTTACGGTAATCCAGGATGGCGCTCGCCTCACGCGCCGTCTCCTCTCCTGAGGAAATCACTTTCACTTTTTTCCCCATCGTTGTGGAGATAACATGCCCAAGTAATGGATAATGCGTACAGCCGAGGATCAATGTATCAATGCCGCTGGACTTTAAGCCATACAATGTTTCAGCGACGATTTTCTTGGCGAGCGGGCTGTTATACTCTCCGCTCTCTACAATGGGAACAAATTTCGGGCAAGCTTTACCGGTCACTTTCACTTCTTCGTTGATTTCCTGAAGGGCTTCCGTATAGGCTCCGCTCTTGATTGTCCCTTCCGTACCAAGAACACCGATTTTCAGGTTCGTCGAATTTTTGATAGCTGCCCGCGCGCCCGGAGCAATGACCCCCAGTACCGGGATATCCAATTTTTCTTTAATTTCTTCCAAAGCAGCAGCCGTTGCCGTGTTGCAGGCGATGATCAACATCTTGATATCCTTGTTCAGAAGAAAGTTAGTCATTTCCCAGGTAAATTGCTTCACCTCTTCCATCGTCCTTGGACCATACGGACATCTTGCATTGTCGCCTAGATATATAATTTGCTCATACGGAAGCTGACGGATGACTTCTTTCGCAACTGTCAATCCGCCAACCCCTGAATCTATGATGCCAATTGGTTGTTTCAAAATATCGCCTCAATCTTCTTTCATTTCCCTATGCAGTTTTGTAAGGCTGTCTTTCAGTCTCATCACTTCATCCTGTGTATGGTTCTGCAATAGTTGGTCCAAGTAATGCTGACGCTCGGAGATCACATCCTCGATGATGCGTTTCCCCTCTTTAAGCAAATGTATGCGGACAACCCGCCGATCGTTTTTGTCCTTTACCCTTTTCAACAATCCGTTTTTCTCCATGCGATCGACAAGGTCTGTTGTCGTGCTGAATGCTAGATACATTTTGTTCGAGAGCTCCCCGATCGTCATATCTCCATCTTCATTCAGCCATTGCAATGCCACGAATTGTGGAGGTGTGATTGTATAGTTGTTCAGGATTTCCCTGCCCCTCTGCTTTACGATGGATGCCACGAAGCGTAATTCCTTCTCGATCGACGCCACAATTTCATCCTGTAATGGTTCCCTTTGCATGGATAAATCCCCCATCCTTGCTGATTTCCTTACAAATAATAGTCTTTATTCATTTTCACCCACTTTCATCAAAAATTCAAGTGGTGCAATTTTGGGGAGCCCTCCAAAAAGCAGAAACTCCTCCGTGACATTTGCTGCGAATACTTTTAGGTTAGTGATAATACCTCTTTTAACTCTGACAAGTGATCAATCACGACATCAGCTTGAGAGAGTTCCTCTTCCTGAGCAAAATCAAAGTTACACCCGATTGAAACAAGATTATTCTCTTTTGCTGCATTGATGTCCGAAAGCCGGTCGCCAACGACAGCTCCAGAATCGATGTCATATTTCTGTATGATCGCACGAACCAAATCTGACTTATTTTGTGTTTGTATCTGTTGAATACTGAATGTTTCCTTAATCCAATGATGTAAATCATAATATTGAATGATGGCATCCAAATATTCGGTTTGGCCATTACTGGCTACAAATATGTGGAAACCATTCTTTTTCAGGAAACGGAAAATTTCTTTTGTGTGCGGATATAAGGCCCCTTTACCAATCTTAATATTCTCAATTAATCGCTGATGGAAAAGGTCATTTGCCCTTTGTCTGCATTTGTTTGAATGCTCAGGCAAAAGCGCCTCCCAAACGACAGGCAGAGGTACACCCATCATGTCTCTATATTTGCGAATAGGAGTTTCTTGGTTCCATACCTTCATAGTTCTTAAATGTTCAAATGTATCTTGGAGTGATCTTTCTAGGATTGTATCTGTTTGAAATAATGTTCCATCCATATCAAAAATAATAGCCCTCATACTTTTCCCCTCTTCCTGATTAATTGTATTTTCAGACCTCACTTGATAGGATCAGACCCTACTGGTTTTTAACATATACCGAAAAAAGAAGTCCAGCCAGAAGGCCCCGGCTGAACTGTTTGTTACGATTATACTGAAGTAGCCATCATTCTGCGGATTGTCCAATTCCATTCAGCACAAAATCCACCAATTCATCAATTTCCTCTTCACGCGGGTTAGGGGCATTCAACAATACAAATCGGGAAACAAAGAACCCGCCAATAATTGTGCTTACATTTTTTAAAATGACAGAATTAGGCAGATCTTTAATCTGGCCGCGTTCTTTATAAACATCAAATATTTTGGCCAAACGCTGAGACGCATTCTCTTTCAAAAAAGGAAGGATTTCATTTTTCAGCTCTTGTCTGTATATGATTTCTTTAATAAGAACCTGAAAGACTTCTCTGTTTTCTGAAAAGAAAACGATTCGATTTTTTATGAAGGCTCTCAAGAAATCTTCAAAGGAAGCCTCCTCATCCATTATTTCCTTTAGAAAATCATCTGCCATCGCCGGAAAGAAATCTTTCATAAACGGCACTAATAAGGAGATCAAAAGGTTTTCTTTTGTTCCGTAGTGTTTAAAAATAGTGCCTTCTGCTACTCCTGCCCGCATGGCTATTTCAGATGTGGATGTATTTGCATATCCCTTTTCCGCAAAAATCGTGATAGCTGCCTCAATAATCTTTTTTTGCTTTGGTGTTTGTTTATTCGATTTCTCCAAGTAATTCGCCATTTCTGCCAATATATTGGATAACATGTAGGCTCACCATCTTTTGCTTGAATTCGTGTCTATAGTTTACGATACTTTTTCAAAGCAAACAAATTCATAAAGATGAATACAAAGGCAAAAGCCAGTAAAACGTATAAATCACTAAGAATATCCGATAAGCCTAGACCTTTATACATCACACCATTTAAAGCATCCGATGCATAATATAAAGGCATAAATTTAGCAAAGACCTGCAGCCATTCAGCCATTCCTTCAATTGAGAAGATGCCCGAGAAGAATATTTGCGGAACGATCACCAACGGAATGAACTGAAGCATCTGAAATTCAGAACTTGCAAATGTAGACAACAGGATACCTAAAGATAAAGCAACCAGCGCAACCGTTACAATAATGATAATCACATGCCAAAAGGAACCGACCAAAACAATATCCAATACATGAACACTGAAAAGAACGATAATCACTGTCTGCATAAACGCAACACAACCATAGCCTACTAGATAGGCAGCCACAATCTCCCCTCTTCTGATCGGTGTGCTCATCAGACGCTCAAGAGTACCTGTTGTTCTTTCATTCAATAATCCGATACCCGCAATCAAAAAAACGAAAAAGAAAACAAAAAAACCGACCAGCAACGGACTGAAAGTATCAAAAAGCTCAGTGTCGCCGCTTCCGTATATATAATTTATGCGTATTGTATCCTCGGGGGGCATCTGATCCTGCATACCATTTCCCATTAGCTTTAGTTGGGTTTCTTTCGAGACAACTTGTTTTACTTTCAGCTCCAGACTTTTAGCTACTGACGGGTCGTCATTCAGTAATGTCATCGTCGACTCTGTGTCTTCCACTAGCAAAAAACCATCTAACTCTTCGTCAACTATTATCAGCTCTATATCAGTGATACTTTCGTACTCTTTCACTGTAATATCTGCATCCTGTAAAAACTTAATGGTTTGCTCGTTTACATTTCCAACACCCAGAACAGGCTTCACTGTTTCCCCGGTAAAGACCAGCTTCATAAGCGTTAAAATCAATAACGGGGCGATGAAAAGCAAAGCGAGTGTCCGCTTGTCTCTCACAATCTGCAATAAAATTCTTTTAATCAATGCCAATATTCTCATTTACCAATCCCCCCTGCGGCCATGAACACATCATCTAAGTTATTCACGGAATACTGCTCTTTTAATTGTTGTGGAGTCCCGTTTGCAATAAGCAGTCCATCTCTAATCATGGAAATATAATCACATTTCTCTGCTTCATCCATCACATGAGTGGTCACAATGATTGTTTTTCCTTCTTCTTCCTTTAGTCTGAATAGCTCATCCCAAATGCTTTTTCTTAATTCGGGATCGATGCCTACGGTCGGTTCATCCAAAATTAACACCTCAGGATTTTGTATTAAGGCAATAGCAAGAGACAATCGTCGTTTCATGCCACCAGAATAAGCAGAAACTTTCCTATTAAGATCGGCTGTTAAATTCACCAATTCTGCCGCATAAATGATGCGCTCTTGCCGTTCTTTTTTATTCAGCTTGAAGAGAGACGCAAAAAACATAAGGTTTTCCTTACCGGTAAGCGCAGTGTACAAAGCATCCGACTGGGCCATGTATCCGATGTACTGTAATATATCCAAGTTTGGCATCTTTTTATCCAGCAAATAGATAGACCCTTCATCCGGAACATCCAGCCCAACAATCATCTTTACCAGCGTTGTTTTTCCAGCCCCCGAAGGTCCAATGAAACCATAAATATGCCCTTTATGAATATCAAGATTTATATCATTCAGAACTATTTGTTTCCCAAAACGTTTCCTTACATCCTTGACTTGTATAGTGGCACTTTGTTTCATAATTCATCCTCCCGCAAAAAGTGAGTGATTAATCACCTAATTTCATTATAGATTTGAGCCTTATTTTATACAATAGTTTGGTGAGTGATTACTCACTTATAACTTTAGGATGAATTAGCATGAGATTCATATACATATTTGCTTATTTATAAAACATGCCCCTTGATCAAATAACAAAAGCAACACCCATTGGATGCTGCTCTCCACAACCTTATAAATACTCTTTATAGTTCCTAACGAATCGTATGAATCAGCGACGTGCTTCTCTTCAATCATCGTTTAGATCCGGTGGATGTATGGAAACACCTTCTCCACTTCATCTTCTCCGTAGGGTTATTGAACCGTTCTCCAATATCCTCTAATGTCTTCAGTGGCGATGAAGGTGGGTTGATGTTTGTTTTCTATGCCTAGACGACTCCGTATTCAGCTTCGCAAATTCGATTGACTCTTTTGGCGTCAGGTCAAGTAGAATAACGCTTTCCGTCCTCAACAGCCCAGCCTGATTATGGAACATTACGGTTTGGCTATTAACAAGCAAGGCCAGCTGGGCCCTGCCTGTTATTTGACCATTACTTTTCCAACCATTCCTTCATTGAAATGGTACCGACATATCAGTTCATATGTACCTGGATCTTTCGATTTCACAGTAATGGTTTTTTCTTTTCCCGGCTGGATTTCGGCATCAATTCCGAGCTTTTCCACTGTGAAGGTGTGTTCTTTCTTACCTTTGTTTTTCAATATCAACTTTATCGTTCTTCCATTGGAAATAGTGATGACTTTCGGATTAAAGTAATCATCATTCATCTCGACTTCAATTTCTTTCACTGTCCCTATAGGTTTTGTTACGACACCGGATTCAGCAAATACGACGGGTGAGCCTGCAGTATGCATAATCACAATCATCGCAAGTAAAACGGCCATTCCTGTTAAATACTTTTTTACAAACATTCGCAATCTCTCCTTTCTTTATATTATTTTTTCCAATTCATTAAAAATTATCACTAAAAAACAAATAGTAGCTCTTCTAAACTGCCACAAGAAAATCCCGGCCTGTTTGTTCAAGAAGAACTTTGTAAGGAAGAGGATCAGAGCTTCAACGTAACAATACTTATTTATATCTTTTTATTGATTTCTTCTTTTAGATGAAAACTTGTTTATAAAATTAACATCGTATAATTCCTCTTCTATTGTTCCTTATCGTTTATCTATGTAAATTCGTTATGCCCTTTAGAATTATGTTTTTCTAAAAAACAGTCTTATATCCGGTGACAAATTTACGAAATTTCAGATGAATATAGATTAATGGAATCAGGAAACCCTTCTCCATTCTGTCCAGAAAACAGGCCGACTCATCATTATTGATGAAGCAAATCCCCATAATAACACCGCAACGGATATAGCTTCCGTTGTTGCCGCAAGGCATTCGATTATTTGGATGGTCCTATTAAATGCGTTCGTGCACCGAATACACCAGCTCTATTCGCAGAGAACCTTGAGAAACTGTACATTCCGTACGCAGATAAGGTGTTCGATTTAGCGGATGACTGATAGCCGACTTAAAAAATATCATAAGGTTGTGATGAAAATGGCGACAACTATTTTAATGCCGAAGCTTGGCCTGACGATGACCGAAGGAACCGTCGAATCTTGGCACAAAAAAGAAGGGGATCCAGTCAAAAAGGGCGAGCCCATCTGCACAATCAGCTCGGAAAAGCTGACACATGATGTGGAATCCCCGACAGAGGGCACTTTATTGAAGATCATTGTAGATGAAGCGGGCGAAACGCCATGCCAAGAGCCTATTGGTTTAATAGGCGAGAAAAGCGAGAAAGCGGATGCGCCTGCACTCAACAACAAAATGGCAAAGCCGGATGCCTCACCCATTTCGTCTCCGGCCAATAATACACAAAAAAGCGGACGTCTCTTCATTACACCGATTGCCCGCAAACTTGCTAAGGAACGAGGATTAGATTTCAAAGTGATCACAGGCACTGGCGGCAATGACCGAATTACACGCCGGGATGTTCTGAATTATATTCCGGAAACAAGGGCCTTCTCCTCTGCAGATACAAAACCCGAGGTTGGTGAAGGGTTATCAGGAATGCGTAAAGTTATTGCAAAGCGTATGCGTCAAAGCCTCCAGCAAACGGCGCAAGTGACCTTGCACTGCAGAGCAAACATTTCGCCGCTTATGACTTTCCGGGAAGATATGAAGAAGAAGGTTGGCGATAATTTAGCTCTAGGTCAACTAAGCATTAACACCTTGCTTGTTCGCGCAGTTACGCTTCCCTTAAAGGATTATCCGGAAATGAATGCTACTTATGCAAATGGCACTTTGAGCGTTCATGAAGATATTCATATAGGCATTGCCGTTGCCGTCAATGATGGTCTCATCGTTCTCGTCGTAAAAAATGCATCCGATAAAATGCTGACACAGCTGGCAAAAGATATAACGAACGTTGTATATGCAGCGCGCAGCAACACACTTAGCGGCCATTTACTGACGGGGTCTACTTTTACAGTATCCAACCTGGGCCATACAGGCATTGAATATTTTACACCTATCTTAAATAAACCGGAAATTGCTATTCTGGGTGTGGGAGCGATCGACAGCAAACTTGCCTTCAATGAACACAAAGAAATCATTGAGAAACAAGAGTTGCCGCTTAGCCTAACATTCGACCATCAAGTGGTGGACGGAGCACCCGCAGCCGAATTTTTGCAACAGATCTGCCATTACTTTGAAAACCCTTATTTATTGCTGTTCTAATCTCCATTTCGCTGGATGCACATCACAAGAAGACACCAAAAAAGCAGAAACAGCCCTTTTCTTGTAAGATCAGGGCTGGTTTCTGCTTAACGCAATGGATGACGGCCGGCTGCTAAGTTTTGTCTACAGATGGAGTTCCCCCATGCGAAGGAGCTCTACAACTGCTTGAGAACGACCTTTAACACCAAGCTTCTGCATCGCATTCGAGATATGGTTGCGGACTGTTTTTTCACTGATGAACAATTCGCCTGCTATTTCTTTTGTTGTTTTGTCCTGTACCAACAACTCGAACACTTCTTTTTCTCTTTTAGTAAGAAGTGGTTTATGAGTGAATTCATTCTCCTTCAAGTACTGTAACCCTCCTTGCCTTGACCAGCTGTAACCTAGGAATGGGTATAGATTTAGTCAACCTATAGTATGTTCGGATTACCGAGATAGTGACGAAAATCCGCTCTTTATATCTGCTTCGGATCGTGAAACCAATCGGCCTTTCGGGAATGGTGCAGGCTGTAATGATAAAGAAGTGAAACAAGCATAGCTTACAGCAGACAGGTAAACGTCCGTATTCGCCGGTTCATACAGAATGTTTCCGCTTGCCTTTTTTATGCCAGTGAATGCTCTGCTGGATCAATCATTGCAAGGAGGAAAATGACCGCTTCGTTTAGTATCCAATGTATCCTATGAACCAACCGCCCAGATTGTGCCGGTCCTCATCGCAGGCAATCAAAACAAAAGAGTGCACCGTTATGGAGATATCCAAAAAGATGCACTCCTTGCGTTTTAGGATGAACCTTGCGGATTTCAGATTAGGAAATCGGCAGTCCGCTGCTGGCCGCGAAGGATTGCTTTATATCCTCAGACCAGGCAACCGGGCGACCTGTTAGTTTGGAAATTTGTACGATTGTCCCCCTTCCTGTAAACAGCAGGTGCCCATCCGGGTTTTTCGCCATATAATGAAGATCGACAGACGAGTTCCCTATCCTCGTTGCCTTCACATACAGATCAATTTTTTCATCAAAGAAAACCTGGCGGATAAAGTCGCACTGCAAGTCGGCAACGACCGGTATTGTTTCTTTGTTCGTATTCAGCCAATCCTGCATCAGATTCAAGTATTTAAAGTATTCGATGCGGGCCAATTCAAAATACGTAAATGGAACCGTATTGTTCAGATGGCCGAACATATCCGTCTCGGAAAATCTCACGCTGATCGGATGTGAAAATGAAAATCCTACTTGCCATTTTTCCATGTCCTCTATATACGAAATTCTCGACATAAGCTCCTCCTATTTATTGAATGATTAATCATTCATTTTTCTGGTATTAGGATACCCCCAGCAATGCTGAGGGTATTGACAATCATGAAATGTCCCGTCTTTATTAAACCGTATCACTTCCAAAGAAGTTTTTGAATGATTGGATTGATGTCGCACGGTTCAATGCTGCAATGGAAGTGGTCAAAGGAATTCCTTTCGGACAAGCCTGTACGCAGTTTTGTGAATTACTGCATTCACCAAGCCCTCCATCTTCCATCAAGGCGTTCAAACGGTCTGCCTTGTTCATAGCCCCAGTCGGATGGGCATTGAATAGGCGCACTTGTGATAATGGTGCCGGTCCGATGAAGTTGGTTGAACTGTTTACATTCGGACAAGCCTCCAGGCAAACGCCGCACGTCATACATTTTGACAGTTCATATGCCCATTGGCGTTTTTTCTCAGGCATACGCGGGCCAGGACCCAAGTCGTATGTTCCGTCAATCGGAATCCATGCCTTCACCTTTTTAAGGGAGTCGAACATACGGCTGCGATCGACTTGAAGGTCGCGGACAACCGGGAAGGTGGACATCGGAGCCAGCCGGATCGGCTGCTCTAATTTATCCACCAATGCTGTACAGGACTGGCGCGGTTTGCCGTTGATGATCATTGAACAGGCTCCGCACACTTCTTCCAGACAGTTCATATCCCAGGTGATCGGGGTTGTTTTTTCACCTTTGTCATTGACAGGGTTCCGTCTGATTTCCATTAGCGCCGAGATTACATTCATATTCGGGCGGTAAGGGATGGTAAATGTTTCTTCGTAAGGGGCTGAATCAGGACTATCTTGCCGAGTGATGATGAACTTGACTTCTTTTTGTTCTGCCATGACTTAATTACCCCCTTTAGATTTTGAATAATCGCGTTTACGAGGTTTAATCAAGGACACATCAACTTCCTGGAAGGACATCTCTGGAGCTGAAGTGCTGTTGACAAACTTCGCCATAGTCGTTTTCAAGAACTCCTCATCGTTACGCTCAGGGAACTCTGGCTTGTAATGCGCTCCACGGCTTTCATTCCTGTTGTAGGCGCCTATTGTGATGACCCTTGCCAGTTGAAGCATGTGTTCCAACTGACGTGTAAAGGCCGCTCCCTGATTACTCCATTTCGCTGTATCGTTAATATTGATATTTTGATATCTTTCAAGCAACTCTTGAATTTTTTGATCCGTTTCCAAGAGTTTGTCGTTATAACGTACAACCGTGACGTTGTCCGTCATCCATTCACCAAGTTCTTTATGAAGAACATAGGCATTTTCCGTTCCGTCCATGCTCATGATGTTATTCCATTTCTCTTGCTGCTCCATGATTGCACTGTTGAAAACATTGGAGGATACAGCATCAGCGCTCTTTTCAAGCCCATTAATATACTTAACTGCATTCGGGCCAGCGACCATACCGCCATAAATGGCAGAAAGCAATGAGTTTGCTCCCAGCCTGTTGGCGCCGTGTTGAGAGTAATCACACTCTCCGGCAGCGAACAGTCCCGGAATATTGGTCATCTGATCAAAGTCTACCCAAAGTCCGCCCATTGAGTAATGGACAGCAGGGAAGATTTTCATCGGCAATTTACGAGGGTCATCGCCGGTGAATTTCTCATAGATTTCGATGATACCGCCCAATTTGATGTCCAATTCTTTAGGATCCTTATGGGAAAGGTCAAGATATACCATGTTCTCGCCGTTTATGCCCAGCTTCTGCTCGACACAAACATCGAAGATTTCACGAGTAGCGATATCCCGCGGCACAAGGTTTCCGTATGCCGGGTATTTCTCCTCCAGGAAGTACCATGGTTTTCCGTCTTTGTAAGTCCAGACACGTCCGCCTTCACCGCGGGCCGATTCACTCATGAGACGCAGCTTGTCGTCTCCTGGAATGGCAGTCGGATGAATTTGAATCATCTCGCCATTTGCATAATAGACCCCTTGCTGATAGACGATGGAAGCTGCAGATCCTGTATTGATGATAGAGTTCGTGGATTTACCGAAAATGATCCCCGGGCCTCCTGTCGCCAGAATGACGGCATCTGCAGAGAATGATTGAATTTCCATGCTTGCCAAGTTCTGCGCCGTGATTCCACGGCAAACACCTTCCTCATCGAGGACTGCCCCCAGGAACTCCCAACCTTCATACTTTGTGACAAGTCCGCTGACCTCAAAACGGCGCACCTGTTCGTCTAACGCATATAGCAGCTGTTGTCCGGTTGTTGCCCCGGCGAATGCTGTACGGTGGTATTGGGTTCCTCCAAAACGTCGGAAATCGAGTAAGCCTTCAGGTGTCCGGTTAAACATGACTCCCATACGGTCCAGCATGTGAATAATCGAAGGCGCCGCGTCACACATTGCTTTTACCGGCGGCTGATTGGCAAGGAAATCCCCGCCGTATACTGTATCGTCAAAGTGCTCCCATGTGGAGTCACCTTCCCCTTTTGTGTTGACTGCCCCGTTGATTCCGCCCTGCGCACAAACAGAGTGAGAGCGCTTTACCGGAACCAATGAAAATAAATCGACCTGCATGCCTTCTTCCGCAGCCTTGATAGTGGCCATCAAGCCTGCAAGGCCTCCACCAACTACGATGATTTTACCTTTACTCAACCTTACTCACTCCCTTAATTTTGCCGTTCTGTTCACATGCATACACTCTCACAATCTAGCATCTTTCTCTTATACAAAAGCAAAAAGTGTCGTAACGCCAACGTACGAAAGCAACACAAAAATCGCCATTGTCACGTACGTGGTTATGCGCTGTGAACGAGGTGTGATTGTGATTCCCCATGTAACCAGGAATGACCAGAGACCATTGGCGAAATGGAAAATGGCCGATACTACCCCAATTATGTAGAACCATAACATAAATGGATCAGACAGAATGTTCTCCATCATACCGAAGTTCACCTTTGCCCCAAGAGCAGCCTGCACCCTCGTTTCCCACACATGCCAAACAACAAACACAAATGTGATAATTCCTGTAATCCGTTGCAGGATATACATCCAGTTGCGGAAATAGCCATATCTGTTCGCATTATAGCTGCTCGTGAAAGCAATATAAACACCATAGATTGCATGATACAGCAACGGGATATAAATGATGAAGATCTCCAATGCCAAACGGAATGGGAGACTTTCCATGAAATGTGCGGCACTGTTGAATGCCTCAGGTCCTCTTGTCGCAAAATTATTGACTACCAAATGCTGCGTTAAAAATAGTCCAACTGGGATGACGCCCAGCAATGAGTGCAGCCGACGGTTAAAAAACTCTCGTTCTCCTGCCATTATGTACCCCCCTTAAAGTAAAAAATCATGAAGCATGAAAAGATATAACACCCGTCAGAAATTCCATTTATAAATCGTTCAATTCTAATAATAATTTATATATCTAAATTTCCGACAATTATATGACAAGTTCATTTTACTCTCATCCACGGATACAGTCAAGAAAACGAACATCCAAAATTCGTCATGGAAAATCCTGAAATGATAACAATGAAAAGGGATACAAAAATGCCTATCCCTCCCTCCTGTTCCGCTATGCCCTCCCATTTCTTTTCCGCAGAACGCTGCAAAAATCATCCGAACAATTAGCAAAAACTGACACAGAAATCTCATCCAAACTGGAAATTGACGGATCAAACTTTTATATAAAAATAACAATCCATATAACTCAAAAGTTATCGGAAAGGTGTTCTAGCATAAAGCAAAATCGTATATAATAAGAATTACAGAAAGTGGGGTACGCCATGCATAAAGAAAGCTCTTTAGAAGAACGAACAGACCTGAAATCGCAAAATGAGGAAAACATAAGCATATTCAGCAAAGAAATATTAAGAGATATACTGCTTCCAGACCTGCTGGGAAGAGAGCATTCCCAAATTTTATATTGGGCAGGCAAACAACTCGCCAGAAAATTCCCGTTGGCGGACAGGCAAGAGATACAGGAATTCTTTATGAATGCCGGCTGGGGAGAGTTGGTCGAACAAAAAACATCCAAACATGAAGCTGAGTATATATTGCAGGGCACCATCATCGAGCGGCGGTTAGATCTGAACAAAGATTGCGAATTTCAGATTGAGGCTGGCTTTTTGGCCCAACAGTTGGAAATCATTCAAAAACGGATCACGGAGGCTGTTCCTGAAACGAAGCAGAAATCAAAACAGGTCCATATATTAGTGCGCTGGGACGTTAAGGATATTGTGGAATACTGAAAAATGCTCTCCATCTGGAGAGCATTTTTGTTTATGTTATGCCTTTTCAGCCAGGATTTGGCCGAAACGTGAATAGAGAAGGCAACTTATGGAGATTCATTCAGTTTTTCATACAGTTCATTCGCCACATTCGAAGGCAGACCGGCCTTCTTCAATTCCTCTGCATCAGCCTGTTTCATCGCCTTTAGCGACCCGAAATGCTTCAGCAGTTTATTTCTCCTTTTGGTACCGATGCCCGGTATTTCATCCAATAACGATTGGAACGCGTTTTTTCCGCGGACCTGACGATGGAATGTGATGGCAAACCGATGAACTTCATCCTGTATCCTTTGCAATAAATAAAACTCCTGGCTCCTTTGGTCTAACGGGACGATCTCCAGCGGATTCCCCATCAACAGATTGGAAGTCCGGTGCTTTTCATCCTTAACGAGCCCGGCGATCGGAATCTCCAGGCCAAGTTCATACTCCAGTACCTCCCTGACAGCCTCGATATGGCCCTTGCCTCCATCGATGATGATTAAGTCCGGAAGCGGCAGGCCTTCCCTTAACGCGCGTGAATATCGTCTGCGTGTCACTTCCCGCATTGATTCATAATCATCCGGTCCTTCGACTGACTTGATTTTATATTTCCTGTATTGTTTCTTATCAGCTTTTCCGTCCGTGAACACAACCATGGCCGATACTGGGTTCGTGCCTTGGATATTGGAGTTATCGAATGCTTCGATGCGGTGCGGTGTATAGATGTTGAGGATTTTTCCTAGGTTTTCGACCGCTTTTATCGAACGTTCTTCATCGCGTTCGATCAGGGCGAATTTTTCCCTTAATGCATTTTTGGCGTTTTTGTTGGCCAGCTTCAGGAGATCTTTCTTCTGTCCCCTCTGTGGCTGAATCGCCTTCACCTGCAACAGTTCCTGAGCCATATTGCAATCGACCGAATTCGGCAATAGCACTTCTTTCGGCTTGATATGATTATCTTTGCTATAAAATTGGCCAAGAAATGTTAAGAATTCATCTTCCGGCTCTTCATACACCGGGAACATGGATACATCCCTTTCGATCAGCTTCCCTTGCCTGATGAAAAACACTTGTACGCACATCCAGCCTTTATCGACAGCAAAACCGAAAATATCGCGATCCGTGAAATCGGTCATGATCATTTTCTGCTTTTCCATCGTTGCATCAATGTGGGAGATCTTGTCACGATATTCCTTAGCGCGTTCGAAATCCAAGTTTTCCGATGCCTCCATCATCTTGGCGGTTAATTCTTTCTTGATCTCCTCATGTCCGCCATTCAGAAACTTCGTGATTTCTGCTGTGATGTCTTTATACGTCTCTTCTGACACTTCGAATTCACAAGGGGCCAAGCATTGCCCAATATGATAATACAGGCATACCTTATCAGGCAGCATTGTACATTTGCGCAATGGGTAAATGCGGTCCAGCAATTTTTTCGTCTCGTTGGCCGAGTATACATTCGGGTACGGTCCAAAATATTTACCTTTCCCTTTTTTCACCTTTCTGGTTATGATCAGCCTCGGATGCCTTTCATTCGTTATGTGTATGAACGGATAGCTTTTATCATCCTTCAGCATAATATTGTATTTTGGATCGTATTTCTTAATCAGGTTCAGTTCCAATAACAAAGCTTCCATATCCGAAGAGGTAATGATGTATTCAAAGTCCTCTATTTCATTGACAAGCCGAAGCGTTTTTCCGTCATGAGAACCGGTGAAGTAGGAACGGACCCTGTTCTTCAGTACTTTTGCTTTCCCAACATAAATGACGGTCCCTTGCCGGTCCTTCATCAAGTAACAGCCTGGCTGATCCGGAAGCAGTGCAAGCTTTCCCCTTATAAGGTCATTCAAACAGTTCACCCCTCGACTCTCTACAGAACTTTTGTTCTGCTTTTGTTTGTATAGTACCGTGAATTCAGGTGGCTCCGCAAGCTATCCGTTATGTTCAATTATGTTCAATTTTTGGCAGTGCGGACCAAACTAAGGTTATAACGGTATGTTTCTTCATTAGAAGCCAATTTATAACCGATTGAGGGATTGTAGTCCACAATCAGTGTATCACTCAAGTACTCTTTGCTGCTGTGTGAGATGATGACCGGTATTCCCTCGGCTTCATACACCTCATCTCCCTCTCTGCTAATATCGATTGATAAGCTATAATCCGCATACAAGGAACAACTCGCTACATAGACGCCGCCGATGCGAAGCCCTTCGTTTTCCTGCAATGAGAACGCGTGAATCTGTTCTAATGCTTTTGGTTTAATTATTATGTCCATTAGAATCTCCCCACTTTACCGTTTTTACTTTACCAGCATTCTGTCCTTCTAAGTCCGATTCCTCCTGCCATTGCTATTCCCAGAAAACGCATAAAACAATCAAATGAAGGCAACCTAAAGTTTGGAGGAGGTGTTACCTATGGAAAAAATCGGAGTGGAACAATCTTTGACGAACATTTCATCAGCGCTTCGCGACAAAGGTTATGATGTCATTGAACTTCGTCAACAATCAGATGCCGAGAACTGCGCTTGCTGCGTCGTAACCGGCCTAGATCAAAATGTTATGGGAATTGCGAACACCGTCACTTCTGCGCCTGTCATTGATGCAGATGGCATGACTGCGGAGCAAGTTTGCAGCGAAGTCGAAAGCAGGCTCCGGTAATTGCCGTATTGGGCATTTCCCATGTTTATCTGTTTGCAAAAAAAGATGGCTGCATTTTCATGCGGCCATCTTTTTCAACGTAAAGAGGAACTTATACGTGTTTGTTTACCAACTCTGCAAGTGCTTCCTTCGGTTGGAATCCTACAACTTTATCAACTACTTCTCCATCTTTGAAAAGAATCAATGTAGGAATGCTCATTACGCCAAATTTACCGGCTGTTTCCTGATTTTCATCAACATCCAATTTCACGATTTTAACAGTATCGCCCATTTCGCTATCGAGCTCCTCCAAAACAGGAGCAATCATTTTACAAGGTCCGCACCATGGAGCCCAAAAGTCTGCCAAGACTAAACCTTGAGAAGTGTCAGTTGAAAAAGATTGATCAGTCGATTTGACAATAGCCATTGTAAGTCCTCCTAATAATTACTAAAATATCTATGGTTAGTATAACACTTGAGGATTATAACATGCGAATAATTTGTTTCCGGCAGCTGTTTATGGAGAATAGATGAAAAATGAAGAAGAAGGCCGTCTGTGACAGCCTTCCTGATTCATTATGCATTCACTTTCAATTTCTTCAGCTCTTCTGTCAGCATTGGCACAACTTCGAACAAATCACCGACAATTCCATAATCAGCCACTTTGAAGATATTTGCCTCAGGGTCTTTGTTGATCGCAACAATCACTTTTGAATTTGACATACCAGCCAAATGCTGGATTGCCCCTGAAATACCGCATGCAATATATAGATCAGGTGTCACTACTTTACCTGTCTGCCCGATTTGAAGAGAGTAATCGCAGTATTCGGCATCACACGCACCCCGTGAAGCCCCAACCGCTCCGCCGAGGATATCGGCCAATTCCTTCAAAGGCCCGAAGCCATCCTCGCTTTTCACACCTCGGCCACCGGCAACAACCACTTTCGCCTCCGAAAGGTCCACACCTTCCGTCGCTTTGCGGATAACATCCTTGATGATGGTACGCAAATCGGTGATGTCCACTTCGATCGAGGAGACTTCGCCTGAACGGGACTCATCCTTTTCCAGCGGGGAAATATTATTCGGGCGGATTGTGGCGAAAATTAGACCATCCGTCACGATTTTCTTTTCAAATGCTTTTCCTGAATAGATTGGCCTTTCGAAAACCACGTTGCCGCCGGCCACTTCCACGTTGATTGCATCGGAGATTAATCCGCTATCCAGTTTGGCGGCAACTTTTGGCGCCAAGTCTTTCCCCTGGGAAGTATGTCCGATAATGATGCCTTCTGGGTCCTCACTATCGATGACAGCAAGCAAGGCTTGGGAGAAACCGTCTGCTGTATATTGGGCAAGCTTCTCGTTTTCAACGACGACAACCCGGTCTGCCCCATAATGGATCAATTCGTTGCCCAATGACTGCACCGATTCGCCGATCAGAACACCTACGACTTCGCCCCCTTCTGAGGCAGTCTTTGCTGCTGCTACTGCTTCATATGATACATTACGAAGAGAGCCTTCCCGACTCTCACCAACTACCAACATTTTTCTGCTCATCTATATTACCCTCCTATACTTTCATCCCTGATAATAGACTTAGATTACTTTTGCTTCTTTGTTCAGCAGGTTCACGAGCTCGGTGACCTGATCCTTCAGTTCGCCTTCGAGAACTTTCCCGGCCTCTTTCTTGGCAGGAAGATAAATTTCAATTGTTTTCGTTTTGGCTTCCACATCATCTTCATCTATGTCAAGATCATCAATTTCTAGTTCTTCCAGAGGTTTTTTCTTCGCTTTCATGATCCCCGGCAGAGATGGATAGCGCGGTTCATTCAATCCTTGCTGTGCTGTGACGAGCAATGGTAATGACGTTTCAATCGTTTCCGAGTCGCCCTCCACGTCACGGACAACGCTTACATTTGTGCCATCGATATCCAGCTTTGTGATGGTTGTGATGTAAGGGAAGTTAAGGAGTTCAGCCACACGGGGACCGACTTGTCCGGCACCGCTGTCGATTGCCACATTACCGGCGATGATCAAATCCGCATCTTTGTCCTTCAAGTACTCTGCCAGTATTTTGGAAGTCGTAAACTGGTCACCGTCTTCTATATCATCCTCTGTGTTGATCAAAACTGCTTTGTCGGCACCCATGGCCAAAGCTGTCCGCAGCTGCTTTTCAGCCTCTTCAGATCCGACTGTCACAACTGTGACTTCGCCTCCGTGTTCATCCCTCTTCACGATTGCTTCTTCCACTGCATACTCATCATATGGATTGATGATGAATTCAGCTCCGTCCTCATTGATTTTGCCATCTGCCAAAGAAATTCTTTCTTCCGTATCGAATGTTCTTTTCAACAAAACATAAATATTCATGCTATAGCCCCCTGTGTATTAGTATGAATTGACCGTTTTAGTTATTTCCCCTGAAATTCAGGCTTCCGTTTTTCAATGAATGCAGAGATGCCTTCTTTCGCATCGTTGGTTTCGAATATCTCCCCAAACGCTGCTGCCTCTGCTGCAACACCTTTATAAAACTGGTCATGCTTGGAGTGATTGAGCAGTTCAATTGTTTTCTTCAATGCAATCGGGCTCTTTTGGGCAATCTTGGCCGCTAGTCCCCTGACGGCATCCTTCAGTTGCTCTTCCGGGAATGCAGCATTCGCGAGTCCCCATTGCACTGCTGCCTTCCCTGTGATTGGCTCACTCGTGAACAGCATTTCCGCCGCCTTCGCTACACCAACATAGCGCGGCAAGCGTTGTGTGCCTGCATAACCAGGGACAAGACCCAGCTGCAGCTCCGGCAGTCCGATTTTGGCATTGTCACTTACATAACGGATATGGCAAGCCATCGCCAGTTCCAGCCCCCCGCCCAAGGCAGCTCCATGAATGGCTGCTATGATCGGCTTAGGGAACTTTTCTATCCTTTCAAATAGGGCCTGCCCTTTCCCCGCATGCCGAGCAAATGCTTCCCCATTTTGAATACTGGTGAATTCTTTAATATCGGCGCCAGCCGAGAAAAACCTGCCTTCCCCTTCCAGCACGATGACGCGGACAGATTGGTCTGTTTCCAAGTGATCCAATGTATCCTGCAGTTCATTCAGCACTTCGGAAGATAAGGCGTTTGCCGGCGGCTTATTCAATTTAATATAAGCAGCAGCATCTTCTGTTTGGTAAGAAATAATCGGCACGCTGATCCCCCCTTGTTCATCCCGTAATTGTCATACACGCATCTAATTATAAGGAAATGTAGAAAGTTTTTCCATTTTAAAACATTCAAAATAATCAAACTATGCATTTCCATAAAAAAGGCAACAATTGAATTGATGCCTTTTTTATGGATCTACTTATTTCCTTCGGTCAAGCCTGCCAAGAAAAGATGATGAACCTCTTTTGAGAGGGCGTTCAGGTCATACTTCTGATCATTCATGACCCAGGTTGTAACGACTTCATCCAGTGTTCCGAATATCATCTGCCGGGCCAGCTTGTAATTGAGGTCGGGTTTGAACTCACCCTTCTCCATGCCTTCTTTCAGCACTCGATCAACAAGCGCCAAATATCCCTTCAGCACTTCATTAATCTTCAATCTTAATTCCAGATTGGACTGGCGCAATTCCAACTGAGTCACAATCGCAAGATGGGAATCTCCGGATAAAAGTTCGAAATGCTTCTGTACAAGAATCAGCAATTTATCAGAAGCATGGCTGGCGCTGTTTATGCCTTCCTCTATCTTCTCGATGAATTCACCCATTTTTTCCTGGAATAAAGAAATAAGAATATCTTCTTTGTTCTTGAAGTATAAATAAATTGTTCCATCAGCTACTCCTGCCTGTTTGGCAATCTTGGAGACCTGGGCCTGATGGTACCCGTGTTCGGCAATCACGACGACTGCCGCATCAATGATTTGTTTGTACTTTGGCTTATTTTTTTTCAAGACTTCTTCCCCTTTCAGAGAAATGAATGATTATTCATTCATATTTTTATATTATAATCGTCCATTTTCTTTGTCAAGAAAATAATGAAAGGGAAAGAACTCTTTTTTGTAAGGCTTGTCTACAATTATATCAAAAAGACGAGCAAATTCTGCCCTATTACGCCTGTTTGATTTCTGTATCATCCAGCTTTTTCTTCTCTTCATCCACAAGTGAACGGCGTAATATCTTTCCGACGGCTGTCTTCGGAAGTTCTTTGCGGAATTCATAACTCCTTGGGACTTTATAGGCTGCGAGATGTTTACGTGAGAACTTGTTGAGTTCTTCCTCTGTAACTGTCTTCCCTTCCTTCAGCACTACATAGGCTTTAACTGTCTCTCCCCGATAAGGATCAGGGATTCCTGCCACGACTGCTTCCTGTACAGCTTCATGTTCATAAAGCACTTCCTCGATTTCACGCGGATAAATGTTGAATCCTCCTGCGATGATCATGTCTTTCTTTCGGTCGGCAATGAAGAAATAGCCGTTCTCATCCATGTAGCCAAGGTCGCCTGTCAGGAACCAGCCATCCCGGAATACGGCCGCGGTTTCCTCAGGACGGTTCCAGTACCCTTTCATGACCTGTGGGCCCTTGATAACAATTTCCCCGATTTCATTCGGCGGCAGCGGTTCGCCCGTTTCCATGGAAAGTATCGTAGAATCGGTATCCGGCCAAGGGACTCCGATGCTTCCCTTCACACGTTCCTTATCCCAAAAGAAATTGGCATGAGTCACAGGTGAAGTTTCGGATAGTCCATATCCTTCGACTAGTTTTCCGCCGGTGACTTTCTCGAACTGATCCTGGATTTCGACCGGCAATGGGGCTGAACCACTCATGCAAACATCGACCGAGGAAAGGTCATATTTCGTCAGGTCCTTATGATTCAACAAACCGATGTACATCGTCGGGGCGCCAGGGAATAGCGTCGGACGCTGTTTATGGATCGTTTTCAGGACAGTCTCCGGCTCCGGCTTAGGAAGCAGGACCATTTTATGCCCGTCCATGATGGCCAGGACCAGGACAGTCGTCATCCCATACACATGGAAAAACGGCAAGATTCCGAGCACAACCTCCTCTCCTTCTTTGCATTTGTACATCCAGGCCTTGCACATTGCCGTATTAGCGATCAGATTCTTATGTGTCAGCATGACACCTTTCGGAAAGCCCGTGGTTCCTCCCGTGTATTGCAAAAGGGCAAGCGCCTCACCCGTATCGATATCTTCTATTTCGATTTCCGCTGGAAATGCCTGTTTCATGATTTCCGTAAACAAGTGGTTTGAATTTTCGTGCTTAACATTCACAACAATCCCATATTGCTTCTTTTGCACAAAGGGGTATAGCAAATTCTTAGGGAATGGAAGAGCTTCCTTGATAGCGGTTACAATAATATGCTGCAGATCGGTGTTGTTTTTTATTGAGGATACCCTAGGAAACAATATGTCCAGTGTGATGATGACCTTAGCGCCGGAATCCTTCATTTGGTACTCCAATTCCCTTTCCATGTACAGCGGATTCGTTTGGACCACAATGCCGCCCGCTAAAAGCGTACCAAAGAAACTGATGACGGATTGAGGTGTGTTCGGGAGCATAATGGCGACGCGGTCGCCTTTTTCCAGTCCGATTGCCTTCAGGTAGTGGGCCATTTTCAGTGAGGCCTCATAGATTTCCCTATACTTATACTCTTTCCCCATGAAGTGGATGGCGACCTTCTCGGGATACTTTTCAGCTGAATTCTTCAGGTAGGATTGCAGCGGTTGATCCCCATACTCCAGCTTTGCAGGGATCTCGGAAGGATACTCATTAAGCCATGGTTTTTCTGTCATTCGAAAACCTCCTTTTATTAAATATTCTAACTATTTATCCAATTATAATATATGCAACAATTTGTGACAAATATGAATATTTTTTCCTGTGAAGAAAATGGGGAAATTTGTCGTCTTCAATGTAGCGCCTGTCTTTTGGACTAGGCTTCTTGCCTTTGTCGGTTCTGGTACTTGGCCAAACTGCAGATTCGATTGTTGCTAATTGACAAAATAGTCTCTAATTGATACCTTATTACTGACGACCGTTCGGAAGGGTGATATTATGACAATTGAACAAATAAAGAAGGCAGCTCTCATGCACTTTGCAGAAAAAGGCTTTGACGGCACATCAATGGCACATATCGCCGCAGAAGTAGGAATCAAAAAACAATCGATCTACACTCATTTCAGCAGCAAGGATAATCTATTTATGGAAATTTGCAGAGAAGTCTTCCAAAAAGAAGCAAAATCGGCTATTCATTACATCGAGGCAAACAGCGATAAACCGATTGCTGAGTTCCTTTACTACTTTCTCCTTGATTACAAAAGACGGTTCGAAATGAACGACCATACAAAATTTTGGCTTCACGTCTCTTTTTTTCCTCCCTCCCATTTGCACGAATCCATTATGGAGGCTGTGTACAGCTATTTGGATCAGCTTCAAGATCTGATAGTGCCAATTATCGAGAATGCCATGAGAAAAGAGGAAATCGACCCTTCTATAGGGAGCAGCCGGGCTGCTGCTGCCTTCCTCGGAGTGCTCGATGGCATATTGGTTGAAATGTTATACGGGGGCCCTGAACGATTGACAAGAAGGCTGGAGGCCTCTTGGCATGTGTTCTGGCGCGGATTATCGAAAGTGTAATAAGAACAGGAGGGTCATCATATGAACCGGACTTGGTTACTTGTGATTTTGGCGGGGGTAGTCGAAGTCATTTGGGCTGTCGGCCTGAAATACGCAGATAGCCTTCTCGCCTGGGGCGGGACAGTCCTGCTAATTTTTTTGTCATTCGTAATGCTTATACAATCAACTAAAACACTGCCTGTGGCGACTGTGTATGCCGTATTCACAGGAATCGGCACAGCCGGGACTGTATTGGTCGGGATGACGGTATTCGGGGAACCATTCAGTTGGATAAAAATATTCTTTCTGCTTCTGCTCATCTTCGGGATTCTTGGCTTGAAGCTTGTCACTGGCGAAAAAGAAGAAAGGGAAGGTGCCGTATAAATGGCCTGGATATGTCTCATCATGGCCGGATGTTTCGAGGTAGTGGGAGTCACGGGTATGAATAAAGTAATAAAGGATAGAAATCTTTCTTCCTATTTGCTTTTAATGTTTGGATTTGCACTTAGTTTCACCTTACTGTCCTTGGCGATGCAGAGCCTTCCCGTTGGGCTGTCCTATGCCGTTTGGACAGGGATTGGAACTGTCGGAGCGGCTGTCATCGGAATGCTCTTTTATGGTGAATCAAAGGATTGGAGAAGAATCTTGTGTATCGCCTTGATTGTCACCTCCATCATTGGGCTGAAGATAAGCTCATGATAAAGCGGCTGCTAGATTAATTGAGAAAAGGCCGGAATGTTGGAGCATCAACATTCCGGCCTTTTCCGTCTCACAGGTTCATTCCCATCCATACAATTCCGACCAGCACAAATAAAACAGCGGCAACCATCAGCACTTTAGCCAGCTTTTCCAAATCCATTCCCCTTTTCACGTAATATTTAGGAAATCCCGGCACCTACGATAAACGAGATGGCAATGCTTATGATCAATGAAATCAGTCCGACAGCACGGTTATCATTTTTGATTTCGTCATCGACATTGAAGCCGGGAGTCAGAAATTCGAAAATGAAATACCCCGCCATCAACAGAGCGAACCCAAATACTCCCCAAATCATCATGTCAAGCAGACCTTCATGCTGAACGATGGAAGACTTGAAGATATTGGCAATCCCGATGATTTTTCCCCCTGTCGCCATAGCGACCGCTAAATTGCCGCGCTTGATCTCATCCCAATTCTTATACGAGGTGACCATTTCAAATACGGCAAGAAATACAAGTGTACAAAGGACCGCCACACTGCAATAAGCAGCTATATACACGTAATCATTCGACCAAAAAGCATCCATATCGTCTACTCCTCACATCTGCTTACTTCAGTTCCACAATCGTCACGCCGCTTCCGCCCTCGCCGGCTTCACCAAAACGGATTTTTTTGACGGAGCGGTGATTCCGCAAGTATTCCTGTACCCCTTGCCTTAATGCTCCCGTTCCTTTTCCGTGAATAATAGATACACGGGGATAACCCGCAAGCAATGCATCGTCAATATATTTCTCAACCCGCAATAAGGCATTTTCATACCGTTCCCCGCGAAGATCAAGTTCCAGGCTTACATGGAAGTCTTTCCCCTTCACTGTCGCCAACGGCTTAGTCTCCACGATTTTCGGCGCTTTCACAAACTGCAGATCGGCTTCCTTCACTTTCATCTTCATGATGCCGATTTGCACCAGCCATTCTTTATTCCCTGTCTTTTCAATCAAGTGGCCTTTGCCATTCAGGCTGATGACTTTGACCTCATCCCCCGGCTGAAGTGTATGCTCTTGTTTCTGGGTAGGCATCTGCTTCTTCTTAATGGACGGTGTTGCATCCTCAAGCCTTTTTCTTGCCTCGATCAACTCATGTTCCTTGACCTCGGCCTGTTTGTGGAGACGCAACTCCCTCAATTCTGAAATGACTGCCTCGGCTTCCAGTTTTGCTTTCTCGACAAGGTCACGGGCCTTAAGCTTAGCCGCTTCTAGCTCAGCATCCTTCTGTTCATAGAAAGCAATCATCTCTTTTTGGAGATCTTTATGGAGTTTTTCCGCATCTCTTAAATACTCATTGGCCTCTTTCCGATCCTCTTCCGCTTTCTTCCTGCTCGTTTCCAGGGATGCAATCATATTCTCGACCTGATTCGTGTCTTCCCCGATGAATCCTTTGGCATGTTCTATAACCCAAGGCTGCAGGCCCAACTTGCGCGATATTTCAAAAGCATTGCTTCGGCCAGGGACACCAATTAGCAACCGGTATGTCGGACTCAGTGTTTCGACATCGAATTCTACACTGGCATTGACGACCCCGTCACGGTTATAACCATACGCCTTTAATTCCGGGTAATGGGTGGTGGCGATAATGCTGGCCCCTCTTCCGTATACTTCATCCAGAATGGAAATGGCTAAGGCTGCCCCTTCCTGCGGATCGGTCCCGGCCCCCAGCTCGTCAAACAGAACTAAGGAATCATCGTCGACCTCTTTGAGAATATCAACAATATTGACCATATGAGATGAAAAAGTACTGAGCGATTGCTCAATCGACTGCTCATCGCCGATATCCGCAAATACCTTGCTGAAAACAGACGCCTCCGATCCATCAAGAACAGGCAGTTGCAGACCGGCTTGCGCCATCAGCGTACATAGGCCGACCGTTTTTAATGTTACGGTTTTACCGCCTGTATTCGGCCCTGTAATAACAATTGCAGAAAAATCCCCGCCCAACAGAATATCGTTGGCCACTACCTCTTTGTCATCAATCAATGGATGCCTTGCCTTGAATAACTTGATCCGCCCTTCGTTATTAAGCTTCGGCTTTGTCGCTTTCATACTCGCCCCATATCTTGCTTTCGCAAAAATGAAGTCCATCTGCGTCAAAATATACACATTATGCAGGATTTCCGATGTGTATTCGCCGACAGTCAAAGAAAGCTGAATAAGGATCCTCTCGATTTCCTGCTGCTCACTGGATCTGATTTCCTGCAGGGCATTATTCAGGGCTACAATCGCTTCGGGCTCTATGAACAAGGTTTGCCCGGAAGAAGACTGATCATGAATAATCCCGCCGTATACACCTTTATATTCTTGCTTGACCGGTAAAACAAACCGATCGTTCCGGATTGTAATGATACTGTCCGACAACATTGTTTGGGCATTGGAGGACTTAATCATCTGCTCAAGCCGTTCACGGACACGTGATTCGTTTGTCCGTAGCTGTTGCCGTAATGAGCGCAATTTTTCACTGGCGGTATCGAGCACTTCTCCTTGATCGCCGATGGCATTTGAAATCAGTTTCTCTAGGTCGAATAGATCAGAAAGCGACTCCAACTTCTCCGACAATAGAGGCAATTCCACTTCTTCCTCCACGAGATCTGCGATAAATTTCTGCAGAAGCCTGCCCGCCTTCAACGTGGAGGCAATTTCCTTCAGTTCAATCGGGCTCAAGCTGCCGCCTATCTTTGCCCGCTTCACATGCGGAGTAATTTCAAAAAGCCCTTCTAACGGCACATTTCCGCGCAAACGAATGATGGTGGCCCCTTCATCCGTCTCTTCCTGCCACTTCGCTACTTCTTCAAAAGAAGACGAGGGCATCAGCTCTTTGACCTTTTTTCTGCCTAAATCCGATGCTGCATATGTGTATAATTGATCCCGAATCTTACCGAACTCGAGTGCATGTAATGTTTTTTCGTTCACGGAGTGTGATCCTCCTATATCTTGTTAGTCATTTCTTCTTAAAAAATCCAATAAACCATCTACGTTTCGCGTGTTAATGACTGTCTCTTTTGTGAGCCCCGCTTTCATGCCATGAGAGATGCCAATGGCCATATGGTTCAGCATGTCCATATTGTGAGCATCTGTATTGATGAAAACCTTCACTCCCGCAGATTGTGCTTTTTTCAAGTTTTCCACCGATAAATCGAGACGGTTCGGATTGGCATTCAATTCAAGTGCAGTATTCGTTTCTTTAGCCAGCTCAACCAGCATATCCATATTGACATCATATCCCGCGCGTCGTCCGATTAGACGCCCTGTCGGATGGGCAATCAGGTCAACATGCGGATTATCCAGGGCTGTTTTGAGCCTGTTCATGATTTTATCCTGGGTTTGTGAGAAGCTCGAATGGATGCTGGCGATGACAATATCCAATTCGGAAAGCAGCTCATCGCTATAATCCAAAGTGCCATCCGGCAGGATGTCCATTTCGATACCGGCCAAAATTGTGATATCGTCGTAGTTCCTATTATACTCCCTGATTAACTGAATCTGTTCACGCAGCCGCTCTTCAGTGAGGCCCTTGGCCACTTTCAAATACTGTGAATGATCCGTAATCGCCATGTACTGATACCCTTTTGCCCGGCAAGCTTCTATCATTTCTTCTATCGAATAAGCACCGTCGCTCCATGTCGAGTGCATATGGAGATCACCTTTTATGTCTTCCGGCATCAACTGTGTTTCCGGATTGTACGTATCGATTTCCGTCCCGTCTTCCCTTAGCTCCGGAGGGATGTACGGCATTCCGAAGTGGGCGAAGAATGCTGCTTCGCTATCGAACGTCTGTATCTCCCCCGTCTCAATATTCTCCACGCCGTATTCGCTGATCTTTTCCCCGCGTTCTTTGGCCATTTGCCTCAGTTTCACATTATGGTCTTTTGAGCCGGTGAAATGATGCAGCGTCGTAGCGAACTCAATCGGTTTCACCATCCTAAAGTCCACCGACACATCATAGCGGTATTGTAGAATGACGGAAACTTTCGTATCTCCTGCTCCTATTACTGTTTTTACGTTCGGCATCGCCAAAAGTTTCTCTTTTACCGCATTTACATCATTTGTCGCTATAATGAAGTCAAGATCCTTAACCGTCTCTCTCATTCTCCTTAGGCTCCCTGCCCTAGAGAACCGTTCGACAGCAGCAATCCCTGATAAATAAGCTTCTATTTCTAGGGCAATCGGTATGACAAACGCCAACGGCAAACGATCAGGCCCCGTTTTGCCTTCCTTCAGGGCCGCCAAAATTTTCTCTTCGGTCTTCGCGGCAAATCCCGCCAACTCCCTGACCCTCTGTTCTTCACAGGCCGTCATCAGCTCTTCGGCATTTGTAATATCCAGCTCCTTATAGAGCTTCGCGATCTTCTTGCCCCCAAGACCGGCAATTTGCAGTAAGGGGACCAGCCCTTCGGGAACTTGATTGCGTAAATCTTCCAGAACACTTGATGTTCCCTCCTTGATATATTCATCTATCACAGCCGCTGTCCCTTTTCCGATGCCGGACAGTTTGGTGAAATCGTCCATTTCCTTGAGGCTTCGCTGATCGGACTCTAATGCGGCGGCCGCTTTACGGAAGGCTGATACCTTAAATGGGTTTTCTCCCTTTAATTCCATGTAGACCGCAATCGTTTCCAATAATCGTATGACATCCTTCTTGTTAATCGGCATAACATTCACCCTTCGCAAACAAAATATATAATCTATTCCCTCACTATCAAACCGTATATACCCCGGTTAACGTGCCGGGCCCTGTATATGCGCTGGCTTTTCCTTCTCTAAAGATACCTTTCTTACCGGCAAATCACAAGCCGGAAACAAATCTTGCGGTCTGATTCCCTGCCTATAGAAATCCAGTCAGGAGACAGAAGGGGCGGGAGAGACGACAGCGTCCCCAGACAGCAAAAAAGTTGAACCGGCACTACTGATCTTACGTCAGTTGTCGGGTCAACTTAATGTCATTTATTCATAAACCATAGGTCTGCTATCATATCGGACAAGAAAGGTGTATATCGAATCATCGCTTCCGCGATAAACGAATTTTGGATATGTTCCTGAACGCTGTCCACCGGCAATAACGCGGCTATGTATATTATAATAAATATGATAAGATAAGTTTCTAACAATCCTAAAATCCCGCCGCCCCAACGGTTCAACTGTTTAAGGATCGGAAACTGAGCGATAAAATCGAGCATGGAGCCGAATAATTGCCAGACAATCTTGACCGCGAAAAAGATGGCCAGGAAGGCAATGGCATTATAAAAAGCCTTATCAAGCCCTATTGTTCCGAACAGCATAGTCACTGTGGATGCTTCTCCTCCCGGGAACGGTACCCACAGCTCCAATTTCGGGGCCAAAGAGTCATAATAAAGAACAGCAACGACAAATGCAACGATGAAACCAGTCATGTGGATGACCTGCAGAATGAATCCTCTTCTTAATCCTACCGCTACGCCCAGCAGGAAGAGAACCAGTAAGCCTATATCAAGCATATTATTTCAATCCCTTATTGTTCTTTTGTTCCTTTTCCAGGTAGTTCTATTTCATCTTTCAATTTGAGATAATCATGAACGGCGTTGACCGCTGTCAGCACTGCCAGACGACTTACATCCAAGTTCGGATTCTTTGCACTTATTTCACGCATTTTGTCATCTACCAAAGAGGCTACCAGCCGTATATGACTAGCCGATTCCCAGCCGGCGATGGTGTATTGTTGGCCATATATATCAACGGTGATTTTATTTTTTTTGTCTGACAAGGTCATACCTCCAATTCGAAAGAATCCTAATCTATATATTAACATGAACCCGATTGCCATGAAAGCAAAAATTCCCGGGTGTCTCACACTCTATGAAAGACAAGGAGGAAAATCGATGTCTCATGTAGTCCTGCAGCTAGATGCAGCTGCCATCGCTAAAATGCATACATATTACCAAAAGTCTGTTACAACTAAATCCCCTCCGGGCAGCGTCTTTGCAGCTAGAACATCCGCTTGTGCCATCACTGCCTATAAGTCCGGAAAGGTATTATTCCAGGGCACAAACGCAGAAGCGGAAGCATCCAAATGGGGAATAGCCGGGAGCACTCCGGCTAAAACAGCCAAACAGCGGGCAGTCAAAAAACATGCCTATTCCCCGCCCGCTGAAATCGGCCATATGAGTATCATAGGATCGGATGAAGTCGGAACGGGAGATTATTTCGGTCCAATCACTGTTGCCGCTGTATATGCCGACAAACAGTCTATCCCTCTCTTGAAGGAGCTTGGCGTTAGGGATTCAAAAAACATAAAAGACCCGGAAATTATGAAAATTGCTTCCGAGTTGAAGCATACCGTGCCATTCACCCTGCTGTCACTGGATAATGAAAAGTACAATGCGCTGCAGGCCAAAGGGATGTCTCAGGGGAAAATCAAGGCGTATCTCCACAATCTTGCACTCACAAAGCTGATTGATAAAATCCGGCCGGTGACCGCTGAAGCCGTACTGATCGACCAATTCGCCCAGCCGGACGTATTCTTCAATTACCTGAAGGGGCAGGTCATGTTCTCTTCTGATAAGATTTATTTAAGCACGGGAGCAGAAAGCCTGCATGTCAGTGTAGCGGCGGCCTCTATACTTGCCCGCGCCGCATTCGTGAAAAAATTCGAGGCGCTGAGCAAAGAAGCTGGCTTCACCATTCCGAAAGGAGCAGGTCCCGCAGTGGATCTGGCGGCGGCCAAACTGATTGAAACGAAAGGAATCGATGCATTGCCCCGCTTCACAAAAATACACTTCGCTAATACAGACAAAGCGAAAAAGATACTGGCAAAGAAAAATAAGTAAAGACCCCTTTGTACTCAACAAACATCGTATCCCAAGAAAAAGAGGCTTGCCATCCGGCAAGCCTCTTTTTCTTTTTAGCCTCGAAGTTCTGCCCCTGCTTTTTCCTTAACAGCAGCCAGCACCTTGTCATGTGCTTTTGTCACTTCTTCATCAGTTAACGTTTTTTCTGGATCTTGATATTTCAGGGAGAAGGCAATTGATTTCTTGCCTGCTTCCATCTTATCACCTTCATACAGGTCAAATACCGTCACATCCGTCAATAGACGGCCACCAGCTTCTGTAATGATTGCTTTCAAGTCACCGACAATTGCCTGTTTCTCGACTACCAACGCGATATCACGTGTGATGGAAGGATAACGAGGGATTGTTGTGTAAGCAATAACCTCTGTCTGTTTGTTCAACAATCTTTCGAGTGACAATTCGAATACATACGTTTCTTTCACATCATATTGTTTTTCGACATTCGGATGCACTTGTCCTACGTAACCAATGTATACACCATCTAATGTAACGGCTGCTGTTCTGCCCGGATGCATGCCGTCCAAGTCAGTCACAGCCTGATAGGCGATTTGTCCTTCAATACCCAATTTCTTGAACAAACCATCCAGTATGCCTTTTGCTACATAGAAATCAACGGCTTTCTTCTCGCCTTGCCAAAGCTGTGAGTGCCAAACCCCTGTAAGAATACCGGCAACATGCTCTCTTTCCTCCGGCAGGACATCACCTTCTGAAGCAAGGAATACGGTTCCTGTTTCATATAATGCGACACTATCAATCTGTCTTGCCACATTGTATTTCACTACTTCAAGTAGTTGAGGAACGATGCTTTGGCGCAATGTGCTCCGCTCTTCGCTCATTGGCATTGCCAAACGGACAACCTCTTTTTTATCCAAGGCAAACGCTGTCGCTTTTTCCGGTGAAGTCAAGGCATATGTGATGGCCTGATACAAACCGGCGCCTTCCAAATAACGGCGAACCTCACGTCGTTTCGCTTGATAATCAGTCAGTTTTCCTGCTGTGCCGCTTGTGACCGGCAACGTTTTCGGGATGTTGTCATACCCGTACAAACGGGCAACTTCCTCCACCAAATCTTCTTGGATTGTGATGTCCCCGCGGCGTGTCGGAACGGTGACTGTCAGATTTTCTCCGTCGATTTCGACTTCGAATTGCAATGCTTTGAAAATCTGTTCCACTTCCGGCATCGTGATGGATGTGCCAAGCAATGAATTGATTTTGCCGAGTGTAATCGTGATGACAGACGGCTTGATGGCCAGTTCATTCACTTCGACTGTTCCTGCTAATACGGTGCCGCCGGCATATTGTTCCATGAGCGCCGCTGCTCTTTCAGCTGCCGGACGGACACGGATTGGGTCGACTCCTTTTTCATAACGGGCGCTTGCTTCACTTCTCAAGCCTTGTTCCTTAGAAGTGCGGCGTACAGAAGCGCCTGTGAAGTAGGCAGATTCCAGCAATACAGTTGTTGTCGTTTCACTGACCTCTGAATTGGCACCTCCCATTACACCGGCAAGCGCAATCGGCTCCTGACCGTTCGTGATGACTAGATTATGCGGCTCCAAGGTACGTTCAGTCTCATCAAGCGTTGTGATTTTCTCTCCAGCCTGTGCATTCCGCACGACAATTTTGCCCGTACCGACCTTATCATAGTCGAAGGCATGCAAAGGTTGGCCATACTCAAGCAATACATAATTCGTAATGTCGACTACATTGTTATGCGGACGGATTCCTGCAGCCATCAAAGCTGTTTGCATCCATAACGGTGACGGCCCGACTTTGACGTCTTTGATTACCTTTGCTGTATATAATGGATTTGCTTCCGTTGCTTTCACTTCCACAGAAACCATGCTTTCCGCTTTCTCTTCACTCTCGCTTGTCTTCGTTTCCGGCCATTTCACTTCTTTTCCAAGGATGGCCGCGACTTCATAGGCAACACCGAGCATGCTTAAAGCATCAGAACGGTTCGGCGTCAGGCTCAATTCAAGAATGTCATCATCCAATCCCAATTGAATAAGGGCATCGCTTCCAACCTCAACATCATTCGGGAAAACAAAAATGCCAGAGCTGTACTCTTTTGCGATCAATTTTGATTCGAAGCCAAGTTCCTGCAAGGAACAGATCATGCCGTGTGATGCTTCTCCGCGAAGTTTCGCTTTCTTGATTTTGAAATTTCCTGGCAGAACGGCTCCTACCGTCGCTACAGCAACCTTTTGCCCCGCATCGACATTCGGGGCCCCGCATACGATTTGTACAGGCTCTTCTGCGCCGATATCGACTTGACAAACATTCAGCTTATCAGCCTGCGGATGCTTCACTTTTTCGAGCACATGCCCCACGACAACGCCTTTTATGCCTTCACTTTTCTTTTCTACACCTTCGACTTCAATTCCGCTCTTTGTGATTTTGTCTGCCAGTTCAGCAGCTGAAACCCCAGAAAGATCAACATATTGCTGAAGCCATTTATAAGAAACAAACATGATTTTAGTACCCTCCTCTAATTATCCTTCGTGGCGTTCAAACTGCTTCAGGAAACGAATGTCATTGCTATAGAAATGTCTGATGTCATCAATTCCGTACTTCAGCATCGCTATGCGCTCGACACCCATCCCGAATGCAAATCCTGAATAGACAGCAGGATCGAAGCCTGACATTTTCAATACGTTCGGGTGTACCATACCTGCCCCCAAAACTTCAATCCAGCCAGTTTTCTTACATACATTGCAGCCTTTTCCGGCACAGATTTTACAAGAGATATCCACCTCGACAGATGGTTCTGTGAATGGGAAGAAGCTTGGGCGCAAACGGATTTCTCTGTCCTGTCCAAATGTTTTCTTTGCGAACACTTCCAATGTCCCTGCCAAGTCGCTCATAGAAATGTTTTTATCGACAACAAGACCTTCGATTTGCATGAATTGATGGGAATGTGTCGCGTCATCATTGTCGCGGCGGTAAACTTTACCCGGACAGATGATTTTAACAGGGCCCTTCCCTGCATGCTTCAGCATCGTTCTTACTTGTACCGGCGATGTATGTGTGCGCATTAACGTTTCATCCGTGATATAAAAGCTATCCTGCATATCACGCGCCGGATGGCCTTGTGGCAAGTTCAGCGCTTCAAAGTTATAATAATCCTGCTCCACTTCCGGGCCTTCAGCCACTTCATAGCCCATCCCGATGAACAGGTCTTCAATTTCTTCCACGACTTTCGTCATAGGATGGCGGCTTCCTATTCTCACTTCATAACCAGGCAAAGTCACATCGATCGTTTCCGCCGCCAGCTTGGCTGCGACCGCCGCCTCTTCCAGTAGCGCTTGCTTAGATTCGATGGCATTTGCAATCTCCTCACGGATGACATTGACCAATGCCCCCATTTTCGGGCGTTCTTCCGCAGACAATTTTCCCATGCCGCGCAGAACTTCCGTAATTGGGCCTTTTTTGCCAAGATAGGCGACCCGTACATCATTCAATTGTTTCAAATCAGTGGCAGCCTCGATTTTGCCGAGAGCTTCCTGCTGCAGTTGCTTTAACGTTTCCTGCATGTTTGATTTCCTCCTTCTAACCGTTTATTCAATCGGTGTATTCGCCCTTCTAGAGAGCATAAAAAAAACCCCTCCCATAAAAGGGACGAGGTTATCGTCGCGGTACCACCCTTAGTTCGTGCACAAATAACTATGTACACATCTTCGTTCCTGTAACGGCCCAAAAAAGACCGGAGCATCTTTACGCAAATGGACTTTGCGGTCCCGATGTCAGCTCGAGAGGTGAACTTCACCCGTCCCTAACGATAAAGATGCTTCCAGTCCACGGCATCTTCTCCCTATAATCTTCGGTTGGCGGATTACTTTTCTCTGTCATCGCTTTTATCTGATTCATTGTTAATAACATTCATATTATAGAGTTTTTCAACGCTGAATGCAACTCATCTTATAAACTATATAAAAGGACGCCAGTCGCCACAGCAACGTTCAATGATTCTGCCTTCCCGTGTATCGGTATGTACAGGTTTTGGTCACAGAGCCTGAGTACTTCCTCACTGACGCCATTGCCTTCATTGCCGACGACAAGTGCATATCGCCCTGCATTCGTGGCTTCCCTGTAATCAACTGCATGGTGAAGAGATGTCCCGAACACCTTAATGCCATCCTGTTTCAACTGCTGGATGTAAGTCGGCAGCTTTTCTTTGCGGATCGGCAAATGAAAAATCGACCCTTGCGTAGAACGGACGGATTTGCTGTTGTAAACATCGACACATCCATCGCCCAACACAATCAATTCCACACCGGCCGCATCCGCTGTCCGGATGATGGTACCGATGTTGCCCGGGTCCTGTACGCCGTCCAATAATAATATTTTGCCCGCCGCCAGACATTCCCCGATCCTCTTTTGGCAGACCGCAAAAATCCGTTGCGGTGTCTCTGTATCGGCCAATTCTTTCGCAACGGTATCTGTCGTATTGTACAACTCTATGTTATCGACATTCCATCCGGATGGCAGGTCGATTTCTTCCGCTTTTATGATGGCGGTCACCGCATTTGCCTTTAGCGCTTCCTCCACCAAATGGAAGCCTTCCACAAGGAATTCCCCAGCTTTGTCCCTTCCTTTTTTCGTCAAGAGCTTCTTCCAGGCTTTCACTTTTTCGTTCTGTACAGATTGAATGAATTTCATCACTCATTCACTCCTTTTCTTCTGCTCGATTCCCCTATTATAGCCTAAAGCACATACATAATAAATCAACAAATGCGAAAAATAGAGCATAGATTCATAATTAGGAGGAATGAACATGGGTTTGAATTTACGGAATGCGATCATCCATAATGTCACAGGCAACAGCCAGCATCAACTGGAGAATACGATTGTGGACGCGATTCAAAGCGGCGAAGAAAAAATGCTGCCTGGCCTCGGGGTATTGTTCGAGGTCATCTGGCAAAACTCCTCTGCTGAAGAAAAGCAGGAAATGCTTTCCGCTTTGGAGAATGGCTTAAAAAGATAATTGATTAACCAGCACCTTGCCCGGAATACCCCTTTTTCGGCACAAAGCACAAGCCTTTTCAACACACTATAAAAAGTGATGGTTGAGAGGGCTTTTTTTGCCTTCATTCTCAATGGCATACATTTGTTTTCGCCAACTTTGTACTTATGACACTCACTTTCCGTTCCTAATTAACTGCTTTTTATTATCTAACTTACGCAAAAATATGATTGACAGAATCTTAGCACTTGTATATATTGTGTATATAGTATATATACAATGTTTCAACAAGGAGCGTCCTGTATGCAAATTATCATTTCAAATCATTCCAAAGAACCCTTATATGAGCAAATTTATAACCAAATAAAACAGCAGATTATGAAGAATGAATTGGCTGCCGGAGACCCTTTACCATCCATGCGCCAGTTGGCAAAAGATTTGGATATCAGTGTCATTACGACAAAGAGGGCCTATGAAGAGCTGGAAAATCAAAACTTCATCTATTCCATAGTAGGTAAAGGCTCATTTGTATCCGAACAAAATCATGAAATGATCAAGGAAAGAAAACGCAAGATCATAGAAGAGCAATTAACCATGGCCATTCAGAACAGTAAAGAAATCGGAGTCGGGCTTTCCGAATTAAAGGATTTGCTCACTCTGCTATACGAGGAGGAGAATGATGGATAACGTAATCGAGTTGCATAAAGTAAATAAGTCGTTTAATGGGTTTGAATTAAAGGATTTTTCCATTCAAATAAAAAAGGGGTACGTCACAGGGTTTATCGGAGGAAATGGTGCCGGCAAATCGACCACCATCAAACTGATCATGAATCTCTTACAACCTGACAGCGGCAGCCTCTCGGTCTTCGGCTTGGATTACAGAACCCATGAAAAAGAGATTAAGCAGCGCATTGGCTTTGTCTATGATGAAAATGTTTTTTACGAAAACATCACATTGGCCCAAATGAAGAAAATCATCCAACCTGCTTACCATAATTGGGATGATGCACTATTTCATTATTATGTTAAAGCCTTCGATTTGCCTTTAACAAAACAGTTAAAGACTTTCTCCAAAGGAATGATGATGAAAGCCTCTCTTGCAATCGCTTTGTCACACCATGCGGAATTGATCATTATGGATGAGCCCACTTCAGGATTGGATCCGATATTCCGGAGAGAATTAACGAACATCCTTCATGATTTGATGCAGACTGGAGAAAAAACAATTTTCTTTTCTACTCATATAACGGCAGATTTAGATAGAATCGCAGATTATATAACGTTTATTCATAATGGAAAACATATATTCACACATGAATTCTATAAAGTCGGCGAACAATACGCAATTGTAAAAGGAAGCAATAATCTGCTGGATTCCGATACAGAAAAGGAATTCATTGCACTCAAAAGAACCGCTCATGGCTTTGAAGGCTTAACTGCCCATATGAATCGTGCAGTGTCGCTTTTCGGAAAAATGGCAGTAATTGAAAAAGCGAGCTTAGAGGATATTATGTTCTACACGAAGAAAGGTGCTGAAACATATGTATAATTTGATTCGAAAAGACTTTTTGATCCATTATAAAATGTTCTTTATCATGGTGTTTGCTCTATTTGCGTATGTGATAATCGATACTTCTTCCATTGTAATCGGAATCACCTTCAGCATGGCCATCAGCTTGCATATATTTGCCTATGACGAGAAAGCTTCCATTCATACATTGCTAAGTTCGTTGCCCTATACGCGAAAGGAAATCGTAAGCTCAAGATATATTTCCGTTTTGATTCATACATTCCTTGTGTTGGCTACCTTAACACTCGGTAACCTTTTCATACACCAAGAATCCCCTCTTTGGAAAGACATGGCATTCACACTCGCGTTTGTACTGTTGATCATCTCTTTTACCTTTCCGTTTTCCTATAAATTTAAAAGTCAATATCTGATGATTGCCACCTGCATATTGTTCGTCGCTTATTTCTTTATAGCAAGATTTATTATTCCCAATATACACGATGAGCTGAGAGCACTGTACAGCAAAATCATATCCATAGACAATGCCCAACTTATCCTGGTGATCAGTCTGCTGATAGCCTTGCTCTACAGCGTTTCATGGATGCTTTCCATACGAATCTATTCAAAGAAAATATTTTGATCAGTTATATGATATATCTAACAATGTCCTCCGCGGCTTCCCTAGTTTTGACGATAGGTTTTTGTTTCCGATAGCGCAAACAATCAAGCTGCAAGACGCAAATAGACTGCCAATCTATTAAGTTGGATTGACAGCCTTCTATCTATTTTTATTTTTGGCTGTTTTCTAAAAGATTGTTGTTTTACATAAGTTCGGTAATGAAAACCAGTTGATTGGGAGCGGAAGGTGCGAGACTCCTGCGGGATTAGCGGACCGGGTGAGACCCCGCAAGCGCTTGGCGCTGAGGAGGCTCACCGCCCGCCCCGCGGAAAGCGAGCAACCTGGAGCACTTCTTCATAGGCAACAAAGTTTGAGAAAACAGCCTTATTTTTTAATAAGGATCAGCCTCATGGCCTTTCTTCACAGCATCCTTTGCCGCTTTGTTTGCTGCAATTGTACCTTGACCATATTTACTTTTACCGGATTCACGGCCCGGTACTGAATTTTCAGCTTTCATTTCCGCTAATTCTTTCATCTTTTTATCAATGCCTTCTCTTACACGGCGTCCATACTCTTCGTCAGCCTGTGTAAAGTGATCAACCATGGCATCTTGGATTCGTTTGTCACAGATTGCAAGCGCATTTGAAAGGTTTTTAATTAATTCATCGCGTTCCCAATCTTCAAAACTGCGGTATGTTTCACCCGCTTGCCCAAAGTTGTTAGGACGGTCAATCGGCTCACTCATTACTGCTGCATTGTAAGCAGGACGGTGTTGCGGGCGTTCTTCCTTACTTGCTTCCTGGAATCCGCCAACCATGGATGGTTCATAGTTAATGCTAGGATTATCTCCGGATTCTCTCGGATCGCGGAAATCCATTTGGCCGCGATGCTGATTGGAGCGAACAGGGACTTTTGGTGCGTTCACTGGCAATTTAAGATAATTTGGCCCTACACGATAACGCTGTGTATCAGAATAAGAGAACGTACGGCCTTGCAGCATTTTATCATCCGAGAAGTCCATACCGTCAACAAGAACTCCAGTACCGAAAGCTGCTTGTTCGATTTCTGCATGATAATCGACCGGATTACGATCTAATACCATTTTCCCAACGGGCAACCAAGGAAATTTATCCTCTGGCCATAGCTTTGTATCATCAAGCGGATCAAAATCTAATTCTGGATGATAGTCATCCTCCATGATTTGAACATATAGCTCCCATTCAGGATACTCTCCGCGTTCAATTGCTTCATATAAATCTTGTGTAGCGTGGCTGTAATTTTTCCCTTGAATTTCGTCTGCTTCTTCCTGCGTCAGGTTACGGATACCCTGTTTTGGCTCCCAGTGATATTTAACCAACACGGCTTCCCCTTTATCATTAACCCATTTATAGGTATTCACGCCAGACCCTTGCATGTGGCGATATGTAGCCGGAATACCCCATGGAGAGAACAGGAATGTAATCATATGTGTAGCTTCAGGTGTACGGGAAACAAAATCAAACATTCTTCTGGGATCCGGTACGTTTGAAGCTGGGTCTACTTTAAATGCATGAATCATATCAGGAAATTTCATCGCATCACGGATAAAGAAAATTTTAAGGTTGTTCCCAACCAAATCCCAGTTCCCATCTTCAGTGTACATTTTTACAGCGAATCCGCGCGGGTCACGAGCTGTTTCCGGAGAATCCTTCGCTCCAGCAACTGTAGAGAAACGCACCATTAAAGGAGTTCGTTTTCCTGCCCCGGAAAATACTTTTGCACGGGTATACTTTTCTACCGGCTCGTCTCCGACCTTCCCATATGTTTCAAAATATCCAAATGCTCCTGCACCACGCGCATGAACGACACGCTCAGGTACTTCTTCACGGTCAAAATGGGAAATCTTTTCAATAAAGTGATAGTTCTCAAGTGTAGCTGGACCACGATTTCCGACTGTACGGATATTTTGGTTATCCGTAACCGGGTGGCCCTGACGAGTTGTCAAAGTTTCACGTTTCATCTCATCTTTCTTTGAACCTTGCATATCTTTGTTCTCTGCCATATGAAAACCTCCTCTTATTAAGTTCTCCTTTTTAGCCCGTATTTCAGGAATACAGCTTACAGGATGCTCCATCTTTGGAATTAATTTTAAAAGATAATAATTATTATCATTATCTATTACCAATATAAAATTCACTTGAAAATATTGCAAATGATATGGTATTACTTACTTTCAAACCTCTAATTTGTGAAAAGTTACCAACAAATTTCTCTTATTTGTCAGGTTTATACGAGCATCTTCCATGAACGGCTTGTCTTCTTAAACCATCACTCCCTTCTTGGGCAAGTCCCCCGCTGGATTCACGGCACTATGGACTCCCTTATCTGCGCCTAATTCTACTGCTGACTACTCCTCCTTAAATCCGGGCACTAAAAAACAGGTGGAGAAAAACGGCTTGTTTTTCTCCACCTGTTTCATTTTAGGGACTATTGAGATATCCCTAAAAAAATCAATCGAATGTAATACTGTTGACTGCCTCACGGTCCAAACGTTTGATGACTTCAGTCAAAAGTTTCACGGTATTTTCGTAGTCTTCTTTATGCAGCATAGCGGCATGGGAATGAATATAGCGCGTCGGGATTGTAATGGACAAAGCAGGCACACCGTTGGCCGTTACGTGAATGCTGCCGGAATCTGTTCCTCCCCCTGCCATTGCATCGAATTGGTAAGGGATCTTATTTTTTTCCGCTACGTTTGTCACGAAATCGCGCAAGCCTTTATGGGAAACCATGGATGCATCATACAGCACGATTCCAGGCCCTTTTCCGAGCTTGCCCATCGCTTCCTTATCCGTCACTCCCGGTGTATCACCGGCAATTCCCACATCAACAGCGAAACCGATATCCGGCTGGATTTTCTGTGCAGCTGTTTTGGCTCCGCGCAGACCGACTTCCTCTTGGACTGTCCCTACACCGTAGACAATGTTCGGATGATCGGCATCCTTCAGGTTCTTCATGACATCGATCGCAATGGCACAGCCAATCCGGTTATCCCATGCTTTGGCAAGCAGCATGTTCGGATTGTTCATGACCGTGAATTCAAAATACGGAACGACCATGTCGCCCGGACGGACACCCCAGCTCTCAGCCTCTTCCCGTGACTGGGCGCCGATATCGATGAACATGTCTTTAATGTCCGCCGGTTTTTTTCTTGCTTCCGGGGAAAGCACATGAGGCGGCTTTGATCCAATTACCCCTGTCAGTTTCCCTTCTTTTGTCACGATTGTTACTCGTTGTGCCAGCATGACCTGGGACCACCAGCCTCCGAGGGTCTGGAAGTACAGAAATCCTTTATCGTCGATTCTCGTAATCATGAAACCAACTTCATCCAAGTGCCCAGCTACCATGATTTTCGGGCCGTTTTCTTCTCCCGTTTTCCGGGCAACCAAACTCCCCAAACCATCTGTCGTCACTTCATCGGCATATGGGGCTATGTATCTCTTCATCACTTCCCTGACTTCTTTCTCATTACCAGGAACACCATTGGCATCCGTCAATTCCTTCAGCATCTGTAAAGTCTGCTCTTCATTTGACAACTATTTCGCCTCCCAAACTAATTTTCATGCTAATTATACTATTCCAACAGTGGTGTGTCACCAATTGCCTCATACCCGCCCTTCAGCAATCTACGCTGGCGGCTGATATAGACCATCTCAATTTCCGCCATGGAAAGACCAAGCAGCTTCCCGAGATGCAAGTATTGGAATACAAGGTTTTTAAATAATCCATAATCCGGCTGCAACCTGAACATACTGACAGCCTCGTATACATGCAGAAACTGAACAGAGAGAACCGTTTCAACCAGATAGACGGGCTCTTCCTCAGCCATGTCCCGGTCATATGAATGCTCAATGCCCACTGATAAAATATACTGGATGCCGTCTATGTATAATCTTCTGATGACTTCCGTATCAGCTCGTCGATTATCCAAATATTGACAAGAATCCGTGGCTTTCACCAGCTCACCGACTTCAACCAGCAAGGCCAATAATTTCTGGTCCCTCACAGACTTGTTGTCCAACTTTCCGGTTACATCCAAGTGTTGATCGACGGCCCTTTGAAGGGCAAACAATTTTTCCGTGTTCATCTGAAAAGTCTCCTTTCTCAATCTGTATACTTCCTTATGTTTAACCAAATAGTCCAAAAAGATAAATGAAACCGATAATCTGGAGCAGGGCAATAACAGGCAGCCCTATCCGGAAGGACGGATGTCTCGTCTTATGCCTGAAATGGTACATCCCTGCAGTGGTGCCAATCGCCCCGCAGACGACAGAAACAAGCCATAACGACTTCTCCGGAATCCGGTGCACTCCATTTCGGGCTTTCCGTTTATCTATTCCCATTATAAAAAATCCGTACATATTTATGAAAGCTAAAATAATCAGTAACATTGGAAACATACTGAACCCCCGTTTTTTAAGTCAATGCAGGTATGATCTATTTGTCTTGCTTTTCTACATCATACCATGCCAAACACCATGCGTACTTTAAACAAGAGTTCGATCTATGCTGCTTGTTTACCTGCATGTACATGCCCCTTATCTGAAGCATTTTTTGAGTATAGCGCTAGAACCAATTATATTGTGATAGAATAGGTTGGGAGTTATTATTCAGAATATTATTTATACGGAGGTTTATGAATGTTTGTGCAAATGAGGAAGTGGACTGTAACGGAAGGCAATTCCGATAAAATTTTGGAACGCTTTAAGAAAAAACCAGATCAAGGCCCATCTCTTGTCGAGCAGCGCGAGGGGTTCATAAGCCGTGAATTACTTGTGAAGAAAGTCCGCCGCGGTGATGAAGAAGTCATCATGATGATACGATGGGAGTCTGAGGAAGCTTGGAAAGCTTGGGAAAAGAGCCCGGAACATATTGCTGGACATAAAGCAAAACTAAAAGACGGCAAGCCTTCAAAGCCGGATTATATCATAAACATGGAACACGCCAACTACTATACTGTGTAAAGATGGTACAGCCGATCCTAAACTTTGTATCAGTCTGTCCTTCCTATGCAAAAAGCCATCTCATGAAAGGAGATGGCTTTTTAGTCACTTCAAGAAAAAGTGATCTTATTTGTCAAGTTGTTGTTTTGCTGCGTTTGCCAATTCTGCGAATGCATTTGCATCTGCAATAGCTAGGTCAGCCAACATTTTGCGGTTCACATCGATGCCAGCAAGTTTCAAACCGTGCATCATACGGCTGTAAGAAAGACCGTTCATGCGCGCTGCTGCATTGATACGAGTAATCCAAAGTTTGCGGAAGTCGCGTTTCTTTTGGCGACGGTCGCGGAATGCATACATTTGAGATTTCATTACTTGCTGGTTAGCAACTTTGAATAATGTATGTTTGGAACCATAATAACCTTTAGCTAATTTAAGAACTTTTTTACGACGTTTGCGAGTAACAGTACCGCCTTTTACACGTGGCATGTAATTCCCTCCTATATAAATCGATCGAACGATTAATTACTTAATGTTATCTAACATGTGGCGAATACGTTTGAAATCGCCTTTGCTTACTAAGCTAGCTTTACGTAATTTACGTTTTTGCTTAGTAGATTTGTTTGCGAATAAGTGACTAGTATATGCGTTTGAACGCTTAAGCTTACCAGATCCTGTCTTTTTGAAACGCTTTGCAGAACCGCGGTGAGTTTTCATTTTAGGCATATGGATTTCCTCCTCAATACAATCTAAAAATTACTTTTCGTTTTTCGGTGCTAAGATTAAGAACATGCTGCGTCCGTCCATCTTAGGAGCTTGCTCTACCGTAGCCAGTTCGCTGCACTCCGCAGAGAAGCGGTCCAATACGCGCTGTCCGATTTCTTTATGAGTAATCGCACGACCTTTAAAGCGAATGGATGCTTTTACTTTATCTCCCTTTTGCAGGAATTTATGAGCATTACGAAGCTTTGTATTAAAGTCATGCTCATCAATTGTCGGGCTCAAACGAACCTCTTTCAAACTGATGATTTTCTGATTTTTTCGCGCTTCTTTTTCTTTCTTTTGCTGCTCGAAACGGAATTTTCCATAGTCCATAATACGGGCTACTGGTGGTTTTGCGTTTGGAGCAACTAGCACAACATCAAGATTTACACGAGCGGCAATATCCAGAGCTTCGAATTTTGTCTTAATACCCAATTGTTCTCCGTTTTGGTCAATCAGACGAACTTCGCGGGCACGGATGCCCTCGTTTACAATCATGTCTTTACTAATAGTTAGCCACCTCCAAGGTTTATTTAGGAATACATTCGTTTGGGTGTTTAGGAAGAAACTCATAACCGCATAAAAAAAGTGCGGATGCTGAGATTAACAACACCCACACTGGTAATAGACTAATTAGACGAAAGTCAATTAGGAACCAAACCTGTAAACTGCCCTATGCGTCATCAGGTGAGAAGCGGGTGCCTCTTCTTTTTTCCTCAAACAAGTATTCAATTCATACCTTAGAAATATATCACAATGCCCATGGCATGTCAATATCAATACTTTTTCAACAACAGAATTTATCTTACCAAAGTGTCACCAACATTGCAATACTTTTTTGGAAATCAGCGTCTTGCTTCTTTTACGATCAAGTCCTTGAAAGCGTCAAAGGACATTGTTTCGGACTTTTGCTCTCCGTATTTGCGGACATTGACGGCTTTGTTTTCCACTTCTTTGTCCCCGACAACCAGCATGTACGGGATTTTTTGCATTTGTGCTTCACGGATTTTATAACCGATTTTTTCGTTGCGGTGATCCAAGTCGACACGTAATCCTTCAGCGCGAAGCTGCTCCTGCACTTCTTTCGCATACTCAAGGTGCACATCAGGGGAAACAGGGATGACCTGCACTTGTACAGGCGCCAGCCAAGTCGGGAATGCCCCTTTGTACTCTTCAATCAAGAATGCGACGAAACGTTCCATTGTAGAAACGACACCACGGTGAATAACGACCGGACGGTGCTGTTTACCGTCTTCACCGACGTAAGTAAGGTCAAAACGTTCAGGAAGCAAGAAGTCCAATTGGACAGTTGACAGCGTCTCTTCCTTGCCAAGCGCTGTCTTCACTTGGATATCGACTTTCGGGCCGTAGAAAGCAGCTTCGCCTTCCGCCTCGAAGTACGGCAATTCAAGTTCATCCATAGTCTCTTTCAGCATTGCCTGCGCTTTTTCCCACATTTCATTGTCATCATAATATTTCTCTTTGTTTTCCGGGTCACGGTATGACAAACGGAATTTGTAATCAGTCAGGTTGAAGTCTTTGTACACTTCCTGCACCAAGTGAACAACACGTTTGAATTCATCTTTGATTTGATCCGGACGGACGAAGATATGGGCATCGTTCAAAGTCATCGCACGAACACGTTGCAGTCCTGACAATGCCCCGCTCATCTCATACCGGTGCATCATGCCGAGTTCAGCGATACGGATCGGCAATTCACGATAGCTGTGAATATCATTTTTGTATACCATCATGTGGTGAGGGCAGTTCATCGGACGCAATACCAATGTTTCATTGTCCATTTCCATCGGAGGGAACATATCATCCTGATAATGATCCCAGTGTCCGGAAGTTTGATACAACTCTTTGCTCCCCAATACCGGTGTATATACATGGTCATAACCAAGTCGCGCTTCTTTATCGACGATATAGCGCTCGATGACACGACGGATTGTTGCACCTTTAGGCAACCATAGCGGCATACCTTGTCCAACTTTTTGGGAATTCGTGAATAGATTCAGTTCCTTCCCGATTTTACGGTGGTCTCGCTCCTTCGCTTCTTCAAGTAAGCGGAGGTGTTCAGCCAAGTCCTCTTTTTTGAAGAAGGCTGTTCCGTAGATGCGTTGCAGCATTTTGTTATTGCTGTCCCCGCGCCAATATGCGCCTGCTACACTTAGCAATTTGAACTCCTTGATTTTGCCTGTCGATGGCACGTGCACCCCGCGGCAAAGGTCGGCAAAGTCCCCTTGTTCATAAATTGTCACTGTTTCATCTGCCGGGATCGCCCCAATTAGTTCCACTTTGTATTCATCGTCTTTGAAAAATTCCAGCGCTTCGTCCCGCGGTACTTCCTTACGCACGATTTCAATGTTTTCATTAATGATTTTCTTCATTTCTTTTTCAATGGCAGGCAGGTCATCTGTAGAAATCGGTTGGTCTACATCGATATCGTAGTAGAATCCGCTTTCGATGACCGGACCGACACCCAGTTTAACTTTATCTTTGCCGTATAGGCGTTTGACCGCTTGGGCCATCAAGTGAGCCGTACTATGGCGCATCACTTCAAGCGCTTCCGGAGAGTCCGGAGTCACGATTTCGATGGATGCATCTTCTTCAATCGGCCTTTTTAAATCATATAGAGAGCCGTTAATCTTGCCGGCGATCGCTTTTTTGCGGAGGCCCGGAGATATGGAAGCGGCAATATCTTCAGTTGTTGTGCCTTTTGCAAACTCCTTCACCGATCCATCCGGGAAAGTGATCTTCAATTGTTCTGACATGGTTACATTCCTCCTGAATTTTTATTAAAACAGCAAAAAAGCCCGCCCCTGTATCGAGTACAGGGACGAGCTAATACTTATAAACCCGCGGTTCCACCCATGTTCCATCCCTTGTTGCGGGATGGCGCTTAGAGCTGATAACGGCAGCATCCGTTGACCGCTACTCGAATTTCACGGCCACAGTTTAAAGGTGGTAAACAAAATGCTTCGGATAGGAAGCTTGCAGCCAATCGGCTTCCCTCTCTGAAAACCTTCACAGATCGTTCATGTCCTTATCATCACTTTTCAATTATATTGCTCGAATATGTAAGATATTATAAATTGTTATCTATGGAAAAGCAAGTGACGATTTTTCACGAAAGGCTGTTCAGCTGTTTTTGGCCAAAATGGTCTGCCGGCAAGGTAATGACCCTTTCCTCAAATATCCGCTGTATCGTCATGATGAGCGGGTGGTTGGCTTCATCACTATATACATATAGTTGCTTCGGGGCTATGCTGATCAGCGGTGCCAATACGTGGGAATCAATGTACATCGGGTATTCAGAAATCAGCTTGCGGTCGATGAATCCGGTGATTTCCCCCCTCGTCAAATGCATAAAATCCATCGTATAGAACTCGAACGAATGATGGTGCTTAACATGGAGCTGCTCCAGCTTCGTTTCTGTGCATAGCATATGGTTGCGGAGAATCTGGATGAAGCTCTGGTATTCCTGCTCCATCTTATACTCATCAAGCGCTGTTTCTGCATAGTCATTCAGTCTGTCCGCCACCCCCCTCATCCTGAACTGCAAAAAGGAAGGAAAGGAAAAGGATACCTTCCTCTCGAACAAAGATAACAAACCGTGATGGATCTTAAACTTCAGCTCCTGCCAAAACATGTCATTCTTATGACCCTGTTCCTGCATGATTGATAAGGCTATTTCAATAATATATTGCCGTTCGGTCCGGTCGCTGTACCGGAAATCCTCTTCCAAGATCCTCTCCAGCCACCCCTGCAGGATTTCGGTCCTCACAAGCGTCAGAAAAGAGTCCCGTAATGTCACAAGCAAAGTATGCCGGTACTCATCTTCCAAACACAGGGATATCACAGCATCTCCTCTAAAATCATCTATATATGGTTCCACAACAGGATAACATGAATGCCCAGCAATGATTTCCATCACTCGTGAAGCCTGTTGGTTGGTTTCAAAATATACCTGCACCAATTCTACCCCTCCTAGCCCGACTTCCATATATGTATATGGGACAGACCGGCTATTTAGAAGTAAGTTGAAGGGCAACATTTTGATGATTCAGGGTCTAAAACCGGCATAGCTTACTCTATCTAAAAAGTCAGGCACGATTATAGGTTCAATACAGGTAAGCCTATCCCTATATAGAAAGTTTGCCTCCCCATTCCTTCATACCTATTTCCACTTCCGGAAAGCACAAAAAACGAGGCTGCCTTCCCTTAAGGCTGCCTCGAATGATTTTTCATCTCTATTTTCTATCCTCTTCTGTTTTCCCCGTCCAACAAATACGGATCGGCCAACGTACGGATCCGCTCCATGATGCGCGCTGCCTTCACTTCTTCCTTTTCGCCGCGTTGCGTGTAGGTCAGATGGTTCCGCAATTCGTCGAAATTGAAATTGGACGTAAAGAAAGTCGGGAGCTTATCGGCCATCCGGTGCTGCAGGATGGGACCTAGCACTTCATCCCTTGCCCAACTTGTCATCGTCTCCGCCCCGATATCATCCAACATAAGGACAGGCGCCTTTTTGACGAACTCCAACTTCTCGTTCACAGTGTTGTCCGCTATCCCCGATTTAATTTCCCTGAGGAAATCCGGAACATAAATGATCAGGCTCTGGATATTCTTGTCCGCAAGGTCATTGGCAATCGCGCCAAGCAGATAGGTTTTTCCGACACCAAAGGACCCGTACAAGTATAAGGCTTTCGGCTTGCCTCCGTTTGTGAATTCATCAATGAAACGGTCTGCAGCCTGCACAGCAGCGACCTTGGCCTTCGTCTTGATGTACACATTCCCCAAGGTTGCCGTCAGGATATCTTCTGGTATATAAAAGCTTTGGATCATCTTTTCCCGCTTGAGCCTACTATCTTCCTTAATTTTCTTCTCGCAGCGCTCATAAATCAGGTCGATCGCGTCTCCTCGCACCTTCAGTACCGGACGATAGCCCTTCATCATATTTTGGCATTCAGACAGCGAAGGGCATTGATCGCAATCTCGCGTCTGTGTGGTGAACTCGTACAATTTCATTAAGCTCTTATCGATCATTTCCTTATCGATTGCTGAGCTGTTCCTGTTCAGAAACTCAACAATTTCCGGATGTGACAATGTCTCGTTTCTCAACACTTCAAATCGTTTGGCAAAATCGTTGGATTGGGCGAGCCTTGTAAGAGATTTTCCTATTTTTTTCACTGTAATCACCCCTTCGCATTGTATTTCTTCTTAAGTTTTGCCTGCAGCTCTTCCACTTCCATCAAGAAACTTTCATCTTCCTCCGATTGGGCGGCAGTATTGTTTTTCCCTTCCTTCAGCCACTCAGGCACAATTTCTGTCCTGGTCGGCTTCTGATTATTCTTCGTGTAAGGCTGTTTTGTCTTTGCAGCTCTTTCCTGCGTTTGCCTATACTCCGTCCTTGCAAGCTCCATTGCCTCTTTGACGGTCTTTACGCCCTTTCTTGCCCAATGACTGGCTATTTTTTCAACATAAGCTTTGGAAAGCTTCATATCCGTCATGATCATGACGTACTCCAAAAGCACATTCATGACACCGGGGGTCAGCTTCTGCTTCAGCATGACCTCTTCGATGATCTGCAGGTCGGCTTTCGAAGGCTCTCCGCCGCCGCTATGCTGAATCAGCAACTCACGAGGGGAAATCTGTTCAAGATGATGAATTCTTTCCTCTTCCTGCGTCTGCGGCTGTCCGGCAGCTGTCCGGTATTTCGCCGGCTGCACCTTGACCGATAGGCTCGGATATGTTTCATTGTATTCGATTTGGTACCAGTTCCTGGCCGCCTTCCTTAGCTCTTCCAAATCAATGCGGCTGTCGCCGTCAAAGGCACTCAATACGATTGATTGCATCGCTAGCGGATTAATGCCATAAATGAATGCCAACTTGGCTATCGCCGTCAATGTCTCTCGATCAAAGGCAGATTCCGATATAAGGGCAGAACCCATGCCTGCAAAAAAAAGCTGGAAGTCAAAATGCTCTTCAAATCCGTCCAGATCCCCGTTTACAGCCTTGCCCACAAACACTTGTCCCTCATCAGCCGCAAGATCTGCCAGCGAATCTGAGTCAATATATAGCGAGTCGGCATGTGTGGAGGAAAAGACATCCGGGAAAGGCATCGTTACATCCTCATATTCCGATACATCCAACCCTTCATCGCAGAAGAAGCGCTTCAGTTTCCCGAACTGCCCTTTGCCGACCTTTTTATATAAATATATGTTCAACATGCCGTCAGTGAAAAATTGTTCCGGGGTTAGGGGAGCCATCAATTCATAAACGATCGATGCATAGTCTTCTCCCGCGTTTTTTTTACGGTACACCTTCGCTAACCCGATTCCTTCAAGCTTCTTCCTCGCTTCGTAAATGTCACTCAAAGGCAGCCCTAATATATTCATCAGATTATAATGATTACTTGGCTTGGACCACAGCCGGTTCGTTTCCATTTCACTCCATAAGGTCATATACAAACTCACACTTAACGGCCCTATTAGAGGTTGGTATAGCAGCGTAATGATTTTCCGGTCATAATCACTGAGTATTCCTTTTGAGGTAACCCGGTATTGATCAACAGGTAAAAGTTGTTGCCAATGATTAATCATCACTTCACAGCCTTTCAAATCAGACGGCAGTCGCCGCTGGAATTCAATATAATGTGTTCTAGTATGGTTTTATAGCATCTAGACAATCCGCGGGCAAACCGGATAGAAAAAAAAGAGCTAAGAATACGGATCCTTAGCGCTCTTTATTCATAAGCTCTTTCAATTCATCTATAAAAACATTGATATCCTTGAATTGACGATACACAGAGGCAAACCGAACATAGGACACTTCATCTATTTTAGCAAGACGGTCCATGACCATTTCTCCTATTATCTCACTTTTCACTTCGGAAATGCCAGTGCTCCGGAGCTCTTTTTCCACTTCAAGCGTCAGATCCTCCAATACTTTAAGAGGCACGGGGCGCTTTTCACAAGCTTTGATCAACCCCCGGAGTATTTTGTCTCCGGAGAATTCTTCCCTGACTCCACCTTTTTTCACTACAATCAGCGGCATCTCTTCCACTTTTTCAAAAGTGGTGAACCGGTAGGAACAACTTTCGCATTCTCTTCTTCTTCGTGTGGCCCGCCCATCGTCTATCGGACGAGAGTCCAATACACGTGTACCATTATGTTGACAGCTGGGACATTTCATCTTGATCAACTCCGTTATATTTTCCGTACAACATGCTCTGACAGAAATTGCATTCTCATTTTATCTTATATTAAAAAGGGTGGCATTCTCAATAAAAAAAGAAAAAAGTAAAAAAACACCTGTTAATGCAACAAAAAGAGGCGCCTGATGCACCTCTCGTTAGCTTCTATAGTATCTTTGCCTTGCCGGCACGTACAGGACCGGTACCGCGGGGCAATTCCAAATGTTCGCGCATCTGGGCGCCAAGTGCCTCTGCTATGTAATCGGCGGCCACATTCGGATCCAGATCGCCGCATGTATAAACATCGATGCTGGCATACCCATGCTCCGGAAAACTGTGAATCGTCAAATGTGATTCCGAAATGATGACCACCCCGCTCACTCCTTGTGGAGCGAATTTGTGAAACGCCACTTCCCGGACTTCAGCACCGGATCTCAGTGCAGCGTCTACAAATATTTGTTCAATCACCATCAGATTATTCAGTTTCTCACAGTCACAACCCCAAAGTTCCGCTATAACATGCCTGCCCATTGTCTCCATATCAAAATTCCCCCTTTAACCATTTAATTTCGCAAAAAGTTAAAGATAAAACGACTACCACGGGGGAAAGTTAGTCCAAAGAGGTCCTAACCCTTTAAGTAGCCATTGTAAATATCCTCCGAAAGAGAAGAAGTTCACGATGAATAGTATAAATGTTTTGCCCATCACTTTCAATGAACTTTACAGAAAATATAAATTATTCCTTTTTATCCCTCTGGAAACAATACGAAAAGGCCCGCCAATTTGACGGGCCGACAACTCTATACTGTTTCTATTTCAGATTTTGTGCTCCTTGCACGGTCAGACTGGCACGGAGACATTGAACCGGGCAGGAACGAACCTTACCCGGCCGTCACTTCCTGTTTTGACATTTGTTCAGCTACATGCTTCGCCAAATCTGCGACTCGGCAGGAATATCCCCATTCGTTATCATACCAAGCCAGGATCTTCACTTTATTATCCCCGATTACCATCGTTGATAGACCATCGATAATTGATGAATGGGGATTCGTATTAAAGTCGATGGATACGAGCGGTTCTTCCGTATATTCAATAATGCCGTCCATGGAAGATTCTGCGCTCGCCCTGAAGGCTTCGTTGATCTGTTCTGCTGTGACTGGCTTTTTCAGGTCCACCACTAGATCGACCAAGGATACATTGGATGTCGGGACACGTAATGCCATTCCATGCAGTTTGCCCTTCAACTCAGGCAAAACAAGTGATAGCGCCTTAGCCGCCCCTGTTGTAGTCGGGATGATGCTTTGCGCGCAGGCACGGGCTCGTCTCAAATCCTTATGCGGATTATCTATGTTATTTTGATCGTTTGTATAGGCATGGACAGTAGTCACCAAGCCATTCTCGATACCGAATTTTTCATTCAGGACTTTAGCCACCGGCGCAAGGCAGTTAGTCGTACAGGAAGCATTTGAGATGATTGCATGCTCGCTGACATCCAATTGCTCTTCATTGACACCCATGACAATCGTTACATCTTCATTCTTGCCCGGTGCTGTCAGAATGACCTTTTTGGCCCCCGCTTTCAAATGGAGGGCAGCTCTATCCCTTTCATTGAACTTTCCGGTCGCTTCAATGACTATATCTATTTTCAACTGCTCCCATGGCAACTCTTCAGGATTACGGTTGCTGATTAATTCAATCCTCTTGCCATTTACCACCAAAGCATTATCTTCAGCAAAGACATCGCCATCAAATTTACCGTGATTTGTATCATATTTAATCAGGTGAGCTAACGTCGCTGGGGGATAAAGGGCATTGACTGCCACAATTTCCATTGTATCGTCTGTTACCATCTTCCTGAATACCATTCTTCCAATTCTCCCAAACCCGTTGATCGCAATTCTTGTCTTCATTTTTAGGCTCCTCCTGAATTAGTGTTATACTCTTAATGATCTTTTATGCTATTAGTATAACACAATAAACCGTCATTGTGATTAACTTGTGTTTGAAATATGCACATTTTATAAATAGTTTATCAATTCAGAAAACAAAACAGTAGTAGATACACATGTTTTAACTTCTATTGTGAAAAAGGGCAAAAAAAAGACAGCATACAAGCTGTCTCAATTTGCAGACTTAGTTCCATATCTGACGCTTTCTCTGTCTTCTCTATATACCGACTCGTTTATGCCTTTTTAATCAGGTTGTGCCGGACCGGCATGAACGGGAATAGAACATGAGATCCAAAGGGGCCCACACCAAGGAACGTAAGCGGCCGCCACCACTAAATATAAAGCGCCCAGGCTTCCTTTCTTAGTTGTTCCTTTCATTCGGCAACCGTTTATCGGGATGCCCCTTGCCGAATTGTTTGTGGTTCTTTTCCTGTTTGCGCTGATTCTCCTGCAATTTTTCCACATATTCGTGAGTATCTTTCATGGAAGTATTCCTCCTTGTGTAACATATAGTTATTCTCCCACATCGGGCGGAATCTATCCGTATGGTTTCATACCCTCTTAATCGGCACACCCCACTTTTCCAAGATCCTGTAGAGCTGATACTTCGTCTCATCGATGCCCTGATTATTGTCCACCACTTCATCAGCCCATGCTTTTTTGTCGTCAAGCGGCATTTGGGAATTGATTCTGGCTTCTGCTGCCTGTTCGGACAGCCCATTCCGTTGCATGAGCCGTACCAATTGATTTTCACGATTGACATACACCAATAATGTTTTATCGACCATGTAAGTCAGCTTGCTTTCAAACAATAGTGGGATATCCAGAAACACTACTTTGGCTCCTTTTTCGAAAGCTGTCTGCTTCTCCCGATTCATGTATTCACGGACTGCCGGATGAACGATGCTATTCAGCAATAATCTTTTTTCTTCATTGTTGAAAACAATGGATCCCAGAAGCTCTCTATTAATGGTTTTATCCTCCAGGCAGATCTCTTCGCCGAACACTTCGATAATGGCTTCATATGCTTTTTCCCCCGGTTCGACAACCTTTCTGGCAGCAATATCTGCATCGATCACTGTGAAACCAAGCTCCTTAATCATGTTGCTTACTGTGCTTTTCCCGCTGGCAATTCCACCTGTAATACCAATCACTGTTTTACCCATATCCATACCCTTCCTTATTTCGGTTCTCCTACCATTTTATTATACCGATCAGGATGAGTAAAACTCCGGGCAAAAAAGAAAGTCGGTCCAAACTGGAATAGGAAGAAAGTTTGGAGCCGAATGTCATTCCGGCTTTGATGAAGAGCGAGCTCATTAACCCGATGCAGCATGCCAGCACGATAGGCGAGAAACCTATCATTGCTGCCCCTAACCCTGCAGCAAATGCGTCAAGGGACAAAGCGATCCCTAGCAAAACGGCTTCCATTCCTGTGATCGTACCGGATCGGTCCATATCCACTTCCATCGGCTTCCTTAATATATTGATGGCAATTCCGAAATACTTCATTTCGATGGTTGCAATTACGGTCTCGCTTTTTATTTCTTCCTTCACTTCTTGGAGTGGCCTCACATTCTGGTAAATGACCCAGATGCCAAGGCCAATAAGCAGGGTGCCTCCCAGTTTCTCCGCAAATGCAGGCGACAGTACCCCACTCAACAATCCTCCAAGAAACATGCTGAAAAAAATCGTCCCTGCAGACATACAGGCGATGACAACAATGGAAGCCAGAGGGATTGTCACCTTCCTTAAACCATAGGTGAAACCAACACTAAAACTATCGAGACTCACTGCGAAAGCAAGTAAAATGAGTGCCGCTACATTGGTCACAAAAAAGCCCCCTCCATACAATCATTAAGATAGTATAGGAGGGAGCCTAGAAAAAGGTTCCACTTCTTATGTCAGTTTCTGGCATGAAGGGCATATATGCGTCCCTCTGCCGGCCACTTTTGTTTTCTCAATCAGCGTCCCACAGCTTTTGCATGCCTCGCCTTTTCTGCCGTAAACGTACAGTTGTTGCTGAAACATACCGATTTGGCCTTGTGAATTGACATAGGAACGGATGGTGCTCCCGCCCTGTTCAATCGCTTCAGCCAACGTATCCTTCACTGCCCCTACAAGTCTAACATATTCCTCATCAGACAAAGAGGAAGCTTTCCGCTCCGGATGGATCCGGGCACGGAACAATGATTCATCCACATAAATATTGCCCACACCTACGACAATGGTCTGATCAAGCAGGACCGCTTTGATCGACCGGATTGTTTTGGATACAGCTTGTTTAAAAAAAGCTGGCGTGAACTCGTCGGACAACGGTTCAGGGCCAAGATGCAGAAGCGGCATCCGGTCAAATTCATCCCCCTTCTTGAACAGATGCATGGTACCGAATTTACGTACATCTTTGTACCTTAATTGCGTGCCATCTGTGAAGGTGAACAATACATGGGTATGCTTCTCGAAAGGATCATCCGCCGGGAATACTCCATACTTCCCTTCCATGCGGAGATGAGAGACCATCACAAGGTCCGTCATATTAAACAGAAGAAACTTCCCCCTTCTGCCCATCGATTCGATCACCTGGCCTTTTAGGGCATCGGAGAACTGCTCATGTTCCACCGGCTCTTTAATAATATTAGGCCAAAGCACTTCAACAAGCTTAATCTCTTTTCCGACGACTAATTGCTCCAGCGTCTTCCGGACTGTTTCCACCTCTGGAAGTTCAGGCATAACAACATTTCCCCTTTATTCTATTTTGCTTGATACCATGTTGGGCCATATGCATAATCAACTTTCAGCGGCACGTCCAGATCCAATGCCCCTTCCATCTCCTCCGGAACAATTTTCATCAAAATCTCGATTTCCTCCTCCGGACATTCAAAAATCAATTCATCATGCACCTGAAGCAACAGCCTCGTCTGCAGTTTCTCTTTCTTCAGCCGCTCACTCATATTAATCATCGCCAGCTTGATGATGTCGGCTGCACTTCCTTGGATCGGCGTATTCATCGCTGTCCGCTCCGCGAAGCTCCTTACATTGAAATTCCTGCTCGTGATTTCCGGAAGGTAGCGTCGGCGATGCAGGAGAGTTGAGACAAAGCCCTTTTCTTTGGCATCCATAACAATATCGGACATATAATCCTTCACACCCGGGAAACTTTCCAGGTAGCGGTTGATAAACGTCGCCGCCTCCTTACGGGTGATTCCCAAGTTTTGAGAAAGGCCGTAGTCGCTTATTCCGTATACGATTCCGAAATTGACTGCTTTGGCTTGTCTCCTCATATTCGGCGTCACTTCATCAGCTCCTACACCAAATACATCCATTGCCGTTTTAGTATGGATATCCATATCCGAACGGAACGCTTCAATAAGCCCGGCATCCTGCGCAATGTGGGCAAGAACCCGTAGCTCAATCTGTGAATAATCAGCCGCGAAAATGAACCATCCAGGTTCTGAAGGAACAAATGCCTGCCTGATTTTACGGCCTTCTTCTAGCCGGATAGGGATATTCTGCAGATTCGGATCCGTGGAGCTTAACCGCCCTGTCTGAGTCAAGGCCTGATTGAAACGAGTGTGGACTTTGCCAGAATCCTCATGGATGACCTTCAGTAGTCCCTCGATATATGTCGACTGTAGCTTGCCCAATTGCCGGTATTCCAGGATCTTTTCGATTATTTCATGGTGAGGCGCCAATTTCTCAAGTACATCGGCAGAAGTTGAATAGCCTGTTTTTGTTTTCTTGATGACCGGCAACTGCAACTTTTCGAACAAAACTACTCCGAGCTGCTTCGGCGAGTTGATATTGAAGCGATCCCCAGCCAGCTCATAGATTTCTGTTTCGATCGTATCAAGCTTGGTGCCCAGTTCGGTCTTCATACCTAGTAACGTATCGCGGTCCACTTTTACACCGGTGATTTCCATCTCAGCCAGGATCAAGGATAGCGGCAATTCCAATTCCTCAAATAGTTCCAGCTGTTTGTTCTCTGTCAGCTCATTGATCATTTTGTCTTTCATCCGGTACAGTGCTTCGGCTTTGTCGGCTAAAAATTGCCCAACCAGCTCCTCTGCCGGAATTGCACGCTTAGCTCCTTTTCCATAGAAGGATTCATCTGGCTGTAAAGAAAGCCCGAGTTCATGTTTAGCAATCGCTGCAACATCCTCCCCGTGATCCCCTGGGTTCAGGATGTAAGAAGCGATGAATAAGTCAAAGTCTATGCCGCGTAAGGAGATGCCTCTCTTATGGAGCGCCACAATCGACTTCTTCGCATCGTACACCGCCTTTTTCTTTTTGGCGTCCTCTGCCCATTGCTTAAAGATATCCGACTGCAGGGCCACATCCGTCGGTATATAGTAGTTCCCCTTTTCATTGCTGATGGAGAATCCCAGGATATCCGCATGTTGATAGTTCTCTTCGATGATTTCCACATAGAAAGCATTTTCGTCCGTGAACAGGTCTTCCGTCACTTCCTGGACTGTCACAAATTCGCTTTTTTCTGCTTGTATGCTCTCAACAGCGGGTTCTCCATCATCTCCAAGCTTCTCAAGTAATGACTGGAATCCAAGTTCCTTATAGATTGCTTTTACTTTTGCTGTTTCGTAGCCGTTATATGCAACATCATCCAGTTCCAACTCCACAGGCGCATCCCGCATGATTGTGGCTAATTTCTTGGAGATGATAGCCAGCTCCTTATTATCTTCCAGCTTTTCCTTCAGTTTTTTCCCGGATACTTGATCAATCGACTCAAGAACCTTTTCCAATGTACCGAACTGATGCAATAATTTCAGGGCTGTCTTTTCTCCGACACCTGGAATGCCAGGGATATTATCTGATGTATCGCCCATAAGGCCTTTCATATCGATGATCCGCTCCGGCGTGATGCCATACTTTTCCTGAATATGGGCAGGTGTGTAGCTTTCGATATCAGTGATCCCTTTCCTTGTGATATCGACAGTAATTCGTTCTGAAGCCAATTGTGTCAAATCTTTATCACCGGATACGACGAGCACCTCATACCCGTCCTGCTCGGCTTTTAAGGAGAGGGTTCCAATAATGTCATCTGCTTCATAATTAGGCAGTTCATATCGTTTAATGCTGTAGGCATCCAACAGCTCACGGATGAACGGAAATTGCTCCGATAATTCAGGCGGAGTCTTTTGGCGTCCCCCTTTGTATTCTTTGAATGTCTCATGGCGGAATGTCGTTTTCCCTGCATCGAATGCAACCAGGATATGTGTAGGCTTTTCCTCTTCCAGCATTTTTGACAGCATCATTGTAAAGCCATATATAGCGTTTGTATGTATGCCCTTATCGTTATTCAACAATGGCAAAGCAAAAAATGCACGATAGGCAATACTGTTGCCGTCAATCAGCATTAATTTTTTTCTCAATGAAACTCCTCCTCATTTCTCAGCATGTTCGTTTCCATCTCTTTCACTACTGCCTATTTTAACACGAACGGCCGCCAAATAAAAAAGGGCGAGCTGGTTGCCTAGTCCCCATACAGACAGGACATTTCTTTGGCTGCCAAGAAAAATAAAACAGCCAGCTGCCGGTTTGTGACCGTTAGCTGGCTGAATATCCTTTCTATCAGTTTTGCCTCTTTTTCAGTTTCACGATGAAAGAGGTTCCTTTCCCCAGTTTACTGTGTACTTCTAGTTGGCCGTCATGGGCTTCCACCAAGTGCTTAACGATGGCCAATCCCAACCCTGTGCCGCCGGAGTTCCTGCTTCTGGCCCGATCAATACGATAAAACCGTTCAAAGATTCTCGGAATCTCTTGTTGGTCGATTCCTATGCCGGTATCGGACACTTCTACACAGACATAGCGTTTATCATCCCGGACTGTTACTTGAACACTCCCATGCGGCGGTGTATAGTTCAACGCATTGCTCATCAGATTGATGAAAATCTGCTTCAATCGGTATGCGTCTCCTTCCACAAGCATTGGCATCTCGGGTAAAACGACCGCCAGTTCAATGGACCGCTTTTCAGCCTTTCGTCTGAACATCCGCTCGGTTTCAGTGAGCAGATTATTCAAGTCTACCAATGTATAGTTCAACGCGAACTCCGATTTTTCTATCTTGCTCAATTCCAGCAATTCCGTAATCAGTACTTGCAATCGGTCGCTTTCATTGAGGATGATGGTCAGGAACTCACGCAGTGTCTTCTCATCCTTCAGTCCGCCATCCAGTAATGTCTCGGAAAAACCCTTAATAGAAGTGATCGGTGTCCGCAATTCATGGGAAACATTAGCAACAAAATCCTGTCTCATTTTTTCGAGTTTTTTCAATTCAGTAATATCATGGAATACGAGAACAATCCCTTTCCATTCATCCTGTGTGCTGATGATTGGGGCCCCGTATACCTCAAAATGCCTTCTTTCTATATCCAGTGAAAGCCGCATCTGCCGTTTGATACTTTTTTCCGTGATGAATATCTCTTCGATCAGTTGCTCGACATCCTTGTATGGGATCGCCTCATAGTAGAGCCGGAACAGGAAGGAAGCAGGGGATACACGGAAAATTTGTTTAAATGTTCTGTTCATCAGCATGATATAACCCTTGCTGTCGATCAGGAGCACACCGCTGCCGATATTCTCAATCAGTGTCGATAGTCGTTCCTGTTGGGTTTCACGGGAATTTTCCATTTCCTGAAGATTTCGCGCCAGCGCGTTTATGCTCGTGTTCAGGGCTTTTGTCTCGTTGACAGGGTTCTCGTATGTCCTCGCCCTGTAATTCCCTTTTGCAAGCTCAGCTGCTGCCCGGGTAGCATCCTCAATCGGCTTCGTGAAGGATGTTGCAATCTTGTTTACAACCACAATTATGAAACTCAGCAACAGAATCAGAATCCCGATTAAGATAATCCACTGATTGGACCCCAGCTTTTTGACATCCTGTATTTCAGTAACTAACAGGACATACCCCTCTGTCGCTCCTGACGGATTAGCAATCGCCTCCCATGCCACCACATCATCAGACTCTCTAGTGACCCTGGAAACGCCTTGCCCCTCGCTTATCTTCACCAGCTCAAATACAGTCTGCACAGCCTCCTCAGATAGCGGCGCCTGCTGTTCAGGTTCATACAGCACTTTTCCACCAGCCGACAAAACCATCATGTTCGGAAACAATAATTCAAGGCTTTCCTGCCAGTCTTCCCAATTTGCAGCCTCGATTCCTCCCCGTTTTTCAATATAGCCGGCAATCGTATTTGTCTGGTTCGTCATCTGTTCTTCGAATTGACGGAAACGGGAATCATCATAAAGATTGGCAAAAATAATTCCCAAGAGGGCAGTTGCCAACCCAAAAACGGACACCATGACCAACAGAAGTTTAGAGCGAAATTTCATCATTCAGCCGTTGGATCCTCGAACTTGTACCCGAGTCCCCTAATTGTTTTGATATAGCGAGGCTTCTTAGTATCATCCTCAATTTTTTCCCTTAAGTGACTGATATGAACGTCCACGATTCTTGTATCACCGGCAAAGTCATAATTCCATACCATACTCAGTAGTTGGTCCCTGGTGTGCACTCTTCCTTTATTTTGAGCCAAGTAAGCCAATAGTTCGAATTCTTTCGGAGTTAAATCAAGCTTTTCCCGTCTAAAGAAAACCTCATATTTTTCAGGGTCTATCACCAATTCGTGGACCCTGATCGTTTCTTCTTTATTCTGATTATCTACTGTGTCGGTTTTCGGTACGGAACGCCTTAGAATCGCCTTCACTCTAGCAATCACTTCCCTAGGGCTGAACGGTTTCGTCATATAATCGTCCGCTCCGAGCTCCAAGCCCAATATTTTGTCTATTTCATCGTCTTTTGCCGTCAACATCATGATAGGAACACTTATTTTTTTCTGTCTAAGATTTTTACAAACTTCGATTCCATCCATTTTAGGCAGCATCACATCCAGGATAACCATGTTTGGATTTTCCGATTCTGCCTTTCTTACAGCCTCTTCTCCGTCAAGGGCAGTTATTACTTCATACCCTGCCTGCTCCAGGTTATATTGGAGTAGTGTAATTATGGATTGTTCATCATCCACCACAAGTACTTTCTTTGCCATGATTGCCTCCAGACTTTGAAAATGTCATTATACGAGCATTTTCTTAAATTTTGTTTCCTTGTGCCTGTTCCCACTAGGAAAACAAACTCAATAAAAGGCGCTTACTTCCTAATATGTTAAAGGATAATTTAATTCTCCACAAGCATCAAAACAGCCTGCATTACGCTTTCAATGTAAAGATTCTGTAAAAAAAACAACCCGGCATAGAAGGGTTGTTTCATCAGGCTATCAAAAATTGTCCAAGGTTGCCCCGTCCAAGTCTTCCTTAAGTTTCGGAGGAACCACATCCACAGTACCAGTAAAAGTTTTTTCTTTTTCTTCGTTATACCCTTCCACATTAATGGTGATATACCCTTCTTGTTCATTGATTGATTTCACTTCGAACTGAAAGGAAATCGTTTCATAGTGGTGGACCGGCTTCAAATAGGAAAAGTTTTGGCCGGCGATATAACTGCCGGGTCCCGGCAAGTATTTGGAAACGGCTGACGTGACGATTCCGGCCAGCATGATGCTGGGGACAATCGGCTTTCTAAAGCTCGTCAATGAAGCATAATCATGCTGAATGTATAACGGATTGGAATCACCAGTTAGCCCTAGGTATAAAAGCAGCTCTTTGTCCTCCATTTTCTCCGTCAATGTAAGCTTTTCACCTATATCAATTGCTTCGATTCCTCTGCCGATTTTCCTTTTCTTCCCTAACAGCATCCTTCTGTCGCCCTCCTTATAACGATGTGAAGAAAGATTCGGATACACCCGAATCTTTCTTCACGCTCCCAGTATACGGTTTTCAATCTACTATAGCCTATTCTGGCGCTACGCCAAAACTTTCATTACATTGCGGACAGATTCCGCGGACTTCGCCAACTGCGTTTTTTCTTCCTCTGTCAAATCCAGCTCAATGACCTTCTCGATGCCATCAGCACCAAGAATGACCGGTACTCCCAAATAGATTCCTTCCATGCCGTATTCTCCTTCCAAGTACGCAACTGCAGGAAGAATACGTCTTTGGTCCTTCAGGATCGCTTCTGCCATTTCGACCAATGAAGCCGCAGGGGCATAGTACGCACTGCCATTCCCCAAGAGATTGACGATTTCTGCTCCGCCTTTTCGTGTTCGTTCAACAATAGCTTCCAGCCGATCCTGCGGAATCAGACTTTCCAAAGGAATTCCGCCGGCATACGAATATCTTACCAATGGAACCATATCATCCCCGTGGCCGCCAAGAACAAAGCCGGTGATATCTTTAATGGAAATATTCAATTCTTCTGCGACGAAAGTCCGGAAACGGGCTGAATCCAATACGCCTGATTGTCCGATCACCCTGTTTTTCGGAAAGCCTGATTCTTGATAGACTGTATATGTCATGGCATCCACCGGATTTGTGAGGACAATGATTGTACAATCAGGAGAATACTTAACTACTTCCTTCGTGACGGAGGTCATGACTTTTTGATTGGTCTGCACGAGGTCATCACGACCCATCCCAGGTTTACGGGCAATCCCTGCAGTTATAATGACAATATCGGATTCTTCTGTATCTTCATAGTTGGACGTGCCTATTATTTTGGCATCGAATCCTTGAACAGGGCTGGCTTCAAGCATATCCAACGCCTTCCCTTTTGTAGGGCTTTCCATTTGCGGGATATCCACCAGCACAACATCTCCCAGCTCTCTCTGCGCCAATAAGAATGCTGTCGTGGCCCCGGTAAACCCTCCACCGATGACCGATATTTTTTTGCGTGCCATCTTTATACTCCTCCCTGTTAATATATGTAAGAGGCTGATTAAATCATCAGCCCCCTTATTTTCTTCTATGCTATTATGATAAGTTTTTGATCAGCTCATCTGCAAACTCTGAGCATTTCACTTCAGTTGCACCATCCATCAAACGCGCGAAATCATATGTTACCACTTTTGATGCAATGGTCTTCTCGACAGAATCTATAACGAGCTTAGCGGCTTCATTCCAGCCAAGATGCTCTAGCATTAATACACCGGACAACAGCACTGATGAAGGATTCACTTTATCAAGGCCTGCATATTTAGGAGCCGTTCCGTGAGTCGCTTCAAAAATGGCATGACCTGTTTCGTAGTTGATATTCGCGCCCGGTGCGATCCCGATACCGCCGACCTGAGCAGCCAACGCATCTGAAATGTAATCACCATTTAGGTTCATGGTTGCGACTACATCAAACTCTTTTGGACGTGTCAGAATTTGTTGAAGGAAGATATCAGCGATTGAATCTTTTATGATGATTTTTCCTTCAGCTTCTGCATCTGCCTGTGCCTTGTTTGCAGCTTCTGAACCTTGCTCTTCTTTAATGCGGTCATACTGCGCCCATGTGAATACTTTGTCGCCGAACTCTTTTTCAGCCAACTCATATCCCCAGTTTTTGAATGCTCCCTCAGTGAATTTCATAATGTTGCCTTTATGAACCAACGTCACGGACTTACGATTTTCTTTAATCGCATAGTTAATTGCCGCACGGACAAGACGCTCTGTGCCTTCTTTTGAAACAGGCTTGATCCCGAAACCGGAAGTCTCAGGGAAACGGATCTTATTTACTCCCATTTCATTCTGAAGGAAATCCAACAATTTAACGGCCAGCTCACTGCCGGCTTCGTACTCAATTCCTGCATAGATATCTTCTGTGTTTTCACGGAAAATCACCATATCCGTATCTTCAGGACGCTTGACCGGAGAAGGGACCCCTTCAAAATAACGAACCGGACGCAAGCACACAAAAAGATCCAACACTTGGCGCAACGCAACGTTCAAAGAACGGATTCCGCCGCCGACAGGTGTTGTCAATGGACCTTTAATAGCGATGAAATATTCCTTAATAATATCCAAAGTCTCCTGAGGCAACCATTCTCCTGTTTGGTTGAATGCTTTTTCCCCGGCAAGGACTTCTTTCCAGATGATGCTTTTTTCCCCGTTGTAAGCTTTTTCGACCGCTGCATCCAATACTCTTACTGCAGCCGCCCAAATATCAGGACCGATTCCATCCCCTTCGATATACGGGATAACCGGATTATTCGGGACATTCAATATACCATTTTCGACTGTGATTTTTTCTCCCTGACTCATACAATTCCCTCCAAATTTCATGGTCAAAGGTTAGTGGACAGATGAACAGTATCATCTATCCCTAACCTATCTGTCTATTATTTATATTACACACTTTTTTATATTTTTCAAAAATTCTTTTTGAATATCAGCGCTCATCCACCGATATATAGGTCTGCATCCCAGGTCCTGTGTACTCTGCACGCGGACGGATCAATCGGTTATTTTCATATTGTTCCAGTATGTGCGCAAGCCAACCGGATGTACGGCTGACCGCGAAAATAGGAGTCATCAGGTCATGATCGATGCCTAAGCTATGGTAAACGGATGCTGAATAGAAATCCACATTCGGAGGAAGCGGTTTTTGAGAAGTCACAATTTCCTCAATCTTGATGGACATCTCATAATACTCAGGCTGGCCCGTCAACTCTGTCAGTTTTTTCGACATTTCTTTCAGATGCTTCGCCCGTGGATCGCCATTGCGGTATACACGGTGCCCGAAGCCCATGATTTTCTCTTTATTTTCTAGCTTTTGCTTAATATACGTTTCCACATTTTCTACAGAACCGATTTCCTTAAGCATCTTCATGACCGCCTCGTTGGCTCCTCCATGCAATGGTCCCTTTAACGCGCCGATAGCGGCAGTGACACCGGAATAGATATCCGATAGCGTAGCCACACAAACACGGGCAGTGAAAGTGGAGGCATTCAATTCATGATCTGCATGAAGGACAAGCGCCTTATTAAAAGCTTCCACTTCAATTGAGGACGGCTCCTCCCCTTTTAGCATATAAAGGAAATTGGCAGCAAAGCTAAGTTCCTTCTTCGGCGCAACCGGTTCCAATCCTTTTCTTATGCGGGAAAATGCTGTTACAATCGTAGGGATTTTTGCCTGCAAGCGGATCGCTTTTTCATAATTTGCCTGGGCTTCCATGACTTCCGCATCTTCATCATATAAGCCAAGCAATGAAACAGCTGAACGCAAAGCAGCCATTGGGTGGATGTTTTGAATATCATAAGTCTTAAAGTGGTTCAGAATCTCTTGAGGAAGCTGCATATTGCTTGCAAGCTGGACAGTCAAATCTTCTAATTCAACTTTATTAGGTAAACGTCTATGCCACAAAAGGTAAATGATTTCCTCAAACGTGGCATTTTCCGCTAAATCGTCAATGTTATAGCCTACATACGTAAGAGTGTCATCGATGATTGAACTGACAGATGAAGTAGTAGCCACAATACCTTCCAACCCTTTTGTTACTGTCATATGAATCTCTCCTTTTCATTTTAGTTCCCCATTGTCCATACAGTCGCAATCCGGAAAGCCTAGCCGCGCTCTCCGATATGTAAATGTTCCGGGAAGCATTGCTTCCAATTCGAAAGCGCATCATCTTGCTATTCCCTTGCTTATTCCCCTATTCAAGCAATCACTAAACGCTCATATTGAGCGGTTGTTCAATGAAGTCTCACAAAAAGTTCAACCGTTCGCCAACAAGAATAAATATTCAAAAAATTCAACAAAAAAGGTAACCCTTCCTGCAGAGTCATCCGGCTTCGAGGTCTACTCTTTCCATGTTGCTATAAAGGGATAAAACTATTCAAAAAAGATTTCCCAAAAAGTGTTTTAGTCAAAATATTTATAAACTTTTAAAAGATTACGCTTTCAAAACTAATTATAAACAAATTTTGAACTTTTGGAAACAAAAAGCTCAGCATGACTTACAGTAAGTGGAACAAAAAGGTAAAAATGAACTTTTTAATAGTATAATGAAATAGTTTTTAGTTTTGTAAGTCGAGCTAAAATGAATGTCCATTCAGTTTTTTGCGATTTAAGATAGTTTCTTACAATTCTTTTCTGCTCGTTACCAAAAATAGATTTTCTATAAACAATTTTTCCTATCAGCACGATGCGGTGTTGCGGGTCAAGCAAAATAGCCCCTGCTTGGATGCAGGGGCCCCCTCATAAATGATCCTATTATGCAGTTGGTCGCCCATCCAGATACACCTGGGGAACCAGAGTATTCTCTATTGAAAGATCTCAAACACTTTCATCGCCCAAAATGCAATACCTGCACCGATTAACGGACCGACGGCCACTCCTTTGAACACTGCCACAGCAATAATGGTACCGAAAACCAGGGCAGCTGTAATATGCGGATCATCCCGTAATAGCGTCACACCATCTTTGGCCAGCAGAGCCACTACTACCCCCGAAGCCAAAGCAATCCAGGCATATGGTGATTTCAGAGCATCGATCAGTTCCTTAAATCCAATTGCTCCAGTAGCGATCGGCACCAGAACGGCAATCGTGATAATGGTTACTCCCAAATTGATCCCTTTGCTTTGCAGGTAGGGGAACAGCCTTGAATCAAGTCCCGTAAGCTTGATGATCAACAGGACAGCGATTGCAAGGATCAGGGAATTATTTTTCGCCATGACAGCGATAAATAATAATAATAGTAAAAATATGTATGGTGAATTCATATTCATCACCCTTTCTTTCATAATGTGCCCTTTAGAAAAATAGTATGGACTATGAGTTGTCCTTTATCATGCTATCTCATTTAATTGGAACTAAGTTAGGAGGCATACCATGTGAATTCATCCCATATCCAGTCTGTTTTGCGATTCGGAATGGTGCTTATTGCAATAAGTTTGGCTCTGCTGCTTTTATTGGGCACATTTAAACTGGTCTATCCTTTTTGGATCGGATTCGTCATTGCTTACTTAATTAATCCTGCAGTCGGTATGATTCAGAATGTATGCAGACTCCCGAGAGCGCTAGCTGTTTGCCTGGTTTTGCTCTTGATCGTATCACTGGCGATTGGCATGATTGCCTTATTCATCGCCGAAGTGGCATCCGGCGCTAACCATTTAAGTCAAAATGTACCAATTCGTTTAAACGCATTGGTTGCTTACGGAGAGCGTATGGCGGAGACTTTCATTCTGCCTTCCTATGAAAAAGTAATTGCATTGTTCTCAGAGCTGGACGATCGCCAAAAGTCTGCCATCTTGGACAATATTAAAAATGCAGGCCAAGAAATCAGCAGCAGCACGGGTGCTTTCATACAGGATCTGCTTCAAAATATCCCCGTCATTATCAGCTGGATTCCCAATGCTGCTACAGCCCTTTTATTTTCTGTTATGGCTACCTTCTTCATCAGCAAGGATTGGTATCATTTAAGAAAACATTTCCAAAGATCAGTACCTAGGAAAATTCGGGCAAGCAGCATTTTGGTCATTCAAGATTTAAGAATGGCTCTTTTCGGATTTTTGAAGGCACAACTTATCCTTATATCCATTACAACAATCCTTGTTTTACTCGGTTTGCTAATTCTACGGGTCGAATACGCCATCACCATTGCGCTTGTTACCGGAATTGTTGACCTACTTCCCTACCTCGGCAGCGGTACTATTTTCATTCCATGGATTGTCTATGAAATAATTGCAGGGGATCCAAACATGGCAATCGGGCTTAGTGTATTGTATTTTATCATAATTATACAGAGGCAAATCATGGAGCCAAAGGTACTGTCACAGAATATCGGCATTGATCCACTTGCCACGTTGATCTCTTTATTCGTGTGCTACAGTTTGTTCGGATTGATCGGTTTGGCTATCGGCCCGCTTATGTTGGTATTGTTCAATGCCATGCACAGAAGCGGCGTGTTCCATGATTTATGGAACTTTATCAAAGGAGATAAGCCACATGCCCGGTAATCGGGCATGTGGCTCGTTGGAGAACATTATTGAATGATTGTGATTGTATTCCGCTGAGCTTTTTTGTACAAAGCTTTCTTCATAGGTTTTTTCATAATATTCCTTGTACCCGGCAGCAGAAGCAACAGTCCGGCAAAATCTGTGATGAAGCCTGGAGCCAACAGAAGACAGCCGCCCAGCAGAATGCAGAGGCCATTTACGAGCTCTTCATCCGGCATCAAGCCCATGCTGATTTCTTGCTGTACTTTCTGGATCGTCTTCATCCCTTCGTATTTGGCCAGATACGCTCCGCCTATACCTGTAGCGATAATTAAGAGGACTGTCGATAGGATACCGATTGAATTGCCGGTCCAGATCAAAAGGCCTAATTCACACGCAGGCAGTACGATAAACAGTAGAAGGAAACTCCTCATTTCATTTCACCCCCATAATAAAAAACGAGAGCACATAGCAAGTCAAATTCACTATGACCGTATGTCCATTATACACATTATTCCCTTCAAAAAGACACTGGGCAGATTTGGATAGGGTAAGAAAAAAGGAAGGCAGTCGCCTTCCTTTTTCAGGTCTGTTTTTACAGAATGCTTGATTTTCCATCAAAGATGATGCCACGTTGAGCGTCAACAGAGACAACTTGACCTTCCTTAAGAGCAGTCATTGCTTGGTCTGCCCCAACGATAACCGGAATACCAAGGTTTACGCCAACAACAGCCGCATGGCTTGTCAATCCGCCTTCAACCGTGATTAAAGCAGCACACTTTTCAATTGCCGGCATCATTTCTTTGTCAGAGCCAAGTGTAACAAGGACAGAGCCTTCTTCCACTTTTTCATTTGCTTCTGCAGCATTTTTAGCGATTACGACTTTACCTGTCGCTTTCTTTCTTCCGATGCCTTGTGCTTTAAAAATGGTGTTTCCAAGAACATGGATCTTCATCATGTTTGTTGTCCCTACTTCTGCTACAGGAACGCCAGCTGTGATGACAACAGTATCCCCATATGCAGCAAGGCCGGCATTTACGCTTTGGTTAACTGCGTTTTCAAGCATTTCGTCAGTAGAGTTTGTTTTTGGCCCAACTAACGGGTTTACACCCCATACTAATGCCAAACGGCGTGCTACATGGTCACTGGATGTAATCGCAATAATTGGAGCATGCGGACGGTATTTAGAGATCATACGGGCAGTATGGCCGCTCTCAGTTGGAGTGATGATTGCGTTCGCTCCAAGATTCAAAGTAGTGTAAGCAACAGATTGACCGATTGCATCTGTGATGTTTGCTTCACTGTCTTTGCTGCGTTTTGTGATTAGTTCTTTATGGTTCAATGCTTCTTCTGTACGCGAAGCAATATTATGCATAGTTTGAACAGCTTCTACTGGGTACGCACCGGCAGCAGTTTCCCCGGATAGCATGATTGCATCAGTGCCATCGAAGATTGCGTTCGCAACGTCAGAAGCTTCCGCACGTGTTGGACGCGGGTTGCGTTGCATGGAATCAAGCATTTGAGTAGCTGTAATGACAGGTTTCCCTAGCTTGTTGCATTTTTTGATCAATTGTTTTTGTACTAGAGGCACTTCTTCAGCTGGAATCTCAACACCAAGGTCTCCACGCGCAACCATCAAGCCTTCAGACACTTCAAGAATTTCATCGATGTTGTCGACACCTTCCTGATTTTCAATCTTAGGGATGATATTGATGTGGCTACCGTTGTTGTTGTCAAGAAGTTCACGGATTTCCAATACGTCAGATGCGCGGCGCACGAAAGAGGCAGCGATGAAATCAACGTTTTGCTCGATACCGAATAGGATATCCTGTGTATCTTTTTCAGTGATACCTGGCAGGTTCACGGATACTCCAGGCACGTTTACGCCTTTTTTATTTTTCAAAGTTCCCGCATTCAGGACAACCGTGTGGATTTCTCCAGCTTCTTTGTCGATTTTTGTAACTTCCAAGCCAACAAGCCCATCATCAAGAAGGATTCTTGAACCTTCCGTTACATCATTGATCAATCCTTCGTATGTTACGGAGAATTTCTCAGCAGTACCCAAAACTTCTTTTGTAGAGATGATGACATTCGCACCAGTCACAAGTTCGATTGCACCATTTTCCATATCGTTTGTACGGATTTCCGGTCCTTTTGTATCAAGAAGGATTGCGACTGTTTTACCCGTTTTTTTGCTTGCTTCTCTGATTGTTTTAATACGTGCTGCATGCTCTTCGTGGCTTCCGTGGGAGAAGTTTAGACGGCATACGTTCATACCTGCTTCCATCAAGCTGCACAGTTTCTCGAAAGATTCACTTGCTGGTCCAATTGTACATACAATTTTTGTTTTACGCATGTGGCTTAATAGCCTCCTTTGATTTGCTCTAGATCTTGATTTTCTGGTTAAATAGAGAGTTCCTGAGATAGTTGGAACATTTTCATATCAATAGTATGCGGCTTTCCAAGGGCCTCGATGATGTCATAGTCTACCAATTGGTTATTTTCGATCCCTACAGCTCTTCCGCCTTTTCCTTCGAGTAAAAGCTCAACCGCTTTGGCGCCTAGTCTGCTTGCCAATACACGGTCTTTTGCGGATGGTGAACCTCCACGCTGAGTGTGCCCCAAAACAGTCACTCGTGTATCGAATTTTGTCATTTCCTCAATTTGCTTTCCGATTTCGACACCGCTTCCGACACCTTCCGCCACAACGATTATGCTGTGCTTCTTACCGCGATCATGGCCGCGTTTCAATTTCGCGACAATATCATTGATATCGAAGTTTTCTTCAGGGATAAGGATTGTTTCAGCCCCTCCAGCCAAACCAGCCCACAAAGCAATATCCCCTGCATTTCTACCCATGACTTCGATAACGTACGTTCTTTCATGGGAAGTCGCTGTATCACGGATTTTATCGATTGCATCTATTACTGTGTTCAATGCTGTATCGAATCCAATCGTGAATTCCGTGCCCGGAATATCATTGTCGATAGTCCCGGGTACGCCGACACATGGGAAACCATGCTCAGTCAAGGCTTTTGCACCCATGTATGAACCGTCTCCCCCTATTACTACCAATGCTTCGATTCCGTGTTTTTTCAATTGCTCAATCCCTGCCAATTGACCTTCTTTTGTCTTGAACTCCGGGCAACGAGCTGAATACAAAGCAGTACCGCCTCGTTGAATAATGTCTCCTACAGAACCAAGTTCTAATTTTTTGATGTTTCCATTGATTAGACCTTGGTAGCCTTGGTATATACCATACACTTCTAAATCGTGATATATCGCTTTACGCACCACTGCGCGAACTGCTGCGTTCATGCCTGGAGCGTCTCCGCCGCTTGTTAATACGCCGATTTTCTTCAAAACAGTCACCTCTTAAAAGATTAGTTAGGAGTCAGGCTCATACCCCATCGTATGTATCAGATAGACGCTGATTTTCCCTCAATACTCGGGTGTCTATGATGGCAAGTCAGAATGGTGTTAGCCAGCTATCTATTATAATGTGAATAATAATATTTTTTACCCGTATAAATATGAAGAAAAAATAGGTTCGAGGAGGTAGATTCACTACTGAGTATACATTCTAAATTACTTTTTACTATTAGTAAACCCTATATGTGAAGGATTTAACATTAATTAGGCCCGTCCCAAAAAAGTGTTCAAGAACTTTTTAGTATTTTTGAAATAACTGCCATTAACTAAACAAACCAGTAAAAACAGTGCAGCCTATATGGCCGCACTGTTTTATTTTACCTCTCCAGAAGGCAGTAAAAACGCAAATTGCCCTATATTCTTATATTTGTCATATCTTTCCGACACCAATGTGCCCGTCTCTTTTTGCAGAAGGTCCCTAAGAGCGGCGGAGATGGTCTGATCCATTAGTTTGGCCTGCTGCTCAATATCTTTATGTGCCCCGCCTTTCACTTCCTCAATCACCTCATCGATGACACCGAGACTTTTAAGGTCATGAGCTGTTATCCGCATATGCTCAGCTGCCTTTTGGGACTTAGTAGCGTCTTTCCATAAGATTGTAGCGGCTCCTTCAGGCGAAATAACCGAGTATGTAGAGTTCTCCAGCATATAGATCCGGTCGGCAAGCCCTAGAGCAAGAGCGCCTCCGCTGCCGCCTTCACCGATGACGACCGATATGATTGGAACCTTAAGCCCGGCCATTTCAAATAGATTCCGAGCAATCGCTTCACTTTGTCCGCGTTGTTCCGCTGCCTTGCCCGGATAAGCTCCTTTCGTATCAATAAAGCAAATGATGGGGCGATTGAATTTCTCTGCCTGTCGCATCAGCCGGAGCGCCTTCCTGTACCCTTCCGGATGAGGCATCCCGAAATTGCGGCGGATGTTTTCCTTTGTGCCTTTCCCCCGCTGGTGCCCTATAACAGTGACTGGTAGCCCTCGAAAGAAAGCCACACCAGAGACGATCGCCGCATCATCGCCAAAGCATCTGTCGCCATGGCATTCAAAGAAATCGGTGAACAGGGCCTCAATATAATCCAGCGTTGTTGGTCTGTCCGGATGCCTCGCCACTTGCACTCGGTGCCATGGCTTCATATTCTCATGAATATCCTGTTCCAGCTTCACTAGCCGTGACTCCAGCTTGGCAATCTCAGTGGTCAAGTCTACATCTGCTTCCTTCGTGATTGTCTTAAGTTCATCAATCTTTTTTCGGAGCTCCAGCACCGGACGCTCAAACTCTAGTTCACCGACCATTGATTTTCACCACCCGGTTGATGTATTTTGATCAGCTTGGCCAGCTCAGTTCGCAACTCAAGCCTAGAAATGACAGCATCGAGCTGCCCGTTCTTCAGCAAGAATTCGGAGGTTTGAAAATCCTCCGGCAATTCTTCGCGGATCGTTTGTTCTATAACACTTCTTCCTGCAAAGCCGATGAGTGCTCCAGGTTCTGCCAGGTTAAAATCACCCAGGGAAGCAAAACTGGCTGATACGCCTCCTGTGGTAGGGTTCGTCATGACAGACACGAACAGGCAGCCTTCATTGCTTAATTGATTCAACGCTGCGCTAGTCTTTGCCATCTGCATCAGGCTCAATATTCCTTCCTGCATCCTCGCGCCACCTGAAGCAGTAAAAATGATGAACGGTACACCAGATTCCCTTGCCTTTTCGACAGCCCGTGTGATCTTTTCGCCTACAACGGATCCCATGCTCCCCATCCTGAAATTTGCATCCATCACGGCTAATACCACAGCGTATCCATCTATCGTGCCGGTGCCGGTCACAACCGCTTCGTTCATATTGGTCCTCTTGCGATCGGATTCCAGCTTACTTTCATAATCAGGGAAATTCAATGGATTTTTGGAAATCATCCCCTTATCCATTTCTGTAAATGAACCAGGATCCAAAGTGTAGCGGATGCGTTCTTCCGCATTGAGCCGGTGATGAAAACCGCAGTGTATGCATACTTTTTTATTCTTCTGCAATTCTTTCGTATACATAATTTTTTTGCATTCCGTACACTTCGTCATAATTCCTTCTGGTACATCCTGCTTCTCCCGTTCGCTAGGAATCGTTGCATATTTGCGTTTCTTATTCTTCGTGAACAACTCTTTCAGCAAGAGCAATCCCCCTTTTCGTATGTAACATCGCTAAAGCTATCCTGCCTGTCCCTACTTTATACTATCCTGCCACCGCATTGTGTAAAAAAATGTCAGTTGAGTATCGACATTTTTCGAACAGAGTGATAATAAACGGTAATTGCTTCAGATATATCCTTCTGCCTAATGGCATCAAGCAGTTTCAAATAAGGATTTTTTTCGGTCACGAACGATTCTGGGGTGAAAGATTTTTCATAGCTGTTGATCGCTATCCAAATCCTTTCCATTAAATGGTTATCCAATAATGATGCGATTTGCTTAAAGTATGTAAAGTCAGTGAAGTCTGTTTGTTCCGCCCAGCTTTTTATTTCATCCACCTTAGAGATAGATGCGTATTTGCAGGCAATGTAGAGGCAGTTCATTTCGATCAGATGCTTTGTTTCGGACAGATTTCCTTTCACATCCTCTCCCTGAAGAAAAAATCCGCCCAATACTTCCACAAACCGATGCTCCTGATAATTTTTCAGGAAGGTCCCTTTCCCTTCCTTCGTCTCTATGATCCCCAAAAGTTCCAATGAACGGAGCGCCTCCCTGACAGAGGAGCGCCCTGCCTGCAGGCGCTCTGATAACACTCTCTCAGAGGGTATTTTATCTCCCGGCTGGAGATTAGCATCTTCAATCATTTGCTTAAGCTCGTCAACGATATCAAGATACATTTTCGATGAGATTTTCGATTTGCCCAAGGCCGAATCACTACTTTCCGATTATGGCAAGATTTTTGGTTTTTTCCTTCACTTCCTCAGGGTCTACCTTAATTCTTGCAACCCCCGTCTCCATGGCGGCTCTCGCTACTGCGGCAGCCACTTCCGGTGCCACGCGAGGGTCAAATGGAGCTGGGATGACGTAATCGGAAGTCAGCTCTTCCGGTGTGATCAGTCCTGCTATCGCCTCGACCGCTGCAACCTTCATCTTCTCATTGATATGTGTGGCCCTGACATCCAATGCTCCCCTGAAGATTCCAGGAAAGGCCAGGACATTATTCACCTGGTTCGGGAAATCAGAACGGCCGGTGCCTACCACCAGTGCGCCAGCTTCCTTCGCCAGTTCCGGCATGATTTCTGGAATCGGATTGGCCATTGCGAAGATGATTGGGTTTTCATTCATACTGCGGACATGCTCAACCGTCAGCCCTCCTGCAACAGAGACACCGATGAATACGTCTGCTCCCTTGATGACTTCTTCAAGATTCCCCTCAAGCTTGTCCCTATTAGTTATTTTCGCTATTTTGTTTTTGATCTCATTCATTCCGTAAGGGCGGCCCTCATAAATCGCCCCTTTAGAGTCGCACATGATGACATCCCGCACTCCATAGGTGAAAAGCAGCTTAATGATGGCAATCCCTGCTGCTCCCGCACCATTCGCTACTACCCTGATTTGGGACATTTCTTTTCCGGCCAATTTCAACGCATTGACAAGGCCCGCTACTGTTACAATAGCTGTTCCGTGCTGGTCATCATGGAATACTGGTATATTCGTTTCTTTTTTTAGCCGATCCTCTATTTCAAAACAGTTAGGTGCTGCGATATCTTCCAAGTTGACCCCGCCGAAAGTCGGCTCCATTAATTTGACTGTTTCCACGATCTTATCAATATCAGTCGTATTCAGACAGATCGGAAAGGCGTCAACTCCTGCAAAGCTCTTGAATAGAACCGCCTTTCCTTCCATAACGGGCATAGCTGCCTCAGGACCGATATTACCCAGACCCAATACAGCAGTTCCGTCAGAGACAACCGCTACAGTGTTACCTTTCATCGTATATTCATAGACCATTTCAGGCTTATCGTATATTTCTTTACATGGCTCGGCCACTCCCGGTGAGTATGCCAGACTTAAGTCTTGCGCATTTTTCACTTCAACCTTTGCAACAGTTTCCAGTTTCCCTTTGCTTATACGGTGCATATGCAATGCTTCTTCTCTCAGTGTCAAAGCCTTCACTCCTTATGTTCGGAAAGGGGACAAGCGCCCCTGATATAGTGGTCAGACCACATTCATGTTCACTATAACATAAAATCTAGAATAGTTGTAAAAATTAAAAACTTTTCAAAATCACATTTTCTTCTCCAGTCAGGGTCTTAATTTCCTCTATACACGCCTCTGTGGCATTGATCCAATCCCACATCGGCAATTGGACAGTCCGCTGGTTGGTTTCCGTAAAGATTTTCACTCGGTTATTCCCTGGATACTTACGGATCACCACTTTCAGCCTTTGCAGTTTGTCTTTGGAATGGATTTCCCGTGGAATCCTAATATAGACTGTTTCCTGGTAGGTCTTTTTCATCTCCAGCAGGCTATCGATGGAATAGACTTGCTGTATGATGAACTGATTTTTATCGTTTCGTTCCTCCCCATGCCCTTGCAGAAGCAAGACATTTCCTTTTACCAGCTCGACCATATGATGTCTGTATACACCAGGGAAAACGACCGCTTCCATTTCCCCGCTTTCATCCGATAATGTCAAAAAAGCCATTACTTCCCCTTTTTTCGTCCTGATGGTGCGTGCTTCCATGATATAGGAAAAAACTGCTTGCTTTCTGCTCGGCGCTTGCGGGATATCATACAACGGCACCGCACCATAATATGAAATCAGCTCCTTGAATGGAGACACAGGATGACCCGATAAATGAAAGCCTAACGCTTCTTTTTCCTTCAGCAGTTTGCTCTCCATCGGGATTGGTTCTTTCACGATATACTTCGGCTTCAGGTCGAATCCAGTATCTTTGAACAAGTCATCGTTTGCCACCAGTTCAGCGTGGTCGATGGCCATATCGAGGCTTGCCAATAATGTCGCCCTGTCTTCTCCCCATTCATCGAATGCCCCAGAATGGATCAACGCCTCGATCGTCTTCCTATTCACTGCCTTTGAATGGGCACGGATACAAAAGTCAAACAGATCGGTGAACCTCTTTTCTTTTCGCACTTCGAGGATTTCCTTCACCGCCATACCTCCTACCCCTTTGATAGCGGCCAGACTGAAGCGTATCCCTCCTTTCTCGCTTTTGAAAGGATATACACTTTCATTGATGGACGGCGGCAACAACTCAATCCCCAGCTTCTTCAACTCCCTTGCATATTGCGCCATTTTGCTGTCATTCCCTAACACGCTGCTCATTAATGCCGCCATGAAAAACTCGGGAAAATGGGCCTTCAAATAGGCCAGTTGATAGGCAATGAAGCTATATGCAGCCGCATGGCTCAAGTTGAATCCATAATTTGCGAATTTGACGATATAATCATATATTTGGCTAGCCAGCTGTTCATCGTATCCCTGCCTTATACATCCGCTCACAAAATGATGCCGCTGCTCTTTCAGGACTTCCGCTTTCTTCTTAGAGACAGCTCGTCTGAGGAGGTCAGCCTGCCCCAATGAAAAACCGGCAAACTTCGAGGCGATCTGCATGATTTGCTCCTGATACACAATAATTCCATACGTGTTCCCCAATATTGCTTTGAGGTCCGGATGCAAGTATGTGACTCGTTCTTCTCCATGCCTCCTCTTGATATACGTCGGGATATTCTCCATTGGACCCGGCCGGTACAAAGCGTTAACGGCGACCAGATCCGCAAATTTGTCGGGTCTCAGCTGCTTGAGGACCTTTTGCATACCAGCCGATTCGAATTGGAAGATGCCTGCGGTCTCCCCCTCTCCAAGCATGTTCAAGGTCTTTTTATCATTCATCGGTATCTGCTTGATGTTGAATGCTTTACCGGTCTTGCTCTTGATGGACTGCAGAACCCTCTCCATTAACGTCAAGTTCCTCAGCCCCAGAAAATCCATCTTAAGAAGGCCCAATTCCTCAAGAGCTTCCATAGGGAATTGTGTCAGATGAACACCATCATGCCCCTCCTGTATGGCTATTTTTTCGGTCAAGGGAAGATCGCTTATCACTACGCCAGCTGCATGTGTAGATGTATGGCGAGGCAACCCCTCCAGCCGCAAAGCAGTATCGATCAACTGCTTATTCTTCTTATTATCTTCATAGTATTGCTTCAGCTTTGCAGATTCCTTCAGAGCAGCCGATATCGTGATGCCCAATCGGGATGGGATCATTTTCGATAATTGTTCGAGCTCGGCGCTGTTCAGGCCGAATACGCGGCCTGTATCCCTCAAGGCTGCCTTAGCGGCAAACGTCCCGAATGTCACAATTTGCGCGACATGAAGCTCTCCGTATTTTCGGGCCACATAAGCAATAACCTCATCTCTTCTTACATCTGAGAAGTCAATATCGATATCAGGCATCGTCACCCGCTCAGGGTTCAGGAACCGTTCGAATAATAGATGATGTTCCATTGGGTCTATGTCGGTTATTTCCAGCACATATGCCACCATCGAACCCGCTGCCGATCCACGTCCAGGTCCCGTTAGGATGCCTTTTTGCCGAGCGAATTTGATAAAATCCCACACAATCAGAAAATAATCGCTAAAATTCATTTTATTAATGACGGCAAGCTCATAGGCAAGCCTCTTTTTATATTCAGCCGGCGGATTTTCATACCTCCTCCGGAATCCTTCCTCACACACTTGGACGAGCAATTCCTCGGCAGGCTGTTCTGCAGGATATTTCGGAAGCAGCCTTTGATGAAATTCAATTTCTACATTGCACTGATCGGCAATGGCTATTGTATTGGATAAAGCGTCCGGGAAATCCCTGAACAGTTCCAACATCTCATCGGTATCTTGGAAGTGCCAGCTCCCGTTTTTTTCTGATGCGTTTTCCAGTTTTGTCCCTTCTGCTATGCACCTCATTACGGATAAAGCCAGTCCCTCCTCCTGTTGCAAGCAATATGCCGGACTGGTCGCCACCAAAGGAATGTTGTTACGTTCCGATATATCCAACAGATCTCTTTCATACGGAAGCTCTCCTTCGTTCCGTTGGATTGATAAATAAAACCGGTCAACGGAAAATATAGATAGAAAGGTCTCCATTGCTTCTGTGGCCTGTTCCATTTCCCCTGACGCCAATAATGTCTCGATCAGCCCGTCTTTTCCCGGTGAAATGCCAATCAGACCTTTGCTGTATCCTTTAAGCCATTTAAGAGGCAACCCTTGTTTTGACTTTGTTTGGATGCTGCTTGAGATTTTCAGCAGATTGGTGTACCCCTCGTTAGAGGTTGCCAGCAACAGCAGCGGATACGCCTTCTCTCCGTGCAGGACATCCGCCATCAGCCCAATGACGGGCTTCAACCCCGCTTTGCGGCATGCTTTATAGAAAGGGATAACTCCATACATGACATTCCTGTCGGCAAGCGCAATACTTTTCAGGCCCTTTTCCTTTGCGGTTTTCACTAACTCTTCAATGGGTATGGTACTGCCGAGCAAACTGTAAGCAGATTGTACATGTAAATGAGTGAATTCCATGATTTCCCCTCCTGTCTTCCATACTTTTTATAATAGATCCACGGTAATGAATCGATGATTTCAACTTCTTGCTAGGCATTGACAATGCTGCTTTCATTATAGAACCTTTGCTGAAAAAAAGAAAATATGTTCTGTTTTGGTGTCATATTCCGGAGTGTTGTCCATATACTTGTACGAGAATAGTTGTGCACAGTTTTATGGCTGCCAGTTTCGCATCATTACGTAAGAGGGTGATTCCGTTGAATGAGGCGTTTTTCCCGGCTTTTTTGAATAGTTTCTTTATTGCATTGGGTGTTTTGATCGGCGGTTCCTTAATCGGAGCCATCGCCGCCTTTTTCACCAACCAGCCTCCGGTGACTGTCATATTGAGGTTATCAGAGAGCTTGCGGATATGGGCCATAGTGGCTGCTCTAGGGGGGACTTTCGATACGGTTTATAGTTTTGAAAGAGGGCTGTTCCATGGTGAAACAAAGGATATCATCAAACAGATTCTTTGGATCATCTCAGCATTGGCGGGCGCGCATTCAGGAGCGGTCTTCATCAATTGGCTAACCCAGGGGAGTATCCATTCATGAAAGCTCAGAATATGTCGGGGCACAGGCACCGGCAGGTATTGATTGCCGGTATGATTCTCGGGGCCTTCATCAGCTGGGCCCTATATTTCTATATGCATAGTGAAATGCAGGAAAGACAAATTATGATCATTGAAAAACAGAAAAAGGTCATCTCCGAACTGGAACGGAAAAATGAGATATGGCAGCAGGAAATCGAATTATTGAATGATGAAGCGGAAAAAGGGATTAAAATTCAGGAGATACAGGTTTCCATTAATAACTTCAGGGATTATAAACTGGATTTATTGGCGGTTTTGGAGTTACAGGAGGATATCCGCAAAGACCTGAATTCACTCATCACCAAAGACCTTGAATCCGTCTACAAAGGAAAATTGCTGATCAAACGGACAATCGAGAACAAGACGATTGATGTGAATGATAAAAAATATACGTTTGAAGTCACCGAAATGATGTTTTATACCACCTTGTTCATAGAGGTAAAACTGGTAAGGAAATAGGGACCGTAAACCCCGGTCCCTGTAAGTAAACAGCATCAGTTGCCCCAATCCCTGCAGGCCTTCTCCAGCTCTTCCATAACTTTTTCTACCTCATCCCAGCCTTCGATAGATGCACCTGAAGCAAGAGGATGGCCTCCTCCATTGAACTGCTTGGCTACCGTATTTATAATCGGCCCTTTGGAGCGAAGACGGACACGGATCGCCTTTTCCTCTTCAATGAAGAATACCCAAGCCTTCAGCCCTTTAACAGAACCAAGTGTGCTCACAAGCAATGAAGCTTCCGATGGGGTAACACTGAATCGGTCAAGCATTTCCTTTGTGATGACCACTTTCCCTGCCCCTGCCTCTGTAATCTCAAAGTTCTGGAATACGTACCCATTGAGACGCAACACCTTTTCATCAACATCATATAGGCGATTATACAATTCCGTACGGTTGAAATCGTATCCCACCAGTTCACCGGCAACCCGGAATGTTTCATTTGAGGTGCTCGGGTACAGGAAACGTCCTGTGTCCCCGACGATGCCCGCGTACAGCAGCATTGCGGCAGTATCCGTCATCACCAGCCCTGCTTCCTTTCCCGCTTCGTATAAGTTATAAATCATCTCGCTCGCGGAGCTGGCAGCCGTATCAACCCAGAGCAGATCTCCATATGGGTCCTCATTCGGATGATGATCAATCTTGATGATCTTTTCAGCCATCCGGTATCGCTGATCGCATACCCTTTCTTCATTGGCCGTATCACAAACAATAGCCAATGCCCCCTTATATGCCTCGTCGGGGATGACATCCAACCGTCTTAAAAAAGCAAGAGATGCCTCCTCTTCCCCAACGGCAAACACCTTCTTATCAGGATAAGTTGACTGTATGATGGCAGCGAGGCCGCCTTGAGATCCGTATGCATCAGGGTCCGGCCTCACATGCCGATGGATAATGATCGTTTCGTACGCTTCTATTGCTTTCAGGATTTCCTCTTTCACTACTGCTTCATCCTCTCTGATTCTTGTATTGGCTGTTCTGGTATCCATATGGATAGATTTTCCGCTTTAAACTGGTTACAATGGGAGTTGTACAACAATTATCTGGGGGACTATTAATCATGCCTTTCTTTGCTTTCATCAGTATTCTGTCTTTGGTGTTCTATCTTTTTTACAAAGTGAAATATGTAAGAAGCAGACTTCCATTCGAACGGAAATGGCTAGCGGCCAAGTGTTCCATCTCTTTAGGGGCATTCGTCCTGTTTTTCGGGGTCAATCAGCTGTTCCTGTTTGATACGACTGTCACTTACATTGTTGCTGCGGTGTTCATTATCTTGGGCGGAATGAATGTATGGGGCGGCTTCAAGGCATATCGCTTCTTTTTGCCAATGGCCATCGAAGAAGCAGAAAATCAACAGAATGCATAACAGAAAAGGATGCAGCAGCATCCTTTTTTATGTTCGGTCAAGCAATTGGCACATCATCATCGCTTTACCGACCAGTTTCCCTTCATTAAAGACCTCAATATCCACCTTACCGAATTTCCGCCCTACTTCCAACACTTTAGGCACAACTTCCAGCTGGCTTTCAATCTGGACCGGCTTGATAAAGTAGATGCTCATATTCTCCACTACAAGATCCCCTCTTTTATAGGTACGGAGAATCCTGTTGGCCGCTTCCGTAACAATCGTCGTGAACACGCCATAAGAGATCGTTCCCAAATAATTGGTCATCTGCGGCGTGACTTCACATCGGTATACTTCTTCGCCTTTTGCTTTATTATTGACGGCCACCATCTGGGAGGCGATGACATCGTCTATCGTCTCTCCGACCTGTGGCTGTCTTTGTATCATCTGTAACGCCTTCAGCACATCCTGCCTGCTGATGATCCCTTGCAGAAAATGATGGTTATCGACGACCGGGAGCATCTCAATCCCTTCCCAGACCATCGTATGGGCTGAGGAGGCCACACTCGTTTTGCCGTTTACCGTCATCGGATTTTTCGTCATCACTTTTTCAATCGGTAAATCGGGATCTGTCCCCATGATATCTTTTGCAGTCACCATACCAATGACGCGGTTTTGCTCATCCACCACCGGAAAGCGGCTGTGGGTAGTCTCTTTATTGAGGTCAAACCACTTGCTCACCCGGTCCCCGGCTTTCAGGAATGCGGTCGCAGTCACCGGTGTCAGGATGTCCTCGACCAGTAATATTTCTTTCTTGATCAATTGGTCATAGATTGCCCTATTGATCAACGTTGCTACCGTAAACGTATCATAGCTGCTGGAGATGATCGGCAGCTGCAGCTCATCGGCAATCTTCTTAACATGTTCATCCGTATCGAACCCGCCGGTGATTAGTACGGCCGCACCAGCTTGAAGGGCCAATTCATGCGCTTTGATGCGGTTACCGATAATAAGAAGATTCCCGGCTCCCGTATAGCGCATCATCGCCTCAAGCTTCATGGCGCCGATTACGAACTTATTGAGTGTTTTATGCAGACCGTCCCGGCCTCCAAGGACTTGTCCATCGACAATATTGACAACCTCTGCATATGTCAGCTTTTCGATGTTCTCTTTTTTCTTCCGTTCGATCCTGATCGTGCCTACCCGTTCAATTGTGCTTACAAACCCTTTGTTTTCGGCTTCTTTGATTGCCCTGTATGCGGTCCCCTCGCTGACGGCCAGCTCCTTCGCTATTTGGCGGACCGATATTTTTTCGCCGATCGGAAGTTCATCTATATATTTTAAAATTTGTTCATGCTTCGTAGCCAAAATGCTTCATCCTTTGCCGAAATCCATTTTACTACATTATAAAGGGAAAACGGCTCTTTATACAAATATTCCTTAAAGTCAGCGTCCATAAGTCCGCATCCGCTCATTCTTTCTCGCAGATATCCGTACTTCCCTTTTCTCCCTCGGCAAGAATAAGAGGGCTGCCAAATTGCCAGCCACAATGAAGAAGGCGAACAGCACCCAGGTAACCGTAAAGATAAGTTCTGCTCCACTGCTGCCAAAATCGAGCCGCGGCAATCCATAATACAGCATCAGCCCTGCCAATAACAGACATAGAATCAAACGTTGTTGCATATTTATTCCTCTCCTTTCCAATACTTCCGTAGTCTATATATATGCATATCTTTCGAAAAGAGAATGAAAGGAGCCAAGCTTTTGCTTGGCTCCTCGGACAATTGAACACAACATCGTTATTCATCTTCATCACATTATAATTCGATCGATTGTCCTGCAGCCAATACTTTCCCATCATGGTTCTTCAATAAGGACAGGAAGCGTTCCGGATCCTGTTTAATTGGTGGAAAGGTATTGTAGTGGATAGGAACCGCCAACTTCGGATTCAGGAATTCAACGGCCTTAGCCGCATCTTCCGGCCCCATCGTGAAATTATCTCCGATCGGCACAAAGGCAACGTCGATTTGGTTCCGTTCCCCGATTAATTTCATATCGGAATATAAAGCTGTATCGCCTGCATGATAAATCGTTTTCCCTTCTGCAGTCAGCAAGACCCCAGCCGGCTGTCCGCAATAGACCATTTGTCCATCGATGACCATACCTGATCCATGAAAAGCCGGGGTTAGTTTCACTCGGCCGAAATCGAACTCATATGCTCCTCCAATACTCATACCGTGAGTATTTTCGACACCAAGCATATTCAGTACGGTACTCAATTCAAAATTAGCGATGACCAGGCAGCCATGCTTCTTCGCCAGCTGTACAGTATCGCCCACATGGTCATCATGTCCATGCGTGAGAATGATCACATCAGGCTCCACATCATCTAATGTCAGATCGGTTTGCCCGTTTCCAGTGATGAATGGATCAAATAAAATCGTCTTCCCCTCTGTTTCAACCTTCAAAACAGAATGGCCGTGGAAAGTTACTTTCATGTAAATCGCCCCCTATCCATTGTTTATTTGTTTATTTACCCAGAAAATAGAGCTATAATATAACAGTTTACAATATACAGTCTCATTGGTAAATTCGTTATAAGCTATAATTTCAGGAGGTAATCACAATGAACAACCGATTGCAAGCATTTCAATCATGGCTTCAAGAAAAAGATATTTCTGCTGCTTTTGTCACATCGACACCAAACGTATTTCATCTGAGCGGATTTTATAGTGACCCGCATGAACGTTTGTTGGCGCTGGCAGTCTTCCCTGATGCAGAACCTATTTTAATCTGTCCTCAGATGGAAGTGGAAGATGCCAAACAAGCAGGCTGGAACCATGAAATCATCGGTTACACAGACATCGAGAATCCTTGGGAAAAAGTGAAAGCTTCCGTGAACAAACGAAATGTGAAGATAACTTCCTTGGCAGTAGAAAAAGAGCACATGAATGTCGAGCGTTATGAACAGATCCAATCCATTTTCTCTTCACCTCAGCTTGTTTCTGCAGAAGAGAAACTTCGCCAACTGCGTATGATCAAGGACGAAACCGAATTAGGCCTCATTAAGGAAGCTTGCAAACTGGCTGATTTTGCCATCGAAGTCGGTGTCAGTGAAATTAAGGAAGGCAAAACAGAGATGGACTTATTGGCTGCCATCGAATACGAATTGAAGAAAAAGGGCATCAATGAAATGGCCTTCTCGACGATGGTGCTGACAGGGAAAAATGGCGCATCTCCTCACGGGACACCAGGAAACACTCAGATTAAAAAAGGTGACCTCGTCCTGTTCGACCTCGGTGTGGTCTATAATGGCTATTGCTCCGACATTACAAGGACTGTGGCTTATTATGATATCAATGACCAACAAAAAAAAATATACGAAACCGTATTGGGAGCGCAATTAGCCGCAATCGAGAAAAGCAAACCAGGCGTTACATGTGCCGAAGTCGACCTTACAGCCCGTCATTACATAACTGATAGAGGTTATGGCGAGTACTTCCCTCATCGTCTCGGCCACGGTCTTGGCATCAGCGTGCATGAATACCCTTCACTGACAGAAACAAGTGCCTTACCTCTGCAAGAAGGGATGGTGTATACCATCGAACCCGGTATTTATGTTCCCGGTGTTGCCGGCGTCCGAATCGAAGACGATATATACGTGACAGCTGACGGAGTGGAAATCCTTACGAAGTACCCTAAACAATTACAGATTGTGAAATAAACCTGGATGCAGGCATTTTGCCTGCATCTTTTTCATCTAATGAATATTCCGTGAAATAATTCCTGATATTTTTTGAAATTTTTAGTAATTTCATTTATAGAAAGCTATGGACTCCTTTAAATTTGCTATAATCATAGTATAAAAGGAGGTAATCATTATGAGCTTAACTTATAAGAAAATCCTTGTAGCAGTAGATGGATCTCAAGAAGCGGAATGGGCGTTCAAAAAAGCAATTGAAGTGGCCAAACGCAATGATGCAACCTTATACATCGGTCATGTAATCGACACACGGAGCTTTGCGACCATTGAAGCATATGACAGCACAATGGCCGAAAGATCTGAATCCTACGCAAAAGAACTGCTTGAAGAATACAAAGATCATGCAGAGGAAATGGGTGTCAAAGATGTCCACGTAGAAATCGAATATGGTTCACCGAAAGTGAAAATACCGAGAGACCTTGCAAAGAAACATGATATAGACTTGATTATTTGCGGCGCCACTGGGCTAAATGCAGTAGAACGATTCCTGATCGGCAGTGTTTCTGAACATGTGACCCGCTATGCAAAATGTGACGTTCTTGTCATTCGCACTAACAAAGACGAAGACTAACTATGGTAAGTGTCCATTTCCTTACATGACATATATAAAAGAGCCTATAATGAAAGCTCGCTTCCGCGGCTGATATGCTTTTTCAGGTCAGTCCATAGGGAGCATAAATAATGCTGAGACAAACCAAAGAGCCTTATCCAAAGGCTCTTTTTGGTTGTTCCGTCAGACACCCTTCAGCATCTCAGTTCCGCCCTTCAGTCACCCCGTTTGTCTGCGGGTTGACATGCGCTATTAGCCACTCCATTCCATATGATTGGAAAGACTGTTCAATATCAATAACAACCTCTTCAATGTTAGAACCATCCTTCTCAACCCACCAAATATCCTTGCGCACTCTTTCCTTTGGCTTCAATCCATTCGTATAACCGGTTTGATCATACGTACAGTACAGTTCACGCTGTTCATGGCATTGATAGGATGTCGGCAGCAGCTCCCCTTTTCTGTCAACTTTGATGAGATCCGTCCTCAAGGGAAGCCCCTTATCAAAGAACCCCATATTGACAAATATGGAGGGATACGGCCATCCTGTCTGGTTTTCGTACCGTCCGTCAACGGTATACAAATCAAGGACCCATATCGAGTCGTCATGCCAAGCCCAGTTATGCTTGATTTTTGTTTCCGAAAACCCATTTTCCTTTAGAGTCGGAACCAATATCCGTCTGATTGCTTCATTCACCTTTGAATGGAAGATAAAACTCGCCTCCTACCCCTAAAAAATAATCGTTCATCGCTAGAGATCCCGCCCATACCTACACTGTATGAAGGATCTGTTCAGAAAGTACGTAAAATAAATCAGCCATATTCTCATTATCCTCAAGCTGACGAAACTTATTACACCATAAAGATCACATCACCCTGCCGTCCGAATCCCCGACCTCTCACACCACCGTACGTACCGTTCGGTATACGGCGGTTCGAAAGTTTATGCAACAATGTTTGATAATTGCTTCAATCCTTGTTTAAGCCAGTATTCATTATTTAAGGCTTGGTCTAAGGCAGGACTTTTTGAGTTTCTCCAGTATCCCTTTCGGGAGTTCGCGTACTGCCATGCTTTGTATTTCTTGATTCCTAACCGTATCAAGTTTCGATATTTAGTCCTGATTTTCTTCCACTCTTTCCAGCGGCAGGCTCGCAGCCTTCTTCTAATATGTCCATCAGTTTCTGCTGCGTATCTTTTGATATCAGCTACTTTGAAATAGTTTCGCCAGCCTTTTAAGCTTTTCTTCAAATCTCTTCTTGGATTTCTTCGGCACGTATACCCGCGTCTTGTTTCTCGAAAAGTAAAAACTCACTCCTAAGAATATACGTGCTACTGGCTTTCCCACAGCGCTTTTCTCCTCATTCACTTTCAACTTCAATTTCTTCTCGATAAAGTCCGTGATTCCTATTTTCACTCGTTCTCCGGCTTTAAGGCTTTTGACGTATATATTGCAGTCGTCCGCGTATCGGACGAACCTGTGGCCTCGTTTTTCCAGCTCTTTATCCAGCTCGTTTAACATAATGTTACTGAGCAATGGACTCAGCGGCCCCCCTTGCGGAGTTCCTTCTCTATTTACCGTAATTAGCCCATTTTCCATTATTCCAGCTTGTAAGTAACGTCGTATTAACTTTAAAGTCGGTTTATCCGTAATGGTTTTTGCAATTAAGGACATGAGCTTATCATGGTTTACTTTATCGAAGAACTTCTCAAGGTCCATATCCACGACAAATTGATATCCTTCTTCAATGTATGTCCTCGCCTGTTCAATAGCTTGATGTGCACTTTTGTTCGGTCTAAAGCCCTAACTATAGGGACTGAACTGTCTATCAAAAATCGGGGTTAACACTTGAACCATTGCTTGTTGGATGACTCGGCCGGATACTGTGGGTATCCCTAGTTTACGTTTCCCTCCATCTGGTTTGGGGATTGGGACTCTTCTTACTGGTTGAGGTTTGTATTTCCCGTCCTGTATAAGTTTGATGATTTCTTGCCCCTGCTCTTTAAGATGAAGGCGGGTAGCTTCTATATCTTTCGCATCGACACCAGCTGCCCCTTTATTCTTTTGGCTGTTTTCTAAAAGATTGTTGTTTTTACATAAGTTCGGTAATGAAAACCAGTTGATTGGGAGCGGAAGGTGCGAGACTCCTGCGGGATTAGCGGACCGGGTGAGACCCCGCAAGCGCTTGGCGCTGAGGAGGCTCACCGCCCGCCCCGCGGAAAGCGAGCAACCTGGAGCCTACTTCTTCATAGGCAACAAAGTTTGCGAAAACAGCCATTCTTTTTAACCTTCTGGAAAGCCAGGTTCAGATTATCCGGGCTTATAATTCTTCGAATTAAATTATCATTAAAGTCCATATTGGTCCCATGTCGTCAAGTTTGTGCAAAGTAACTCAGCTCTTCAAAGAGTCCCACTGGATTCCGTCCTCGATTCTCATTTGAAGTCCGTTGTTAGGTTGTCTGCGTCCTCGTTACTTAGTAAATGGCTCTAACATGGTTCCTCCTTTCGTTCAATCCTTCTCAACCGATAGGTTGATACTATGATTTCTGCTGACTTCTCTTAATTCAGTTATTTATCGCTAAATAGGTTCCACTTGAGGAAATTAAGAGATCTCCCAGGGTAAGTTCATTCACTTTCTCCTCATATATCTGCCACATTTATTCCCATTCCATCCGGGGATATTTTGGACTTCGTTTTGTTTAGCAAACTCATCCTGAAATAGAAACCTCAAATGTGATTCGTATACCTCAGACCGAGGATTTGCCTAGGGCTTCCTTCAGATTCCGCGTTACCACGGACACCCTTGACTTTGGCTAATGGTTCGCATATCCCAACGCCCATAGCGGACTTTCACCGCCTAGTTAACGAACATGCCTGGCACACTAAAAAAAGAGCCGACCGCAATGGGTCGCTCTTAGAAATCCAACATATATTTCGCTTTACCGATTGCTTCATTCACTTGTTTAAACCCTGTCCCTCCGGCACTGTTCCTTCTTTTCACAGCCACATACGGGTCTAGTGCCTCATATATGTCATCTTGGAACAACGGACTTGCTTCCTTGAAATCCTCTAATAAAAGATCTGTAAGATAGCAGCCGTCCTGGATACATTTCAACACAAGCTTCCCTACGACCTCATGGGCCTCCCTGAACGGCATGCCTTTACTTGCCAAGTAGTCTGCCAGTTCAGTTGCATTGGAAAAATCGGTTTTAACTGCCTTTTCCATATTTTTGGTGTTCACCTTCATTGTCCGGATCATTCCGGTGAAGATTTTCAATGAGCCCGTGACTGTTCGGACAGTATCAAACACCCCCTCTTTATCCTCTTGCATATCTTTGTTGTATGCCAGAGGGAGACCTTTCAACACCGTCAGGATTCCCATCAGGTTTCCATATACCCGTCCTGTTTTCCCTCTGACCAACTCGGCCATATCCGGGTTCTTTTTCTGAGGCATTATGCTGCTGCCTGTGGAAAAGGCATCATCCAACTCAATGAATTGAAACTCCTGGCTGCTCCAGAGAATGATTTCCTCTGCTAATCTAGACAGGTGCATCATCAATATGGAGCTATTGGACAAGAATTCAATAATGAAATCACGGTCGCTCACCGCATCCAGGCTATTTTCATAGATACCGTCGAATTCCAGCAATTCGGCTGAAAGCCTGCGGTTGATCGGAAAGGTTGTCCCCGCCAAAGCGCCAGCCCCGAGAGGAGAAATGTTCGTGCGTTTGAATCCCTCCGCAAAACGTTCCTTATCCCTTTGCACCATCCAAAAGTACGCCATCAGATGGTGCCCAAAAGATATCGGCTGTGCACGCTGAAGATGTGTGTAGCCTGGGAGGATTGTTTCGACATGTTCTTCCGCTTTCTCTATAAGCGCCTTTTGGAAGTCCACAATCAGGTCTATCAATTCTTTTATTCTGTTGCTTACGTATAAATGCATATCGGTTGCTACCTGATCGTTCCTGCTTCTGCCCGTATGGAGCTTGCCTCCGACAGGTCCGACCTCGTCAATCAGCATGCTTTCAAGGTTTAAGTGAATGTCTTCCATCTTCACTGAATAATCCAACTCATCCTGCAGCGCTTTAGCCTGCAGTTTTTTCAGCCCCTCGGTGATTGTCTCAGCTTCTTCCGCTGAGACAATCCCGGTCTTTCCAAGCATTGCCACATGAGCAAGACTGCCCTCAATATCTTCGAGGACAAGTGCTTGGTCAAAAGAAATAGAGGCGCCAAATTCATCTACCCATTCTTCTGCTGATTTAGTGAATCTTCCACCCCATAGTTTTTTCACACGTTCACCTTCTTTTTATGGACCATGCTGTTGACTTTCGTCGGCATTCCCCAAAGCTTAATGAATCCGACTGCCGCACTATGATCAAATTCATCTTCTGTCGTATAGGTGGCCAACTTTTCGTTGTAAAGAGAGTTGTCTGATTTTCTCCCTTCCACAATGGCATGGCCCTTGAACAATTTGACGCGAACTGTGCCATTGACATATCGCTGGGTCTCATCAAGGAATGCAATCAAAGCATCCTTCAACGGCGAAAACCATAGCCCTTCATAAATGAGCTCAGACAGTTTCTTCTCGATGACCGGCTTAAAATGAGCCACTTCTTTCACAAGCGTTATGTCTTCTAGCTCCTTATGAGCCTTAATCAAAGTGATGGCGGCCGGGCACTCGTAAACTTCACGTGATTTGATTCCGACCAGCCTGTTTTCAACGTGATCGATTCTGCCTACTCCATGTTTTCCAGCCGTTTCATTCAATTGCAGTATCAAATCGGAAAGCTTATAACTTAGGCCATTCAATTGGACCGGAATCCCTTTTTCGAACGTAATCTCCATTGTTTCTGCCACATCCGGCGTATTTTCCAAGCTGTTGGTCAACTCATACGCCCCTTCAGGCGGAGCTGTCCATGGGTCCTCCAGCACACCGCACTCATTGCTTCGTCCCCAAAGGTTCTGATCGATGGAATACGGACTATCCAGATTAATTGGGATAGGAATATTGTTATTTAATGCATACTGAATCTCTTCCTCGCGTGACCAGCTCCATTCACGGACAGGAGCCAAAACTTCAAGGTCAGGGTTTAATGCAGATATAGCCACTTCAAAACGAACTTGGTCATTTCCTTTTCCTGTACAGCCGTGGGCAACTGCCACGGCACCTTCTGCGGCGGCCACTTCCACCAGTTTTTGGGCAATCAAAGGGCGTGAAAGCGCCGAAACGAGCGGATATTTCCCTTCATACATCGTATGTGCCTGTAATGCTTTCAAAGCAAACTCCTGGGCAAATTCATCTTTAGCATCAATTACATACGATTTAATGGCCCCGACTGCGAGGGCTTTATTTTTGATAAAGTTTAAGTCTTTCCCTTCACCTACATCCAAACAACAGGCAACCACATTATATCCTTGATCTTGTAACCATTTAATAGCAACGGAAGTATCTAAACCTCCAGAATAAGCTAATACCACTTTTTTGTTCGTCATCTGAGTACGCCTCCTACGAATGAATAAAAATACAGCATATATTATTTTTATTCAAAATATTGTATTAAGGTTACCAGTTTTTGAATCCATTTGCAATAAATACGATAAAATTTTCTAACTATTCACTATATAATATAAGGAAGGTTCCTAGATCGTTAAAAAGGAGTGAATGTACATGGCCGGCAGATTTACATATGATGCCAGACTCGGCATCAGCTTGCCAGTAATGGATCAGGACTGGGAGGAATATGCAAAGGAAGAACAGGAGCAAATTTTATTTGAATGGGAGATGACCCGCGGACGTATCCCGGATCGCATAAAAGAACTGGAAGAGATCATCGACAGGAAGCAAACAAGCCTGACTGATGAAGATAACTTTACAGTCACATGCCGATTGAATGAAGACATCGCTGAACTGGCCTCCATCATCAATGACCTATGGTTATGGTTCAGATTGGACCAAACGGTGATGAAACGGCATACATAAAGGCAAAGGCAGGCTCTCTGCATAACAATGCATGGGCCTGCCTTTTCAATCAGGTCTTGATTACCATTCCCCGCTTTTTTCCTGCAAATGGCGGTACGAATAAAAGTGGTGGGCAAATTCACTAATACGCTTAGTGAAGATATAATTGCTTCCAGCGCCGATCATTATACCGGCTAACGGAATGCCCTTCACTTTTCTTTTTCGTAAGCTTGATATTCCCACCAGTTTCACTAATTGCTTGAGTGGTTGACCAAACCAGTCATCATTAACGATCTCCTCATCGCCTTCAAAGAAATATGTTTGATCTGAACGCCTGATCGTGTCCATCAACTCATCAATCCCTTGTCGTCTGTACCTTTCGGGCAACGAGCCCGTATGGAACACTTTCAGGGATGTCATCATTTCTTTCGGTGTATTCATTTCATACCCATAAGACATGGCGATTAGCTGCACAAGTCTCATGTTTATAAAGATAACTGCCGGAATATCTGTTGACAGCAGAGCTGCGCCTCCCATTCCGCTCACACCGCCTTGAGCAAAAGAATAAACACGGTGCATGGCGATTTGCTGCTTCGCTATGTAACGAATTTGATCAATAGTCAGCCGATGCATATCCTGCAATGTCTCAATGTCCTCATTGAACAATCTGGCCGTCGTTAAAATCCGGTCCCTCGCCTCCATTTGTAATTGGGCCCCCTGAATCATGGCATGGAGATGGAACAGGACATTGTCAAGCAGTGTAAACAATTCTCTTTTTTTATCTTCCGGCAAATAGGCGAGGCCTTGCTGAGCCACTTTTTCACAGAAAGCATCAAACCCAGCGGCATCCTGGCTGTACTGCGATTCCAGCCATCCCTTTTCCTCTTCCAGAATTTTTTGCTCCCTTAGCGTTAATGCCATTCAATCACCTTCCGATTCATGCGCTTTTTACTAGTATATCACAGCGCTATCCTCTTCATTACGTTCATAACAATGGGCGCTGCCAAGGAGCATTCGGCAACATCCCTTGCAGGTTTAAAACGGCAGAGTAACAGGTTAAGCTATTCGCAATAAAAAAGCACCGCCACTCAGTTCAGGTGGGGTGCTCTCTGCTATTTTGATGCTCTGGCCGGCATTAAAGGCCAGCTAATTTCATAACGTCGCGGGCAATCATAACTTCTTCATTTGTTGGGATGACCATGACTTTTACAGGTGAATGAGGATAGCTGATGAATCTCTCCCCGCCTCTCATCAAGTTCAATGACGGGTCATAATAAACGCCCATGAATTGAAGTCCTTTCAATACTCTTTCCCTGATTACCTCACTATTTTCTCCGATTCCGGCCGTGAAGATGATCGCATCCACCCCGGACATCCGGGCGGCATAAGAACCGATATATTTATGGATTCGTCCTGCAAACACTTCCAAAGCAAGTTCAGCGCGCTCATTTCCTTCCGCAGCGGCTGTTTCAATATCCCGCAGGTCACTAGAGAATCCGCCTGTGATTCCAAGCATACCGCTCTTCTTGTTTAGGGTATCAATTACCTCTTCTGCTGTAGCCCCTGTTTTTTCCATGATATATGGCAATAGGGCGGGATCGATGTTTCCTGAACGTGTTCCCATAGTCACGCCTGCAAGCGGTGTGAATCCCATGGATGTGTCGATCGATTTTCCCCCGTCGATAGCTGCAATGCTCGCACCGTTCCCTAAATGGCAAGAAATCAGGCGAAGTTGATCGAGCGGGCGGCCAAGCATTTCGGCCGCTTTCTCAGAAACATACTTGTGCGAAGTTCCGTGGAAACCGTATTTCCTGATGCCATACTGCTTATAGTATTCATAAGGCAAACTATATAGGAAAGAACTTTCCGGCATAGTTTGGTGGAAAGCTGTGTCAAAGACGACTACTGAAGGTACATCCTCCAAAACTTGCTGGAATGCTTTGATTCCTGACAGGTTCGCCGGATTGTGTAAAGGAGCCAAATCAGCTAGTTTATCAATTTCAGCAAGCACCTCATCCGTCACGAGAGCTGAGCCATCAAATGTCTCGCCGCCATGTACGACACGGTGGCCAACGCCATCGATTTCATCGTAAGATGCAATGATCGAGTGTGTAATCAATTTATCAAGCAATAAAGAAACCGCCACTTCATGGTTAGGTATATCCAGAATTTCAGTGACTTTTTCCCCATCGACTGAAATTGTAAAGACCGCATCATGAAGTCCGATTCTTTCAACAAGCCCTTTTGTGATGACCTGTTCACTCGGCATATCGAACAACTGAAATTTTAACGAAGAACTACCGGCATTGATTGCCATTATTTTTTTACCCATTTTCTAACCGCTCCTTCACATTCCCTCTATATTGTGTTTCATATATTAAAATTTTCTGTATCACATTTTTGCTCCAGTAATATTTAAGCATTGAATGATTTGTTTTTCAAGGAAAAAGAGTTAGATTATCTTTAATTTTCAAACTACACTAAGTGTGTTACATTTTTTCGAAAATTCATATTGGTACAGAAGCTTACAAATTTCCATAACACTGCCGTTATGCTGCCTTGCTTCTTCTGCACTGCCGGAAGGGCCGAGCAGGTTATTTTCAGCAAAAAAAAAAGATAGATCAGGCAGAATGGCAACTGCCTTTGATCTATCTAATGAGCCTACATGCCCTTTTCTTTTTGGAACCATTCATCCATTTGCGACAACATATGCTGCATCGCTTTTGCATCCGACATTTTCGGTAATTGTACCAATAAGGCATTTTTAGGCGGTGTAACATCAGCTTGTTTCTTTTGGACGATCAAAATGCTTTTGGCTGACTGTTCGTTTTTGAACATAGAAACCGGCAAAGCAACCATCCCCTGGATGAAGCATGTTTTCTTCAAGTAATTCTGCAGTAAAGGGCTTTGTTCGGATTGAAAAATACTGTTCGGAACAATGAAAAGCCCGTAGCCGCCTTCTTTCAGATGACGTATCCCCTGCTCAATCAACAGGTGGTGGGCATACGTATGGCCTTCTGAGGCACAAACATCGAACTCTTTCGCCCTTTCATCATCAGGGTAATAGCCAATTGGCAAGTCGGCCACCACGATGTCGGCCGGGTCAATGAACAGCGGTCTGATGCTGTCACCATTGTATAATTCGATGGAATGCTCAAGCAAGTTGGCCCCGTTGTAAGCGAGCTTGACCAATAAATCATCGATATCACTTCCGATAGCGATCATGTCTTTATCTTTTAACTGTTCCAATAGAGCAAACATGAGATTCCCTGTGCCGATCACCGGATCAAGCAATCTGATTTGCGTTTGTCCTCCAGTGAATTTACGGACAAGATAACTCATGAATATTCCAATTGTGTCCGGAGTCATTTGATGATTGGGCTGGACATTTTGCTTCATACCCTTCAGGATTGCCAGCTGAAAGGCTTTTCTTTTAGTGGTCGGGTCCAGTCGCATAAAATCAACCGACTCGTATTTTTTTCGCAAACGAGCCTTTGACATTTCGCTTAAGTCATCCTGTAAAATGTCCCCCTGAAAAATATTTTCGGCCGTTTCAGCTAATGCTTCGATATATGTACAATTACATTCAGCTTCAATCGCAGCAGCTGTCTCATCTATATATTGGAACGCTTTCTCCATATTATCCAAATTCAAAATACTTACCTCCATTCTGTTCTTCCCCATTGTAACGGTGACCGTACTCGCTTACAACCCATTAAAAATGACCCGGATTCGCAAACCGGGTCATTGGCTTATGATTCAATTATTTTGCGTCTTTTGCCGCCTGAACCGGTGCTTCATAGTCCGGATGATTCGTTGCTTCACTCACATATTCCGCATACACCACTGTATCGGCAGAATCGATGACAAACACCGCACGGGCCAACAAGCGTAATTCTTCAATCGCTACGCCATAAGCTTTTCCGAATGATAAATCCCTATGATCGGAGACAACTTCAACGTTATTGATTCCGGCAGCCGCACACCAACGTTTTTGTGCGAACGGCAAGTCGACGCTTACAGTGATAATGACTGTATTATCCAATTGGGATGCAATTTCATTGAACTTTCTCGTCTGGGCATCACATACACCTGTATCGATAGAAGGTACCACACTGATGATTTTGACCTTTCCGGCATAATCAGACAGCTTTGCTTCTGATAGATCGTTTCGAAGGACTGTAAAATCAGGAGCCTTCTCACCGACTTTTACCTCATTGCCCAACAAAGTAATCGGATTTTTTTTAAACGTAATATTTGCCATTTCAAACATCTCCCTTTCTTAATACTTCTCTATTGCGATTCCACCTATGTATAGTGTAATCATATGCTTTTTATCTTACGTTTTCAATCAATAGGCCTTTCCCCTTTATTGAGGCTGTGCACGATCCGGGTTCTGATTCGAATGCTGGCTAGCAGGGTTATTATTGCCCTTACCGCTTAACATAGACTGGATTTTTTCTACCGCTCCCGGAGCCATGTCCATGATCCTTTCCAAGAGATGTGTATTCTGGTCAAGATGCAGCAATCTGACACCACTTGAATTGACAATCAGGAAAGCAACCGGTGTGATGGAAACACCGCCACCGCTACCTCCTCCGAATGGGAGTTTTGTCGGTCCCGTACCTGCAGCATGCAATCCGGCCCCGTTGAATTCACTTCCCCCGGCCCCAAATCCGAAACCGACTTTCGAAACAGTCAAAATGACACTTCCATCCGGTGTTTCCACGGGGTCACCGATGATTGTATTCACATCGACCATTTCCTTAAGATTTTCCATAGCTGCACTCATTAATCCTTGAATCGGATGTTCTGACATAAGTTCTACCTCCTAGTTATGCTGTTTTTTTGGGCTTGGCTGATAGAAGCTTGCATTACGGCGAAAAAGTGATGATATGTTTCTTCTCTGTAAAATAAGCTTCATAACCGTCAAGATAGCATTCCCGAAACGGAACGAAATTATGCTGCTCCATTCAAGGACTAATTGTTGTCTGTTGAATGAGGGCTGCATATGTATCCTAGGCTTGCACACGACAGTGAGAAACGAATACAGCATAGCCTGCACAACCCCCATACCGGTCCATATCAATCCCGTGACGATGCCTGTTTCTGCTGCATCCCCTGTGCCGGCAATCACCCTCAAATCAAAATGCCGCAGCTCAATCTTCTTCAAGAATTGTTTAATAAGCGGAAATAGATTATGTGTTTCTTTTACGGTTTCTGCCATATTCTTAACTGAATTCCACGTTTTTTCTGGCGTCACTCTTTCTTTTTTCTTTTCCGAATCAGGAGAGCCTTCCGTGTCTTTTTCCACAACAACCTTTACATCAACGCCTTCTTTATTGAGTACCGGTACATTCACCCTCTTTTTATAAATCCCATAAAGAGCCTTTACAGTAACCAGCAATTGATCATTTTGGTTGTGATGCACATATTTCAAATGTACAGTGACTGTCGATAACAGGAGCAGGGTGATTAATACAACCAGAACACATATTAGGAGCAGTATCGTTTTTATCATTGGATGCACCTCTTCAGACTACCATTCTGTTCAGCCGCCAATGAAAATAAACCTTAAAATTGGAAAAAGGAGCACCCTATTGGATGCTCCCGAACTGTTGACAAACGTAGCTGCCGGCCTTTAAGGCAGTATGCATGTGCTGTAGAATTAAATATGTTTACATACGATTAGTCACGACCACACTGGTATCAGCAAAAATGTCATGCAACCCCTGTTTCTTCGGCAATATGCCAACCAACAGATAAGCAATGGAGATTGTCTTACTGATGTACCTGCCGACCAATTCCCTGAACAGTACCGTACCCCATGACAACTTCTCTTCTTTTAGGCTGATGACTTCAATACCCAGGATCATCTTGCCCAATGTTTGGCGCAGGAACTTTGTCATCAATACAAAATATCCATAGAAGATCACAGCCGCGCCTATTGTAAGCGGAGAGAAAAAGGACGTGTCATCGGCGAGGCCAAAAGCTTTCAAAATCGGCCTGAAAACGATTCCTCCGATGCTCCAAACGATAAGCAAATCAATCAGATAAGCCCAAAAACGCAACCAAAATCCGGCGAATGGAATTTCTTTTTCCGGCTCCTTCTTAATGCCCGCCAATGATGAGTTCGGTTCTTCTTCCTCATTCAAATCTACTGACCAGTCTGCCGATGTTTTTTCCGCTATGTCTTCTGATTGTTTTTCTGTTGCACTTATCCGGTCCGGGACGATTTCAGTACCGGCGCCGTCACCTGTATGCCCAGCTTGTACGATATCTTTCTTATCTGTCATTTCTCGTCCCTCCCTATTCCGTATATAAGTACATGAGCCTTGGAGCACTGCCTTGTGTCAATGAATTTTTGATGCTCGTTATGTTTAATTCATCTCCGAACAATTTTTGCATCGACATAGAGAACAGTGATTCAAAGCCGGTAGAGTCCGTATAGGTGACCACGGAAGCATCTTCGATCCCCAAATCTCCCCTCATCGCGTCCGTCACGTCTTCTAGGTAACCGAACTCATCGATAAGTCCTGCTTCCTTTGCCTGCAGACCATCATAAATACGTCCATCCGCTAACTTGCGCACTTCAGCTTCAGACATGCCCCTGCCTTCAGCAATGATGCTGACGAATTGATTATAGGAATTGTCGATCATCCCTTGCAGAATTTCTCTCTCTTCTTTGGTCATTTCCCGATCGCCTGACATAATGTCCTTATATGGTCCACTTTTGATTGTGACCGTCTCAATGCCGATGTTTTCAGCTAGCTCAGCATAATTAATACTTTGCATGATCACCCCTAGAGAGCCAGTCAATGTTTCAGGAGTTGCGTAGATTTTTTTCGCTGGAGCTGATATGTAATAGCCACCTGATGCAGCCGTCCCGCCCATAGATATGTAAACAGGCTTGCCTGTGTTTCCTTCCGTTTCTTCCTGTATCTCTTTGATTTTGTGGTAAATTTCTGCACTTTCGACCACTCCTCCGCCTGGAGAGTTCACCTGGATGACTATTCCTTTGACATCCTCATCTTCCTGGACCCAATTAAGCTTCTCCATGAATGTGCGGTGATTATAACCTTCTGCCCCCGACAGTAGGGAGGAACCGCCTGTATCCTGGATGACGCCATTCACTTGCAGAACGGCGATTTTATCCATTCCTGCTCCTTCTTCCAAGTATTCTTCATAGAAATCCCCTTCAGGTATGGCAAGCAACCCTGAAAAGAACCCTTCTTCATCGTCCGCCGCAAAAAAAACAGACGAAGCCAAACTGATCAGCACTGAGGCAAAAAATAGGAAACCTGCTATCCCCAGGGCAGCCCAACGTTTTCCATTCATAACTTTTCCTCTCCCTTGTCTCTAAATATTCAAACTACTATGTTAAAATAAATAAATAGAATGGTAGTATATGTATATAAACCTTTTCTATTTTTATGAATCAATACGCAAAAGGAGTGTTCCCATGAATAACCGGCGCAATGTTTACTTATACCACAATAATAGCCTATCGATACAAGACCTGTTATCAAGATCGAAAGCATTGGCGAACGAGCATGATTTTACCATTGTAGATGATGCTAAGGATGCCAATATCATTGCCAGTCTCGGCGGTGACGGTACGTTTTTGCAGGCTGTGAGGAAAACCGGTTTCCGGCAGGATTGTCTTTATGCGGGTATTTCGACATCCGGCAAACGGAATATGTATTGTGACTTTTCCATCGAAGATCGGGACCAAATCGTATCCGAAATCTCCAATATGAATATGGAAGTGAGGAAATACCCCATCATCGAAGTATCGCTGGACGGTCAACAGCCGTTTTACTGCCTGAACGAATTGAGTGTGCGTTCGTCACTTATCAAAACCTTTGTCCTGGAAGTATTTATCGATGACCTGCATTTTGAAACATTCCGCGGAGATGGGATGGTCGTTTCCACGCCTACAGGAAGCACTGCCTACAATAAATCCACCTTCGGTTCTGTCGTAGACCCGATATTGCCTTGTTACCAGGTGAGCGAACTTGCATCAGTGAACAATAATTCGTACCGGACACTCGGTTCTCCATTCATACTGGCGGGCAACCGGAAACTCACCCTGAGAATCGGTGATACAGGCAATGCCTATCCAATCATCGGGCTCGACAACGAGGCTTTATCCATTTCAGCTATTAAACAGATCGACGTCCGCTTAAGCGATAAAATCATTAAGACCGTTAAGATGAAAGATAATTCTTTCTGGGAAAAAGTACAGCGGACATTCTTATAAAGCTGAAGCTTTATCGTTTATTGACAAATTCCATTTTCTCATTTTTCCAACATTTTAACAACCCATATATTCTTATTGTGCAATCATTCACAAATGATTGGCTGATGGTATAATATTGGCTTGTTATATTATTTTGGAGGTGATGAAATGGAATTGTCTTTTTTAAGTTTGATTCCCCCCATTCTCATCATAGTATTAGTACTTTTGACGCGAAAAGTCATCCTTTCCTTAGGGGCCGGGATAATCCTGAGTTCTTTAATCACAGAGGGCGGACATATTTTTAAAGCGATAGAATCTGTTTTCGTTTCTTTCATCCAGCTTTTTTATGCAGAGGATGGATGGGTGACCAGTAACATCTATGTTTTGACCTTCTTGATCCTTCTCGGGATGTTGACCGGTCTGCTTTCAGCTTCCGGAGGCAACCGCGCATTCGGGGCTTGGATCGGCAGACGGATACATACAAAGGAAAGCTCCCAGCTGATGACATCCTTATTCGGGGTCAGCTTGTTCCCCGATGATGTCTTTAATATGTTTGCCACCAGCCAGATTACAAAGCCGGTCCTTGACCATAATAAAGTGCCCCGGACCAAATTAGCTTACTTACTACACTCGACGTCAGATCCTACCTGTGTTCTCTGTCCGCTTTCCAGCTGGGGAGCTTATATTATAGCGATATTGACATCTATCTTTGCGACCATCCAATTGGATGTAAGCCCGATTACCGCCTTTATGATTATAGCGACCACGAACTTCTATGCCATCTCCACTCTTATGCTCGTGTTCGTTTCCGCTTCTCTCGACATTAATCTCGGCAAGATGAAAACCCTAGTGCCGTCAAGTTCACCAATTGAAAGTGGAGAGTACGACCAGCAGGGCAGAATTAAGGATATGGTAATCCCCGTTTTGCTTCTCGTTTTCGGCGCCATCATCATGATGGTCATCACCGGATACAAAAATAGTGACTCTGCCTCACTAATGACGATTTTCGCCAACAGCGAAGTCAGCTTATCGCTTATGCTTGGGTCGATCATTGCCATCTGCGGTAGTCTCATCCTGTTTCGTCTGCAAGTAAAAAAACAAATGCGTTCTTATAGACAGCTTCCGCAAATCATGAAAGCAGGCATAAAAACAACACTCCCAGCAGTAGAAATCCTTTTGTTTGCCTGGGTTCTGTCAGCGTTCATCGACAAATTAGGCACAGGAACATACTTGGCTGCCATCATGGATAATACAACATTGCCATTCGCGCTGATGCCCCTAATCCTCTTCCTGTTGACCGGGATCATGGCATTTTCGACCGGCACTTCCTGGGGCACATTCGCCATCATGCTGCCGATAGCGGCCCAAATAGCCCAGTCATCCGATCCGTCGATGATGTTCTTTATGATGAGTGCTGTCCTGTCCGGGTCACTGTTCGGTGATCATTGTTCACCTGTAAGTGATACAACCACCGTGGCTGCCGCCGCAGCCGGATGCAAGCAAATCGAGCATGTCGTGACACAGCTTCCTTATGCCGGAATTTGCGCTGGTTTGACTGCCTTCTCGTTCCTGCTTCTTGGGGTCACAGGACTAAGAATATGGCCGTATCTTTTGATCATACTCGTCATCGGAATGATTGCTGTACGCTATAGGCTTCTAAAGACGCCGTAGAGAGACGGTAAGGCCTGATTTCAAAACGCTTCCCATGCAAATAAGGAATGTATAAAAAGGACGTTCAGATATTGACCACTGAACGTCCTTTTTATTATTTGTAGACCGCTATACGACTTTCTCGTTCTGTACGACCTGGTTGTGGCGCATCTTCACCTGCGAGATGGAATAGAGAAGCAAGCCGCTCCATATAAAACCAAAAGCAATGCCGTGGGCCACTGTAAACTCTTCATGATAGATGAATACACCGATCAGCAATGATAATGTCGGAGCGATATATTGAAGAAATCCAAGCATGGACAACGGAATATGCTTCGCTCCCATAGCGAATAGCAACAACGGTAAGGCAGTGAATAAGCCCCCTCCAATCAACAAAAATAAATCAGTCGATGATACAAGTGTTGATTGACCACTGAACAGAAAGTACACTAAGCCAACCAATGCAATCGGTGTGACCATCATCGTCTCGAGCGTCAGGCCGATGGCTGCATCCGCCTTAACCATGACTTTCACCAGGCCATATAAGCCGAATGAGAGCGCCAGAAAGAGGGATACCCACGGCAATTGGCCGAGATGGAATGTCAGCACGGCGACTCCGATTCCTGCCAAAATGACTGAAATGATCTGAGCCTTCGTCAGTTTCTCCTTCAAAACCGTCACTCCAAGCAGGACACTGACCAAAGGATTTATGTAATAGCCTAGACTAGTGTCCAGGATCCTTCCGGCATTGACAGCCCAGATGAAGCTCCCCCAGTTTGCCGATACAAGAATCGAGGCTGCAAAAAGGGCCCAAAATTTCTTCTTATTCACCCATATCTCCCTGCAATACCCCTTGAATTCATCCCATTTCCTGATTGACACCAATAAGAACAGCATCAGGAAAAATGCCCAGATTACACGGTGAATGAGAATTTCCCCGGCATTCATATGATCAAGGAATTTCCAATAGATTGGGACAATCCCCCAAATCATGTAAGAAACCGCACCGTAAACGATCCCTTGCATCTCTTTATTCGATTCCATATCCCTGTTCGCCTTCTTATCTGTTTATTTTCCTCTTATCATAACAGAATTCCCCTCACAGGGCGCATCATTCTTATCTAACTTTCATGCTCTCGCTTTTCCGCAATTCAACCCTCCGTATTTTACCGGAAGTCGTTTTAGGCAGTTCCTCCAGAAACTCGATGGCCCTAGGATACTTATAAGGAGCCGTCAATTCCTTGACATGTTGCTGCAATGCCGGGATCAGCCCTGGGTCTTGTGTATCTGTCCCCTCCTTCACCACGACAAATGCCTTGACGATGCTCCCTCTAATTTCATCGGGGCTTGCAACCACCGCACACTCCTTCACAGCCGGATGGCGCACTAAGGCGTCTTCCACTTCAAAAGGCCCGATCGTATAGCCAGAACTGATGATAATATCATCCCCCCGTCCTTCAAACCAAAAGTATCCTTCTTCATCCTTCTTTGCCTTGTCCCCGGTGATGTAATAGTCACCTCTGAATTGCATGGCTGTCCGTTCCGGATCTCGCAAGTATTCTTTAAAAAGGGCTGGAGTATCTCTATGCACCGCTATATCTCCGACCTCTCCCGGACCACATACCTTTCCTTCCTCATCAATAATTTCGACTCTATTTCCCGGAGTCGGTTTTCCCATCGAACCCGGCTTTACTTTCATCCCTTTTGTCACACCCAGCAACAAAGTGTTTTCCGTCTGTCCGTAACCGTCCCGCACTGTTACACCGAAATGGCGTTCGAATGTTTCGATCACTTCCTGATTGAGCGGTTCTCCTGCCGATACCGCACTATGCAAAGAAGATAGGTTGTATGTTTCTAGTTTTTCTGTCTTGGCCATGATCCGGTACTCAGTAGGTGTACAGCAAAGGACATTGATCTTTTCCTGCTCTATTATCGATAAATATGTTTTCGCATCAAACCGCCCGTGATGGACAAAACCGGTTGCACCCATTCCTAAAACGGATAAAAACGGGCTCCAAATCCATTTTTGCCACCCAGGCGCTGCTGTGGCCCATACTACATCGTTTGCACTTATCCCTAACCAATTGACAGCTGCCGTATGCAAGTGAGCATATGCCCAGCCGTGTGTATGGACAACCCCCTTTGGATTCCCTGTTGTCCCGGATGTATAGGCCAAGAAGGCAATGTCGTCCCGGGATGTGTCTGCTGCTTGCATCTCATCTGAATGCTGCTCCATCGTCTTCTTTAGATCAATCCATCCGCCTTCCGTTCCCCCGACAATGAATTTACATAGACCTTCGGCTTCTTTCAGGGAATTGATTTCCGTTGTGAAATCAGTATGACATACGATCGATTTGACTTGTCCATGCGTAATACGATACTGCAGGTCTTTTGCCTTCAGCATTTCCGAACTCGGAATGACAGCCAGTCCTGCCTTTAATGCCGCTAAATATATTTGGTAAGCTTCGATCAGCCTCGGTACAATTACGAGGACAGCATCCCCCTTTTTCAGTCCCTTCGCAAGGAAAGCGTTTCCAACCTTATTAACGCCCTTTATTAAGTCTTCATAGGTGATCTGCTTACGTTCCCCCCGCTCGTTTTGCCATTTCAAAGCCACTTTATCCTTTTGATCGTTATACTTCTCAACTTCACTCGTCAAATTGTACTGCTGCGGTGCTATCAAGTCATTCATTCCTACACCCTCACTTTCCAATTAATGTATTAATTATACAGCAAATCACATAATTTTTTGAATATTTTTACCAAAAACGTAGCACAAAAAAGAGTGGACAGATTGTCCACTCTTTGTAGCCATGTTATTAAGTTATTGTTGACGTCCACCAAGTTGTTGTTCAGCCATTTGAACCAAACGTTTCGTAATCTCGCCACCTACTGAACCGTTAGCGCGCGCTGTTGCATCAGGGCCAAGCTGCACTCCGAATTCAGAAGCGATTTCGTATTTCATTGAATCAAGGGCCCCTTGCACACCAGGTACTAGAAGTTGGTTTGAGCTACTGTTGTTTGCCATGTGTTTTTCACCTCCTTTGTGAGTATAGATTGTGTAAAAACACATGGTTATATTCTGTTTGGCCCTTGGTAAATGTTTTCATATGATGCCTCAAAATTACTCAGAACAGATCTTCATCGAGTGAGCCCGGTTTTGACGGAGTCACATGAATGATTTCGGTATTCTCGACGGCCTCCTGGATCAATTCCTCGAACTCCACATAGCTTTCGTAATGGTTCACTTTTTCACGTCGAGGCATTGTTTTCGGATTGACTGGCGTGAATACCGTACAACAGTCTTCATAAGGTCTGTTTGAAATCTCAAATGTGCCGATTTCCTGTGCAACATCTATGATTTCATTCTTATCCATCGTAATCAATGGTCTGATGATCGGCGTATTTGTCACTTCATTGATTGCATACATGCTGTAAAGCGTCTGGCTGGCCACCTGTCCGAGACTTTCGCCTGTGATGATGGCCAAGGCTTCTTTCCTTTTCGTTATTTCATCAGCAATTCTCAGCATTAACCGTCTAGTTGTCGTCATAGAATAATTTTCCGGTATCTGTTTTTGGATCTGTTTTTGTATTTCTGTAAACGGCACCACATGGACGACCATATGGCCGGCTGTTTCAGATAAAACCTGCGCCAAGTCAATTACTTTCTGTTTTGACCTTTCACTGGTGAACGGCGGGCTATAGAAATGGATGCACTCTATTTCTATACCACGTTTCATCGCCATGTACCCGGCAACTGGGCTATCGATTCCCCCTGAAAGCATCAACATGGCTTTTCCGCTGGAGTTCAAAGGCAGTCCACCTGCTCCGGGAATGATTTCTCCGGTCAGAAAGCAAGCTTCTTTTCTGATTTCCACTATTATGTTGAGATCCGGATTACGGACATCCACTTTAATATCAGGATTGTTTTTCAGGATGTATCCCCCGACCGCATGATTCACTTCATTTGTATCGAGCGGAAAAGTTTTATCCGGCCGCTTGGTCGTCACTTTGAATGTCGATACTTCCCTTGAAACCCCTTGCAAATAAAGAAGGGCTGCCTGCTTGATTGCTTCAATTTCCTTTTTGACGTGAACCACAGGACTGAATGACTGAATCCCGAAGATGGATTTCAGCTTGGCGGATATCGCCACATAATCTTCTCCGTTCAGCACAATATACATCCGGTCCCTCGTGGCCTGAATCTCTATAGCTTCAAACCCGCTCAATGCATTCTTTACATTCCTTTTTAATTTAGCCACAAATGCTTTTCTGTTTCTACCTTTTGTCGACAGCTCACCGTAGCGGATCATAATTTGATCATAATTCATGTTTCTTACCTCATAACTTCTTTTAATTTTTTCAATGTACTTTCTAGTACAGTGATGAATATTTCGGCTTCCTGCCTATCATTTTCGGCACTCAGACTGATGCGTATGCTGCTTTCTGCCCGCTGCTTATCAGCCGTCATCAACAGAATTGTATCACTGATTGCCTTTTTCTTTGAAGAACAAGCGCTCGTGGTCGATACATAGATATTGTGTTCTTCGAGAGCATGAACCAATACCTCAGCTTTTACACCGGGCACCGAAAAATTCAGGATATGAGGCGCAACGTGACGGCTGGGTGAATTGATGACAACCTCCTCCATTGCAGACAGGTTCTCCCTCAGGTACTCACTGATCTTCTTCATTCTACTCGCCTTTTGCTCCCACTGGTCGAGGGTCAGCCGTAATGCTTTCGCCATTGAAACGGCCCCTGCCACGTTTTCTGTTCCACTCCTCAGTTTACGCTCCTGGCTGCCTCCGGAAAACAATGGACTTAGCGCAACGCCCTCCCTGACGTACAAGGCACCAGTCCCCTTCAATCCATGAAATTTATGGGCGGAAATGGTACACAAGTCAATCCCATACGCTTTAATCGAAAGGGGGACTTTCCCTATACCTTGTACATAATCCACATGATAAACAACCTTTGGGTAAGAGGCCAAAATTTTTCCGATTGCCTGAACCGGCTGAACTGCGCCTGTTTCGTTATTCACATGCATCACAGAGACAAGGATTGTATCCTCCCTCAGATTCTTTTCCACATCTTCCGCACGGATACGCCCCGAGGCATCAGGGGAAAGCCTAGTAATCTCATAGCCGAGCTTCTCAAGCTGATCGCATGATTCCATGACCGAAGCATGCTCTATGGCCGAGACGATCATATGCCGGCCTTTCGAACGGCTGGCGAGCGCTACCCCTTTGATCGTCATATTATTTCCTTCTGTTCCACCCGACGTAAACAGGATTTCCTGCTCTTTCACTTCAAGCAGCTTGGCTACTTGCTTCCTCGCCTGCATGAGGAGCTGTTCCGCCGTCGCCCCAATCCCATGCAAGGAAGATGGGTTTCCGAAATACTTTGTGGACACAGCAGTGAATGCATCCACTGCCTCCTTGTACGGCATGGTAGTGGCACTGTTATCAAAATATATCATCTGTTTTACACCGTCCGCTTTTTGTTGATTGCAAATCTTTATCTTATCATAACCTTAAAAACAATTTAACAAAATTTAATTACCAATCAAATTATCCAAAAATACTTTTGCTATATAACATATTATTTTGTACAATGGCTTACATAACAAAATAATGAGTGCGTCATTATTTTATTATTATAATGATTCACACCTTGTAATTTTCAGATTATTCTACTTTTACTAAAAACAATCCTGTCTGGTGCAGGAACTCAATCAATGATTTAGGAGGACTTTCATGAAACAAGAATTGTCTGTCAAACAAATCTGGGCAGTCGGCTTGATGCTGTTCGCCTTGTTTCTCGGTGCGGGAAACATCATTTTTCCACCCCTGCTCGGCCAGCAAGCGGGGGAAAATATATGGGTCACCGTTTTTGGATTTTTGGTGACAGGTGTCGGGCTTCCGCTAATGTCCGTAATTGCTGTCGGAAGGGTGGGGAATCTGCAAACCCTGGCAAGCCGGGTGCATCCTTTATTCGGTATTATATTCACGATCATCATTTATTTGACGATCGGACCATTCTTCGGTATACCGCGTACAGCCACTGTAACTTATGAAGTAGGTGTCCTTCCCTTCCTCGGCGAAGCAGCTAAGGAAAGCTTTATACCATTATTACTGACCTCAATTATCTTTTTCAGCGTAACGGCCTGGTTATCATCGAACCCTGGCAAGCTTGTTGACAGAATCGGTAAAGTCATTACACCTGTGCTTGTCCTTGTATTGGCTATCATTGTAGGTAAAGGGCTTATTTCACCGCTCGGACCGATTACAGAAGCAAGTGAATCATATCAAACCAATACCTTCTTTAACGGCTTTCTTGAAGGCTACTTAACGATGGATACCATTGGAGGACTGGTGTTCGGGATCGTCATTATATCAGCGATCAAAGATATGGGCATAAAAGATAAGAAAACGGTCACGGCTGTCGTTTCAAAGGCGGCTATTATAGCCACATCGGGCTTGGCTCTCCTTTATCTTTCCCTGACTTACCTAGGAGCCACAAGTGTAACAAAGGTAGGCTTACTTGATAATGGAGGAGCTATCTTATCAGCATCCGCTCATTTGCTATATGGTTACTTCGGCAAAGTCATACTGGCTGTCGCTATCACACTGGCTTGTTTGACCACCGCTGTAGGTCTCATTTCATCCTGTGCACACTTCTTTTCTAAATATATTCCAGCCTTGTCCTACAGAAGCATTGTGTTCGGTATGAGCTTGTTCAGTACGATTATTGCCAACGTAGGCCTTTCAAGTTTGATATCGATTTCATTGCCGATCCTGAACATTCTGTACCCGCTGGCAATTTCGCTTATCATTCTATCGTTTTTCGAGAATTATTTCAAAAGAAGTTCAGTGGTGTACACCGGTGCTATCCTGGCTGCCGGCACCTTCAGCTTGATGGACTCTTTAGCATCCATTAACCTCGGCACCTCAGCCATCGAGGGGCTGCTTGCCTCTCTTCCACTCGGTTCACAAGGGCTGGGCTGGTTAGTGCCGACAATTATAGGCGCTTTCTTAGGGCAACTCGCAACCGTGATGTTTACAAAACAATCCGGCACGTCCCCGATCGACCTCGATCTGGATTAATACAAAATGAATTAAAAGGCAGGCCTGATTATCAAAACAGGCCTGCCTCTTTTCAATTGTTCGGGCTTTTTTAGCTATTCGGCGCGATTGATCAGCGCTCAGTCTGCGAGGGGCAGGCAATAAATCCCTCTAAAAGAAAATCCCCTCTCGGCATGAGAGGGGATTGTTTTATTATGCTTATTGAGCTTCTTCGTACTCTATTTCCACTTCCATCTTATGAAGGATCCCAGGTTCAATTTCCTCCAGAGCAGCCGCAGCCTGCTCGAGCGCTGTATCGTACTGGTAGTTCCGGAAATTCTCTTCGGCCTCCGTCAGGGCTTCCTGAAGGTCTGGACGCCGGCTCCGGTACCGATTTGCATATTGGATAACCCGCTCCGTCAGCAGCATCTGTTCAATCATTTCTTTTGTATTGGAGCAAAAAGCATCCACCTTACGCACAGCCTTTCCAAGAGATTCCTGGACAGACGCCATATCCAGCGGCTTCTCCTCCAGTTTTACAGCCGCATCCTGAAGGGCTTCTTGTGTTATTTTCAAATGGGCGCCGTATTCTGCCGGGACTCCCGGTACGTTATACTGCATTAGCCATTTATTGGCTTGCTTTAACTTAGCGCGAAGAACTTTGATCTGTTCCCTTGCTTCTATCTCATCTCCGCGCAGGTCGCGAATCTTGACAGCAAGTTCTTTGTGTGCGACTTCTGCCTTGTCGATCATCTCTTTCATTTCTTCCATGCTTTCTGCCAATAATGAATAAGCTGTATCCTGTTCACTTATCTTATCCTTCAGCACCTCAAATTTGTGCTTTATGGATGACAATTGTTTTTCGAGCTCTTTTTGAAGCGCCATATCTTTTTCGGAGATGTGATAACTGGATTGGATGGCATGGATCTCCACCTTTAGTCTGTCATTTTCAAATGACAGGTTAGATAGGTTCTCCTCAAGCTCCCCTTCATTTGCACGTACGTATTGCCTGGACTCTACTTCTTTTTCATACAGTTCGTACAACATGGCCATGGTTTCTTGCAGCTCTTCCTGCCCTTTTGCCGCTTCCTTTACATCGCCCGCTTCTGCAAATCCCTTATATGCCGCCAGTTTCTTTTCCAGTTCATCCGTTTCTTTTTCAAAATTGAAATGATTGAGGACGTACCCTTTTTCCAACATTTCGGAATAGCCATCTTTCAGGTCGGCAATTTGGTTGGGAATCGTCGTGTGATACTCGACCAACAAGTCAGGGACCATTTTGATTTTTTCCTCAAGTTCGGCCATGCCCGAAATCAGCTTAAGGACATGCTCACGGGCAACCATATAATCCCCATTGCTTGTTGATTCCTCATAATTCGCAAAGCCCGCTGTAATATCCGCCAAATCATTCTCGAGGACATCCGCCGCTTTCCCGAAAGAATGCCGGTGCGCCAACAATTGCTTCTTGGCAGCGCGGTACCGCTGTTTCACTTCTTCTATTTCAACTCTACTTTTCTCTTCACTGCCCACCAAGTCCTGTAGTTCCTGGATGATTCGGTCAATGTCTTCTCCGATAGCTTTCAGCCGCTCCTTGATTTGTTTTTGGACATCCCGTGATTTTCCGAATCTATATTTGTCAATGTGCTCTTCCGCATCAAATAGCATTTCTTCTACGTCCGGTAAATGGACAGTCACAATCTCGTCCCATTCGCTGCGCCATCTTTCGAACATTGTTTCCGTTTCACCCGTCATATTCAGTTGCTTGACCTTCGTCAGTTCTTTCAGCACCGGGCGGTTCATCACTTCCAGTTTTTTCTCTTCCAGGCGATCCAATTCGGCATATTTCATTTTCTTCACTAGATAACTGATAAGAAAAATGGCCATTGCCAATATAATAAAGCCTAAAATAATTTCCATCGCAAAGCCCCCTGATTCCAACTATATATGTAAATGACTTTTCAAAATTAGGTCCATTCCGAGCTGGCCATCCCCTTGAAAGGCTTGGGCATGAGCATCAGACCAGAACTTGGACTTGAAAGGTGTACTATGTATATATTGTTTTTTCGTATATATTGTTTTTCGCCAACAACCTGCAGAAACTCCTTTTTTTTTGTAAAAAAAGGGGGGAAAATGCTTATCTTATTGATTTTATGATAACATGTATACAATATTTTTTGCGTAGTTTTTATGTTTTTCTAAAAAAATAAACCTTTCAACACGTTAGGGGGAGGAAGAATGAAAGCAATGATTGCCGACGGACATATACACACGCCTTTTTGTCCGCACGGAACTCAGGATCAGCTTGAGCAATATGTAGAATGGTTCATCAGGCGAAACGTGCAGGAAATTTCATTCACCGAGCATGCCCCGCTCCCAAGCAGCTTCACTGACTCGACTCCCACAAATGATAGTGGGATGCTGGCGGAACAATTATCCGGTTATTTAGATACAGTGGAAGATATCCGCGAACAATATGCCTCCCGGATCAAAATAAACATCGGGCTCGAGGTCGATTTTATTGAGGGATTTGAAGAGGAAACAACCGAATTCCTGAATATGGTAGGCCCCCGCCTCGATGACAGCATTCTTTCTGTCCATTTCTTGAAGCATGATGGCCATCATTATTGTCTCGATTACAGCGATGATTACTTCGGCAGTATGACCCGTATTTTCGGATCGGTTGACCGAATATACGATTCATATTACCGGACTGTCGAAAGGGCACTCATCAGTGATCTGGGATCTTTCAAACCAAGAAGGCTAGGGCATTTGACACTCATCCGCAAATTCCGGCTCAAATACCCGCCTTCCCGTTCCTTTCAAAAGGAGGAGATGGAACTTCTCCACTTGGTGAAAAAGAATGGGTTCGCCCTTGATTACAACGGCGCAGGCACCAGCAAACCACTCTGCCAAGAGCCCTACCCGTATGACGGGCTTGTAAAGGCGGCTATTGGCCTTGGAATCCCTTTTGTATATGGAAGCGATGCCCACCAGGTTTCGGACCTTGGACAAGGCTTTTCCCAGCTGGACTTAAAGGCCCTTTTCATTAAGCCATCGGCATGGCAGGAGCTCGACCGGTGAAGCGGTCCTGCTCTTGCAGAAAGCCACTTATGAGCTGAATACTCTGTTTTCGATACTTTTCAAGATAAAATGGGTTATGCATCTGGATATGAAGAAGCTCTGCCGCATAATGCGAATAGATGACCGAAGCTGTCAAAATCCCTTTCAGCTGCAGGATCACAGACGATATATCTAGCTCTTTGAAGGCGCCATCTTCCAGGCCTTTCTCTATGATAAGCTGAAAGTAATGGTTCTCCTTCGCCATATAAGTGAAGAGAATTTCCCTGTTCAATGTCGTTTCCAATGTCATCTCCCTCGTCACGAATCTGGCAGCGACGTGATTGGCGGCCTGGAACTGCATTAATTGCTGCATGACGGAGATCAGACATTCGTCCGCCCCGACAAAAGCCAGCTCAGCAACTTCTTTTTCGAGGATATCCGTGTATTGCTCCAAGTAATCGATAAAGCAATATTCAAGCAATCCATTCTTGCTTTTGAAATAGTAGGCGATATTGGCGGAATTTATATTGGCTTTCCTGGCTATATCCCGGATTGAGGTGCCATTGAACCCTTTTGCATAAAACAGCTCAATGGCCGCATCCATAATCACCTTTTTCGTGTTCCTTTTCCCTTGGTCCACAGTTATCATTAGCCAACACTCCTTTATTGGATATTGGTCCTAATCCTGGCGACATGCCGACAAGGCTGCATTATCGTCTATATTCTCTAAGCTTTTAGGCTGTTCCTTCCCAATTGTTTCGACACGGGCAGACACCGGGGCTGATATAGGCATAAATCCGGCAGTTTCACGTAAATAGGAGGAGATATTTGATGTTTACAGTCGAAAATTATACAGGCTCTCTCGAAGAAAAATATGCCACATTACAACGTCAGTTAAAGTCGTTAATTGAAGATGAACCGAATCAAATAGCGAATCTCAGCAATGCCTCGGCACTTCTGAATGTATTTCTGGAACGCATCAACTGGGTGGGCTTCTACCTGGCCGAAGGCGACACTTTGATCCTCGGGCCGTTTCAAGGGCTGCCTGCCTGCATCCGTATCCCGTTCGGCAAAGGCGTCTGCGGGAAAGCGGCGAAAGAGCAAACGACGATTGTCGTTGATGATGTTCACCAATTTCCTGGGCACATCGCCTGTGATTCAGCTTCCCGTTCGGAAATCGTCATTCCGATCTTTAAAGACGGAAAAATTTTCGGTATCCTGGATATAGACAGTCCAGACACAGATCGTTTCACAGCTGAAGAAGCAGGCTATCTGGAGTCATTCGCGAAGACTCTGGAAACCTGCCTATAAGACTAGAAAAGAGAGGGAGACCCATTTGGCTTTTCTCTCTTTCCTAGTCCAATATCCCATCTCTCCTTGACTTAAGGAGTTTCCCATTATATAATGGCATTTGTGTAAAATATGCAGCTTGTGCAAACTTTCATGAGCTCATTTTATTCCTCTTTTGGAGGTGTATCTTGTAACCCTTGGCTGCTAGGGCGAGGATACATGAAAATAAAATGAACATGATTTTGTTTTCACTACTGTTTTTATTTTACAAAATAAAAACACTAAGAGGAGGAGTCACTTCATGGCTCGTTATACAGGTCCAAGTTGGAAACTTTCCCGTCGTCTTGGAATTTCACTATCAGGAACAGGTAAGGAACTTGAAAAACGCCCTTACGCTCCAGGACAACACGGTCCAAACCAACGCAAAAAACTAACTGAATATGGTCTTCAGTTGCAAGAAAAACAAAAACTTCGTCACATGTACGGAGTAAACGAACGTCAATTCCGCAGCACTTTCGACAGAGCTGCTAAAATGAAACAAGGTATCCTTGGTGAAAACTTCATGGCACTATTGGAATCTCGCCTTGATAACGTTGTTTACCGTCTTGGTTTGGCGCGTACTCGCCGTCAAGCTCGTCAGCTTGTTAACCACGGTCACATCCTTGTTGATGGAAAACGCGTTGATATCCCATCATACCGCGTAATGCCTGGTCAAACAATCGGAGTTCGTGAAAAATCACGCAACCTTGACATCATCAAAGAAGCAATCGAAGTAAACAACTTCACTCCTGACTTTGTTACTTTCGATGCTGACAAATTAGAAGGTACATTCACACGTGTTCCTGAGCGTTCTGAAATGCCTGCTGAAATTAACGAAGCCCTTATCGTTGAGTGGTACTCTCGTTAATAACCCGTTTAATGACGGTTTTAAAACCCCCGGAAATAAATTTCCGGGGGTTTTATTTGTTTTTGACAAACCTTTACAGCCGATATGCAGGCATTTTAAAGGTTTTCCCCCTCTGTATAAAGAATACTTCATACAGCAGAATGACCATGAACGAAGGAGGAATTCTGAATGGAGATTTCATTGATTCGGCACGGTAAATCACAACTAGTTAAAAACAAACCGATTACTGGCAAAGAATTTGAAGAATGGGTCTGCAAATACAACCGCATGGGGATCCTCGAAAAACCATCATGCCCCACAGATACTCTCAATAAGGCCAAAGCCTCCACTATTTTGATCACAAGCAATCTAACAAGATCTATAGAATCAGCACAAATGATAAACCCAACTGCAAAAATCATATGCGACCCCTTATTCCGGGAATGCGAGCTCCCTATCAGCCCCTCCTCATTCTTTGGATTGCAGCTAACGCCAAATTACTGGGCGTTATTATTTAGATTATTATGGTTTACCGGCTATTCACCGAAATGCGAGCCTTTCAAGCAAGCGAGACATAGAGCGACAAAAGCGGCTGAACGACTGATAGAATTCGCTATGGAGCATGAATCTGCCATATTAGTTGGGCACGGCTTATTTAATAGGCTAGTAGCCGGAGAATTACGAAAAAAAGGATGGACAGGCAGCAGAAAAGCATCAGCAAAGCATTGGGTCTGCATAGCTTTCACAAGAACATAGAACTTAGGAAAGCAGGTCTATGATTACGTAAGAATGGCGAGCCGGACCTTCCTGTATGACCTGGATAAACAGGAACAGGGCCTGATGAATAAACATCAAGCCCTGTTCAGATAGAAGCTGGCAGTACTGCAGAAAATGGGCGGTATCGGCTCCTAATTATTTCATTAGTACTGAATCAAAGTGTATTTCTTTTTGCCCCGGCGGATAACTGTAAATTGGCCTTCCACTTTATCGGCATCCGTAAGCATGTATTGCAGGTCTGTCACTTTATCGCCATTGATGCTGATGGCGCCGTTAGTGATATCCTCCCGCGCCTGACGCTTAGATGGAGAGATTTTCGCATTGACCAGTACTTCCACCAATGTTGTTTCTGCTCCTTCTTCAAGCGTATATGATGGGACATCCTTGAATCCTTGTCTGATTTCGGAGGCAGTCAATTTTTTGATATCTCCACTGAATAGCGCCTGCGAGATGGCGATGGCCGTATCCAATGCTGCCTGGCCATGCACAAGTTTCGTCATTTCTTCAGCTAACGCCTTTTGGGCTTTACGAAGATGAGGTTCTGTTTCTACAGATGCTTCAAGCGCTTCAATATCTTCCTTGCTTAAGAAGGTGAAAATCTTCAAGTATTTCACAACGTCCGCATCGGCTGTGTTAATCCAGAATTGGTAGAATTCGTATGGAGATGTCTTTTCCGGATCGAGCCACACAGCGCCGCCTTCTGTTTTGCCGAATTTTGTCCCATCAGCTTTTGTCACCAACGGGATCGTCAACCCGTATGCTTTTGCGCCTTCTCCCTGTGTTTTACGAATCAGCTCCAGACCTGTCGTAATGTTGCCCCACTGGTCGCTTCCGCCGATTTGCAGGCGGCAATTATGATTCTCATACAGATTTTTGAAATCAATCGCCTGAATAATGGTATATGTGAATTCGGTGAAAGAAATACCTGTATCCAGACGGGATGCAATCGTGTCTTTCGAAAGCATGTAGTTGATGCCGATATGTTTCCCGTAATCACGAAGGAATGTAATCATATCCATGGACCCAATCCAATCGAAGTTGTTCGTCATGACTGCGCCGTTATCGCCACCGAAGTCAAAAATCTTCTCCAGCTGCTTCTTCAGGCACTCCACATTATGCTGAATCACTTCCACAGATTGAAGCTGACGTTCCTGGGTTTTTCCGCTCGGATCCCCAATCATGCCTGTTGCCCCTCCGACTAAGATGATCGGCTGATGACCGGCTTGCTGGAAACGGCGCAATGTCAAGAACGGAAGCAAATGCCCAATGTGCATGCTGTCCGCTGTCGGGTCGACCCCGCAGTATAAGGAAGTTGGTTTTTTCAACTGCTCCTGCAATCCTTTTTCATCTGTTTGTTGATAAATGATGCCTCTCCATTGCAAATCCTGCAATAAGTCCATATCTTTTTCCTCCCATGCAATTTTAAAAATTGAACACAAAAAGCCCCTTCATTAAAAATGAAGGGACGAATATAATCGCGGTACCACCCAACTTGAGGACCTAATCGTCCTCCGCTCGAACAGATAACGGCTGTTGACCGTTTACGGCTACTGGAATTGACTCGTTCCCCGCAAATGCTCCAGGTGGTAATTCGCAACTTTATTTGTACCGATTCACACCGACCACCGGCTCTCTTAAACAGGGATAAAGCTACTACTGATACCTATCACAGCATCTATATATTTTGCGTTCATGTAAGTTCTTTGTATTCTATAATAACCCTTTTCAAAAGTCAATCTGCCGGGTGAAAAAACAAAAATTACAAAAAATAGGGAAAATTCTTTTTAATTATCAGTTACAGACCATATTCTCTTCCCTTCTATGTTATAATATTCGTGAATTTCAGGGGGTTGGATACATGAAAGAAAAACTGAAACGATTTTTTAACATTTTAGCGGATAAGATGGAAGATCCAAAAACAAAACGCACTTTTCGAATATCTTATCAAGTCATCTGGAACTTAGTTTTGCTTTTTATCGTCCTGGCTGTCATCGGAACTGCTTTTGCTGGAGGTGTCGGGGCGGGCTACTTTGCCTCTCTCATTAAGGATGAGCCAGTTCGCAGTAAGGAAGAGTTAAGCGAAAACATATACAACTATGAAGAAACCTCAAAAGCGTATTTCGCCGGCGACATTTATTTGGGTGATTTACGTACGGACCTGATCAGGGAAGAGATTCCCTTGTCCGACATGTCCGACTATCTTAAGGATGCCATCATAGCCACGGAAGATGAATACTTCTATAAACATGATGGAGTTGTCCCGAAAGCAATCATACGTGCGCTCCTTCAGGAAGTAACCAATTCCTCCGTCCAAAGCGGCGGGAGCACGCTGACTCAACAGCTCATCAAGCAGCAAGTGCTGACAAATGAGGTGTCATTCGAACGGAAAGCTAAGGAAATCCTGTTGGCCATGCGCGTCGAGAAATTTTTTGAGAAAGAGGATATCCTGGAGGCTTATTTGAATGTATCGCCTTTCGGCAGGAATAGTGACGGTGACAATATCGCCGGGGTGCAAGCTGCCGCGAAGGGCGTCTTCGGAGTTGATGCCAAAGATCTTAATCTGGCGCAAGCGGCCTATATAGCCGGATTGCCGCAAAGCCCCTCTGCCTATACACCATTCTCAAACACAGGCACAAAAAAAGAGAACCTGGAACCGGGGCTCACTCGACAAAAAACCGTTCTTAACAGAATGCTGTCGGCTAAGATGATCACAAAGACAGAATATGACGAAGCCTTGGACTATGACATAATCGGCAACCTGGCCAAACCAACAAAAGGCGATGCTTTTGACCAGTACCCTGCATTGACGGCAGAAATCGAACAGCGTGCCAAACCGCTGCTGGCCAAACACTTAGCGCTTAAAGACGGCATCACCGAAGAAGAGTACAGCAAAAGTGACAGTATCCGCTCAGAGTATGAGAACATAGCCAACAGTGCTTTGCGGAATAACGGATACCGCATCCATACAACCATTGTAAAAGATATTTGGACTAATTGGGATAAAGCAAAAGATGAATTCAATAATTATGGACCGGATCGTCCGCAATTGGTCAAAAAAGGCACACCGGAAGAAGAGACGGTAATGGAAAAGGTCGAAGCAGGAGCGATGCTCATCGAGAACAACACCGGACGAATCCTGAGCTTTTTGGCCGGACGGGACTATGACCGGGAGTACAATCATGCTACATCTCCTCGCCCGACAGGATCGACGATCAAACCGTTGCTGGTATTTGCGCCCGGTATAGAACTCGGGAAGTTGGCGCCCGGCTCGTTGGCGCTGAATGTGCCCATTTCCATCCCTATGGGCGGCGGGCAAGGCCCTTACACGCCTGGAAACTATGGAGGAAGCTATTCAGGTCTGACTTCAGCACGGAATGCCCTCAAGAAGTCACAAAACATTCCAGCTGTGTTGTTTTATATGAACATGCTCAACCAAAATCCGCTTGACTATCTGAAAAAGATGGGAATCTCAACCATCAGGGATGAAGAGTATGGCCTGCCCGCCATCTCTATTGCAGGTCCCGGTCTCGGAATATCCGTTGAGGAGAACACCAATGCTTTTGCCACCCTTGCCAATAACGGAAAGTTCACCGATGCCTATATGATCGAAAAAATTGAAACAAAGGACGGCCAAGTCATTTACCAGCATGAGGCAAAAGAAGAGAAAGTGTTTTCGCCGCAAACCGCCTACATGACGATCGATATGATGAGGGACGTCCTGACAAGCGGTACAGCGACAACAGCCCGGAATCATCTGAACTTCAGCTCTGACTTTGCAGGCAAGACCGGAACAAGCCAGGATTATCATGATGCTTGGTTCATAGCTTCCAACCCGAATATTACACTCGGTGTGTGGAACGGCTATGATACTCCTAAAAGCTTGGACTCTAATATGTACAGTAAACGCAACCAGCAGCTATGGGCCAAATTGATGAATGAAGCCTATGCAGCCCAGCCTGAACTGATTGGAACGAAAAAACGTTTCGCCTCACCTGGAGGCATGAAAACATTTTCCTATTGCTCGGCTTTGAATCTGCCGACCGATCTGTGTGCGAAAGCGGGCATTACAGCGGATCTGTTCCCCGCCAATTTTTCATTGAGCCTGCCTGATAAGGCAACGGCAGCCGGTAAGATTGTCGTCCTCGGCGATGAAAGGTACGCCGCCCTGGAATCGACTCCTGATGAATTCACAGAGACAGGCCAACTCCTGTCCAAGGAATTCCTGAAGATGATCGGCGGCAAATATGTCAAAAGCAGCGACCTCGCCAAGTATGTGGGCATGAGCGGCGGTTCTGGCACAGGGAGCTTACAGGAGAACGGGAAAAAACCGCAAGCTATGTCCATAGCCTTGAAAGATAACTACATTACTTGGGGGAAACATCCGGAGAAAGATGTCATCGGTTATCGGGTCTACAAAGACAACCAAAAAGTAGCCAGCATTAAAGCCGACCAGAACTTGAGATATTCCGCTAAGCCCGGCCGTTACATTGTAAAGGCAGTGGATATCGCCGGCAAAGAATCACCTGCTTCTAATGTCATCGTCATCGAAAAAAAGCAAGCGGTTAATGAAGACAGAACGGAAAAAAAGGACAGTGACAAGGATCCGAAAAAAGAAGTGGCACCAACCACTGAACCAGATCCTAACCCAACACCCGAGCCTCCTCCTACAGAAAACGAAGAGAACCAAAGTGAACCTCAAGCAGAACAGCAAACGGAGACACTGGAGACACCGGAAACTTCAGATACAGATACAGAATAACACTAAAAACGAGCTGACTCATTTGGGTCAGCTCGTTTTTCATATTAATCTTCCATCGTGGACAGGTCTCCTGTAGGTAAATCCAGCTCCCAGGCTTTCAGCACACGTCTCATGATTTTTCCGCTTCTGGTTTTAGGAAGCTTATCCTTGAACTCTATTTCACGCGGGGCGGCATGGGCCGCCAAGCCCTTCTTCACAAACTGACGTATTTCCTCAATCAATTCATCTGAAGGTTCATATCCGTCCCTTAGGGCTATGAACGCCTTAATGATTTCCCCGCGCACAGGATCCGGCTTTCCGATGACACCTGCTTCAGCTACAGCCGGATGCTCGACTAATTTGCTTTCCACTTCGAAAGGTCCGACACGTTCTCCGGAAGTCATGATAACATCATCAATCCTTCCCTGAAACCAGAAATAACCGTCTTCATCCATGTAAGCCGAATCTCCTGAGACGTACCAATCTCCCGGCATGAAGTATGATTCATACTTGGAAGGATTATTCCAGATGCTTGTCATCATCGATGGCCAGCCTTTTTTGACCGCAAGATTACCCATCCGGTTCGTCGGCAGCTCATTCCCCATATCATCTACAATGGCCGCCTTTACGCCTGGGATCGGTTTTCCCATAGAACCCGGTTTGATTTCCATGCAAGGATAATTGCAGATCACCTGGGCTCCTGTTTCTGTCATCCACCAAGTATCATGGATGCGCAGATGGAAAACTTTCATTCCCCAGCGAATGACTTCCGGATTTAAAGGTTCTCCTACACTCAGGATATGGCGCAGGCTCGACAAATCATATTGTTTGATAATTTCATCCCCAGCCCCCATTAGCATCCTGAAGGAAGTCGGGGCACTGTACCAGACTGTCACCCCGTAATCCTCCAAAGTCTTATACCAGGCTTCCGGCTTGAACCTTCCGCCTACTACTACGCTTGAAACGCCATGAAGCCAAGGGCCAAAGATTCCATATGCTGTGCCAGTGACCCAGCCCGGGTCAGCAGTACACCAATATACATCCGATTCTTTCAGATCCAGGACCCACTCGGCCGTCTGATAATGCTGGATCATTGCATTATGTACATGCAGAACTCCTTTTGGTTTACCGGTGGACCCTGATGTATAATGGAGCAGTAGGCCATCTTGCCTGTCTACCCACTGAACTTCCAATTTTTTGTCCGCTTCCGCAAAATATTTATTATAATCAAGGACCTTTCCACTTTCTTCAGCCCCCTCTCCAACAACAAAAACATGCTTCAAGGCAGGCAATTCATCCATCGGTATGCGGGGAAGTAAATCAGGCGTCGTAATAATAACTTTTGCCTCGCTATCGGATAGTCTGTCCCGGACAGCTCCCTCCATGAATGCTTCGAACAGCGGGCCAACGATTGCTCCCAATTTAACTGCACCCAAAATCGCAAAGTACAATTCTGGAGACCTTGGCATGAACACAAAAACACGATCTCCTTTTTCGACGTCCCCCACCTTTTTCAAGACGTTTCCGGCTTTATTCGACAGTTCTTTCATTTCCTTGAAAGTATATTTTTCATTGCGCTCCGCATTTCGGTAATAAAGGGCCACTTTGTTCTTCTTGGCACCTTCGGCATGCCTGTCAATCGCCTCATGGGCAATGTTGACCTTACCTGTTTCATGCCAGGAAAAATGCTTCTCTACATCCTTCCAGTCAAAATCTTTTCTCATCTCATCATAATCTTTTAGATTAAAGTCACCCTGCACGACAGATAACGCTTCCAATTTCATCCGACCAGCTCCTTTTTTGGAATATTCTTATAATAGCTACATTATAAACGATTGGTAATTGATTCTCAATTTTTTAAAATTTTTCCGGTTGTTTTATTGTTACCGCTTACATTCCTATCAGCTGTCATGGTATGATGAAAATAAATTTGTCCTCACATCATGTCACCTCCTCGAATTTTTCAAATTATTGTAACGATTTTAACCCTTTCCCTTTCATAAACATAATTTACCTATGTAATAATGGTGAAAAAGGAATTTAAATCAGGTGGTGGATCATATGGAGCATAAAAAAACCTATAATGCAATGGAGGTCAAAACACCGCAAGGACCTATCATTATAGAAGGACCCGTATCACCGGAAAAATTGGCTGCATACGAATTTCATGAAGGGCTGGTTGCTTTTCGTCCCCCTCCGCAACAAAGGAAAGCCATTATTGAGATAGCCGGCCTGCCGGAAGGACGCATCATCATCGCCAGGGATAAAGATGAAATCATCGGGTATGTGACCTTCTTGTATCCCGATCCCCTTGAACGATGGTCGGAAGGAAAAATGGAAGACCTGATTGAATTAGGGGCTATTGAGGTGGCGGCAAAATTCAGAGGCTGCGGAATCGGGAAAAGCCTGCTGCGGGTTTCTATGATGGATCAGGCCATGGATGATTATATTATCATCACGACAGAGTATTACTGGCATTGGGACCTTAAAGGCAGCAGATTAAATGTATGGGAATACAGAAAAGTGATGGAAAAAATGATGAACGCGGGCGGACTGGAATATTATGCGACAGATGACCCTGAAATATGTTCCCACCCCGCAAACTGCCTGATGGCCCGAATAGGGAAAAGAGTCCCTCCAGAATCCATCGAGAGGTTCGATCATCTTAGATTTATGAACAGATTCATGTATTGATTCGTCTTTACATAATGCCCATACAGGGAGCAATCATCATAAAAGGGGATGGACATCTTGTTATTGGAAGAAATAATGGAAACAGAAGTCATTACGCTTTCGGAAGAAGATACGATTGAATCAGCCATTGAGCTGATGAGAAAAAGCCAGATCCGCCATCTGCCCATTGTGGATGAAGAACGGCATCTGATCGGCCTTGTCTCCAGTCAGGACATCCGTGATGCGACCCCCTCCATTTTCAGGTCACAATCACATCTGGAAGATTTACAGATGCCTTTACGGACCATCATGAAGACAGACATCATATACGGCCACCCGCTTGACTTTGTGGAGGATATGGCTGCTGTATTCTATGAAAATAAGATTGGCTGTATGCCCGTCATCCGAGACGGCAGGCTCGTTGGTATCGTCACCGAAACCGACATGCTGCACACCTTTGTCAAATTGACTGGCGCTCATCAGCCTGGTTCACACATCCAAATTAAAGTTATTAATAAGCCGGGGATACTGAGCGATGTATCGGCGGTATTCAAGGAAATGAAAGTCAATATACAAAGTGCGCTCGTCTATCCCTATGCGAAAGATGATTCGTATAAAGTCCTTGTGCTCCGTGTCAAAACGATGAACCCCCTCTCCATCGTTTCGAAATTAAAAGAGCATGGATATGATGTGGTATGGCCGCAAATACCGGAGTTGTGACCATGAGCAGCCCTATATTCATTTATTCAGAGAAATTGCTCAACTATAAATTCAACAATGAGCATCCATTCAATCAATTACGGCTAAAACTTACACTCGACTTATTGAGAGACTGCGGAGCAATCAATAACAGCCAGATTGTGGAGCCGCGGATCGCCACAGATGAAGAGCTGGCGCTCATCCATGACCATGCATATATAGAAGCGGTCAAAAAAGCGAGCGACGGCCTCCTGAGAGAGGAACAAGCCGAAAACTATGGGCTCGGGACAGAAGATACTCCTCTTTTCAAAGGCATGCATGAAGCCAGCGCATTACTCGTCGGCGGGACTTTGACGGCAGTCGACCATGTCATGGCAGGAAGGGCTGATCATGCCCTTAATCTCGGCGGCGGTTTGCATCACGGGTTCCGGGGGAAAGCCTCCGGGTTCTGCATCTATAATGACAGCTCTGTAGCGATCAAATATCTTCAGCAAAAATATGGGGCAAGGGTTATGTATGTGGATACGGATGCCCACCACGGAGACGGGGTTCAATGGTCTTTTTATGATGATGATAATGTATGTACGTTCTCAATCCACGAAACGGGCCGTTACCTATTCCCTGGGACAGGTAACATCAATGAGAGAGGACAGGGCAATGGATACGGGTTCACATTCAACATGCCTGTCGATGCCTTTACAGAAGATGAATCATGGCTGGAGTCTTATAAGACTGCTTTCCGTGAAATCATCGAATTCTTTAAGCCTGATGTGCTTCTAACACAAAATGGCGCTGATGCCCATTATCTTGATCCTCTGACACATTTATCGGCTACAATGACTATTTATGATCACATTCCAAAATTGGCCCATGAACTGGCACATCAATATTGCGGCGGCAAGTGGATAGCAGTGGGGGGCGGAGGCTATGATATTTGGCGTGTCGTTCCACGGGCCTGGGCGAAAATCTGGCTGGAGATGACCAGGCAAACGGATGTGTGTCCAGAAATCCCCAAAAGCTGGAGGGATAAATGGCAACAACTGGCTCCAGTCACATTGCCTGACCGCTGGGAAGATCCGGACCAGTTATATCCTCCGATTCCAAGAAAGCCGGAGATCACAGAAAAGAACAAACAGATGCTCAACAAGCTTCTATATCCGATCCGTGCAGAAAAAGAGTAAAATAAACATCAGGCCAATCATTACATATACGACATAAAAAGAAAACGGACACCTCATCAGGTGCCCGTCCTTTTATGTTTTATTTAGTGGAATTCCTAGCTTCAATACGGTGTGGAAGGACCACCGTATGCTCCTCTACCGTTTCTTTGTTCATCAGTTTCGTCAATAGGCGCATAGCCACAGCTCCGATGTCATATAGAGGCTGGACAATCGTAGTCAATTGAGGACGCACCATCAATGTGAGCTTTGTGTTGTCGAAACTTATGACTTCCACATCATCAGGAACGCGATATCCGGCATCCTGAGAAGCATGTACCACACCGACTGCCGCTTCATCTGATCCTACCAGGATGGCAGTCGGCAATTTTGCTGATTCATTCAGTTTCCGGATTGCTTCCAATCCTGAGTCATAGGAATAATCGCCCTCGACTACCAATTCCTCATCAAAATCAATTCCATGTTCAGCCAAAGCCTTTTTATACCCTGTGATCTTCTTCTTATTGATTGGTTCGGCAAAGTTACCGATCACAAGTGCAATTTTCTTATGCCCGGCTTCTATAAATCGTACTGTACTGTCATAGGCTGCATCTTCATAATTAATATTGACGGAAGGAATCTCACCTGTCTCTTCAAGCGAGCCCGCCAAAACGACAGGAACCGGTGATTTCTTGAATTCCTGTATATGAGAGTCGGTTATATCCGCACCCATGAAAATCAATCCGTCCACTTGCTTTCCGAGCATTGTATTCAAAAGATGCAGCTCTTTGTCCCTATTTTCATCAGAATTACTCAAAATGATGTTGTATTTATACATTGTCGCAATATCTTCAATCCCTCTTGCCAATTCGGCGAAAAAGATATTGGATATGTCAGGTATGATCAACCCCACTGTTGTTGTTTTTTTGCTTGCCAATCCTCTAGCAACTGCATTTGGCCTATAGCCAAGGCGATCTATTACTTCCATTACTTTTTTACGCGTTGTCGGTTTGACGTTCGGGTTACCGTTCACTACCCGGGAAACCGTGGCCATTGAAACATTTGCTTCTCTTGCCACATCATAAATCGTAATATTATTCATGTCGACCGGCTCTCCTTTTCAAAATGAAATTATTTCCCAAATATATACAAACAAATAAATGCTTTAAGTATTATGAATGTTAGCTGTGGTTTAAGGTTGAAGATGTTCACTGTAAAAAATAATCAATAATACCTTATATTACGATAAGAAAAGGATTCCTGCAATCTTCGCAGATTATATTTCGAAAAATCATCCTTTTAATTTCATTATACATTGTTGCATGACTATTATCCTGCTATAGGTTTAGTTTGGGTAAAAATTCAGTAAGAAACCGAATTTCCAATAGTCTCTTCTTGGTTTGCAAAAATATCCCGCAAAAAGGATGAGAAGTTGAACATGAAGCTGCTATTCAATGAGTCTTTAGAACGCAAAAAAAAAAACAGATGGAGATAACGTCTCACTTTTCTCCACCTGCTCCATTTTAACAATCGGGTTTTATAGATCCTTCTAAATCCTTACCTTCAGCTGACTTTGAATCCCTTTTAGGAATACATCAAATTCAGCGAAATCCATTTGCTGTGCTGAATCCGACAACGCCACACTCGGTTCTGGATGCACTTCAGCCATAATGCCATCCGCTCCGATTGCAAGGGCAGCCTTAGCTGCAGGCAAAAGCAAATCTTTACGTCCGGTTGAATGTGTCACATCCACAAGCACCGGCAAATGTGTTTCCTGCTTCAAGATTGGAACAGCTGTAATATCCAAGGTGTTTCTTGTAGCTTTTTCATACGTCCTGATACCGCGTTCGCAAAGAATAATATTTTCATTTCCTTGAGACATGATGTATTCTGCCGCATGGATGAATTCATCAATAGTGGCAGATAGCCCTCTCTTCAGCAGGATTGGTTTATTGACTGCCCCCGCTGCTTTCAATAGTTCGAAATTCTGCATATTCCGAGCGCCAATCTGGATAACGTCCACATAGTCTACCGCGGTTTCTATATCACTAGGCGAAACAATTTCACTAATGACCGCTAAACCGTATTCTTCACTAATGCGCTTCAGTATTTTTAGTCCTTCTAAACCGAGACCTTGGAAATCATATGGGGAAGTCCGCGGCTTATAGGCTCCTCCTCTTATGAATGTAAGTCCCTTAGACTTCAGTACGTCGGCAACAGCAGCCACCTGCTCGTAAGATTCCACTGCGCATGGGCCGAATACCATTTGAGGAGTGCCGTTCCCCACCTTTTGGCCTTTGATGGTGACAATCGTATCTTCTGGTTTCCGCTTTCTTGAGACCAGCAAGGCTTTTTTCTGATCATCTTTTTGCAGATCAAGACTGACCTTGAATATTTCTTTGAATATATGTTTAATGGTTTGATTATCCAACGGCCCTTTGTTGTTGTTCTGTATCAATTCCAACATGGCACGCTCACGGAGCGGGTCATACTTATTAACACCCTGTTTTTCTTTGACTTTGCCAATTTGCTGAACTACCTGTGCCCTTTCGTTGATGAGCTCTAGCAGAGATAAGTTGATCTCATCCAGTTTCTCCCGCAGTTCATTCAATTCTTGGTTGCTCATACCCCTCATCCACCCTTTCATACTAAATATCTTTTACTGCTGTAAGCATGTCCGTTAACCTTATCCGGTTAACGGACATGCTTTGAATCTAACATACTTTAATTAGAGTTATTATAAGGGAAATGATACTAAAAGTCACGTTATGTTTTTTAGTACTTAAACGCTTTTAAGTGTTAAAGATAGAAAAAATGCATCTGCTTGACCGATATAAGAAATGATAAACCTTTAATATTAAGCTATCTGCAAGCATATATAGTAAGAGAAATCAGTTCGAATAAAAGAAGGTGTATCAATTGGGGGAAAAATTATTCGCATTGGATATAGGAACACGCTCCATTGTCGGCATTATCCTAGAACAGGAAGAAGAACATTATCAAGTGACCGATATCCTTTCTAAAGAACACACGGAAAGATCGATGCTAGACGGCCAGATTCACGATGTCCTGGCTGTTTCAAAAATCATAACGGAAATCAAAGAAGAGATGGAAAAAGAACACGGGCAATTGACAAAAGTAAGTGTAGCTGCTGCCGGCAGGGCCCTTTTAACCGAGAAGGCGCAAATAACAGTTGATATAAAAGGGAAACCGATGATTGATAAGCAGGATATCCTCCATATGGAGGTCAGCGCTGTGCAACAAGCTCAGTCATCAGTAGCGAACCATAATAATGACGAGAACAGCTTCGATTATTATTGTGTCGGCTACTCCGTCTTGTATTATAAGCTGGACGGTGTGGAAATCGGCAGCTTGATCGACCAAAACGGATCAGAGGCATCGGTTGAGATTATCGCTACCTTCCTTCCAAAAGTAGTTGTTGAATCGCTCATATCCGCATTGAAACGCTCCGGATTGGAAATGCATGCGCTCACTTTGGAACCAATTGCGGCCATCAATGTATTGATTCCTCCTTCCATGAGAAGAATCAATGTGGCATTAGTCGATATTGGAGCTGGTACATCTGATATTGCCATCACAGATACGGGCACGGTTGTCGCCTATGGAATGGTACCAATCGCCGGGGATGAGATTACCGAAGCAATCAGCGATCAGCTACTGCTTGATTTCCATTCGGCAGAGCTGACAAAGCGCAAAATCAACGACTCACATGATTCAGAAAACATAACCATAACAGATATCCTCGGATTCGAAACTGGATTACAAAAGCAGGAGATCGTGAAACAAATACATCCTGTGCTCGAAAAACTGTCCGACAGTATCTGCTCTGAGATCCTTACATTGAATAATGAGAAGCCCCCCAAAGCAGTCATGCTTGTCGGCGGGGGCAGCCGGACGCCCGAGTTGCCCTCACTGCTGGCTTCCCGGCTTCAGCTTCCTGCCAATAGAGTCGCAGTGAGAGGGATTGATGCCATCCAGAATGTGACAATCGCTTCATCCATACCCAAGGGACCAGAGCTTGTAACTCCGATTGGGATTGCCATAGCGGCACAGAAAAATCCCGTACAGTATGTCACAGTTTACCTCAATGATTCGCCTGTCCGGCTTTTTGATGTAAAGGAATTGACATTGGCTGATTGTTTACTTACATCCGGAATCAAAGTGAGCAAGCTTTACGGGAAGCCCGGCATGGCTAAAATCGTTCATGTAAACGGGCAATCGATAACAATCCCAGGCAGTCATGGCAGCCCGCCGCAAATTCTGCTGAACGGGGAAACCGCTTTGCTCAACCAAAAAATAAATGCTGATGACCGCATAATCGTCAAGGCAGGACAAGATGGCTCCCCAGCGACAGCAACCATCAAAGATTTAATTGAACATATACCTAGGAAAACAGTGATCATCAACCAAACCAAATATGTGATTGAGGCGGTCATTAAACAGAATGGGCAAATCGTTGCCGATCATGAGGTGGTCGAAGACCGGGATGAAATTGTCTGCAAATTGCCCGGAACGATTGAATCATTGATCAAGGCACTCGGTCTGCAGCAATTGACAGCCAAGCTCATGCCATTCACTGTTTTCCTAAATGACAAGTCCTATACGGTCAATCAGTTTTCAGGGAGAATATTCAAAAATGAAAAAGAGGTGAAACTGACGGCAAGTTTCGAAGATGGAGATGTAATCAGCATCGAAAAGGTTAGCTCACCGACTTTGAATGAAATGGCCGAATCCTTGGGTATTGTCCGGGAACAAACAATTCCCGTAACATATAACGGAAAACCGTTAACATTAAGGAAGACAATCGCCGAGTTTTATCTGGACGGCCACCTTCTGCTGGGATCAGAAAGAATTCAATACGGGGAAAGGTTGAAGGTTGTTAAACGAAAGCAGGAACCCTTCATATTCCAGGACTTGTTCAGGCACGTGGATATTGAGCTTCCAAAAGGGCCGAATAGCCGCTTCATCCTGGTTAAAAATGAACAGGAGACCGGGTTCCACGAATCCATCCAGCCTGGTGATGATCTCCGCATCATGTGGCCGGCCACTATCCATAAACCATCTAATTAAACATAAAAACACTTTGCTTTAACGCAAAGTGTTTTTATTCAGTTACTGCCTTTTCAATGGAGTCTTTTGTGATATGCCAATGCGAAGCATGCCAAGCAACATTTCCTTTTCTGAACAAGATCGCCTGAGGAGATTCATGTTTGACATGGTAGGTTTCAGCTACTGTTTGGGACAAGTCCCTATCCTCCTGCACAACCAGGTAGACAGCCGGAAAATCGGGATTGTTGCCGGCCCACTGCTTATATTCGTCAAAGGCCGCCGCACTGACCGGGCAAGTCGCACTATGTTTGAAGAGAATACTTTCTTCTTTCTGAATGACTTGATCCAATTCACCGACTGATGTAATATGCTTCATCTCTAGATCTTCCCTTCTTGTAAGCAAAAAATGAAAAACGGTGAAGCAATCATATCACTTCACCGCCGGAAAATCCAATTATTGGTCCCACAAATGGACTGATCGGTCATTTATGGAGGTTTTCTGTCTCATCGAAAGCCTTTTCCGTTTCTTTCAATTTCAATTGAGCCTGTTCTTTCTTTAGATTAGAATCCTTGAGCAAACTCTCTGTCTGCTCTTTCATCGTTTCTGCCTGATCTTCTGGAGCAAAGCTGACTTCAGAAGGTTGATCGCCTCCAGCTTCCTTGCCCTTTCCTGTTCTTTTCTTCACTGTCTCGACAAGTTCCGCTGATTGTTTGGCCAGTGCATCGGCCATCGGCTTTGTTTTTATCTTTGCCGCTTCAGCCAACTCACTGCCCTTTTCTTTTGCTGTCTTTGTCAGTTGATTTGTTTTCTCAGAAGCGGTTTGACGTAATTGACCTGTTTTTTCCGTTGCGGTCTGACGCAATTTTTCTGTTTTCTCAGAGAGTACTTTTGCTTGCCCATTCAAATCGCTTCTTAATTCTTTTCCTGATTTTGGAGCAAGGAACAGCGCAGTTGCAGCCCCTATAAGGCCTCCTATCAATGCACCCGCAATAAATCCCTTCGAATCGCCTGTTTCCATTTCGGAATCCCATTTCACCTGATCACGAGAATAATCTTTTTGATAGTCATTTGCACTCATTAACTGTTCATCCTCCCTGTTCATTTTTTAATTTCTTGATCGCAAGAAACGTTTTTTCACCAGGTTGTCTGTCTTTGAAGCTTCCAGTTCATTTCTCTCGAACTGTTCAACTGTAGAAGCTTGGCTTGCTGTTTTCTTCTTTTTCCACATATCCTTCAATTCAAACAGGACATTTCCCCATTGAACCGCCTGGGCAATTTTATCTTGGTTCTGTTCCATTTCCTGTCCGACCTTGACTGATACTTTTTGCAGTGATGTATTGAACCCTTTCAGGGTGGTTCCAACATCCTTCACAGCATCTACGACTGTGTTCAGGTTTTCGGATTTTTTTTGCAGATCCTCCGCCAACATATTTGTCTTGTGTAATAACAGTGTTGATTCTGTAGTTAGCCCTTGCATTTGTTTTTCGACACCCGTCAATGTTTCGGACACACTATCTAGGGTGACTTGAAGAGATTTTAATGTTTTTACAAGAAAAATCACTAAAATGAAGAAAGCGATCGCAGCTATCGCTGCACTTGCATACAAAATTATTTCCATTACCTGCACCTCCAACAACTTCATAATAAAATAATACCCGCCATCTTTCATTATAAACTATTCGTACACGAAAGCAGCCAAACATTAGGAAAATATAGATTTTTTTGCCGAGCGGTCCTCTTCAACCTTCTATTTGCTTCTGATTCAGGTACAATAGTACATGAAGGCTAACACACAAACATACGGAGGTTATTGCCATGAAAGATCCGCGAATTGAAAAACTAGCTTATAACTTAATCAATTATTCCCTTAAACTAAAAAAAGGAGAGAAAGTCCTTATCGAGAATTTCACTCTTCAGCGTGAACTTGTTAAAGCCATCGTCAAAGAGGCCTATAAGGCAGGCGCTTATCCGTTCGTCAGTTTAAAGGATCCCCAAGTTACCCGTTCCTTATTGCTTGGTGCACAAAAAGAGCAGTTTGACTATATGGCGGAATTCGAAGCTAATGTCATGAAAGAGATGGATGCCTATATCGGCCTGAGAGCGAGCGATAACATCAACGAATATGCAGATGTCCCTGCCGAAAAAATGAAGATTGAAGGCGATACAATCGGGCAAAAAGTACATAGGGATATACGTGTGCCGAAGACTAGATGGGTTGTTATGCGATATCCGAACAGTGCGATGGCTCAGTTGGCAAAAATGAGCACAGAAGCATTCGAAGATTTCTATTTTGATGTCTGCAATCTGGATTACAGCAAGATGAGCGAGGCAATGGATTCCCTAGTCGACCTGATGAACAGGACAGATAAAGTGCAGATCACCGGTCCGGGCACTGACTTGACATTCTCGATCAAGGACATCCCCGCAATCAAATGTGCCGGGGAATTGAACATACCTGACGGTGAAGTATATACAGCCCCTGTCAAAGATTCCGTAAACGGCGTTATCACCTACAATACGCCTTCCCCATATCAGGGCTTCACGTTCGAGAATGTTACCCTTACCTTCGCGGACGGTAAAATCATCCAGGCCGAAGCCAATGACAGCGATAGAATCAATCAAATCTTTGATACTGATGAAGGAGCTAGGTATATCGGAGAATTTGCGATTGGCGTCAATCCGTATATTCTCCATCCGATGCAGGATATACTATTTGACGAAAAAATCGACGGGAGCTTCCATTTCACTCCAGGGCAATGTTACGACGAAGCCTATAATGGTAACTCCTCCAATATCCATTGGGATTTGGTCAACATCCAACGGCCTGAGTATGGCGGCGGCGAAATTTATTTCGATGATGTCCTAATCCGTAAGGACGGAAGATTTGTACTTCCTGAACTTGAATGCCTGAATCCTGAAAACCTGAAGTAATGTGAAAGCAACAAAGCGCAGGAACTTTCTTCTCCTACTGCCTTTCCTTTTACAACACCAATCAAAAGGGGCTGTCCGAAAAGGACAAATCCCGCTAAAGATAAATAAATTGAAAAAGGCAGAAATGTTGTTAAATCAACGTTTCTGCCTTTTCAATATCAAACAAAACCACTTTTTTGCATGATATTAGTTTGTCGGTCTGCACCTATTATTTTTCCAAAACCTCTTCGTAGGCTTTTTGGAATTTCTGTATGTCTCCTGCCCCCATGAAAAGGACTACGCTGTTTTCGTATTGTTTCAGGATCGCTGTATTTTCCTCATCCAGAAGTTCGCCGTTTTCGGTTTTATCCAATAGGTCATGGATCGTCAGTTTGCCTTGATGTTCCCTTGCTGAACCAAAAATGTCACAAAGGAAAACCTTATCTGCCTGGTTCAGGCTTTCTGCAAAATCATCCAGGAAGGTCTGCGTTCTGCTGAACGTATGCGGTTGAAAAACAGCCACTACTTTTCGTTCAGGGTATTTCTTTCTGGTCCCATCAATTGTGACCTTGATTTCTGTAGGATGATGGGCATAATCATCCACAATCACCTGAGAGCCAATCACCTTTTCGGAATAACGCCGCTTGACACCTCTGAAGGTCAACAGTTGCATTTTAACAATTTCTGCATCAATATGCTCATATTTGCATAGCGCTATGACAGCCAATGCATTCAGGACATTATGGTTGCCGAACGTCGGAATTGTAAATGTTTCGTAATAGTTATTACGAACGAACACATCAAAAGTGGTCCCTTCTTTTGTGACCTTTACATTGCGCGCCTGAAAGTCATTTTCTTCGTTAAATCCGTAAAAAATGACAGGGACCTTAGCTTGGATTTTCTGAAGTTGCTCATCATCACCACAAGCAATAATGCCTTTGTTGACCTGCAAAGCCATTTCCTGAAATGCTTCAAACACATCATCCACACTCGAAAAGTAATCCGGATGGTCGAAGTCAATATTCGTCATGACTGCATAGTCAGGATGGTAGGACAAGAAATGTCTGCGGTACTCACAAGCTTCAAATACAAAAAATTCCGCATCGCGATCACCTTTACCAGTTCCATCACCAATCAAGAAGGAGGTAGGTTTCGCTCCTTTAATGACATGTGCCATCAATCCAGTGGTCGATGTTTTCCCATGTGCTCCTGTAATGGCGACACTTGTGAAATTCTTGATGTAGTCGCCCAAGAAGCGATGGTAGCGGATGACAGGAAGACCCAGCTCCAAAGCCCTCTTTATTTCTTCATGGGTATCCGGGAAAGCGTTCCCCGCAATAATAGTCATATTTTCAGATATATTGTTTTCATCAAATGGTAAAATCTTTATTCCTGCTTTTTCTAAAGCTACTTGTGTAAAAAAGTCTTTTTCATAATCGGACCCTTGGACATGCAATCCGTTGTCATGCAGTATTTGTGCCAAAGCACTCATACCAGATCCTTTGATACCAACAAAATGGTAGACAGTCATACGAGAACCTCCAACCTTGTCTATCTGCAGTACAGCATATGACATAATGCTTTTTTAATCGGCATACCACAGTTCATTACTAAATAAGTATTATATCACAAATTGTCTTTATCAGACAAACGCTCTACATCGACAAATTATTTTAAATAATATACAGCGGCTTTATGTTAATTATCGGGACAACTTCTCTTCATAAATTGTGCTCCTACAGGAGCAGAAGCATGTCGATTTCTCAGGAAATATTGAGCAAGACGTTTATATGTTTACATCATCAACATTTTTAATTATATCGAAATAATATCCTTCTCCTGTAATCGTGCTTTTTATACTGTTTATGCTCTTTCTGTCTCCCGGCTAATCCATTCCTCGTATTGTTCAGCGGTCATCAGCACTTCACGCGGTTTACTGCCTTTAGTACCAGAAATGATTCCATGACTCTCCATCATATCAATGAGCCGGCCAGCCCTTGAATAGCCGATATGGAATCGCCTTTGCAGCCCGGATGTGGAAGCGGTATTCTGCTCCACGACAAATTCGCATGCCTCCAGGAATAGTTCATCCCTGTCCTCAGGAATCTGGGCTTTCCCCAACAGATCTTCCTGCTTAAAGAGATATTGCGGACCTTGTTCCCTCTTCACAAAGTGGACGATTTCCTCAATCTCATCATCATCAACAAATGTTCCTTGCAGTCGTATCGTCTTGGACGAGCCGTTTTCAAGGAAGAGCATATCGCCTCTTCCAAGCAGCTTCTCAGCGCCGCTGCTATCAATGATCGTTCTTGAATCAATTTGGGATGAAACAGAGAACGCAATTCTGGTCGGGATATTGGATTTGATGAGTCCAGTGATGACATCGACTGAAGGCCTTTGTGTCGCCACAATCAAATGGATGCCGCACGCTCTTGCCTTTTGGGCAATGCGGCATATCGATTCTTCCACATCTGCCGGGGAAACCATCATCAGATCAGCCAATTCATCAATCACAATCACAATGAACGGCAATTTATCGCTAAATTGTTTTGCTTCAATCGCTTTTTGGTTAAATCGGCCGATATCCCTTACACCTGCATGCGCAAATAGTTCATATCGCCTTTCCATTTCCTCTACTGCCCATTTCAAAGCGGCTGTGGCAGCCTTTACATCTGTTATGACCGGGCTGACCAAATGCGGGATATGATTATAAGGCGCCAGCTCTACCACTTTAGGATCGATCAGCAATAACTTTACATCCTGAGGTGTAGCCTTATATAGCAGGCTGATAAGCATTGTATTGATGCATACGCTTTTCCCCGATCCCGTAGCTCCGGCAATGAGACCATGCGGCATCTTCCGTAAATCTGTCACAATCGGTGATCCGGTAATATCCAGGCCGAGCGCCACTGTCAAAGGTGAATCATTCTCTTGAAAAACCCTACTCTCCAATATTTCACGAAGAAATACTGGTTTGCTCCTGCGGTTTGGTATTTCTATACCTATCGTATGCTTACCCGGAATTGGTGCTTCCATCCGGATGTCCTGTGCTGCAAGACTTAGCTTAATATCATCGGTCAGGTTCGTAATTTTATTGACTTTCACACCCGGCTCAGGCTGAACTTCGAATTGCGTTACTGCCGGCCCCTGTGTCGCATTGACCACTTTGGCCTTTACATTAAAGTTATGCAATGTTTCATTCAGAATCTGCTCTTGCATCTTAAGCCAGGCATTATCATTTTCCGCCGCTAACGGCGGTGCCAAAAGATCCATGGAAGGGAAGCAATAATATGGGATATCGGCCGGTTCCTCGGATAATGCATACTCATGATGAACCGGTTCATCATTCACTTCTTCCACTTTTGCTGTTTTTTTTTCCTCTTCCGTCCGTTTTCCAGACCATTTCTGTTTATCTTTGCTTAACATGATAACATTAAACGGAATATGTTTTGATTTAGGTTCTTCTTGTTTAAATATTTTTTCTTCCGTTTCCCTTACAGCTGTATGAGTATCCTCACTTTGCTGAGGCGATACATGCCCCTCACAAGAAAGGTCCTCGTTTTCGATTGGCAAGTCAGCATAGGATTGAGCTTCTGCCGCTGTGCGTGTGACTTCCTCCAATGTCTGTCCTTCTATACTTTCGGTCAAAGCAACCTCTTGTGATGCCAAGTCCAGCTGGGCATCGTCTACTGGGCTGACATATGCTTTTTCCTCAACAACCGGAGGCACCAAAATTTTCTCCCTATCCCGGGATGCAGCGTTTATTTCCTGATTTGAAAGAGAAACACCTTTTCCTTCCCTATCTTTTTCCTTTCTTAAGATAGCAGGAATGTCTGTTTCATTTGTGAAGTCTGTTCTCTTTTCCGGCAGTTCATATTCTACGGACTCTTGATCTGCCTCTGGAATCGGCCTTTTCTGGAATCCATACACAGGTGAGGGTACTTCAGTGATTCGGAAGGGACGCTTTTGAGCATACGGTTCGGCAGGTTGGCGCTTTTCTATTTTTTTCAAACTAGCTGCCTTTACTGGTTTGAGTCCCCTTCCCATTGTTCTTGCTTCAGTTCCTTGCAGCTGTTCCCTCTTTACCGGACCGCGCTTTGATGTTCTGTCAGGGATAACCGGGAAGCGAAAATTGCCTTTAGGATATTGGAAACTCACTTCCACATTTACATTTCCTGGTCCTTCATTTCTATATACCTGCTGGACAGACTGTCTTCCTGCCTGTCTGCTTGTTTGATGATTGGGCATGAAATCGCTTTGATGTTTCACTGTTCTGGGAATTTCTTTGTCATTGAGTTCATTTAGATCCTTGGCTTGGTTTAGTTCCTCAATCTCGTCTTCTTCAAGCACATCCTCGGCGTTCAGCCAACTTGTCAATTTTTTAAGCCATTTCAACTAAATCACTCTTTCTTGAAAATAAAATAAATAGTCTTTTCTATTTTAGCAGTATTTACCCAAATATCGTAGCAGAAAAACAAGAATGATCTATTCTTCACATAATTTGGCCACAACTTTTTCTTACCCTCCGGTCTCGTAAAACCGCTAAAATATTTGAATATTCTCCATAAATTCCGTTTTAACATGTTTATATGCCGAACAAAATCACAACTATTTACTCATACAGACACAGACATTCCTTCGACATATGCTAGAAAAGCGGATTTGCGCCTTGTTAGGCGAAATCCGCTTTTCTCATGTACGTTTTTTATTTTTCCCTAGAATAAAGATCGGCTCAAGCTTTCCTGCTTCGTACAGGAATGACAAAGCTGTGATCGGCACATGCCCGTTGGCAAAGAAACTCATTGCCATTTGCGCAAGTACATCGTAGCCTGTATTGTTGCGGATATCCGCAATAATGCAGACATCCCCATGGGGCACGGCAATTGCCATCTCTCCCTCCACTTTTCCGCTCATCTCATTAAGCCACTGTTCATTCAGTATTTTGCTGGCGTCATAGCCATCCTTTGTCGCGACAAAATAAAAAATATTGCCCGCAACCTGGTCGCTTGACATGTTAGTAGACAATCCTAGCAAATTTTTATGAGCCAGTTTACGGATTAACTGGATATCCATCCCGGTTTCCCTCACTGCCTTTTCATCAAGCAGCCGATACGTATTTCCCAGGTCTACTGCATAATAAATTCGGGTCTCCGCTGTATGCTCATCTGTTATGAAAGGAGATCCATCTTGGCTTTTTATCGGGAATGAGGTGCTTCTGATGACCGGATAGACCTTTGATCCGATATCTGTAACATCCATGCTAGAACCCATCGCTTCCAAGGCTTCTCGGATGTAGTATACCGTTTCATCAATGGCATTCTCCAATCCGTTCTCCGTTTTGGACACAATCGATGGGATAGAAACCGTGATGCCTTTCTTTGTCCTCTCATTAATGATTCTAAGTTCATCCTTTTTGGAGTCGTATGAAAAACTCCGCTCTTCATGCCGGAGCCTTTCACAAAGTAAATCCTTCACTTGTTCACTCGTCATTTTCATGTACAAATCTCCTCAAAGTGAAGATTGCCGGCCTTGTCCGTCGCCATCATCCTTCCTTTACAAGGATTGCAGGAACCCGACAATTTCTTCTTTTGTTTTCTTATCTTTATTAACGAATCTGCCTAATTCGGTTCCGAAACTGAATACGATAAAGCTAGGAATACCGAACACATCCTGTTCGGAGCAAATGTCAATGAATTGATCACGGTCTACATAAACGAATGTATAGTCAGGGAAGTCAGCCTCGACCTCTGGCATAAATGGCTCAATAAACCTGCAATCAGGACACCAGTCTGCCGAAAATAAAAATACGACCTTCCCGTTATCTTTCAGTTGTATAAATTCTTGTTCAGATTTTAATGTTCTCATCTCTATTGAACCTCCACAGTACTTCAAATACGTTAGTATCTTCCATAATAGCAAATTTCGCGGAAACCTCCAACTAAGACGGACCCGCCCACGAAAGTATGTCGATTTTTGTTGTTTTACTTTTCTAAAAATTCTATAATATAGTAAATATTTATTACAATATAAGAAAAAAACGGAAAAGGATGGTTCTAAAGTAATGAAAACAATCAAAGCGAAAATCAGGGCTATCCTCCTGATGTCTGTAACTGGATTATTGATCTTCACAACGATGAGCTTTATATCTAACAATTTGAAGGATTCAGCAGCCCAGCAGGACAATACCTTGACCAATGCCTTGCTGAAAAGCAAGTCCATCCAGGAGAGCATCAACTCAGCGATGTCCTATGAAGCCCAATACATAAAAAATCCGCAGCAAAACAGCGAACAGAACGTAATCAAAGATATTGAAACACTAAATGAGCTGGCTAAAGATCTAGAGAATCAATTCATGGATCATGATGACTTGCACGGCTTGCTTGCCCAAATCAGGACGAATTCAGCTGAATACTTGGAGAGCTTCAACAAATTAACTGATATGTATAAAACCATCGGTTACAGTAGTGAATCCGGTTTGCGCGGCGAATCCAATGATGCCGCCTCTGATTTCAGCAAAATGCTCTCAGGCGAAAGCAGAAGCGTCTATCTTGATCAGTTTGAATACATTCGCAGATTGGAGGGTATCTATGTTTCCACAAAGAGTGAAGCAATCCTCGCAGAAATCAAATCTGCCTCGGAAAGCCTGGTGCAGTCTTTGCCTGACAACACCTTAAAGGAAGCATTCACGAAATATTCGGGGACCGTTCTAGAGGCTGCCTCAATCATCCAGGATAGCAATCAGTTCATGGTCACTTTCGATGCAACTGCTCTTGCCATTGAACAAACGGTTGATCAAATTGAGGAGAGCATACGTTCAGAACGTGAAATCCTAATGACGGATTCCGAACAGCAAAACAAATTGTACTCCATCATTTTAATGGCCACAAGCCTTGCCATCATTTTCGCACTGTTGCTCATCGGCTACTTGTTATACGTCCCTATCAAAAAGTCCATCGCCATCCTGAAAGATGGGGCAGCGAGGATCGGAGCCGGTGATTTAAGTCATCGAGTCAGTACCCCTTCGAGCGACGAAATCGGAGAGTTGGCGACCACCTTCAATGAGATGGCAGAAAAGGTGCAGAAAACCTTCAGGAATGTATTATTTTCGAGCAATCAGTTACAGTTTTCTTCCCAGCATCTGGCTGCCATATCGGAAGAGACAGCCGCACAATCCAACCAAGTGAATACAGCTGTCAAACAGGTGGCCATTGGGGCATCTGAACAAGCAAACAAAATTAAAGACGGAAACAAATTAATGAATAGCGTTCAAGAAGCGATTCTGCGAACCGGGGAACTAAGTGCCGATATTCACGAGGAAGCGGCCCTCACCGTTAGACAAGGCAGAGAAGGAATTGATACGATCAAAAGCCTTGAACATACATCCGGACAATTTATAACGTTGGCCAACCACGTCACTTCCCAGGTAGAGGAAGCAGCATACACATCCAAGAGCATCTCAAAGATTATAGTGACCATAGAAGAAATTGCTGAAAACACAGATTTGCTTGCGCTGAATGCTGCCATAGAATCAGCCAGGGCAGGGGAAGCAGGAAAAAGTTTCGGGGTTGTGGCCAAAGAAGTACGGAAGCTCTCTGAACGGACCAAAAGTGAAGCCAAAGATATACAGAACCTTATTTTGGATATGAATGCCAAGATGAATAAACTGTTGAGCGATTCGGCAAAATTCAGTGAATACAAAGATAATCAAAGCCATTCGGTCATTTCGACAAAACAAGCATTCGAATTAATTGTCACCCATGTCTCGCAAATAACTGAAAAAATTTCTGTTATCCAAATAGCCGTCAAGGAAGTGACTGAATCCAACCAGTTGTTGTCGGACAAATTAGATAGCATCTATACCATTTCCGGGCATTCAGCAAAAGTGGCAGAAGAAGTAAGCATTTCTAGCGAAAGTCAGCTTACAGCGATTTCACAGGTTAGTGAAGCAGCCTCTGAGCTTAGCTTGATTGCCTGCGACCTACAGAATGCCATTAATAGCTTTCAGGTTGAAGAGCCCAGGGAAAAAGAGGATAACGATTCACCGGGAGCCTATGTTCAGGACACTTCCTTTCCGGAAGGCCCAACGGGAAAACAAGCTGATGCCAGAGAGGCAGATGCCTTTGCTGAAGGACAGCCAGACACTCATGCAGAAAATGAAAAGTCGACGTAACATATACGAAAAAAAGCCAAGCTTTCCCAGCTTGGCTTTTTCATCAGTTTTTGGAAATCCGTTGCCTGTAATGATACTGACCGAATAACATTTTTGTGACATGCTCAAACATGTCGCTTCTAGTCAGATATTCATCCGTAAAAACACCTATTGCCCCTTCTTTCTTTCTGACATCGATTTTCTTAGTGTATTCCTCCATAACAGGGCCCAATTCCTTACCATTTAACAATTGCAAGGCCACCGGTTCCGGAAGGGGGATTCTTGCCCCTCCGGCCACGATTGGCTCCTCATCTTTGATGATGAGGGCTCCCCAATTGCAAAGGAACAGTCCACGGGGAGTTTCTACAACTCCCCCTTCGAGCCCGATGCCGATATCCATCTGTGCTTCCTCCACACAGTATGTTGCCCGTTGTATGGCTCCTTGTAATGTTTCTTCATCGGAAAATGGCTGATTGGAGACACCTGATGGGGCATCAATTGCCGTCACTTTATCTTCAGGAAGAGCAACTGCTGAGACTGCTGAAACTTTTGCCGGGTTCCGGCTCCCGATACCGATTCTCATGATAGGCCCCCTTTCTGTTCTACATATTCCTGATTGTATCCACAGTCGTGCGGTCACATTTTTTGACCAACTCCACCAGCAATGCCTTTGCCGCCTCATAGTCTTCTATAGACAGAATAGAAGCGTGCGTATGGATATAACGTGCACAAACCCCAACAAAAGCGCTCGGCACCCCTTCATTGCTGACATGAACGCGGCCGGCATCGGTGCCGCCTCCCGGAGACACAAAGTACTGATATGGTATATTGTTTGACTCAGCTGTATCAAGTAACAATTCCCGCATTCCCTTATGGGTGACCATGGTGCGGTCATAAATACGGAGTAATGCCCCTTTCCCCATTTTACCGAATACATCTTTTTTTCCTGACATATCGTTTGCTGGACTTGTGTCCAATGCGAAGAAAATATCAGGCTTAATTAGGTTGGCGGCCGTTTGAGCTCCCCTTAAACCAACCTCTTCTTGAACAGTCGCTCCAGAATATAAAATGTTCGGCAACTCTATGTCTTGGACTTCCTTCAATAATTCAATGGCCAGACCGCAGCCGAGCCGGTTATCCCAAGCTTTGGCCATGATTTTCTTCGGATTGGCCATAGGGGTGAACGGGCAGACCGGTACAATTTGCTGACCTGGCCTGATTCCCATCTTTTTCACATCAGCCGCATCATCAGCACCGACGTCTATCATCATGTTCTTAATATCCATCGGCTTGGAACGTTGCGAATCATCAAGCAGATGAGGCGGTATAGAAGAAATGACACCGATGACCGGTCCGTTATCCGTCATGATCTGCACCCTTTGCGCAAGCAACACCTGACTCCACCAGCCGCCAAGGGCCTGGAAGCGAATCATTCCCTGTTCCGTAACCGATGTGACCATGAACCCGACCTCATCCATATGCCCTCCAACCATGACTGTTGGACCAGAAGAATCCCCCACTTTCACACCGAACACACTGCCCAGGCCGTCCTGGACGATTTCGTCACTGTATTTAGCCAGTTCTGTTTTCATGAATCGCCTTACTTCATGCTCAAAGCCGGATACTCCCGGCATTTCCGTCAAAGTCTTGTATAATTGCATCGTTTCTTTATTCATATTGTTCTCCTTTACCGGAATAGGATAAGTAATTGTATACAAATTATTTTAACAAAAAGCTTGCCCATGACCAATTATTTGCCGCAGGCAGATGGGTATGTCCCAAAATTGAAGTTGCGAGAGTACTTTTGTATACTAAAAATAGGCAAATTTGCCATGCACAGTGTTAATGATGTTTAGGACATTACGGAAAAAGTGTATACAGATGATATGGATCAAAACGATGAAGGCATGGCCCTTCATCCCGACTAAGTACTGGAGGTAATTTCAATGAAAATGCAGGATGTTATACTAGGTGCTGCCATTGGCTTTGTTGCAGGATACGCTACAAAATGCGCTGTGGACAAATATGTCACGAACCAATCCCCCGATTCCATACTTTCTCAGGTGAAGGAAGCGATGAAATCCAAAGGACGTGTCATCGGTTCATGGATCTTGATGACACCTGAAACCATCAAAAAAAATGGGCTGGAATACAAGGTATATAAGGGCGGATTGACGACAATCGAGGAAGACGAGCAAACGCAATATGCGTTCACTGCAGATGCAACCAGCGGAACGATCCTAGAAATGAGCCCGCAATAAATTAGAGACCCCCCAATAAAGGAAGGCTTTTAAGCATAAGCCTTCCTTTATTCACACTAGGACCTCACCTGCCGCCGCATTATCTCTTGATGGCCCATGCAATTTTCCGGCCGTCCGGACTGAATCTGACTGCACGGTAAAATGCATCATGATAAAAAGTATAGATGGCATTTCTAGATAACCCGTACTCCATCCATTTTTGCTTTCCTTCGATCGAATCCATCGGGTAATCATCATAGGCCATCACCCACAGGACGTTTGCATGAGCATGGGTCGGCATCAGATCACCCATGTGGATCAACAACTCTTCTCCATGTTCAAATAAGAGAATGGCATGACCATTGCTATGGCCTCCCGTATGGATCATCCTCAGCCCCGGAAAAACGGTGTATTCCTCCTCAAATGTCTGTACTTGATTCTCCACCGGCTCCCAGTTCTCTTTCCAATATGTATTCATTGAACGGATATTTGGCTTTTTCATTTCTTCCCATTCAATAGCTGTGGTAATGATAGCCGCATTCCGAAAAACCGATGATAACTGGCCGTTGCACTTTTCAGTGAGGCCGCTGGCATGATCAAAATGAAGATGCGTTAGTAAAACTGTATCAATATCTGCTGTCGTCAGATTCAGCTTGGCCAATGATTTCGCAACCGCAGTTTCTTCTGTAACCCCGAAGTTCCGTTTTTGTTTATCAGATAATTTCCCACTTCCTATCCCGGTATCGACCAATATATTCCGGCCGTAGCCTTGTATAAGGATGGGATCTGTTGGAAGCTCAATCTGATTCAAGTCGTTGCAGGGATACTTTTTTTTCCATAATGGCTTAGGAACTACTCCGAACATGGCTCCCCCATCAAGATTCGTCATGCCACCTTTTAACCAAGTCAACGTACTGTTTCCTATGCTTATTTGATCCATTTCATCACTCCTTTCTCACATTCTATCAAAAATTTCTGAATATTACCCCAAAAAAAGAAAGTCTGTCTATACGACAGACCTTGATCATTCCGACCATTAGAGCTTATTCCGTTTCCCTATGGAAAAACTGTGCTTCCACTCTGTAAATTCTGCTTCCTTTTCCGGAGAATTTCTCTTCATACTCCGTCATGATGTTTCCTTCTGCCGCCGGGCTGTCATGAAGGTGCAAGTTTACATCGTTCAAGACCATGCCATAACGTGACATACTCGATAATGAGTACTGGAACAAGCCACGGTTATCTGTCTTAAAATGGATTTCCCCGCCATCAGGCATAATATCCTCATATGTCTCAAGGAATGTTGCATATGTTAGCCTTCTTTTTTCATGCCTTGTTTTTGGCCAAGGATCAGAGAAGTTTAAGTATACACGATCGACGTCTCCTTTTTGGAAATAGTTCCGAAGGTTGGCCGCATCGACCTGAAGCAATTTCAGGTTAGGCAAATCTGCTTCGATCAACCTGTCCAAAGCATATACAATGACACTCTCATACATTTCGATTCCGATATAGTTGATATGAGGATTCTGTTTGGCCATTCCCGTAATGAACCGTCCTTTGCCGGTTCCTACTTCTATGTGTACTGGATGATCGTTTCCGAATACCTCATTCCATTCCCCTTTATGTTCTTCCGGATTGGCAATGACATATTGCGGGTGATCCTTTAGCTTATCTTTTGCCCAAGGTTTATTTCTAAGACGCATTTCGACACTCCTTACAAGATATACGTTGAAAATGTATCATGTCCCATATCATTAATCAACTTTGATTTACTTCTTTGATCTATTTTACCCTGTGTATATAATGATAAATTTATGACAACCTAATGAAAGAAGCCCCTGTTAACAGGAGCTTAAGCTTTTCACAGAAAGGTTGATGAAAATGCCGCTATCCCAACTAAATCAGCTTTCGATCCTGAGAGATATCCTGTCCGACCATCAAAGTGACTGCTGCGGGTCGGTAGCTGAATGCGAACAGGTCGAACGCCTCGTCAAATCCCTGCTAGCAAATGGTACCGATTATCAGCATCTTGCGCCCGTGCTGACCCAAATATATGAGTATAGCCAGAACGGCGTAAATACGTCCGATCTCGATTCACACATCACAGCTCATCAAGAAGAGCTATCCGGCTGGCTATCGGATATTGATACAATGTTTTAATCAAGGACTGTATCGGACAAATAGTGAAGCCAATGCTCCAACTCATTCGATTGACCTTTCTTTTTGCACCAATTGATGGATATTAGACATTGTGAAATGGCGTACCATTTCATTCTTGTTTCCAAGGATTCAGTGAGCTTTATACCATAATTGGCAAGCCATGTCCCCCACTCGGCCTTTGAAACATACGTATATAGCAGCATACCCAGATCAATGGCCGGGTCGGCTATCATGGCTCCATCCCAGTCGACTAAGTACAACTGTTCCTCTTCAGACAGAAGCCAATTGTTATGATTAATGTCACAATGGCATACAACAGCTTCCTGCCCTTCAACCTGAGGCAAAAAATCACGGAAGTACCCAAGAGCAGCATCAATACGTTTATCCGCTCTCAGTTCTTCATCCAAAGAAACCAATATTTCCTCGTATAGATGTGCCGGATCCAATCGGGTTTTCCCGATTCTTTTCAGCATCATCAATAAAGGGACTGATTGGTGTATTTTCCTTAATAGATGGGCAACTATCTCTTGATTCATCTCTGATTGGCGCAGTTCTCTCCCGTCCAGCCAACGTTGCGCAGTTATCACATCACCGCTTTCCAGTCTTTTCGTCCAGATAAGCTTCGGAACAATGCCTTCAGCTGACAAAACTGCAAGAAAAGGAGACGAATTTCGCTTCAAAAAAAGTTTTTGATCTTTGTTTATCGCTTGAAAAGCTTCACCAGTTGCTCCACCTGCAGGAATAATCTCCCAACCCTGTCCCAATATATGTTCCAATACGGTCACCTTCAATTTCATGTCTATAACTTAAATGTAAATGGATGAGTCTATTTAGCAAAGCATGTGAAAATAATGCCTGTACTGCTAATCATTCCGCTCATTAAAGTAATCCAAAGCCTGTTCAATACTATTGTAAATTCTAGAGAATATAAGACCACTAGTCAAGATGATAACGCTTTCCGCCCTGTACTACACGTAAAAATTTACTATAACACGGAAGTGAACATTTATTCAACATCTCCAAAGCATGAAAGCGCGAAATCATAAGAAGGCAAGCATCCACATTGAAAGGGCCAGAATCCCTATTAGAGCTTGCTTTTGTTTTCAACCATATATGTCCCAACTCACTGTTCTTCGTCAATCAAGGCTGACTATTCGTAACAGACAGTCCTTTGCACTGAATGGGTCAGGCAATGATCCAACAACACATCCGCTCCCTTAAGTTGCTGCCCCTTCAGCAGGGAAGGCGAGTTTCTCATTGTTTCATGCCATACTTTATATGTATGTCGATCAAGAAGGGCCACATCATTCGGCTCAGATGGTAAATCGAAATAGCCTTCCTTAGATATGACTGCTTTCTTTATGGGCATTTTCACACCATACTTTATATATATCTGTTTAATGATCAACTCGGTACGCTTCAGACCAATTAGCGGGCTCACTATTGTTGCATCCGCCTTCCCATACTGTCTTCTTGTCCAGAACCTTCTGTAAGTGCCTGTATGGACAACCCCGTCTTCCCCATCCAAAACAGTCACACACCAGGTTTCAGTCGGTGTGAGCAATATCGTCTCGGCTTCGACGGGCGCTTTTTTCACCTGGAATATCGGTTGAAACATAACAAACATAGTATCCGGGAACCGTTGCAAGAAAAAACGGAGTTTCTCATTCTCGAAGAACTGTTGGTCTGCATATGATTTTTCCCGGGTAGTCGATGTAGCCCAACTCATTTGAAAATGAAATAATTGATTTAAGAAGGCTTCTTTTAATTCGTTCACATCTTTCACAGACTTTTCCATTAACCTGCTTCTATTTTCTTCTTTATGCCATTCTTTCTTATGGAAAATGTTCTTCACCTTTAAGAATAACCCCGGTTTTTCCATAAACCAATCTTCCTCTACTGTTTCATATCCCCCTTGTTCTTGTGTCCCTTCGAGAAAGGCAGTATGCTGTTTTTCCCAATGCTGTTTCTTCAACTTCATAAATTGTGCAGGATACCTGTATATATCCTGTTCATACCTGGATACATAATCCTGCAATTTAATGAGTTGCGCCATTTCCCCTCACCCAACTTTCATTCCCCTATGTTAAATAGATAGATTTTACTTCCTTATATTTTGGTGTTTGATCCTGCTGTGTCTCATAAAGGCATATTTTCTTCACTTCAAGCGGCATTGGCGGCTGGAATAATTCATTAAGGGCTGCCAATTGGTTATCAGTCAACTTCTCCTTGGCGATGTATTTTCTGGCCAATGTCAAATGTGGCTTAAAAGGTTTTTCATCAAATGCAATCCCCTCATTCCGGCATGAGGAAGCAACAACTCGCTGAATATTGTGTAATTTCTCTTCTGACTGCGGAAGAGCAAAAAATACTCTCGGATTTTCCTTCCTTCCGAAATAGGAAAAACCTGTTATTGTCATCACGAACTTTTCCTGCCCCAGCAACATCACCTCTACTTGATCCATGACCTTTTCAAGCTTCTCTCTTTCAGCAGAACCGATGAATACAAGCGTCAGATGAATATCACTCGGATGAACCCATCTTTTGAATGCTCCTCTAATAGATGTTTCGTCCACTTTCGCCGTTAGTTGAAGTTTTTCTTCTTTGGTAAAGGCAACAGCAATGAAATAATGCGGTTTATGCATAACTCGTTACAATCCTTTCTACCTTAAAACAGCCGATACGATGTATCGGCTGTTTTATCTTCCTATGAGTTATCTTTTCCTTAATTAGCGACAGTCATGCCGCAAATGTGACTGATTTCCTGTTCATAGAGAGCCTGAAGTTTTCGGGTCAATTCTCCCGGCGTTCCATTACCAATTCGTTTGCCGTCCACCTCAATGATTGGCATGATTTCAGCCGTTGTACTGGTCATGAACACTTCTTCGGCGCCGAACAACTCTTCAAGCGTAAACGGAGTTTCCTCAATCTGTATCCCATTCTTCCTTCCTAACTTCATCATCACTTGTCGTACAATCCCATTTAAAATCAGGTTATTGGCATTGTGCGTCTTAACGATGCCGTTCTTCACGATGCTGATATTGGAAGAACTGCCTTCCGTAACAATTTCGCCCCTATGCTGGATTGCCTCATAACAGCCTCTGTCATAGGCCTCCTGTTTTGCCAGCAGGTTACCCAGCAAATTCAGGCTTTTAATGTCACATTTAAGCCAACGGATATCTTCAACAGTCTTGGCCTTGACCCCATTTTGAAGATTTTGGACAGGGCGATCCAAATGAGCGGAATTCGCAACGAATGTAATCCCTTCTCCCCCTGTAGGGAACAGGTGGTTACGCGGGGCAACCCCTCTAGAGACTTGTACATAAACGGTCCCCCATGTCAATTGGTTCTCCTGCACCAATTCCTTTAACATATCCTCCATCTGCTGCACTGTATAAGGAATCTCGATTTTGACTTTGGCAGCACTCTCCACTAGCCTTCCCAAGTGCTCAGTCAAAGTGAACAGTTGGCCATTATATACCCTGACCATTTCATAGACGCCATCACCAAACTGGTATCCCCGGTCTTCAATATCCACTTTTACGTCTTTACGGTCGATCAGCTTACCATTCCATACGATCTTTTCCAACCATCCCCAACCCCTTTCTTCTCATCCATCCCTATCATACACGGAAATATAATCTGAAAAAAGATATTATTTAGCCAGTCTGTAAATCGCTTCCGCATATAAGGAAATAGCCTTCAAGAGATCCTCAATAAACATATACTCATCCTTCTGATGGGCAATGTCTTCACGTCCAGGGAACAATGGACCGAAGGCAACACCCGCTTTTAAGGAACGCGCGTACGTTCCGCCGCCGATTGCCAGCAGCTCGGCCTCTTCACCGGTTTGCCCTTCATACACATCAGATAAAGTCTTCACGAGAAAACTATCCTTCTCCACATGATGAGGTTCTGAATGAGACACATTCCGAGCAGTGAATCCTTTCTCTTCGGCCTTATTGATGATGGCTTTTGATGAACCATCCCAATCGTACGTTGACGGGTAACGCAGGTTGATGCCAATGCTGCCTCCTTCCTGCGGATTATAGCGGAGCAGACCAATATTCATCGTTGTATCGCCCATTGAGGGATCTTCATAAGCTACGCCGAACTGGTCCCCCCTCGAACCTTCCCATAAATAGTCATCCACAAACGAAAAATAGCTATTGGCATGCGCAGGCAAACTCAGGTTGTTCAAGAATCGGGCCAAATATAGCCCAGCATTCTTACCGTTCCTAGGTTCCATACCATGGGCAGATACTCCGATTATTTCAAGATGAACCTCTCCGCCTAATATATGGGCACTTCCTTCCAACTTATGTTCGGCCAAAAAGTCTTCATATTCCTTTTTGATCATCTCTGCCCCATCTGTCACAGTCAGCTTTGCCTTAGCGCGATCCGGCACCATATTGAAACGTTGCCCTGCTTCGAAGATGTCAACTGTTACGATTGCCTCTTCTGTCCCATTAGGATTGCCTGCTTGCTCCAGATAAAAGTCCCATATGCCTTTTTCGGCAAAGATAATGGGGAAATCCGCATCAGGGGCAAACCCAACATGCGGCATCTCTTCCTCCTTAAAATATGTATCCACACATCTCCAATCTGATTCCTCATCGGTACCCAATATCATACGTACCCGCTTTTGCAGGGGAAGACCCAAATCATCGACTATTTTCATGGCATAATAAGCTGCCATCGTCGGCCCTTTATCATCAAGCACACCTCGAGCAAAGATTTTCCCATCCCTGATTTCAGCACCGAAAGGATCGCTTGCCCACCCGTCACCCTCCGGAACAACATCCACATGGCACAGAATGCCTACTATTTCTTTTCCTTTCCCCATTTCAATATGCCCGGCCAGATGTTTCACGTCCTTCGTCTCAAAGCCGTCTTCCTTCCCTTTTGCCAGCATGAATTGCAGCGCCTGCTGTATCCCTTCTCCAAGCGGCGCCTGTTCTGTTGCATTGGCCTCATCCAAAACACTCTTTATTCTCAAAAATTCCTGCGTATCACGCAAAAATTCATCTTTTCTTTTTAATGCTTCTCCATACCAATCGATTTTGCTCATCAGGCACAGCTCCTTATTCGGTAATTTTATTTATGCTTTTTACATTGTATCAAAACAGGGTTATACGATGCATTCCTTGATGATTGTATCATCTCCCATTTACTCTAAAAGTAATATATTCAAACACTTTTTCCCTTTTCCGATTGCATATGCCTTATCCCGACATTTTCCCAACACAAAAAGACAAGAAGCACGAAAGCCGCTTGTCTTTGTTCGCAAAAAACTCATATTAGGGATTATCCTCTTGTGTAAATCCTTCAGACTGACTTAAAAACACTTGTCATTCAAAGCGTGCCAGCCCAGCCAAGACAGGCATAGAACAAGAGGTCCACGCACGGGCTTAGCTGGCAAGAACGAAGAATGCTGCGAGCGTTTGTCTATTCTATTCATTCAGACAATAATTCAATCATTGTTTGGTTCTTTTGATTCTCTGCATAATCCAGCGGCGTTATGTCCGACCCATTAGCAATGGACTTGTCTGCCCCAAACCCGACTAGCAATTTGACTGCTTCATAATCAGAAAGGCGTGTAGCACTCATAAGAGGTGTCTCCCCAATCGAACTCTGAATATCTGGATTTGCCCCCTCTTCCAGCAGAAGCTTAATAGCATCCAGATCTCCAGTTAAAACAGCCCAATGAAGCGCTGTCCAACCTACCTTATCAACAACATCAAGATTACTTTCTCCCTCGATTAAAGCTGCGATACTGCCGCCATCCTCAAAATCAGCAATAGCCATCATCAATGGTGTCATGCTAGATTTATAGAGCTCATCTTCTCCGCTTGATTCTGCCTCTTCATAATCTGCTGCATCCTCATAATACCCTACATTTTCATCATAGTCCGAAGCGATTGCGGAAGTCGGCTCATCAGAGATTCGCTCCATGATCATAATCAGGGCTGCCAAAATAATGGTAATCAGCCCGTAAGATACCGCTATTAACAAGCCGAGATACACTACGTTTCTTCTCCGTTCGGAAAACAAAGTGTATCGCTGGTAATCGAACCAGTTTCTTAAGTTGTTCATCCTTTTAGGCAAGTCCGGATGCGTCGATAGTTTTTCGGAAAGCCACGCAAAAAAACCTTTTTCCTCTTCAAGCTGAGCGATATAGGCCTCTTTATTGACCCGTTTCTGAAGTTCCTTGCCTATTGCAAGAATTGTCAAAGCATTTTGTGCAGCCTCCAGACTCCCTACGTAATAGGCTGCGTGGCGGTCACATGTATACTCACAAGCCCTCAGGTAAGCATTTCCCAAAAAAGGGACCCACATAGCCGGCAGGATCAACAATTGGTACAGCACGTGTCTCCTTTGTACATGCGTAAATTCATGAGCTAACACAAACATCATTTCTTCTTCCCGGTCATTTTCCACTAAATCGAATATATCCGAGTATATAACGACCATGTCCTTCCCGAAAAAACGGGAGGCAAAAGCATTTAGGATTCCGGAACTCTCCATGACATAAATGGATGGCATCTTCTTGAGCTTCATTCTCTCCGCAAGCAGCCTTGCCTTCTCATATATCTCAGGAAATTGAGCTTCAGACAGCTTAATGGCATTTCTCCGTATTTGGGCCATATTTAAAGCGTGAAAAAAATATGAAACCATTCCCAAAACCAAAATGATCCCCACTCCTATAATTGAAAACAATAAAAGCAGGTATGTACAGATACTAAAAAAGAATATGATTGCAAAATATGTCGATTCTTTCTGATGTACCAAATTACCCCTTAATTCTTCCCTCATTTAAATCCCCCTTATAAAAACCTATATTAAATATCAGATACGTCTCTCATAATTGTCAATTATTTTTTGGTTTTTTTTTGATTTATTGGTATATTTTAATCTAAATGTTTTATATTAAAATGACAAAACGAAAAACTTTCTGACAATTGGGTGGATTTTTTCAATCGGAAACAGTAAAATAGTATTGAAAAATATTGAGTTCCTCAGAAGTTGTCTTTTGCCAAAAGGAGTTGTGTATCTTTCAAAAATACCTAGCTTAATTCTTAACAGTTTGTAACACAGTGGTTTTTTAAATGAGAAGTTTCTATGCGGGAATGACCCATCAGTAAACTTGTAGTTGTAAAAACGCATTTCATTCCTGTGAACTTATTAAGAAATAAGGAGTGGTTTTTTGAAGCCTTCAACAAATCGGATGCTGACCCGGATTAAGTCTGTTTATCTTTATATCAAGGAAAACGGGACAGTCACGACCCAAGACCTTGTCGAAGAATTTGGCATTACTCCACGGACCATTCAAAGGGACCTGAATGTACTGGCATATAACGATTTAGTCACAAGCCCATCACGTGGTCAATGGAAGGCAACAGGTAAGAAAATACGATTGACTTCTTAATGTATAAAGCTGTGTCTAAAAGGAGCCCCTCACAGTCGATGGTGTATGGCCATTCCTCCCTGAATGCTGGTACACTTCATTGGAGGGTTTTTTTCTGCACGAATAAGATCTGTACTAAGTATGTATACGTACAGATCCATATACAAAAAAACCATGCGTCCGCATAGTCCAAGAAGACCGTGCTAGGGATCGCATAGTTTTTTAGTAAGATTCTCTTTTTTTACAAAGGCTTCATCATTGTGTTTTACATTCGTAATTCATTAACTGCTCCACTTCTTCTTCCGTAAGTTCACGGTATTCCCCCGGTTCAAGTGTTTCATCCAGTTCCAGATTGGCCATTGACAACCTTTTCAGGTAGATGACTCTTTTCCCTACCGCTTCGAACATTCTTTTTACCTGATGGAACTTTCCTTCTGTGATCGTCAGTTCAATATCAGATCGCTCACCGCTCTTCAGAATGTTCAAATCACCCGGCTTTGTTTGATACCCATCATCTAGCGTAACTCCCTGTCTGAATGCGACAACATCCTCTTCTGTCACAATTCCTTGAATTACTGCAAAATAGGTCTTTGGAACATGTTTTTTTGGCGACAGCAACCGATGGGCCAATTGACCATCATTGGTCAACAGCAGGAGCCCTTCCGTATCCTTATCCAATCGTCCGACAGGAAAAGGCGAAAACACGCGGTCTTCCTCCTCTAGGATGTCAACCACCGTTTCTTGGCTCATATCTTCCGTAGCCGAAAGCAAGCCGGCAGGTTTGTTCATAAGCAGGTAGATGAACTCTTTATATTCGATTTCTTCCCCATGAACCGTTATGAGCTGACTTTCCGGTTCTACGTGCTGCTTCGCATCCTTAACGGTAACCCCATCCACTTTCACCGCTCCGGATTTCAGCATCTTCTTCACTTCTTTTCTGGTGCCGAAGCCTAGATTGGCCAGCATCTTATCTATACGCAAAAGGTCACTCCCTTTCTACCCATGATGGTAAGAAAACCTTGCCGCTGATCAGGCAAGGCTTTCGAATACTATAATCCAAGTTTTTCTTTCAATGCATCGACTTTCGTACCAAACAGTCTATGGGCCAATTTTGATTTCAGAGCCAGCGCTGCATACACTAGAACACCGGACAGAACGCCGATGATAATGATGATGATGGCCTGGAACCTGGCTGTCGGTTCAAGGAACAAGCCGAATAGGCTTGTGAATCCCCAAACGACTGCGGCCATGATGGCTGTGAAGACTCCCATCAACACGGTTCTCTTGATCATCAGATTGTACTTATAGCCAGTATAATGATGAATGACATAGAAATTGATCATTGTCGCTGCCAGATAACCAAGTGTAGTGGCAAAAACAGATCCCAATGTTTCAAACATCTCAATCAATGGGATGTTCAGAGAGAGCTTCACCAACAGGCCGAATAATAAGCTCAAAACTGTGTATCTTTGTTGGTTGATCCCCTGCAAAACAGCTGCAGTAACCGAGAAAAAGGCAAACAAGATCGCTGTTGGCGCATACCATTTCAGCACTTCGACTCCCAGTTCATTATGCCCGTAGAACACACTATATATAGGTTCTGCCAAAAGAGACATTCCGACCACCGCCGGAAGCGTCAAGAATATCAGAACCTGGAATGCCTGATCTAGCTGTTGTTTGTATTCTAAAGGCTTGTCCTCGACAAAGGCTTTCGTAATTGATGGTACGATTGCCATCGAAAATCCTGTGGCCAGAGTCATCGGAATGATGACCAGCTTTTGTGCATATACGTTCAGTATGGCGATGGCTGTGTCGGCTTCCTTCCCGATGATGCCGATTGATTTCATGGCCTTGGAGAACGTCAATTGATCAACCAATTGGAACAGTGACATGGCAATTCCGACAAATACAAATGGAATGGAATATAGGATAATTTCCTTGTACATGCTCGGAAGCGACAGGTCAATGGTGCCTTTATCCTCCTCCAGTTGTTGGCGGAAGTAGGCACGTTGCTTTCTCCAATACAAAAACAGTACGGCCAAACCGCCGGCTGCCCCCACAAAGGCCGCAAAAGTGGCAACACTGATTGCCTTGACGACATCCCCATCTAAGAAGTACATAACAACAAGGGCGCCGCCCAATAAAACAACAATCCGGACAACCTGTTCGATGACCATGGACACAGAGCTCGGCGTCATGTATTCATTCCCTTGGAAATAACCGCGTATCATGGACATGACAGGTACAAGGATTAATGCAAAGCTGACCGATCTCATAACGGTCACAATGTCCTCCACCGGAATCCCTTTCTCATTAGCCATCATGCCCGCCATGGCAGGCGCAAGGAACCAAAAAGCAAGAAATGCCAAGAATCCTGTCAACATCATCAATTTGATGCTGGCTTTAAAAAGCTTCTGCCCAATGGCAAACTCGCCCATTGCATTGTATTTGGAAACAAATTTGGAGACCGCAAGCGGCATACCACCTGTCGCCAAACTGATAAAAATGGAATATACAACATAAGAGTACTGGTATAATGCAACACCTTCGTACCCTACGATAGCATTAAAGGGAATAACATAGAATAAACCGATTACTTTGGAGAGCACCATACCCAATGTAAGGATAAACGTGCCCTTTAACAATTTAGATGACATATGATCCCTTCCTAGCAATATTCTCCTGTATGCAAACCATGAATATAATCTTACCATAAATCCATTTAAAGAAGCAGTTGGAATTCATGACAGTTCATCGTATATAGGCTCTTTTTTTTCATGGCCGATGTTGGCCCTTCTCATTCTACCAACTATTTTTATTAAACACCATTTTCGATTATAATAAATGGGAAATAAAATTGAAATGTAGTTGGTGACCAAATGAAATATGACGTAATTGTAGTCGGCGGCGGACCGTCCGGACTAATGGCAGCAATAGCAGCCGGAGAAAAAGGCGCAAAAGTGCTGTTGGTTGAGAAAGGTTCAAAACTCGGCCGGAAATTGGCTATCTCAGGAGGAGGCAGATGCAATGTGACCAACAACCTGCCGATCGACGAGATCATTCGCCACATACCAGGAAACGGACGATTCCTATATAGTGCTTTTTCCGTATTTAATAATAAAGATATCATATCATTTTTTGAGAACCTCGGTGTCGCCCTTAAGGAAGAGGATCACGGGAGGATGTTTCCCGCTTCCGATTCCTCCGCTTCCGTTGTAAATGCTATGATCGCACAGCTCGACAAATACAAAGTGAAAGTGATGCTGAACACTGCTGTGAAAGATGTCGACTATCAAGACGGAAAAGTCTCATCTGTCACCCTTAAAGATGGACAAACATTCGAATGTGACGCAGCTATTTTGGCGGCAGGCGGGAAGTCAGTCCCTCAAACCGGTTCCACCGGGGATGGATATGCATGGGCCCAAAAAGCAGGCCATACGATTACCGATCTATACCCGACCGAAGTCCCTTTGACATCCGATGAACCTTTCATCAAGAAGAAGGAGCTACAGGGACTCGCCTTGCGGGATGTGGCGTTGAGTGTCCTGAACCCCAAAGGCAAGGCTTTGATCACCCACCGGATGGATATGCTTTTCACACACTTCGGGATAAGTGGGCCAGCTGTCTTGCGTTGCAGCCAGTTTGTCGTCAAGGCTCAGAAAAAGTGGAATCTTAACCACGTTTATATGCAGATCGATTGTTTTCCTGATTGGAATCAGGAAGAATTATTCCAACGGCTTAACGCCTTGGTCAAAGAAGACAATAAAAAAGCGGCAAAGAATATTTTCAAAGGCTTGCTGCCGGAGCGATATCTTCATTTCATACTTGAACGTGCGGAAATAGATGAGAATATACAAGGAAGCGCCATTTCACATGAAAAACTGCGTATCCTTGCTTCCCTTTGCAAAGCCTACCGTTTCACCGTAAACGGCACGTTACCTCTGGAGAAGGCATTCGTCACTGGAGGAGGGGTTTCCGTCAAAGAGATCCATCCGAAAGAAATGTCATCCAAAATGATGGGGGGACTTTACTTTTGCGGGGAGATTTTGGACATTCACGGGTACACAGGAGGCTACAATATCACTTCTGCGCTGGTGACCGGAAGACTTGCCGGTGTGAATGCCGCTCAATATAGCCGCTCTCCCAAATAAAGACTACTCACTATTGTCGAACAGCCTCCATAAAGGGACAGGGCAATGAATCAAAATTTGTCTAACGAAAAAAGGCCACACCGGCCTTTTTTACTTTCTGTAGACAATCATTGCGGAGAAGCAATATATCTGTCCTTCTTCCTCTTCTAGGGCTGCTACATTGTATTTGATGTCGATCAAGCTGTCTTCATCGATCTTTGTCAGAAAATGATTCATATCCTTTTCCAAATCCTTCTCATGCTCATAGTCAAACATTTTGACCTTGATCATTTCTTTCTTCCTTTCGGGTTTTCATATAGCATGGCCGAAATGAAAGAAAATTATAACTATACCTCTATTTCTCCTGTCCAGGCATACATACCACCCTCCATACTGCTAGACTGGATGCCATTAGCCGAAAGGTAGGCTGCCACTTTTTCGCTCCTGACCCCGGCGGCGCAGACAATGATATAAGGCACTTCCGGGTTGAAGCGAGCAAGCTGATCCGGCACTGTATTCATCGGGATGTGTACTGCTCCCGGAATCATGCCGTTGGCGACTTCAAATTCTTCTCTTACATCAATCATGTAGAGAGGCTCCTCTGCCTCAAACTTCTTTTTCACTTCTTCTGCAGTGATTATGTTTACCCCACTCATTTAATCGCCCCCTTACTCATAAGCTCTTCTCAGTATATACTTTGAAAACCTCAAGCAGATAGTGAAAAGCATCCGCTGAATCAGCGGATGCCCTGTTTATGATCAGCTTAAGCTATTTCCTTTGCTGATTGCTTTACCAATTCCTCTTGCGGGATTTTCCATAGTTGCACCCATTTATAAATAGAGGCTACAATGATCACCGCTCCGAGGGTAAGCATGATGATGGATAGAATGCCATTCAAAACATTATAGCCTGCATTATCGACATTCAAGTATACATTCTTGATCATCCAATACCCGCCGGCATTTACTGTTATATACAGATAAGCGAGCGGTATTAAACAAGTCAGCATATACCATCGTTTCGTAGCAATCTTCAGAACGACAGTAGCTCCGATGATCAATCCAATAGAGGCCATCAATTGGTTGGATACACCGAACAGCGCCCACACAGAACTGATGTCTCCCGAATACAGAAGATAGCCCCACACAAAGCATGCGAGTGCGCTCGCAAATATGTTTGCTCCGATTGAATCTGTCCGTTTCAACGGTTTGAAGAATTCTCCGAAGAAGTCCTGAATCAAGTACCTGGCGACACGGGTACCTGAATCAATCGCGGTCAGTATGAATACCGCCTCGAACAGAATGACGAACTGATAGAAATAGGACGCCATATTACTGAAGAATGGAACATTCGTAAAAATTTCCGTCATCCCAACAGCCAGCGTGACGGCTCCGCCTGTTCGGCCTTCCAAGTCCATCCCGATATCTTCGCTCAACCGGTCAAGATGCACCGTTTCCATTCCAAGTGTCTCAAACTTCTCAGGTGACGAGTTGATGGCGAAATAATCCCCAGGTTGCAATGAAATGGCGGCAATCAAAGCCATTATGGCAACCAGACATTCCACTAGCATCGCTCCGAAAGCAACACCTTTAATATCACTCCAGCGATTGACCATTTTCGGAGTTGTTCCGGAACCGACGAAAGCATGGAATCCGGAGATGGCTCCGCAAGCGATTGTAATGGAGATGAAAGGCCAGACCGGACCAGCTACAACCGGCCCGCCGCCATTGATGAATTCAGTGAATGCCGGAAACTCGACCGTCGGGTTAACAATAAATACCCCGATGATCAAAGCGGCAAAAACACCAATTTTCATAAATGTGCTTAAATAATCTCGCGGCGCCAATAGGAGCCATACCGGCAAAGCTGCCGCAAAAAAAGCATAAATCGGCAGAATAATAGCTAAAGTACTTTTTTCAAGCGTCAATAAATCCCCAAACCACGTCCCCTGAATGTTTGGTCCAAAGAAAATGGCCAGCATAATCAGTAAGAAACCAACCGTGGTCGCAACTTTCAGGTTTCCTGTTTTCTTATGGTACAAACCGACTCCCATAGCGATTGGGATGGTAATACCTACAGCAAATGTACCCCATGGGTTCCTTTCAAGAGCACCCAGTACGACAAGTGATAATCCTGCCATTGTAATGGTGATGATGAATAGCATCGCCAAACCGGTACAGAAACCGGCAACCGGACCGAGTTCCTCTTTTGCCACCTCGGATAGCGATTTCCCGTCACGGCGCATAGAAGCGAACAGGACCACCATGTCATGTACCGCTCCACCGATCACCGCTCCGACAAGAAGCCAGATCAATCCTGGCAAGTACCCGAATTGAGCAGCTAAGATTGGACCGACCAATGGACCCGCTGCCGCTATCGCTGCAAAATGATGTCCGAACACAACCCATTTGTTGGTCGGAACATAATCTTGTCCGTCTTCCAGCTTTTCCGCTGGCGTCGGCTTACTATCATCTAGTTTCAGGACCTTGGCGGCCATGAATGTTCCGTATAATCGATAAGCAATTAAAAGTATACAAATAGACCCAACCACTATTGTAATCGCATTCATTTCTTTGTGTTCCCCCTTCTTGCTACATACTATCCGTATTGTAATCCATGAAATTCACTTACAGTTATTTTCACGATGAAACACAAAATTCATGCGATGAAATGCAAAAATGGTTGGCTAAAAGACAATATCAGAAACCTACCAACTGTTTTAGTTTCTTTCCATAAGTCCGGCTGACAGGGACTTTTGAACCATCCTGCAAAATCAGATTATATGTCGAATTGAACCACGGTTCGATTTCTGCAATCTGTTCCATATTGACGATAAAGCTCCGATGCACCCTGGCAAACGGGCCGCCCGGCAGTCTTTTCTCCCAATAGGCCAATGTCTCATTGACCTTATGAAGGCTTTGATTTGTCTTTATGACGGTTTTCCCTTCATGCGATTCCACATAACAGATATCTTCATATGGAAGCAAAATAATCCGCTCATCTACACAGATGGCCAGTTTTTTATGAATATCTCCTTGTTGAAATACAGGCTCCTGTCTTTTTGTCTTCCCGATTTTTTGGATGCTTTTTATTTTATCCAATGTCTTAAGGATTCGATCTTCATCAAATGGCTTGAGGATATAATCGACGGCATTAAAATCAAAAGCGCTCAATGCGTATTCATCGTAAGCAGTGGCAAATACAACCGCCGGGGGGGATTCGAGCTGTTCAAGATCCCTCGCCAATTGAAGCCCGCTTTCGTCCGCCAATTCGATATCGAGAAAAACAAGATCTGGCTTAGTTGAAGCAATCTCACCCAATGCATCTTCTATACAATCATTTTCGCCGATCACTTCTACCTGCCGGCTTCTATTCAATAAATATTTCAGTTCGTCTCTGGCGAACATTTCATCATCCACTATATACACTTTTAACATTTACTGTGTCAGCCCCTTTGTCTCTGCACGGAATCATCATGCTGACTACCGTTCCTTTATTCTTTTCGCTCCAGATTGTCATGCTTGCTTCCCCATGATAAATTCCCTTCAAACGCTCCCGGATATTAAATAATGCCGTGCCACTTCCTTTTAGAGATTCTACTTCCTGTTCCCCTAAAGTTTCCCTTCTTTCTTCCGGCATGCCGACTCCATCGTCTTCCACAACAATCAGGAGACTGCCGTCCTTAGAGTGAATTCTGATCCAGATATTGCCTTTGTCCTTACTCCCAGGAAAGCCATAATGGATAGCATTTTCCACAATTGGCTGCAGTGTGAACGGTGGAATCTCTAATTCCTTGAGCCCTGCGTCCACATTGAAATGGACATTGTATTTCCCCGGAAAACGTGTCTGGACGATCGACAGGTAAGCCCGGACATTATCAAGTTCATCTCTGAGCGGCACTACCCTTTGTCGGGCGCCCTTCAAATTGCCTCTAAAGAAGGAGCTGAGTTCCAAGAGCAGCGATCGCGCCTTCTCGGGATCTGTCCGGCATAGCGCGGAGATGGTATTCATACTGTTGAACAGGAAATGAGGGTGAATCTGGGCATGTAAGGCCTTGATTTCTGCATCTTTCCTTAGTCTCGCCTGATGTTCGGCTTCCGCCAACTCCACCTGAATGGAAAAGAGCCCGGCAAGCCCTTCTGCCAACTCCCTTTGCACTCTATCCAGTTTTCTTGGGTTCGTATAATACATCTTCAATGTCCCGACGGTTTCTTTCTTCACCTTTAGCGGCAGCACAACCGCCGCTTCCAGAGGACAATTGTCATGCGGACAGTATATGTCGCGCTTCGATTTGGCAACTGCGATCCTACCACTAGCCAATACCTTTCCCGTTAATCCTGTGACCGGTTTATCTGCCGTAACATGATGATCCGATCCGGCACCGACATGGGCAAGGACCGAATTCTCATCTGTGATGGCAACAGCATCCGCCTCAGTCAAATCAAGGATAATATTCGCAATTTCTCTGCTGGAACATTCATTCAGGCCTTGGCGGAAATAGGGCAACGTCAATTCCGCTATATGGAAGGCTAAATTCGTCTGGTTCGCCCTGGCACTCTCCTGTTCACGTTTAATCGCGGACAATATGAACATAAAAAGCAACGTACCTAATCCATTGATGAAAATCATCGGCAAACTGATGAATTGCACCAGTTCCCAAGCCCACTCAAACGGACGGGCAACAAGAAGGATGATCAACATCTGAACCGCTTCCAGCGTCATGCCCACTGCGACTGCGAATGAGGGGGTAATCTGTTTACCTTTCTTCTTTCTAATGTGACCCAGATACCCTGCCACGCAACCGGCAAGCACGGTAGAAACTCCGCAGGATAAAGCCGTAAAGCCCCCAAGTGTGTATCTGTGCATCCCAGCGATCAAACCGGCGCCAAAACCAACGGCCGGCCCTCCCATTAATCCACCGATCACTATTCCCATGACCCTTGTATTAGCCAATGCGCTCTCATCATCCAGCCAAGTCAGCCAGTTGCCATTGCTGAAGTCATTATGGTTCACTTCAATTGCTGTATAGTTGCTGATTACACCGAACGCCCCGAATAGGACAATCAACTTTACCTTTTCTATATTTGTATGCTCCTCCTGAACAATTTGACGGAATGGCTTCATCTTGGAGATTAAGAATGCAACAATTACAATTATTCCGACTTTTTCGATCATGGCTGGCGCTAATTGGAACATATTGTTTCCCCTTTGATTGTTCATTTTCTTGCTACCGTATAAATGGTTATCACCATTATAAATAAAACTATCGTTTTCCCCAATCATTTAATCTCCATAAGAAAACGACCGCTTTCCAGCGGTCGCCATCATTTTTGTATATGAGGAAAATCAATTGTTAATTGGCAACGATGTTCACCAATTTGCCAGGTACGGCAATCACCTTACGGACCGTTTTCCCTTCGATCTGTTCTTTGATCAAATCGGAGCCCAGTGCGATTTCTTCCATTTTCTCACGGGACGCATCAGCAGGAACCAGCATTTTCGCTTTGACTTTCCCATTGATTTGCACGACGATTTCCACTTCATCATCGACCAGTTTTGCTTCATCATATGCTGGCCATGCCGCATAAGCAATCGTATCAGTGTGGCCCAACTTGCTCCAAAGTTCTTCGGCGATATGCGGGCATATAGGAGCCAGCATTTTCACGAATCCTTCGATATAAGGACGCGGTAATTCTTCGGCTTTGTATGCTTCATTGATAAACACCATCAATTGGGAAATAGCTGTGTTGAAGCGAAGGCCCTCATAGTCTTCTGTCACTTTTTTCACTGTCTGATGGTATACTTTTTCAAGCTTTCCGCTATTATCGCTATCTGTAAGCTTTTCAGTGATCTTGCCTTCTTCCGTCACCAATAGACGCCAGATGCGGTCAAGGAAGCGGCGGGAACCGTCCAGTCCATTTGTGGACCATGCAATGGAAGCATCAAGAGGTCCCATGAACATTTCATACAAACGGAGTGTATCTGCCCCGTGGCTCTCGATGATGTCATCAGGATTGACGACATTCCCTTTTGATTTACTCATTTTCTCGTTGTTTTCGCCCAGAATCATCCCTTGGTTATACAAACGTTGGAACGGCTCTTTTGTCGGAACGACACCGATGTCATAAAGGAATTTATGCCAGAAGCGCGCATACAGCAAATGAAGAACAGCATGCTCAGCTCCCCCTATATACATATCGACAGGTAGCCATTCTTTCAGTTTTTCAGGATCTGCGATTGCTTCGTCATTATCCGGATCGATAAAACGAAGGAAATACCAGCAGCTACCTGCCCATTGCGGCATAGTGTTTGTTTCGCGGCGTCCCTTGCGTCCGTTTTCATCTACAACATTGACCCATTCTTCAATATTCGCAAGTGGTGATTCCCCTGTGCCGGAAGGTCGGATCTCGGATGTTTTCGGAAGGGTCAGCGGCAATTGGTCAACAGGCACAGTTGTACTTGTGCCATCTTCCCAATGGATAACCGGGATTGGCTCACCCCAGTAACGCTGACGGCTGAATAACCAGTCACGCAGGCGATACGTCACTTTTTTCGTTCCGATGCCTTTTTCTTCAAGCCACTCAATCATTTTCGAAATGGCTTCTTCTTTTCCTAATCCGTCCAGGAAGCTGGAATTAACATGTGTGCCGTCGCCCGTGTAAGCTTCTTCTTCAACATTTCCGCCGGCGACAACTTCCTTAATCGGCAACCCGAAAACCTTTGCAAACTCATAGTCACGCTCATCATGGGCCGGTACTGCCATGATGGCTCCTGATCCATAGCTCATCAATACATAATCTGCGATCCAGATCGGCATTTTTTCATTGTTGGCAGGGTTGATCGCATAAGCACCAGTGAACACCCCTGTTTTCTCTTTTGCCAAGTCCGTTCTTTCCAGATCTGACTTACTTTTCACCTTTTGGATATACTCATTGACCGCTTGCCTTTGCTCAGGGGATGTGATTTTCTCTACAAGACTATGTTCCGGCGCCAAAACAGCATATGTCGCTCCGAATAACGTATCAGGACGTGTAGTGAATACTTCGAATGTCTCATCAGTACCTTCGATGGCAAACCGGACTTCTGCCCCTTCAGAACGGCCAATCCAGTTACGCTGCATATCTTTAATGCTTTCCGGCCAGTCAAGTTCATCCAAATCCTCGATCAGACGGTCTGCATATGCCGTAATTTTCAATACCCATTGTCTCATCGGACGACGCTCCACCGGATGGCCGCCACGCTCACTGACACCATCGACGACTTCTTCATTGGCAAGTACTGTACCAAGTGCCGGGCACCAGTTCACTGCCACCTCATCTACATAGGCCAATCCTTTTTCATACAGCTTAGTGAAAATCCATTGTGTCCATTTATAATAATTCGGATCTGTCGTATTGATTTCGCGATCCCAATCGTATGAAAAGCCCAATTCCTTAATTTGGCGACGGAATGTATCCACATTCTTTTTCGTGAATTCAGCAGGATCATTCCCTGTATCAAGGGCATACTGTTCTGCGGGAAGACCGAAGGCATCCCAACCCATCGGATGTAGCACGTTGTATCCCTGCATACGCTTCAGGCGGGAAAGGATATCTGTTGCCGTATAACCTTCCGGATGCCCGACGTGCAATCCCGCCCCTGAAGGGTAAGGGAACATATCCAATGCATAGAATTTGTTTTTCTCTTTGTCTTCACCTGTTTTGAAGGTTTTATGGCTTTCCCAATAGTCTTGCCATTTCTTCTCTATTTCCCTATGGTTAAAACTCATACTCTTTCCTCCTAATTTAGACAGTGTCTTCCTTTATAAATGCAAAAAAATCCCCTCATCCCTGAAAGGGACGAGAGGATTGCCATTTATGTAATCATCCCGCGGTACCACCCTAGTTGACGCTAAAAACACGCCCCGCTTAATGATCTGTAACGCGATCAGACGGCAAGCACTACTAGCCTTCGCACTTGCGGCTCTAAGGCGAGTTCACCTGATTTCCACACTGGCTTTCACCATCCGCCAGCTCTCTATAAGTGGTCTTCGAAGCTACTGCTCCTTTTCATTGCCCTCTTTTATAAGGTTATCTGTTATTTTAGTCAATTTTTATGAAAAAAGCAAGTAACCATCAGTATATTCATCTTTGCGCCAGTTTATGCAAAGATCCGGCCGATTGTCCCCTTATTTTCAGGAATTTCTGTCTCCTCCCAGCAGATCGAAAAGTCCTCCCGCAACGCTTCCTTCATCCTTGGAGCCTCCTTTTCCCGGAGCTGCCGCAAATACCCTGCTTGCCAGGCGGCTGAACGGCAATGACTGAATCCACACAGTTCCCGGCCCTCTCAATGTTGCAAAAAATAGGCCTTCCCCGCCGAAGAGCGCTGTCTTAATCCCTTTTACTGTTTCAATATTATAGTCCACTGAACCTGTCATGGCCACAAGGCATCCGGTATCTACCCTCAATATTTCTCCAGGCGCCAGTTCCTTTTTGACGATTGTCCCACCGGCATGGATGAAAGATAACCCGTCTCCTTCCAGCTTCTGCATAATAAAGCCTTCGCCACCGAAGAAACCTGCACCGATTTTGCGCTGGAATTCAATCCCGACATTCACTCCTTTGGCAGCCGCCAAAAATGCGTCCTTCTGGCAAATAATTTTGTTATCATATTCACTCAAGTCCATCGGGATAATTTTCCCCGGATATGGAGAGGCAAACGATACATGCTTTTTCCCGATACCTGTATTCGTGAATGTTGTCATGAAGAGGCTTTCTCCTGTCAGTACACGTTTACCGGCAGAGAACAATTTACCCATCAACCCGCTTCCTTTCGATGAACCATCACCGAAAATCGTTTCCATTTCAATGCCGTCTTCCATCATCATTAAACTGCCGGCCTCGGCTACAACCGTTTCCTGCGGATCCAACTCGACTTCGACGAACTGCATATCATCCCCGTACAGCTTAAAGTCTATTTCATGATTATTCATTGCCAATCTCCTCCCTTTCACAAAATCTTATCGTTACTTCCATTATATATGATTGGGACCTAAACCTCCTGAAAAAAATATAAAGCAGTGCATCTTTTTAAATGCACTGCTGGTCCCTGCTCATTGTCGATTATGAATCAATGTCTTAAAACAATCATATTATGCTGCATTTCTTCCAATTGTGCCCTCATTCGGTACAGCTGTTCCCTTTGCTGGCCATTCGAGCTGTTCATCAGCTGCTCCAAATCGGCATGGGCGCTTTCAAGCATCTGTTGGCATTGGGTATACTCTTCTTCATTAAAATGCTCCTGCCTCGATGCCTCATTATATTGATCACGGGCGAATGTTAATGCCTCGTGGCAGTTTGTCAGAAAATGATCAATCGATTGTCTGGTCGCCATATACTCGATTACCTCCAATAAAGTTGGGACTTCCTGATTAGTGTATGACGGCTGATACATTTCTATTTCAATCAATAATAACCAGTTTTAATAAGAAAAGCATATTGGCGATAGCATTCATTTTCATGATACAATGTCTTTTATGCTGAATTTCATAAAAAGGAGGCTTCTGACTTGAATCAGAATAACCCATTTCCATATGCAAGTGATGATAAAAGATACCACACGTTAAACTACCACTTCAGAAAAGAGTTTGGACATAAAATTTTCAAGGTTGCCATTGATGGAGGCTTCGATTGTCCGAACCGGGACGGCACTGTTGCCCACGGAGGCTGTACTTTCTGCAGCGCTGCCGGCTCAGGGGATTTTGCCGGTAACCGGGCAGATGATATAGATAAGCAATTCCGTGAAGTAAAGGAGCGCATGCATCAAAAATGGCCTGATGGAAAATACATGGCTTATTTCCAAGCCTATACGAATACCCATGCTCCGGTAGAAGTCCTGCGCGAAAAATTCGAGAAAGCATTGAAACAGGAGGGCGTAGTGGGCATGTCCATCGCAACCCGTCCCGACTGCCTCCCAGATGATGTCGTAGAGTACTTGGCTGAATTAAACGAACGCACGTACCTTTGGGTGGAACTCGGACTTCAGACTGTCCATGAGAAAACCGCAAACATCATCAACCGTGCCCATGATTACTCTACCTATGTGCAAGGGGTGGAGAAATTGCGGAAGCATAATATCCGCATCTGCACCCACATCATTAACGGGCTCCCACTGGAAACACCGGAGATGATGATGGAAACGGCAAGAGAAGTCGCAAAGCTTGATGTGCAAGGCATTAAAATTCACCTTCTTCATCTGTTGAAAGGGACACCTATGGTAAAACAGTACGAAAAAGGCTTGCTTCAATTTCTTTCATTCGAGGAATATGTCAGCCTAGTCTGTGACCAGCTGGAAATCATTCCTCCTGAAATGATAGTGCACCGTATCACCGGAGACGGTCCTATCGATCTGATGATTGGGCCTATGTGGAGTGTCAACAAATGGGAAGTGTTAAACGCCATCGACGCCGAAATGAAACGCCGGGGCAGCTGGCAGGGTAAATACTACAAAACGGTTGGAGGAGTCGAAGTTGAAGCTTGATCGAATCCTGCCATTCGCACGCTTGCTGCTTAAAAAAGCAATCAACGAGGGCGATATCGCCATTGATGCCACAGTCGGGAACGGGCACGATACATTGTTCCTGACAGGCCTGGTCGGCGAGTCCGGCCATGTGTACGGATTCGACATTCAAGAACAGGCGATAACCGCAGCTTCAGACAGACTGAAAGAACATCATGCGGAGCATCTTGTCACACTTTTCCAGGCTAGCCATAGCAGAGTAGCTGAACTGGTTCCCGAATCCAACAAAAAGCTGACGGCGGCAGTCTTTAATCTTGGATATCTTCCAGGCGGAGACAAAAGTATTGTCACGGTGGCGGATACGACCATCACAGCAATCGAACAGATTCTTGATCGGATGGAGCCGGAAGGTATTATCGTCCTCGTTGTCTATCACGGTCATCCCGAAGGTGCCAAAGAGAAAAACCTTATCCTCGAATATGCAGAGAATTTGCCACAGGAGCGTGCTCATGTTCTCCAATACGGGTTCATCAATCAGGTGAACGCTCCGCCTTTCATCATCGCCATAGAGAAGAGATAAGCTACTAGCTTATCTCTTTTTCGTTTTTAGAAAGTAATTTCTTTTGTAGCCCTATATTCACTTGGCGTCAGGCCTACATATTTCCTGAATGTGCTGCTGTAATAATTCGGTGTATTAAAACCGGCCAAGTCCGAAATTTCCTCTATGGTATACTCCGTTCTTCTTAAATAAACCAAAGATTTGCGTATCCGTATGAACATAACATACTCCACAAAACTTTTGCCTGTTTCCTTATTGAATAGTCTGCTGAAATAGGCAGAACTGAAATTGAACTGTTCAGCAGCAGCCTTCGCATTCATTTGCTCGTGGCTATGCTGTTCAATATAATCGATAATTTTCTCTATATATCTGTTTTTAGGCAAATCGACATAATACCTGACCTGTAAGTGCCCACAAGTAGGTAATCTTCTTGCTTTTCTTGCTTCTCTATAGGAGATATGCAGAAAAAGAGGTTCATGATGGACATCGCCGACCCCTATGTATGTTTTTATCCCATAATCTCGGGATAATAGCTGGACACATTCATGCAATAACGAATGGCCTTCTTTCCATTTCTTCATGCAACGGTATCTTTGAGGAACATGTATCGTTATCAGCAAATGGTTTGTAAATGAAAGAAAATGTATGGTCCCTGTAATAACCAAGAGCTTCTCTTGAAACACTTTTTTTATAATATAGCCTGGGTCCATCTCCGCTTCTTCCCCCGTTGGCCGCTGAAAGCAGAAGCCCTGAATGAAAATGACTGTGTTCGGAATCTCTTCTTCTTGAAGAAACGAGCTGGCTTCATACAGCTCCTGTTCCGAACAGATTTCCCCCCTTACCAACCGACGATAGAATGCATGGCACGGAATGGCGGGGTCTCTCCCAGAAAGTTGCTCATACAACATTCGATAGGTCAGCCAGGATTGCTTTTTTTTCAGATGGCAGTCTCTGATTTTCCTTCCTATACGAATAAATGGACTCCGTTGAATTGGTTTGATGAGCAGAGAAGGCAATTTCATATCCATTGCCAAAACCGACGAATAAGCAAGCGGGTGAGATATGACAGGAATAATCAACATTTTACTGTGACGTTTTTGGATTCGCCTTATGATCACCCAATCAAAAAGCTTATCCACTTCCCAAAAACAAACGGTTGTATCCGCTTTCAATCTACCTATTATAAATGAATGGCTTGGAATAATCTCCGTAAGCCATTCTGCTATTTTCTGGCTTTCAGCACTGTCAGATACCTGAATATGAATATGGAGCATTCTCACTCACCCTTATACCATATTTGACGTGTATGACTTTATAGTAACCCAAATGTACGGATAAGACAGTAAATTTTTGTATTTTTCTGACAATATTTTGTAAGGTGTATCATCTTTGTGTCATTTACAATAAATATAATCAAAGTATAGAGGAGATGAGGCTGCATTGGGTGCTGATTACAAGGATTATGATTATGTTAAGGCTGGTACAATTGATGTGAAAGATTTACCGCCATTGGATTCTTCCACTTCGAAAATTATGAAGGATGAATTCCGGACAGGGTCCAAGCTGACCATTTTTTATTTTCTGTTCATCTTTTTCATACCTATCATCAATTGGTTTGCCCCTGACTTCGCTTTTGCCCCGCTTTGGGGAGGAATGACCGTCACTTGGTTCATCACAAGCATTGTCGCAATGGCTATGGCCTTCATGATTGCGTACATACACACAAGCCTGTACGAAAAAAGATTACAAAGGGATGATAATGAGGAAGCTTCTGCAGGCAGGAGGAAAATGGGATGATGCAAACTCTTCTGGAACCAAAAATGCTGATGACCATACTTTTGATGGCGACGATCGTCTACATCACCTACCTGACGAAGCGAAACACGACAGCTTCTGATTATTTTGTCGGCGGCCGAAGTTTCGGTTGGTTCACAAATGGATCAGCCATTGGAGGTGATTATTTAAGTGCCGCCACCTTTCTTGGCATAGCCGGCCTGACTTTCCAATTAGGTTACGATGGCGCCTATTATGCATTTTGTTTTTCGATCGGGTTAACTTTATTGGCCATATTCGTGGCAGGACCCCTTCGTCGGTTTGGCGCTTTTACCGTAGCTGATTTTCTTGCCTATCGCTTTCATAGCAAAAGAGCACGATTGGCGGCTGTTGCTGTGGTTTTAGCGATTTCGGGATTTTACGCTGCCCCTCAACTGCTGGGCGCTGCGCAAATACTCAGCATGTTTTTCGGCACTTCCTATGAATTCGGTATCATTTTCACATGCGTGGTCATGATTTTCTATGTAGGAATTGGAGGAATGAAAGGAACCACCATCAACCAGGCATTAGAGCTTTGGATTCGTCTTGGAGCCTTCATACTGATGGTCGCTGTAGCCATATTCAGCGGTCTGCATTATGATAAAATTTTGGCGGCCATTAATTCATTCACCGGTATCATCCCCCAAACAGCCCCGTATGCATTGGATGGGAAAGATCTGGCCTTCGATGGAGAAGCATGGACGGGGACCGGCTTCTATTTTCCAACTTTTTGGCAAACGATAAGCATGACTATAGGCTTGGCGCTGGGGACAATCGGCCTGCCCCATATCCTATTGCGCTTTTACACAAATCCAAGCGCTAAAGCCGCCAGGAAATCAGCCCTTATGGCAATAGGCATAGCCAGCGTATTCTTTCTATTTGCAGTTTACTTAGGAGTAGTCGGCAGAGCGCTTTTTATTGAAGGAAATGTAAGCGCCCAGGTAATGAAGGATTTGGTTTCAGGTGGCAATAACATGGTCATTCCTTCTACTGCGCAAGCACTTGGCGGCGATTGGCTATTGGGACTGGTAATTGCCGGAGCCTTTGCTGCAATCTTTTCAAATCTCTCCGGTCTGTTTATTGCAAGCTCCGGTGCATTGGCCCATGATATTTATGCAACTTTCCTGCGGAAAAGCATTAGCCAGAAAGAACGGGTCATTGCCGGAAAGGTTTCGATTGTCCTGCTCGGCATCCTATATGGAGGATTGGGTCTGTTGGTCAAAGAAGCCTCCATCGGGCATTTGGTCGCTCTCGCCTTTACCGTGGCTGCAAGTACATTCACACCAATATTCATCCTCGGTATTTGGTGGAGAGGGATGACAGAGAAGGGGGCGATTGCAGGTCTCTTAATAGGACTTTCTGTCTCCATGTATATGATTTTCCTTCCAGGCACTCTACCAGAATTCCTGCAATTCAAGATTCCCGGCATCATCACAGTTCCAGTTGGGTTCCTGTCTGTTTATATTGTGTCGAAACTAGACAGGAAAGTACCGGCTGATGTAAATGAATTTATGCAAAAGGTGCATTCTAAAGAAGCGGAAACCATATAAACTAAAAAACATCCCCTCTCAAAAGCCAAGGGGATGTTTTTTATGGCTGTTTTCTACAAAATTGTTCTTTTTACATAAGTTCGGTAATGAAAACCAGTTGATTAGGAGCTGAAGGTGCGAGACTCCTGCGGGAACAGCGGGCAACCTGGAGCCTACTTCTTCATAGCAACAAAATTTGCGAAAACATCCTTTTTTATACACCTTAAGCTGCCCGTTAATTTTTCCCGTGGGTTGCCAAAGCATACTTACGGGGCAAGAGGCGCTTCACAAACCGGTACAGCTTCGCATTTCTGTAGAAAAAACGAGATTGGGGTCCGCCAAGTTTCACCATTTCCCAGGCAAGACTTTTGGTTTCCCGATTTTCTTCCACTTTTTTATCGGATAGGTACAGGCCCAATAAGCCTCTATGGATGAGAAGATGGAATCCTTTGTGGGGGAGTTGATTCAAATATGATTCAGCCTCGGACACGAAATGGGCCATTCTTTTGAACATCTGTTCATTGCTATCGTAATAGCTGCAGAAGTTCAAGTCCCCTTCCGCCATGTCTTCTTCCTGGTCAATAAAGTAATCTAACAGTATATGAAGACCTTGGATATACGGAAAATACCCGTTGCGGATTCTATCGGCATCCGTTTCGTTGAAGTCATCCCGCAATGCATAGGAGACTAGGCAAAATATCCCCAAAGTCGATCCCGAACAGGCAGAGAACTCATACCAAGCCATTTCAGGAAGCCTGCTTTTATGAGCAGCAAACCACCGGTTCAGGCGTTCTTCCCTTTCATCATGGACAACATGTTTATGTACTTGCAGATCAACATAATAAGAGCAAAGTTCTTTTAGGTGTGGCTCGATCAAAGTGTAGTTATCCACTCCTGCCCAAAATTGTTGGCAGGTCTCTACCAATTTATTTAAATAACCGCCGTCATCCTGTTCTAGTCTGTAACGGTAATAATTCGTCTCTTCTGAACACAAACTGAGAGAGTGTACCATCGATTCATGTAAGGCAGCAAAATCTTTGTCATCCATCGATGTACTCCGGTCACACAAATTATCCAGGTAATCACTGATGGTCTGGTAGGCAACGACGAACGAAATGGCCTCATTTTTCTTCTCTTCGGCAAGGATGGTGAGGATCGAGCCACCCTCACAGTGGAACTCTTTTTGCTCTATACTGCTAATGGCCTGCATCCTCAGTTCCGGATCCGGTATTTTTTTGGCTTCCTGTTTCCATTCATGCAGTTTCTCCTGCACTACAGGGAACACCTCTCGATAGACTTTATTCATCAATCCAATTGGCGTACGGGGAATCCCCAACAATAGTCCCTCCTTCTTATTGTACGATGTAGCCTAAGTTCCGCAGTGTGTTCTCGACAAAACCATGTGCATAATAAAAAACATTCTCTTTTTCCGGTTCATTGAACAGCTCATGATAAAGGCCAGTCCATTCTTTGTATGCTTTTTCGTGGTTGAAAGTATAATTGAACCATTCTTTCACTGCCTGCTTATTGACTACTTGATCATCCCCGGCCTGCATGACCAACAACGGCACATTGCTGAGCTCAGGAATATTATCGAATGCTTCCTTGATTGCCGCAAGCGTTTCTCTGTACCACCGGACAGAGACTTTTGTGATAAACATTGAATCACTGTTTGTTGACTGACGGATTTGCTCATTGCGTGTGACCATGTGGATTTTAATCCCCGTTGTTGTCTTGAAGCTTGGGTAAGCCACATTCAAGACAGCAGTGGCTGCATGCATAGCCCTGTGAGGATAGGATGCCAGTCCCAGGCAAGGTGATGACAGTATCAGGCCGGCAACATCGAGTTCCATCTCCTGCAGAAGGCGGATACAGATCAACCCGCCAAGGCTATGCCCGAACAGGAATATAGGAAGATGATAATCATAGGCTTCCACTACCCATTTTTCAACTTCCGCCAAATATTCGTCAAATGATTCAATATGGCCTCTATTCGAGCGTGTTTGCAGTCCTTGCCCCGGCAGGTCCCCCATTATGACATGACAGCCAGCGGAACGCCACATATTGATCAACCATTGATAACGCTCTTGATGTTCCATCGCTCCATGCACAATGACTATTACTGCTTTTGCATTACCTTCGGCATCCCATTTATACATATTGTTTCCCTCCATTATGACTGACCATCATTTTTTGGTTCCATTTATTCATATTGTAAAGTCTGATGATTCCTTCATTTTTTCATAATCCGGCAGCTTGCTTGCCCCGAAGTTGTACGATGTGATGATTTATAGATAAACTACTTATAGAATACTAAAAATTGAAGTTTTGTACAAAAGGAGATGTACCGATGATTTTCTATCCATATCATGACAAGAAACCTGAGATTCATCCATCCGTATATATTTCGGAAAATGCCGTCATCACCGGTGATGTGAAAGTCGGGGAACAATCCAGCATCTGGTTCAACACGGTCATCCGCGGAGATGTAGCACCGACCCTAATTGGGGACCGGGTCAATATCCAGGATAATTCCACCCTGCACCAAAGCCCAGGCAACCCCCTTATACTAGAAGATGACGTGACGATCGGCCACAATGTCATCCTCCATAGCTGCCATGTAAAGAAAGCCGCCCTGATTGGCATGGGCTCCATTATACTGGATGGGGCAGAAATCGGTGCAGGAGCCTTCATCGGTGCAGGAAGTCTTGTGCCACAAGGAAAAATCATCCCACCGAACACACTCGCCTTCGGAAGACCTGCCAAAGTTGTCAGGGAACTAAATGAAGAAGATATCCGGGATATGCAGCGGATCAGCCGGGAATATGCCGAAAAAGCCCAATACTATAAATCGATTCAGTCATGATATAAATCGGCAGCACCTTTCCCTTCCCAAACTGTTTTCACCAAAGTAACTTGGTCAGTATGGAATGAGTGCCCTAACCGTCATATAAATCTAATAGAGGCTTAATAAGAGGGGGATTTTATTGGAGACAAACATAAGGTTTAAAATAGCTGCTGAACAAGATTTGGAGCGTATTGTCGAAATGCTTGCCGATGATGTTTTGGGCAGCAAGCGTGAGCGCTATGAGCATCCACTGCCTGACAGCTACACAAAAGCATTTGAGGCCATCGTAACCGACCCTAACAATGAGTTAGTCGTGGCATGCGTCGGCAATGAAGTGATGGGCGTTTTACAAATTACTTTTACACCTTATATAACCCATCAGGGCGGCTGGAGGGCTACTATAGAAGGAGTGAGAACCTCAGCTTCTGTAAGAGGCAAAGGCGTAGGCACCGGGCTTATTGAATGGGCCATCCACCGAGCAAAAGAGCGCAATTGTCATTTAGTACAACTTACAACTGATAAAAAAAGAACGGAAACTTTAAGGTTTTATGAGCGGCTAGGTTTCAAAGCAACGCACGAAGGTTTAAAGCTGAAACTTTAGCAGGTTCTTTCAGTGGCAATAAGGAAGTACTCAGTAAAAAAAGGTTGGGTTTTACTTGCTTAACCCAACCTTTTTATTATGACTTACTCTTGCTTTCCTTACTGTTTCAAGGCTTCGGCCTTAAGTAGTTCCGCTTTATCTGTACGTTCCCATGGAAGGTCGATATCCGCGCGGCCAAAATGCCCGTAAGCGGCCGTTTGTTTATAGATTGGTCTGCGTAAGTCGAGCATTTTAATGATGCCTGCCGGACGAAGATCAAAGTGCTTAGCAACCAAATCCACAAGAACTTCTTCCTCCACAATGCCTGTTCCGAACGTATCAATGGCGATACTCACCGGTTTAGCAACACCAATTGCGTATGCCAACTGCACTTCAGCTTTGTCCGCAAGGCCTGCCGCCACGATATTTTTGGCAACATAACGGGCTGCATAAGCCGCGGAACGGTCAACTTTTGTAGGATCCTTTCCGGAGAACGCGCCGCCGCCGTGACGAGCATAACCACCGTATGTGTCGACAATGATTTTACGGCCAGTCAGTCCGGCATCACCCTGTGGTCCTCCGATCACAAAACGGCCGGTCGGATTGATGAAGTATTTAGTCTCTTCATCAATCAATTCACTCGGAACGACTGGATTAATGACATTTGCTTTGATATCCTGTTGGATTTTCTCCGTTTTCACTTCCGGATTGTGCTGCGTAGAAATGACGATCGTATCCACCCGCACCGGTTTGTTATTCTCATCGTATTCCACTGTTACTTGCGTCTTTCCATCCGGGCGCAGGTAAGAAAGAATGCCTTCCTTGCGTACATCCGTCAATCGCTTAGCAAGCTTGTGGGATAAAGAAATCGGAAGAGGCATAAGTTCTTTTGTTTCATTACATGCATATCCGAACATTAATCCTTGATCACCGGCACCTATTGCATCCAGCTCTTCTTCTGACATCTGACCTTCCCTGGCTTCCAAGGCCTGGTTGACTCCGGCAGCTATATCTGCTGACTGCTCATCTATGGAAGTCAACACCGCGCACGTCTCAGCATCAAAACCGTATTTGGCACGTGTGTAGCCGATGCCTTTAACCGTTTCACGAACGATTTTCGGAATATCCACGTAGGTGCTCGTTGTAATCTCCCCTGCCACAAGCACCAATCCAGTGGTCACGGAAGTTTCGCATGCAACCCTGGCATTTGCATCATTCGCAAGGATTGCATCTAGTATGCTGTCGGAAATCTGGTCACAGATCTTGTCCGGGTGACCTTCTGTCACTGATTCCGACGTAAATAGACGACGTTTCTTTGACATCGATTTACCCTCCTCAAAGTTAGCAGAGGCTGTCATGAATAGACTGAAAACCCATACATACTATTCATCTTCCCCTTTATTGTTGACGGAATTCATTTCCCTTTGTACTGAGATTCGATTTGGCTCTCAAGAAGTTTTGTAAGCATAAAAAAAACCTTTCCTAATAAGTGAGGAAAGGATACTTGTTTGTATACATCAGCCTTTCGCTCTTATCGTCCAAGGACCATATCCTTGCAACAGGTTAGCACCTTTGCTGTTGTTGGACGATTGTCCTTTCGAACAGCTGGTTGCCGGGTTTCATAGGGCCTGTGTCCCTCGACCACTCAGGATAAGAGAAATCCGTTCAATTATGAATGATAACATATCCCGAATCTTTGTCAACAATTAGGCATGAAAACTTGCAATGCTATCGGTTATTATGCCCCAAAGGCAGAGGAAAAACTTCATAAGCATCTCATACTTTTATCTATATTTTCTGATAAGATGATTGTAAGACAGGAACTTCTATGTATATTATTGTGGACGCGACTCATTTTCGTCATTTTTTACAATTTCCACTCAGATTAGTATAGATTATTTGCGTCAATGTGTTATACTATTTATCGTATTGAACTAAATTTTTTAAAATTTCAATTACTAACAAAGGAAGGTATCTCATATATGAATACATTAGGGATTTCAAATGAGCTACAAAAGTTGATGGCTGGCCAAAATATATCTTTGCAATTGTCTGTACCCCAACTCGTCGAAAAAGTATTGGAACGTAAGGAGGGCATCCTGTCTTCCACAGGTGCAGTCAGGGCCGAGACAGGTAAATATACCGGCCGGTCCCCTAAAGATAAATATATTGTAGAAGAAGAATCATCCAAGGATAAAATCGACTGGGGTTCCGTGAACGAACCAATTTCGGAAGAGAAATTCCTGTCTCTATATAGTAAAGTGACATCCTATCTGCATGAACAAGATGAAGTGTTCGTCTTCAACGGTTATGCAGGGGCAGATAAGAAATATCAGTTGCCGATCCAGGTAATCAATGAATATGCCTGGCATAATCTGTTCGCTCATCAATTATTCATCCGGCCTACAGAGGAAGAGCTTATGGACCATGAACCGCAGTTTACAGTCATTTCCGCTCCGAATTTCAAAGCGGATCCAGAAGTTGATGGGACGAAGTCCGAAACATTCATCATCATTTCATTTGAACACAAAACCATTCTGATCGGCGGTACGGAATATGCCGGAGAAATGAAAAAATCCATCTTTTCCGTCATGAACTACCTGCTGCCGGAACAAAACATTCTATCCATGCATTGTTCTGCCAATGTCGGCAAAGAAGGTGATGTAGCGTTATTCTTTGGCTTATCCGGAACAGGCAAAACAACGTTATCCGCTGATCCAAACCGTAAACTGATCGGTGATGACGAGCATGGCTGGTCTCCGAATGGCGTGTTCAACATCGAGGGCGGATGCTATGCAAAATGTATTGACCTGACCCGCGAGAAAGAACCGCAAATCTTTGATGCCATCCGCTTCGGCTCTGTACTGGAAAATGTCGTGTTGGATGATGAAACAAGAATCCCTGATTATGGCGATAAATGCCTGACAGAGAATACACGGGCTGCCTATCCGATTCAGGCAATCAGCAACATCGTCTTACCGAGTATTGCCGGTCACCCTAATACGATCATTTTCTTGACTGCGGATGCATTCGGGGTATTGCCTCCAATCAGTAAATTAACCAAAGAGCAGGCCATGTACCATTTCCTAAGCGGTTATACGAGCAAATTAGCTGGTACCGAGCGTGGCATCACATCACCTCAAGCCACTTTCTCTACCTGCTTCGGCTCACCGTTCCTTCCGCTTCCAGCTACCGTATATGCAGAAATGCTCGGTGAAAAGATTGATGAGCACAATGCCAATGTATTTCTCGTCAACACCGGATGGACAGGCGGAGAATATGGTGTAGGCAGCCGCATGAAACTTGCTTACACGAGAGCTATGGTACAAGCGGCTCTTGAAGGGGATTTGAACACAGTCGACACAGTCAAGGATGACATCTTCGGCTTGGATATTCCTCAGCATGTGCCAGGAGTACCTGATGATGTCTTGTTCCCGAACCAAACATGGGCTGATCAAGACGCCTACTATGAGAAAGCAAGAGAATTGGCATCCAAGTTCCGTGAGAACTTCAAAAAATTCGAAGATGTATCATATGAAATCAAAGAATTGGGCGGTCCGATTCAATAATATTTTATTAAAAGAGAACCCTTCCGATGGAGGAGTTCTCTTTTTCTGCTTGAAAATAATTTTCAAAAAGGAAGCGCTCCCATTTCTGAAACCTTCTCCGATGGATGCAGCGCTCATTATGGTCAGTTTACCGAGTACAAAGAAGTGAGTTCATATGTAATGATTGTCTGGTCATTTTCCCATGTCAATTTCTTAATGATCCCTATTCCGCTCGTTTCCCCTCCGATAGTTTTTTGCACACTTAACGGCACATGAAGCGGATAAAGTCGGTACCCCTGTTTGGCCAACGTAAAATCATTGCTGTCGAGTCTCTCTTCCTTCCCTTTTGTCACAATCATCGTATTCAATTCCATAGGCATTCCCATTGAAATCCCCCTTTTCTGTCGTTTCTTTATTCCTCTATTCTATCATACTGCTTTGCGCTTTCATCCAACTAGTTAACCTTTCGACTGTTGCCCTGTTTGTAGTTGGCGGGAAATAATGTGTGTACTGCGGAAAATACCAGGTCTCCACCTGTTTGCCATGTTCTTTCAATTTCTCTTCCAATAACAACGCGTGTTCCACTGATACATTTTGGTCCCGGCAGCCGTGGATAATCAGAACAGGACAATGAATATGGTCTAAATCCCCAATAGGATTGCGCTTTGCATACAACTCAGGGGATGAATCCGGTGACCCGCCGATGACTCGCTTCATCATCCTTCTCAAATCTACCCGTTCGCGATAGGTCCTGACCATATCCGATACACCTCCCCAAGTGACAAGTGAAGTGATTTTTTCCGGTCCGAGCGCTGCCCAAAGGGCCATAATGCCGCCCCTGGAAAAACCGAACACGTGCAGTTTCTTTACGTACCCTAAATTCATCAGTACCTTCAATGCCGCTAACGCATCATTGCGATCCTCCCCAGCAAAATCCTCCCTGCCTTCCCCTCCCGAATTTCCTCGATAATGAGGGGCAAACACGACAAACCCGTGTGAAGCGAATTGAATGATCCTCCCTGGTCTTACTTTCCCGACACTTTTGATGCCTCCGCGTAAATATAGGAATCCGTCCTCCCTGTCCCCGAATTCCGGCACGGCCAATAATCCCTTTACCTTCAGGCCATCAGAGAGATAAGTGACTGTAAACAGCCTAATTTCAGGATGAGCACTCGGGTATGGTATGCATGATATGATTTTCCCATCCGACTGATGCATAAATCATTACTCCTATCTTTGATTCTGAATGCGATGTTTAGGCACTCACACATTTTTTTCTCTTTCATACGATATGTTAAACCTTTAATGTCATAATTACACCTTTTGAGGAGGATCGACTTTCATGAGAAAAAGAATACGGTTCGCCTGTACGGGGCTGATAGCATCCTTCATGCTCCTCATTGCCGGTTGCGGGGAACAGGATACAACAAAAGTGAAGGTGGCAGAAGTGACCCGTTCTATATTTTATGCCCCCCAATACGTTGCCTTAGAAAAAGGCTTTTTTAAAGAAGAAGGGCTTGATGTTGAGCTGACGACAACGTGGGGCGGGGATAAGACGATGACAGCGCTACTCTCAGATGGGGCCGATATTGCGCTGGTCGGCTCGGAAACATCGATTTATGTGCATGCCCAAGGATCAAGGGATCCTGTCATAAATTTTGCCCAATTAACACAAACCGATGGCACATTTCTTGTTTCAAGGGAAAAAATCGATTCATTTTCATGGGATTTGCTCAAAGACAGCGAATTCCTTGGACAACGCAAAGGGGGAATGCCGCAGATGGTTGGTGAATTTGTTTTGAAGCAGCATCAAATTGATCCCCAACAGGATTTACAGTTAATCCAGAATGTTGATTTTGCCAATATCGCTAATGCCTACGCATCCGGAACCGGTGACTTTGTCCAATTATTTGAGCCCCAAGCCAGTATCTTCGAGCAGGAAGGGAAAGGCTACATTGTAGCATCTTTCGGAACAGAATCAGGAAAGGTGCCTTATACGACTTTTATGGCAAAAGCCAGTTATTTAAAGAATGAAGCAGAAACAGCGGAAAAATTCACCCGCGCCATCTACAAGGCCCAAAAATGGGTGGAAGAAAACAGTGCTGCTGCAACGGCAAAAGTCATTCAGCCCCATTTTAAAGATACAGATCCGGAATTGATTAAAACAGTTGTGGACCGTTATAAATCTCAACAATCTTTTGCTACTGATCCCCTTCTCGAAGAAGAGGAATGGGAGAACCTGAAAGCCATCATGAAAGAAGCCGGGGAACTGCCGGAAGATGTAAAATACGACACGCTGGTGAACAAGAAGTTCGCCGAAAAAGCCGCGAAAGATTAAGGGGGAAGCAAGTAATGGGCTTCCTTTCACTAAAAGATATACATCATGTCTACTTGAGTGAAAAACAGCCGACAATGGCCATTAAAGATATCTCCCTTGATATAGCAGAAGGTGAGTTCGTATCTTTTTTGGGGCCGAGCGGCTGCGGTAAAACAACATTATTATCCATCATTGCAGGCTTGATCAAGCCAACCGCAGGACAGCTATCTCTGGCAGGGGTTGATATGCTGGAGGCCGAACAAAAAGATATCGGTTACATGCTTCAGCAAGATTATTTATTCCCTTGGAAGACCATTAAGGAAAATATCCTCCTCGGTTTGACCCTACAAAATTCCAACAACCCTAACCTTGAGATAAAGGCATTAAAGCTGCTTTCCGAAATGGGCCTTGAAGCCGTCGAGGAGAAACATCCTGTTGAATTATCCGGAGGCATGCGCCAACGTGTCGCCCTTGTTCGCACGCTTGCGACTGATCCGAAAATATTGTTGCTTGACGAACCATTTTCAGCCCTGGATTATGTCACTAAACTGAAGCTTGAGGATTTGGTCTCCGAAACCTTAAAGCAATACGGCAAGACCGCTGTCCTTGTCACTCACGACATCGGGGAAGCCATAGCCATGAGTGACCGCATTTTCCTATTTGCCGCCAAGCCAGGGCGGCTGAACGAGATATTTGCCGTTCCGGAGGAATTAAGGAATCGATCGCCCTTTAACGCCAGGAATCACCCTTTATACTCTTCCCTGTTCCAATCTATATGGAAGGAGCTTGAGAAAAATGAAGGATGATATTAACTTGGCATTGTTGCATCTGGATTACCAAAAAGGACTACGCAAAGAAAGAAGATTCGTCAGGCTGTATCAGATCATCATTTTTGCTCTTTTCTTCTCTTTATGGGAAATCGCCAGCCGATTCGCATGGATTGATCCGTTGATCTTCAGTTCTCCCTTTCAAATAGTTCAGCTGTTTACGGAAAAAGTGTTAGATGGGACTCTGTATGTAAATGTTGGCGTCACACTATTTGAAACCGTGCTCGGTTTCATATTCGGCACCCTTTGCGGTACTTTGCTGGCTGCCCTGTTATGGTGGTCACCTTTTTTGTCAAAAGTGCTGGATCCGTATTTGGTGATCCTCAATGCCATGCCGAAAGTTGCACTCGGCCCGATACTGATTGTAGCGCTCGGTCCCGGTTTCACTTCCATCGTCACAATGGGGGCCATCATCTCTGTCATTATTACAACCATCGTCGTCTATACATCTTTCAAAGAGGTCGACCCCAATTACTTGAAGGTACTGCAGACATTTGGGGCTACTAAGTTCCAATCCTTCAAAGAAGCCATCCTACCCGCTTCCATGCCGACCATCATTTCCACTCTGAAAGTGAATGTAGGGCTTTCCTGGGTCGGCGTCATTGTCGGTGAATTCTTGGTCTCCGCAAAAGGTCTAGGGTACTTGATAATATATGGATTCCAGGTGTTCAATTTCACACTAGTCTTAATGTCTTTGCTTCTGATCGCCATTTTCGCCACGATCATGTATCAGGTTGTGGAATGGCTTGAACGCAAGTTGATCCGTTAAACAAGGAAATCCTTCACATATTTTGTGAAGGATTTCCTTGTGTGCAAAAAAAAACATAGTTATGGATCGGAAAGTTTCAAGATGTCTCTATCAGTTTTCGTTTCCGAATCAGTGACAAACAAATCGGAACCGTTTTGTCCTGCATGATGTAACTGAATTCTTCATCTAGGAAACAAGCAGGAAGATTCGGCAGAAGGCATGGGCCATCTGTTTCCATATAGCTATCCTTCATCTGTCTATCTGCTGCCTTGGCAAAATAAACATTCTTGATGAATACCCCATCCCCCTCGCCGACTTTATACTGGCCAATATAAATCGGTTGATCGATTACAGCTCCTGTCTCTTCATAGACCTCACGGATAGCTGTCTCTTCCAGCGTCTCCCCCAGCTCCTGCTTACCCCCAGGAAATTCCAGACCCCGAACCCGGTGACGTGTCATAATCCACCCTTCTGAAGAGTGGACGAGGACCAGTACATGTGTGGCTGGTTGCTGAAAAGAATTAGGCTTGTCAGTGAATTCGACAGTGTTCCCTTGGACATCCCGATACTTCTCTCTCATTGCTGTCGCCCCTTAAACGTATGTACTATCTCTTTAACATACAATAATCTCCCCCTATTATAGCAAATCCGATTCCTACGTA